>NZ_DATJCS010000010.1:0-68648 GCF_035497915.1 Pseudomonas sp.
TTCCCTATGGCTCCTGGTAAGCGTCTGCTGGGCTGTTTGCTGCTGGTTCTGTCCCTGGCAGCCAACGCCGCCAGCGATATCGACCCCGCCGGCCGCTACGTGCTCAATGGCGTGCGAGAAATGGACTCGGCGCTGCTTATCTGAAGCGACGGCACGTTTGCGGCCAGCCTGGCCTACGGCAATATCGAGGGGCGAGTGCAGGGCCGCTGGCAGCGGCAGGGCGAGACCCTTATCTTGCAGGGCGCTCAGGGCCATCCCGAAATCGCCGAGTTGATTAATGACACCCGCCTGACCCTCGATGGCGCCTGCCTGCTGCGCGACATGGGTGAGTACCAGGCCTGCTACCTACGTCAGCCTGAACTGCCCTTTGATGACTGGTACCTGGGCTACTTCGCGCCCGACTATATGGATGTCTGGATAGAAACTACAGATGTCACCGATGTGCGTGGAATCACTTCCCGAGGCGCTGTAACGGGCCTTGCTTCCATCCGACAGCCCGAAAACGGTTCGGGTAAGCCGGCGGGATGGCCAAAGTCCCTTGGTTTTGGCGCGGGGCGTCATCTCAGCCAACTGGATCTGCCTGAGCGTATCCATATCCGCTGGCAATCGCTGGTTGAGCCTCAAACCTACCGCGTCACCCTTAGTATTCCCGCCGAAGCACGCGAGCTGATGCTGAAGCCGGAAAGGGTCGAATGTCCGATATCGGGTTGGGGTGTCCGTTACCGCAACGCCATCACCATCGGCCTGGCGCCTGGTGGCATCGTCAAGCTCTGGGTGAACGGCGCCTGCTTCCCAGCCACTGAAATCCTCCGCGCCCAAGCCGAAATCGAACCGCTGGGGCCGTATGGAGGGCGTTCAGGAGGCAAGCACCGACCGTTGGAGCCCGCCGCCAAGGCCTATATCGAAAAGCACGGCATTCCCTATGGCTCCTGGTAAGCGCCTGCTGGGCTGTTTGCTGCTGGTTCTGTCCATGGCAGCCAGCGCCGCCAACGACCCTGCAGGCTGCTACGTGCTCAATGGTGTGCGGGAAATGGACAGAATGTGATGAACATGGGAGTGGGGTGCCTGCCAGCTAAAGCGCCGCTGTCGGCCCCGTCACGTTTCGGGGTCTATGCTCCTTGGCGAATCCGCTTCCTTTCCGCAGCCGAGTCCGGGATCTATCGGCCGCGCGATCGCCATCACCACGACGAAGAAGAGGAACCGCCATGGCCGCCGCGTCCCTTTACCCGGTCACCCCCGAGCAGGCCGCCCGCACCCTGACCGACGAGGCCACCTACAAGGCCCTGTACCAACAGTCGGTGATCAACCCCGACGGCTTCTGGCGCGAGCAGGCCCAGCGCCTGGACTGGATCCGCCCGTTCACCCACGTCAAGCAGACCTCCTTCGACGACCACCACGTGGACATCAAGTGGTTCGCCGACGGCACCCTGAATGTCTCCGCCAACTGCCTGGACCGCCACCTGGCCGAGCAGGGCGACCGGGTGGCGATCATCTGGGAGGGCGACGAGCCCGGCGACGTCCGTCACATCACCTACCGCGAGCTGTACGAGGAGGTGAACCGCTTTGCCAATGCCCTGCGCGGCCAGGATGTGCATCGCGGCGACCTGGTGACCATTTACATGCCGATGATTCCCGAGGCGGCGGTGGCCATGCTGGCCTGCGCGCGCATCGGCGCGGTGCATTCGGTGGTGTTCGGTGGCTTCTCGCCCGAGGCGCTGGCCGGGCGCATCATCGATTGCCGCTCCAAGGTGGTGATCACCGCCGACGAGGCGCTGCGCGGCGGCCGCCATCTGCCGCTGAAGACCAATGTCGACGAGGCGCTGACCCATCCGGAAACCGACAGCGTGCGCAAGGTGATCGTGGTACGGCGCACCGGTGGGAAGATTCCCTGGCACGCCCATCGCGACGTCTGGTACGAGGACCTGATGAAGGTGGCTGGCGATTACTGCGAGCCCAAGGAGATGTCCGCCGAGGATCCGCTGTTCGTGCTCTACACCTCCGGCTCCACCGGCAAGCCCAAGGGCGTGCTGCACACCAGCGGCGGCTACCTGCTGTTCGCGGCGCTGACCCACGAGCGGGTGTTCGACTACCGACCCGGCGAAATCTACTGGTGCACCGCCGACATCGGCTGGGTCACCGGGCACAGCTACATCATCTACGGGCCGCTGGCCAACGCCGCCACCACGCTGATGTACGAGGGCGTGCCCAACTACCCGGATGTCACCCGCGTGGCCGGGATCATCGACCGGCACAAGGTCAACATCCTCTACACGGCGCCCACCGCGATCCGCGCGCTGATGGCCCAGGGCCGGGCGGTGATGGAGGGCGCCGACGGTTCCAGCCTGCGCCTGCTCGGCTCGGTGGGCGAGCCGATCAACCCGGAGGCCTGGCACTGGTACTACGAAACCGTCGGCCGCTCGCGCTGCCCGATCGTCGACACCTGGTGGCAGACCGAGACCGGCGGCATTCTCATCACCCCGCTGCCGGGCGCCACGGCGCTGAAGCCCGGTTCGGCGACCCGGCCGTTCTTCGGCGTGGTGCCGGGTATCGTCGACAACCAGGGCAACCTGCTGGAAGGGCCGGCCGAGGGCAACCTGGTGATCCTCGATTCCTGGCCCGGCCAGATGCGCACGATCTTCGGCGACCACGACCGCTTCGTGGACACCTACTTCAAGACCTACAAGGGCATGTACTTCACCGGCGATGGCGCGCGCCGCGACGAGGATGGCTACTACTGGATCACCGGCCGGGTGGACGATGTGCTGAACGTGTCCGGCCACCGCCTGGGCACCGCCGAGATCGAAAGCGCGCTGGTGGCGCACCCCAAGGTGGCCGAGGCGGCGGCGGTTGGCGTGCCCCATGACATCAAGGGCCAGGGGATTTACGTCTATGTCACCCTGATGGCCGGAGTGGACAGTTCCGACGCGCTGCAGGAGGAGCTGCGCCAGTGGGTGCGTCACGAGATCGGGCCGATCGCCGTGCCGGACGTGATCCAGTGGGCGCCCGGGCTGCCGAAGACCCGCTCGGGCAAGATCATGCGCCGCATCCTGCGCAAGATCGCCACCGGTGACTACGACAGTCTGGGCGACACCTCGACCCTGGCCGACCCCTCGGTGGTGCGGCAACTGGTGGACCGCCATCGGGAGCTGCGAGCGGGCTGAGTGGCCCGCCGCGCGGCGACAGCCACGCCAGGTGTGTCGTGCGGTTACGAAAGCCGCGAGACTTCCTGTGCGTGGCGGCCTAGAATGCGCACTTTTCCTCCGGGCCACAGGATGCGTCCGTACTGGACACCAGCCAGCCGCAATGACTGTCCCCACCATTGGTTTTCTTGTCTGGCCCGGCACCCGGGCTATCACGCTGGCCCTGGCCGACGAAGCCCTGCGCGTGGCGCGGCGCATCCATCCCGAGGCGGCCTACGACCTGCAGTTCTTCAAGGTTGAGGACGAGGAGGGCGGCGACGCCTCCTGGCGCCTGCCCGGCGGCCTGTGGGACGAGCGCCTGGAAGGCATGAGCCGGCTGTTCCTGCTGGCCGACGAACCGCCGCAGAGCATCGCGCCGCCCTTGGCTGCGGCCCTGCGCCAGCTGGCCCGGCAGGGTTGCACGCTGGTCGGCCTGTCCGCCGGGGTCTACCCGCTGGCCATGCTGGGCCTGCTGGATGGCTACCGCAGCGCGGTGCACTGGCGCTGGCAGGACGACTTCACCGAACGCTTTCCCAAGGCCATCGTCACCAGCCACCTGTTCGAATGGGACCGTGACCGGCTGAGCGCCTGTGGCGGCCTGGCGGTGCTCGACCTGCTGCTGGCCATGCTCGGTCGCGATCACGGTGCGGAACTGGCCGGCGCGGTCAGCGAGGAACTGGTGGTCGAGCGCATCCGCGAGGGCAACGAGCGCCAGCGCGTGCCGCTGCAGAACCGCATCGGCGCCAGCCATCCCAAGCTGACCCAGGCGGTGATGCTGATGGAGGCCAACATCGAGGAGCCGCTGACCACCGACGAGATCGCCCAACACGTCTGCGTGTCGCGCCGTCAGCTGGAGCGGATCTTCAAGCAGTACCTGAACCGGGTGCCCAGCCAGTACTACCTGGAGCTGCGCCTGAACAAGGCCCGGCAGATGCTCATGCAGACCAGCAAGTCGATCATCCAGATCGGGCTGTCCTGCGGTTTCTCCTCGGGTCCGCACTTTTCCAGCGCCTATCGCAACTTCTTCGGCACCACCCCGCGCGAGGACCGCAACCAGCACCGCAGCGGCGGGGGCCAGGAGACGACCACGACGGCCTAGAACCACCGAGAAAAATGCCGCGGCAGGCTTTCCCCCGCTGCCACAGTGTATAAACTGCGCTTCCCGGGCCGTTCGGCCCGTCGAGCACATGCTTCCACTCCCTTTCAGATGGCCAGACATGGCAGGAGATGCTCCGATGTCCGCTAAGCCCGCGCCGATTCAGCGCGCCGATTTCGATCAGTTCATGGTTCCCAACTACGCCCCCGCGCCCTTCATTCCGGTGCGCGGCCTGGGCTCGCGAGTCTGGGATCAGAGCGGTCGAGAACTGGTGGACTTCGCCGGCGGCATCGCGGTCAACGCCCTGGGTCACTGCCATCCGCGGCTGGTGGAGGCGCTGACCGAGCAGGCCAACAAGCTCTGGCACATCTCCAACGTGTTCACCAACGAGCCGACCCTGCGGCTGGCCAAGCGCCTGGTGGACGCGACCTTTGCCGAGCGCGTGTTCTTCTGCAACTCCGGCGCCGAAGCCAACGAGGCGGCCTTCAAGCTGGCCCGTCGCGTGGCCCACGACCGTTTCAGCGAGGACAAGCACGAGATCATCTCGGCCTACAACAGCTTCCACGGCCGGACCTTCTTCACCGTGAGCGTGGCCGGGCAGACCAAGTATTCCGACGGCTTCGGGCCCAAGCCGCAGGGCATCACCCATGTGACCTACAACGACCTGGCCGCGCTGGAAGCGGTCATCTCCGACCGCACCTGCGCGGTGGTGCTCGAGCCGATCCAGGGCGAGAGCGGCATTCGCCCGGCCGACCAGGCCTACCTGGAAGGCGTGCGCGCGCTGTGCGACAAGCACAACGCGCTGCTGATCTTCGACGAGGTGCAGACCGGTGTCGGTCGGACCGGCGATCTGTATGCCTACATGCATCACGGCGTGGTGCCGGACATCCTGACCAGTGCCAAGGGCATCGGCGGCGGTTTCCCGATCGCGGCGATGCTGACCACCAGCGCGCTGGCCGCGCATTTCTCGGTGGGCGTGCATGGCACCACCTATGGCGGCAACCCGCTGGGTTGCGCGGTGGCCGACGCCCTGATCGAAGTCGTCAACACCCCCGAGGTGCTGAACGGCGTGAAGGCGCGCCACGAGATCTTCAGGGCGCGTCTGCAGCGCCTCGGCGAGCAGTACGGCCTCTTCTCCGAGGTCCGTGGTCGCGGCCTGCTGATCGGTGCGCAGCTGAGCGAGCCGTGGCTGGGCAAGGCCGGCCAGGTGCTGGCGGCCGCCGAGAAGGAAGCGCTGATGGTGCTGCAGGCCGGTCCGGACGTGGTGCGTTTCGCGCCCAGCCTGGTGATCGACGAGGCGGATATCGACGAGGGTCTGCAGCGCTTCGAGCGCGCCGTGGCCCGCCTGGTCGCCCAGGGCTGAGTACGGGCGGAGGACTTTGAGCATGCTGGTGATGCGTCCCGCGCAACTTTCCGACCTGGCCGAAGTACAGCGCCTGGCCGCGATCAGCCCGGTGGGTGTCACCTCGCTGCCGGACTCCGCCGATCGCCTGCGCGAGAAGATCCTCGCCTCGGAGGCCTCGTTCGCCGCCGAGGTGGCGTTCAACGGCGAAGAAACCTATTTCTTCGTGCTGGAGGATACCGAGCGGAGCGGACTGGTCGGCTGCTCCGGGCTGGTGGCCTCGGCCGGCTATACGGAACCCTTCTACAGCTTTCGCAACGAGACGTTCGTGCATGTCTCGCGTGAGCTGAACATCCACAACAAGACCCACGCCCTGTCGCTGTGCCATGACCTGACCGGCAACAGCCTGCTCGACAGCTTCTTCGTCGAGGCCGACAAGGCGGCTCCGCCGGCCGACGAGCTGATCTCCCGGGGTCGCCTGCTGTTCGTCGCCGATCATCCGGAGCGCTTCGCCGACTCGATGGTGGTCGACATCCTCGGCATCAGCGACGCCCAGGGCGATTCGCCGTTCTGGGATGGCGTGGGCCGCCACTTCTTCGGCATGAGCTACGCCGAGGCCGAGCACCTGTCCGGCGTGAAGAGCCGCAGCTTCCTGGCCGAGCTGATGCCCCATTACCCCATTTACGTGCCACTGCTGTCCGACGAGGCCCAGGAGGCGATGGGCGAGGTCAATCCCGACGCCCAGGCCTCCTTCGACATCCTCACCCGCGAAGGCTTCGAGACCGAGCATTACATCGACATCTTCGACGGCGGCCCGACCCTGCATGCGCGCACTTCGGCGATTCGCTCCATCGTGCACAGCCAGCAACTGGCGGTGCAGCTGAACGACGCGCCGGCGGCGCAGGGTGGTCGCACCTGGCTGATCGCCAACGGCCTGCTGCAGGACTTCCGCGCGCTGCTGGTCGAGCTGGACTGGGAGCCGGGGCTGCCGCTGTGCCTCGACCGCGCCACCGCCGAGGCGCTGGGCGTCGGCGAAGGCGCCAGCGTGCGGCTGGTGGCGTTATGAACATGGCCCTGAAATTCGTCGGGCTGGCGGAGGAAGCATGATCGTTCGTCCCGTGCGCAACACGGACCTGTCCGCTCTGATTGAGCTGACGCGCAACGCCGGCTCAGGCCTGACCTCGCTGCCGGCCAGCGAGGAGCGCATGGCACAGCGGGTGCGCTGGGCCGAACTGAGCTTTCGCGGCGAGGCCGAGCGGGCCGACGCCGATTACCTGTTCGTGCTGGAAAGCGACGACGGCAAGGTGGTGGGCATCTCCGCCATGACCGGCGCGGTCGGGCTGCGCCAGCCCTGGTACAACTACCGCCTGGGACTGATGGTCTGCGCCTCGCTGGAACCGCGTATCCACCGCGAGATTCCCACCCTGTTCCTGGCCAACGACCTGACCGGCAGCACCGAGATGTGCTCGCTGTTCCTGCACGCCGATTACCGTCGCGGCCTGCTGGGCCGTCTGCTGTCCCGCGCGCGCCTGCTGTTCCTGGCCGAGTTCCGTACGCTGTTTGCCGACCGGGTGATCGCCGAGATGCGGGGCATTTCCGACGCGCAGGGGCGTTCGCCGTTCTGGGACAGCCTCGGCCGGCACTTCTTCAAGATGGACTTCAACCGCGCCGATTACCTGACCGGCGTCGGCGACAAGGCGTTCATTGCCCAGCTGATGCCCAAGTTTCCGCTGTACACCTGTTTCCTCACCGAGGAGGCGCGCGCGGTGCTCGGTCAGGTGCACGCCGAGAGCGAGCCGGCGCTGACCATGCTCAAGAGCGAAGGCTTCCGCTACCAGGGCTACGTGGACATCTTCGATGGTGGCCCGGCGCTGGAGTGCGAGACCGATCGCATCCGTGCGGTGCGTGACAGCCGACTGGCGGTGCTGGCGGTGGGTACGCCGGGCGACGATGCCGTGGATTACCTGATTCACAACCGCAAGCGCGAGGACTGCCGCGTGACGGTCGGTCCGGCCCGCATGGCCGCCGGTTCGCTGGTGGTCGATCCGCAGACCGCCGCGCGCTTGCAGTTGCAGCCCGGCGCCCAGGTGCGTGCCGTGCCGTTGCGCCCGCAGGCCGTGCCTTTGTAAGTCCATACGTTTGTTCCGATGCCCGAAGCGTGCCGAGCCGCCTTCGGGCTTTTCTTTTTCCCGAGGAGTCCGGTCATGAGCCAATCCCTGCAATTGATCCTTGAAGATGCCGATGGCAAGCAGCAATCGACCGCCTGCGAGCGCTTCGCGGTGCTCTGGCAGGGTCGCGAAGTGTGGATCCAGCAGGATGGCAGCGGCCAGCTGCTGATCGGCGTGGATACCGAGGAAGGCGACAGCGAGTACGCCAATCTGGTGCTGCGTCCGCTGGCCAGCAATCTGGTGGGCATCCAGCTGGAAATGGAGCCGATGGGCGATGACGAAGACGGCCATGTACATGGCCCCGACTGCGGTCACGATCATTAACGATTTCAGCGGCTGCGATAGCCCTTGCCAATCGCATAAACCCCTGCAGGGCGTGGTCCGGGCCTATATAATGCCGCCCTTTGCCGTCAGTCCCGTGGTGGCTGGCCGTTAGCCGTTTTTCCCTCGGATGAATCTATGAAAAGCGCAGAAATCCGTGAAGCCTTCCTGAGCTTCTTCGAAGAGAAGGGGCACACCCGTGTGGCCTCCAGTTCGCTGATTCCGGCGAACGACCCGACGCTGCTGTTCACCAACGCCGGCATGAACCAGTTCAAGGACTGCTTCCTCGGCCTGGAAAAGCGCGCCTACACCCGTGCCACCACTAGCCAGAAGTGCGTGCGTGCCGGCGGCAAGCACAACGACCTGGAGAACGTCGGCTACACCGCGCGCCACCACACCTTCTTCGAGATGCTGGGCAACTTCAGCTTCGGCGACTATTTCAAGCGCGATGCCATCCATTACGCCTGGGAATTCCTCACCGCCGAGAAGTGGCTGAACCTGCCCAAGGAAAAGCTCTGGGTCACCGTCTACGCCAGCGACGACGAAGCCTTCGACATTTGGACCAAGGAAGTCGGCGTGCCGGTCGAGCGCATGGTGCGCATCGGCGACAACAAAGGCGCTCCCTACGCTTCGGACAACTTCTGGGCGATGGGTGACACCGGCCCGTGCGGTCCGTGCACCGAGATCTTCTTCGACCACGGCGAGCACATCTGGGGCGGCCCGCCCGGTTCGCCGGAAGAAGACGGCGACCGCTACATCGAAATCTGGAACAACGTGTTCATGCAGTTCAACCGCACCGCGGACGGCGTGCTGCACCCGCTGCCGGCGCCGAGCGTGGACACCGGCATGGGCCTGGAACGCATCAGCGCCGTGCTGCAGCACGTCAACTCGAACTACGAGATCGACCTGTTCCAGCGCCTGCTCAACGCCGCCGCCCAGGCGATCGGTTGCGCCAACGAAGGCCAGGCCTCGCTCAAGGTGGTGGCCGACCACATCCGTTCCTGCGGCTTCCTGATCGCCGACGGCGTGACGCCGTCCAACGAAGGCCGTGGCTACGTGCTGCGCCGCATCATTCGTCGCGCCTGCCGTCACGGCAACAAGCTGGGCGCCAGGGGCACCTTCTTCCACAAGATCGTCGCCGCGCTGGCCAGCGAGATGGGCGAGGCCTATCCGGAGCTACGCCAGCAGCAGGCGCACATCGAACGCGTGCTGAAGAACGAGGAAGAACAGTTCGCCAAGACCCTGGAGCAGGGCCTGAAGATCCTCGAGCAGGATCTGGCCGAGCTGACCGGCAAGGTGATTCCGGGCGAAGTGGTGTTCAAGCTGTATGACACCTACGGCTTCCCGGTCGACCTGACCGCCGATATCGCCCGCGAGCGCGAGCTGAGCGTCGACGAGGCGGGCTTCGAGCGCGAGATGCAGGCCCAGCGCGAGCGCGCCCGCTCGGCCAGCGCCTTCGATCTGGATTACAACAGCCTGGTCAAGGTGGAAGGCGAAACCCGCTTCACCGGCTACCAGGGCACTTCCGGCACCGGCACCGTGCTGGCGCTGCTCAAGGAAGGCATGAATGTCGACAGCCTGAGCGCGGGTGAGGAAGGCGTGGTCGTCCTCGACCAGACGCCGTTCTACGCCGAGTCCGGCGGTCAGGCCGGTGACTGCGGCTACCTGAGCCTGGATGGTGTGCGCTTCGATGTGCGCGACACCCGCAAGGCCGGCGGCGCCTTCCTGCACCACGGCATCCTGGATGCCGGCAGCCTGAAGGTCGGCGACGCGGTCCAGGCCGTGGTCGACGCCTCGGTGCGCCAGGCCACTGCGCTGAACCACTCCGCCACCCACCTGCTGCACGCCGCGCTGCGTCAGATCCTCGGCGAGCACGTGAGCCAGAAGGGCTCGCTGGTGGACAGCCAGCGCCTGCGCTTCGACTTCAGCCACTTCGAGGCCATCAAGCCGGAGGAAATCCGCGCCCTCGAAGCCCTGGTGAACGACGAGATCCGCAAGAACAGCGTGGTCGACGTCGAGGAAACCGACATCGAGACCGCCAAGACCAAGGGCGCCATGGCGCTGTTCGGCGAGAAGTACGGCGATCAGGTGCGCGTGCTGACCATGGGCGGCGGTTTCTCCGTCGAGCTGTGCGGCGGTACCCACGTGTCGCGCACCGGCGACATCGGCCTGTTCAAGATCGTCAGCGAAGGTGGTGTGGCCGCCGGCGTGCGGCGTATCGAGGCGGTCACCGGCGAGCTGGCCCTGGCCTACCTCAACGGTGCCGAGGAGCAGCTCAAGGAAGCCGCGCAGCTGGTCAAGGGCAGCCGCGAGAACGTGCTCGACAAGCTGTCAGCCCTGCTGGAGCGCAACCGCCAGCTGGAGAAGGAGCTGGAGCAGCTCAAGGCCAAGGCGGCCAGCGCCGCCGGCGACGACCTGGCCGGCTCGGCCGTGGAGATCAAGGGCGCCAAGGTGCTCTCCGCGCGTCTCGACGGCCTGGACGGCAAGGCGCTGCTGGCGCTGGTCGATCAGTTGAAGAACAAGCTGGGCAGTGCCGTGGTGCTGCTCGGTGGCGTGCAGGATGACAAGGTGGTGCTGGTGGCCGGTGTCACCCAGGACCTGACCGGCAAGCTGAAGGCCGGTGACTTGATGAAACAGGCGGCCGCAGCCGTCGGCGGCAAGGGCGGTGGTCGCCCGGACATGGCGCAAGGCGGCGGCACCGATGCCGCGCAGCTGGATGCCGCGCTGGCGCTGGTTCGCGGTTTCGCTGAACAGGGGCTGTAACGACAGCCAACGGGGCAGACAGCGCGTCCGGTCTGTCCCGTTCTCAAGACCCCGCTGGGGTCAGATGGGCGCCCCCAGGGACTCAGATGGTTTGATGACATGGCTTTGATCGTACAAAAGTTTGGCGGCACCTCTGTCGGCAGCGTCGAGCGAATCCAGCAGGTGGCTGACAAGATCAAGAAATTCCGCGAGCAGGGCGACGATATCGTCGTGGTGGTGTCCGCCATGAGCGGCGAAACCAACCGCCTGATCGATCTGGCCAAGCAGATCACCGATGGTCGGCCGGTCCCTCGCGAGCTGGACGTAATGGTTTCCACCGGCGAGCAGGTGACCATTGCCCTGCTGGCCATGGCGCTGATCAAGCGCGACGTGCCGGCGATTTCCTACACCGGCAGCCAGGTGCGCATCCTCACCGATAGCGCCCACACCAAGGCGCGCATCCTGCAGATCGATGACCAGCGCCTGCGTGCCGACCTCAAGGCCGGGCGCGTGGTCGTGGTGGCCGGCTTCCAGGGCGTGGACGAGCACGGCAACATCACCACGCTGGGTCGTGGCGGTTCGGATACTACGGCGGTGGCGTTGGCCGCCGCGCTGAAGGCCGACGAATGCCAGATCTACACCGATGTGGACGGCGTCTACACCACCGACCCGCGCGTGGTGTCCCGCGCGCGCCGGCTGGAAAAGATCACCTTCGAGGAAATGCTGGAAATGGCCAGCCTCGGCTCCAAGGTGCTGCAGATCCGCTCGGTCGAGTTCGCCGGCAAGTACAACGTCCCGCTGCGCGTCCTGCACAGCTTCAAGGAGGGTCCGGGCACCCTCATTACCATCGATGATGAAGAGGAATCCATGGAACAGCCGATCATTTCCGGCATCGCTTTCAACCGCGACGAATCCAAGCTGACCATCCGCGGCGTGCCGGACACCCCCGGCGTGGCCTTCAAGATCCTCGGCCCGATCAGCGCGGCCAACATCGAAGTGGACATGATCGTGCAGAACGTGGCGCACGATAACACCACCGACTTCACCTTCACCGTCAACCATGTCGACTACGACAACGCCCTGCGCACGCTGGAGAAGACCGCCCAGGAAATCGGCGCCCGTGTCGTGCATGGCGACCCGAGCATCGCCAAGGTCTCCATCGTCGGTGTCGGTATGCGCTCCCACGCCGGTGTGGCCAGCCGCATGTTCGAAGCGCTGGCCAAGGAAGGGATCAACATCCAGATGATCTCCACCTCGGAAATCAAGGTTTCCGTGGTCATCGAGGAGAAGTATCTGGAGCTGGCGGTGCGCGCCCTGCATACCGCCTTCGAGCTGGATGCGCCGGTCAGCCAGGAAAAGAACTGAGTTTCACGGAAGGCGCGTGAATCGCGCCTTCCGTCTTTTTTGACCGGCCGGTCGGAACTGTCTTCGGCGGGCTGGTCAATATTTGGGCAATTGCACGCGTAGCGTGAATGAGGCCCCTTTTATTTTTTGCAGATTGAATCGAAACATCCATGTAAGGAGAAAAGGAATGCTGATTCTGACCCGTCGGGTAGGGGAAACCCTTATGGTGGGTGACGACGTCACCGTCACCGTTCTGGGCGTGAAGGGCAATCAGGTGCGCATTGGCGTCAACGCGCCGAAGGAAGTTGCCGTGCACCGTGAAGAAATCTACCAGCGCATCCAGAAAGAAAAGGACCAGGAACCAAGCCACTAATTTTTCTAAGTTTTTTCAAACTTGGGGCTTTGCAAGCGGGGTAAAGCTGTATATCATGCGCCCCGTGTTGCGGAGAGGTGGCCGAGTGGCCGAAGGCGCTCCCCTGCTAAGGGAGTACACCTCAAAAGGGTGTCGGGGGTTCGAATCCCCCCCTCTCCGCCATCTGCGGACTCATAGCTCAGCTGGATAGAGTACTCGGCTACGAACCGAGCGGTCGGAGGTTCGAATCCTCCTGAGTCCGCCATCTTTAACCGGATGGCCCCTGTGGCGATCAGGTATGCGGCAAGCCAGCGGTGATCTGGTTCATCAAGCACCGATACGGACTCATAGCTCAGCTGGATAGAGTACTCGGCTACGAACCGAGCGGTCGGAGGTTCGAATCCTCCTGAGTCCGCCATCTTCCACCCGATGGCCCTTGCGGTGATCAGGTGTGCGTCAAGCCAGCGGTGATCTGGTCGTCAAGCACCCCACGGACTCATAGCTCAGCTGGATAGAGTACTCGGCTACGAACCGAGCGGTCGGAGGTTCGAATCCTCCTGAGTCCGCCACATTGAAAAGCCCGCAGCGATGCGGGCTTTTTGCTTTTTCAGCTCCCCACCTTCACGCAGCCGTGCTCATCGAAGCGCACGGTGCGCAATCCGCCCTGCTTGTCGCGGTACTGATAACGCGTCTGGCCGTCGTGGCGGCTGATCTTCTCGGGCTTGCCGAGCGCACTTTCGATCTCGCTGCGGCTCATGCCGGCGCGGATCTCCCGGCGGATCTGCGCGGTGCGGCGCTCGCGTGGGTCCAGCAGGTCGCCGCAGGGCGATGTCTGCTCCTGGCCGCTCACCCGGCCCGCCACGCTTGTCGACTGCCGGGCGGCGGCGGGTGCTGGCAGGCCGTTTGCCGGCCCCAGGCGCAGCCTTTCGCCGTTCAGGCAGCTCTGGTCGGAAAAGCTCACGCGGCCCTGCTCATCAAGGCAGCGGTAATAGTCCGCGCCCTGGCTGGTCAGCGGCAGGCCGATCAACAGTAGCGCTCCCGTCATCACTGCATGCAATCCCTGCATGATTCCTGCTCCTTCGTTTTTGGCGAGCCGAGTGTAGTCGGCAGGTGGATTCTTGCGGCGTGGCATGTGTCCTGGTGCGCAATCGGCGCGTCGCAAAACGCATCCGGTGAATGACCTGACTTTTTGCTGGCTCCGTCGAACTTCCATCGAGCGCGGCGGCCTGAGGCAGTGCTATCATCCCCGGCTCCGCCCCGAAGGGGTTCTGGAAATCGGCCCACCATGGACTTACCCAGTAGTTACTTATCCGTAATCTCGTTCGCCCTGTCGCGTATGGACTAAGGCCCCTTCGGCGCGCTCCGCCAGTGGGGGTGGAGTGCGTCAATGACCGAAGTAGAAGTCAAGAAAACCCAGGACAGCCTGCAAGACCGCCTGGCACAGGTAGTCGATCTGCTGCACCGGCATCGCCTGGTCGAAACCCTGGCCCATCGTCAGGAAGCCTCCAATCAGGAGGTCATCGACGATCTGGTGCGCCGTCAGAACCTGACGGAGCTGCAGCGCAAACTCGATGAGCTGCACCCGGCGGATATCGCCTACATCCTCGAAGCCCTGCCGCTCGATGAGCGCCTGACCGTCTGGCAACTGGTCAAGGCCGAGCGCGACGGCGACATCCTCCTCGAAGTGTCCGACGCGGTCCGGGAAACCCTGATCGCCGACATGGAAGACCACGAGCTGCTCGCCGCCGCCAAGGAAATGGACGTCGACGAGCTGGCCGACCTGGCGCCGGAACTGCCGCGCGACGTGGTCTACGAGCTGATGGAAAACCTCGACGCGCAGCAGCGCGAGCGCATGCGCTCGGTGCTCTCGTACGAGGAGGATCAGGTCGGCGCGCTGATGGACTTCGAGATGGTCACCATCCGCGAGGACGTCAGCCTGGAAGTGGTGCTGCGTTACCTGCGCCGCCTCAAGGAGCTGCCCGGGCATACCGACAAGTTGTTCGTGGTCGATCAGGACGGCGTGCTGACGGGCGTATTGCCGCTCAAGCGCCTGCTGGTCAGCGACCCGGAGCGCCAGGTGGGCGAGGTGATGTCCGATGATCCGGTAACCTTTAATCCGGACGAGGATGCCTACGATGCCGCCCAGGCGTTCGAGCGCTACGACCTGGTATCCGCCCCGGTGGTGGACAAGGCGGGCAAGCTGATCGGCCGTCTGACCATCGACGAGATGGTCGACCTGATCCGTGAGGAGAGCGAAAGCGAAGTCCTCAACATGGCCGGTCTGCGCGAGGAGGAGGACATCTTCGCCTCGGTGTGGAAATCGGTGCGCAACCGCTGGGCCTGGCTGGCGGTGAACCTGGTGACCGCCTTCATCGCCTCGCGGGTCATCGGCCTGTTCGACGGCGCCATCGAGAAGTTGGTGGCGCTGGCCGCCCTGATGCCCATCGTGGCGGGCATCGGTGGCAACTCGGGCAACCAGACCATCACCATGATCGTGCGGGCCATGGCCCTCGATCAGCTCGGTTCCGGCAACGCCGCCTGGCTGTTGCGCAAGGAGCTGGGCGTTGGCCTGGCCAATGGCCTGCTGTGGGGTGGGGTGATCGGCGCGGTGGCCTGGTGGCTATACGACAGCTGGTCGCTGGGCCTGGTGATGACGGCGGCGATGACCCTCAACCTGCTGCTGGCGGCATTGATGGGTGTGCTGATCCCGATCACCCTGGCGCGCATGGGGCGCGACCCGGCGATGGGGGCCAGCGTGATGATTACCGCGGTGACCGACAGTGGCGGTTTCTTCATCTTCCTTGGTCTGGCGACGCTGTTCCTCATGTAGCGGACAGGCAATAAAAAACCGGCCATGGGGCCGGTTTTTTATTGGAGGGAAGTTTGCCGCTCAATGCGTTTGCGAACCGGCCATTTCCATGTCGTTGGCAATCAGCGCAACCAGTGCGTTCTGCTGGCGACGGGTCAGCTGGCGGAAACACTGCAGCAGTTCACGCTCGCTCAGGGTCAGCTCGGGACTGTCCAGGCGCAGCGCCAGATCGTCGCCCAGCGAGGCTTCCTGCTGCATGCTCTGCTCAAGCCGGGCGATGATCTCGGAGTTCATGCTGCGGTGATGATTGCGGGCCACTTCGGCGATGCGATCGCGCATGCCGTCGGGCAAACGCACGACGAACTTGTCAGCGGTACGGCTGGAATAGATGGCCTGTTTCATGGGACGCATATGGATCACCGATCTAGTTCTAGGAATGAATGTTGAAGACTTAAAACCGCACGGTTTGACCATGGCAGAGTTTTAAAGTTCATCAACAAACTTCATTTATATCCGCACGGAAGTTGTGACTTCCTGCACATTCACAGCAAGGCGTAAATATTCTGGTCCACCTAAAGGCTTTTTGCCAGCACCGGTGGTCCATTCTTGCGATTGCCGCCGCAAACCGGTTTCGTAACGCCGATTGCCGTGCGTGTTTTGTGCACTGCCGCGCACCTCGCCGAATGGCCTAGTCGGAGTTGGCGGGTGAATTGCACAGCAGCAGGTCATGAAGATCGGCCAGAGGCACCGGCTGGCTGAACAGGAAACCCTGGTACAGCTGACAGTTCTCGTCGCGCAGGAAATCCAGCTGTTCGCTGCGCTCGACGCCTTCGGCGATGGTCTGCAGGCCCAGGCTGGTGGCCATGGCAATGATGGCGCGGATGATTTCACTGTCGTTGCCGTTGAGCGGGACGTCGCGCACGAAGGACTGATCGATCTTTAGCACATCCACGGGGAGGCGCTTGAGCTGGGTAAGGGATGAATAGCCGGTGCCGAAATCGTCCATGGCGAAGCCGATGCCCAGGCGCTTGAGGCGCTGCATCTTGTTCACGGTGTCCTCGATATTGCGGATGGCCACGTTCTCGGTGATTTCCAGCTTGAGCATGCGCGGCGGCAGGCGGCTGGTGTTCAGGCAGCGTTCGATGCCGTCGTAGAATTCTGGGTGGCGAAACTGCCGGGGGCTGATGTTGACGCACAGGGTGAAACTGTCCTGGCGGATCAGGCCTTCCTCCAGCAGCTTTGCACAGCAGCGGCAGGCCTCGTTCAGTACCCATAGCCCCACGTCGTGGATCAGGCCGCTTTCCTCCAGCACCTGCATGAAGGCTTCCGGTGACTGCAGGCCGTAGACCGGATGATTCCAGCGCAACAGCGCCTCGGCCCCGACGATCTGCCCGCTGCGGGCGTCCACCTGGGGTTGGAAGCGCACCTCGAACTGCTCGCGCAGCAGCGCCTGGCGCAGGTCATTCTCGATGCGCAGCCGCTCACTCACCTGTTCCTGCATGCGGCTGCGGAACAGGTGCAGACGGTTGCGTCCGGAATCCTTGGCGCGGTACAGGGCGATATCGGCCCGCTTGAGCAAGTCGTCGGGATTGGTGCCGTGGTCGGGAATCAGTGCGACACCGATGCTGGTGGTGACCTGCAACTGGTGACCGTCCACTTCCATGGGTTCGGCCAGATGTGCGCGCAGGTGTTCAGCCACCTGGCGCACCTGGCGGATCACCTGGGCGCGCTTGCCTTCCAGGCCGGACAGCAGCACCACGAACTCGTCGCCGCCCAGGCGCGCCACGGTGTCTTCCTGACGCACGTTGGCCTCCAGGCGCGCGGTCGTCATCTTGAGCACCGCGTCGCCCACCGGGTGCCCCAGCGAATCGTTGATGTGCTTGAAATGGTCAAGGTCGATGAACATCACTGCGCCGCGCAGATGGTGGCGGTTGAGCAGGGCGATCTGCTGGGTCAGGCGATCCAGCAGCAGGGCCCGGTTGGGCAGGTTGGTCAGCGGGTCGTGGTAGGCCAGGTGCTGGATCTGCGCCTGGGCGGCCTTGAGCTGACTGATGTCGCGGGCGGTGATCAGCAGGCATTCGCCGCCGTTCAGGCTCAGCGTCTCCACCGAGACTTCGGCGAACTTCGGGTGACCGTCGCGATCCAGCAGATGCACCTCGGTGCGCGGCAGGCGGCCGTTGCTGGTGATGGTGTCGACGATCTCCTGGCGCTGCTGGGGATCGATGTGCAGGCTCAGTTCGTCGAGGCGGCGGCCGGTGACTTCTTCCGGGGTGTAGCCGGTGAGACGGCGAAAGCCTTCGTTGACTTCCAGGAAGCGCCGTTCGCCCCGTTCCAGCAGGCAGATGGCGTCGGGACTGGAATGGAAGGCCTTGGCAAACTTTTCCTCGCTGGCCTGCAGCGCGCGGGTGGCCTGCTGCAGGCGGGTGATGTCGTGGAACGAGGTGGCGAGGTAGCGGTCGCCCTGCATCGCCAGATAGCGGCAGGAGATCAGGCAGGTGACGTGCCGGCCATCCTTGCCGCGGAAGCGGGCCAGGGCGCCATCCAGCACCCGCTTGCGATTCAGTTCCTCGATCACTTCGGCACGCCGCTGGTAATCCTCCCAGAAGCCGATTTCCCGGGCGGTCCGGCCAATCAGTTCGGCGGGCGACCAGCCGAAGACCTCGCTGAAGCAGGGGTTGATGTCGACGAAGCGACCGCTCTGCGGTTCGGACACCGAAATGGGCACCGGGCTGCCCTGGAACAGGGTCGAGAACTTCTCTTCCGAGGCGCGCAGACGCTGTTCGTAGAGCACTCTGCCGGTCATGTCGTTGAGGATGCCGGTCATGCGCAGGGGGTTGCCCTGGGCGTCGCGGTACAACCGCGCGGTGCTTTCCAGGTAGTGGATTTCGCCGCAGGGCATGCGTGCGCGGTAGCTCAAGCGGCATTCGCTGTCGCTGCCGGTGAGCAGCGAGCGATAGGCCTTGCGCAGGCTTTCCCGGTCCTCCTCGTGCACGGTGCGGAAGAAGGTGCGGAAATCGCAGCTGGCGTCGGGCAGCGTCAGGCCGTGCATGCCGAAGGTGCGCGGCGTGCCTTGCAGGCTGTCGCTGGGAATGTGCCACTCCCAGGTGCCCAGGTTGGCCGATTCCAGGGCCAGGGCCAGCCGTTCGCGGCTGTCGCGCAGGGCCTGTTCCTGGGCGCGCAGCTGCGAGACGTCGCGCACCGTGATGACCACGCAGGGGCTGCCATGCAGCTCGATGGGGGCGCCAAAGAAACGGAAGGTGCCAATGCGGCCGTCGCGCCGACGCAGGCGCGCTTCGAAGTCGCGCAGGCTGCCATGGCGGGCAAGCTGCTCGAGCATTCGTTCGCGTTCCTGGGCGTCGACCCACAGGTTCAGCTCTTCCGAGGTGCGGCCGATGGCCAGTTCCTTGCTCCAGCCGAACGTGTTGACGAAGCCCCTGTTGATCTCGATGAAGCACCCGGTCTGCAGGTCGCTGATGGCGATGGGGTCGGGCGACTCGCGGAAGGCCTTGGTGAAGATGTCCTCGTGCTGCCGGTCTTCGGTGTTCAGCGTGATGTCGCGGGCCACGCCGGTCAGCTGGCGGCGGCCATCGGGCAGCTCATGCGCCCGGGCGCCGATTTCCAGCCAGTGGTGGCCGCCGCCTGGCCAGTGGATATGTTGGGTCATGGGCGGCAGGGTTTCACCGCGCAGGATGCGTCGGAAATAGCGCAGCACGCGGATGCGTTCGCCGGCCGGGATGAGGCGCAGATACTGGCGGGCGGACGTCGGCGGCGCCTGGCGCAGGCCAAAGGGATGATGGGTGCCATGGGCCCAGCTGACTTGGCCGGAGGTCGGGTCCCATAACCAGACGCCGAGCCGCGCGCAGTCCAGCGCCGTCTCCAGCACGCCATTGTCGTGGGGTAGCTGGGCATCCGTTCCGGCATCCTGGGTTGGCATCGCCCGCTCACTCATCGTCGGCCACATAAAACGCTGCCCATGTTCCTCGTTTCCCGCCCTCCCTGCCTGGAACGGTTCTGCATTTTTGCCCGGCGAGGGCCGTTCAGGCGGACTCCGGTTCCTCTTTCACCCGCCGGGCATCCAGCAGCGCCATGAAGGCGCGGGCGGCATTCGACAGAGTGCGCTCGGTATGCAGCACGTAGCCCAGCCGTCGAGTCAGTTGCGGCCCCGGCAGGGTCAGGCGCACCACCTGATCGTCCAGCATGGTGCGCGGCAGCAGGCTCCAGGCCAGTCCGATGGAGACCATCATCTTGATGGTCTCCAGATAGTTGGTGCTCATGGCTACCTGGGGTGTCAGGCCGGCCGCTTCGAACAGTCTATGCACGATTCGGTGGGTGAACGTGTGCGCCCCGGGAAAAACCGCCGGATGGGCGGCCACGTCGGCCAGGGTCAGGGCGCCGTTGCGCGCCAGCGGGTGTTCCGGGGCGGCGACGAAATCCAGCGGGTCCTCCCAGACCGGTACGGCGCGCAGCGGTGCAAGGGTATCCGGCGTCCGGGCTGCCGGCATACGGGCTCCCGACGTCCGGGCCTCCGGCGCCAGGGTGATCACCGCCAGCTCGGCGCGTCCCTGCAGGACGTCCTCGTAGGCCACTTCGGAATCCAGAAAACGGATGTCCAGGCTGACTGCCGGATAGCGGCGGGTAAACTCGCGCAGCACCGGGGGCAGGCGATGCAGGCCGATGTGGTGACTGGTGGCCAGGGTCAGGCGGCCGCTCACCTCGCCGTTGAGATTGGCCAGGGCGCGGCGAGTGTCCTCCAGTTCACCGAGGATGCGATAGGCGCGCGGCAGCAGCGCGCGCCCGGCTTCGGTGAGTCCGACCTCTCGTCCGAGGCGGTCGAAAAGGCGCACCTCCAGCTGTTGCTCCAGTGCAAAGATGCGCTTGCTAACTGCGGGCTGCGTCAGGTGGAGGCGCTCGCCCGCGAGCGAGAAGCTGCCGTTCTCGGCGACGGCAATGAAGGCGTTGAGGGTGGCAAGGTCCATGACGGCGTCTCGTGGGGTAGGGGGGGCGGTATTCCTAATAGGAATTCGCTAGATAAAAAATATGAATTTGAGTAATTCATGGCAAGCCCCTAGCATCGACCCCATAAGTGCAAGGGGCATTGCACCCGCACGCGCAACCGATGAGGAAGAGTCCGATGGCTGGCAAAACGCTGTATGACAAGCTCTGGGAGATGCATGAGGTCAAGCGCCGTGACGATGGTTCGTCGCTGATCTACATCGACCGCCACATCCTCCATGAAGTGACCTCGCCCCAGGCCTTCGAAGGCCTGCGTCTGGCCGGCCGCAAGCCGTGGCGCATCGACGCCAACATCGCTACCCCGGACCACAACGTGCCGACCACCAAGGCCGAGCGCCAGGGCGGTCTGGAAGCCATCGCCGACGAGGTATCGCGCATCCAGGTGCAGACCCTCGACGAGAACTGCGACGATTTCGGCATCCTCGAATTCAAGATGAACGATGTCCGTCAGGGCATCGTCCACGTCATCGGCCCGGAGCAGGGCGCCACCCTGCCAGGCATGACCGTGGTCTGCGGCGACTCGCATACCTCGACCCACGGCGCCTTCGGTGCGCTGGCCCACGGCATCGGCACCTCGGAAGTCGAGCATGTGCTGGCCACCCAGTGCCTGGTCGCCAAGAAGATGAAGAACATGCAGGTGCGCGTCGAAGGCAAGCTGCCGTTCGGCGTCACCGCCAAGGACATCGTGCTGGCCGTGATCGGCAAGATCGGCACCGCCGGCGGCAACGGCCACGCCCTGGAATTCGCCGGCAGCGCCATTCGCGACCTGTCCATGGAAGGCCGCATGACCCTGTGCAACATGGCCATCGAAGCGGGCGCTCGCGTCGGCATGGTGGCGGTGGATGACAAGACCATCGCGTATGTTGAAGGTCGTCCCTATGCGCCGAAGGGCGCCGAGTGGGATGCCGCCGTGGCCCTCTGGAAGGGGCTGGTGTCCGACGCCGATGCGACGTTCGACACCGTGGTCGAGCTGAAGGCCGAAGACATCAAGCCGCAGGTCAGCTGGGGCACCTCGCCGGAAATGGTGCTGGCTGTGGATCAGCGCGTGCCGGACCCGGCAGCCGAAGCCGATCCGGTCAAGCGCGACTCCATCGTGCGCGCCCTCAAGTACATGGGCCTGAGCGCCAACCAGCCGATCACCGCGATCAAGCTGGACCGCGTATTCATCGGTTCCTGCACCAACTCGCGCATCGAGGACCTGCGTGCAGCCGCCGAGGTGGCCAAGGGTCGCAAGGTCGCCGCCAACGTCAAGCAGGCGCTGGTGGTGCCGGGCTCCGGCCTGGTCAAGCAGCAGGCCGAAGCCGAAGGTCTGGACAAGATCTTCATCGAGGCCGGCTTCGAATGGCGTGAACCGGGCTGCTCCATGTGCCTGGCCATGAACCCGGACAAGCTGGGCAGCGGCGAGCATTGCGCCTCCACCTCCAACCGCAACTTCGAAGGGCGCCAGGGCGCCGGCGGTCGTACCCACCTGGTGAGCCCGGCGATGGCCGCCGCCGCCGCGGTGACCGGCCACTTCATCGACGTTCGCGAACTGCTTCAGGCCTGAGGACACGAGACATGAAAGCCTTTACCCAACACACCGGCCTGGTCTGCCCGCTGGATCGCGCCAACGTCGACACCGACCAGATCATTCCCAAGCAATTCCTCAAGTCGATCAAGCGCACCGGCTTCGGCCCCAACCTGTTCGACGAGTGGCGCTACCTGGATGTCGGCCAGCCGAACCAGGACTGCTCGCAGCGCCCGGTGAACCAGGACTTCGTGCTGAATTTCCCGCGCTACCAGGGCGCCAGCGTGCTGCTGGCTCGCGAGAACT
The DNA here is from genome assembly GCF_035497915.1 of Pseudomonas sp. Classification (GTDB taxonomy): domain Bacteria; phylum Pseudomonadota; class Gammaproteobacteria; order Pseudomonadales; family Pseudomonadaceae; genus Serpens. The sequence goes on from NZ_DATJCS010000010.1 coordinate 22,180, forward strand.
TCGGCTGCGGCTCGTCCCGTGAACACGCACCGTGGGCGCTGGAAGAGTACGGTTTCCGTACCATCATCGCGCCGAGCTTCGCCGACATCTTCTTCAACAACAGCTTCAAGAACGGCCTGCTGCCGATCGTGCTGAAGGAAGAAGAAGTCGATGCGCTGTTCCGGCAGGCCGAGGCCACCGAGGGCTATCGGCTCACCGTGGATCTGGCCGCGCAGACGGTCACCCGTCCGGACGGCGTGCAGTACCGCTTCGAGATCGATGCCTTCCGCAAGCACTGCCTGCTCAGCGGGCTGGATGACATCGGCCTGACCCTGCAGGACGCGGATGCCATCAAGGCGTTCGAGAGCAAGCACCGGCAGGCCCAGCCCTGGCTGTTCGGCGCGATCAAGTAATGCGATGAGGTCGGGTGGATGACGCTTCATCCATCCACCTTGCAGAGTTTTCGGTGGATGAAAACGCGTCATCCACCCTACGAAAATAGAGGAATGCAATGAGCAAGCAGATTCTGGTTCTCCCCGGCGACGGTATCGGCCCGGAAATCATGGCCGAGGCCGTCAAGGTCCTGCAGCTGGCCAACGAGAAATACAACCTGGCGTTCGAGCTGAGCTATGACGAGCTGGGTGGCGCGGCCATCGATAAGTACGGCGTGCCGCTGGCCGACGAGACCCTGGAACGCGCGCGCCAGGCCGACGCCATCCTGCTCGGCGCCGTGGGCGGTCCGAAGTGGGACACCATCGATCCGGCCATCCGTCCCGAGCGCGGTCTGCTGAAGATCCGTTCGCAACTGGGCCTGTTCGGCAACCTGCGCCCGGCGCTGCTGTATCCGCAGCTGGCCGCTGCCTCGAGCCTCAAGCCCGAGATCGTGGCTGGCCTGGACATCCTCATCGTTCGCGAACTGACCGGTGGTATCTATTTCGGCGCTCCGCGCGGCACCGAAACCCTGGCCAACGGCGAGCGCAAGGCCTACGACACCCTGCCGTACAGCGAAAGCGAGATCCGTCGCATCGCCAAGGTCGGCTTCGACATGGCCATGGTGCGCAACAAGAAGCTCTGCTCGGTGGACAAGGCCAACGTGCTGGCTTCCAGCCAGCTGTGGCGCGCGGTGGTCGTGGAAGTCGCCAAGGATTACCCCGAAGTCGAGCTGTCGCACATGTACGTCGACAACGCCGCCATGCAGCTGGTGCGCGCGCCCAAGCAGTTCGACGTGATCGTCACCGACAACATGTTCGGCGACATCCTGTCGGATGAGGCTTCCATGCTCACCGGTTCCATCGGCATGCTGCCGTCGGCGTCGCTGGATGCCAGCAACAAGGGCATGTACGAGCCCTGCCACGGCTCCGCGCCGGACATCGCCGGCAAGGGCATCGCCAACCCGCTGGCCACCATCCTCTCGGTGTCCATGATGCTGCGCTACAGCTTCGCCGAGACGGCTGCCGCCGATGCCATCGAGCAAGCGGTCAGCCTGGTGCTGGACCAGGGTCTGCGCACCGGCGACATCTGGTCGGAAGGCTGCACCAAGGTAGGCACCCGCGAAATGGGTGACGCAGTAGTCGCGGCGCTGCGGAACCTGTAATCTCACCGGCCTGCCGCCCGCGGGCGGCAGGCCCACTTTCCTTTTTCGAGGGTGTAGTTACAAAGATGAAACGTGTAGGTCTGATCGGCTGGCGTGGCATGGTGGGTTCCGTGCTCATGCAGCGCATGCGTGAAGAACGGGACTTCGACCTGATCGAGCCGGTGTTCTTCACTACCTCCAATGTCGGCGGCCAGGGCCCCGAGATCGGCAAGGACATCGCGCCGCTGAAGGACGCCTACAGCCTCGATGAACTCAAGTCCCTCGATGTGATCCTCACCTGCCAGGGTGGCGACTACACCAGCGAGGTCTATCCCAAGCTGCGCGAAGCCGGCTGGCAGGGCTACTGGATCGACGCCGCCTCGACGCTGCGCATGGCCGATGACGCGGTCATCGTCCTGGATCCGGTCAACCGCCGGGTCATCGACCAGCAGCTGGATGCTGGCGTCAAGAACTACATCGGCGGCAACTGCACCGTCAGCCTTATGCTGATGGCTCTCGGCGGCCTGTACGAAGCCGGGCTGGTGGAGTGGATGAGCGCCATGACCTACCAGGCCGCCTCCGGCGCCGGCGCGCAGAACATGCGCGAGCTGATCAAGCAGATGGGCACTATTCACGGTGCGGTGGCCGACGACCTGGCCAATCCGGCCAGTGCCATCCTCGATATCGACCGCAAGGTGGCCGAGGCCATGCGCGGCGAGGCCTTCCCGGTGGATCATTTCGGCGTGCCGCTGGCTGGCAGCCTGATCCCCTGGATCGACAAGGAGCTGCCCAACGGCCAGAGTCGCGAAGAGTGGAAGGGCCAGGCCGAGACCAACAAGATCCTGGGTCGCAACAAGAGCCCGATTCCGGTGGATGGCCTGTGCGTGCGCATTGGCGCCATGCGCTGCCACAGTCAGGCGCTGACCATCAAGCTCAACAAGGATGTGCCGCTGTCGGATATCGAAGGGCTGATCAGCCAGCACAATCCCTGGGTCAGGCTGGTGCCTAACCATCGCGAACAGTCCATGCGCGAACTGGGTCCGACCGCAGTCACCGGCACGCTGAACGTTCCGGTCGGGCGTCTGCGCAAGCTCAACATGGGTTCCCAGTACCTGGGCGCCTTCACCGTTGGTGATCAGCTGTTGTGGGGTGCGGCCGAGCCGCTGCGTCGCATGCTGCGCATCCTTCTGGAGCGTTGATCGCCTGCGATCGGCACAGAACGCCACGGTTTGTCCGTGGCGTTCTGCTTTTCGTCACCCGGCGCCTCGTGCAGGTTGCCGGTCGGCGCGACTTGATTTGTGGATTGTGTCCGATAACGTCCGGAAAGGCTCCGCAACGAATGACGTGTGCGCGGCTCGGTTGTTGATAAAACGGTACCCGTCAAAGATACTTACCGAAATTTTCAAGGGCTTAACCCACTTGACGCTAAGGTCGAGACAGGAAGCCGGCCTCGTTCTGGCCATAGAGGCGTGTCCGCCTCCTTGTCGCCAGAGGGAAAGTACAAGGAAACCAATATGGCTCGGATTCGCAAACTGGTGCTGGCAATTGCGGCTGCTTCGGCGCTTTCCTCCGGGGTCGCTCATGCGCTGGGATTGGGGGAAATTTCTCTACAATCGGCCCTGAACCAGCCTTTGGTTGCTGAAATCGAACTGTTGGATGTGCGGAGCCTGACTTCCACGGAAGTCATGCCATCGCTGGCCTCGGCGGAGGAGTTTCAGAGGGCCGGGGTCGACCGTCCCTTCTTCCTGAACGACCTGCAGTTCTCCCCGGTCATCACCGCCCAGGGCAAGAGCATCATCCGCATCAGTTCCAGCAAGCCGGTGCGCGAGCCCTATCTGAATTTCCTCGTCGAAGTGCACTGGCCGAGTGGTCGTGCGCTTCGCGAGTACACCGTGCTGCTCGATCCGCCGCTCTACAACCCGCAGAACAGCGCGGATGTTGCACCGCAGCTGGCTGTCGCCGCGCCGACGGCCCAGCCGCAGAGTCAGTCCGCGGCCCGCGCGCCGCAGCCGACGCGTAGCGCACCGTCCACCGTGCGGCCCGTCGCGCCTCAGCCCGAGCGGCAGAGTGAATACCGTACGGTCGCCCATGACACGCTGTGGGAAATCGCCGCGCGTCATCAGCGTGGTAACGCCACGGTCCAGCAGACCATGCTGGCGATCCAGGATCTGAACCCCAGCGCCTTCATCAACGACAACATCAACCTGCTCAAGACCGGCCAGGTGCTGCGCCTGCCCGACGAGCAGCAGATCGCCGCCCGCACCCGCCGCGAAGCCATCGCCCGGGTTGCCGAGCAGAACGCTGCCTGGCAGGCCTGGCGACAGGCGCGCAGTCAGGTTGCCGGCGAACGCCAGCTGGACGCCACCCGGCGGACCGCCGCCGGCGCGGCGCCCGCGCAGGTGGAGCTTGGCGACAGCCTGCGACTGGTCGCCGGCAGCGAGGGTCGTTCGGCAGAGGGTCAGGATGCCGGCAACGCCGACGCAATGGCCGACAAGCTGGCGGTGGCCCAGGAGAACCTGGACACCTCCCGGCGCGCCAGTGCGGAACTCGAAGGCCGCATGGGTGATCTGCAGAGCCAGCTGGACAAGCTGCAGCGCCTGATCGAACTGAAGGACAGCCGGCTGGCCCGTCTGCAGTCCCGCCTGGCGGAGGAGGAGCAGGCAGCCCAACAGGCTCCTGAGGCCACCACTGAACCGGCGCCTGCCGCATCCGAGGCGCCGCAGCAGAACCCGGCGGCGTCGGACCAGCCAGTGGCGGCGCCGGAGGAGGCGCGCAGCGATGATGCTGCGCCCGGCGCCTCTGCGGCGCCGCTGCAAAGTGTGATCGAACAGCCGGCCCCTGCGCCGGCTGAAGTGCTTCAGAGCGTCGTGCCCGTCGTCGATCCGGCCCAGCCGGCGGCGAACGAGTCCGGCCTGCAGGGCTATGTCGACCGCCTGCTGGCCGATCCGCTCCTGCTGGGCGCCATTGGCGGCGGCAGCCTGCTGGCGCTGCTGCTGGCCCTGATGGCGCTGTCCCGCCGCAATGCGCTCAAGGAGGCCGAGCTGCAGGAAGGGCTCGGGCTGAGCGATGACGATCAGGCATTCAGTGAGGAGCTGGCGCTGCCCAGCAGCAGCTTCGACGATCTCGGCGGGGTTTCCCGCAACGGCAAGTCGGGCGCCAAGGCGGATGAAGCGGTCGATGTGCTGGGCGAGGCCAACATCTACATCGCTTACGGCCGTTTCAACCAGGCCGCCGAGCTGCTGCTCAATACCCTGGATGAGCAGCCCGAGCGTCGGGACCTGCGCCTGAAGCTGATGGAAGTGTTCGCCGAACAGGGCGACCGCGCCGGCTTCCAGCAGCAGGAAGCCGAACTGCGTGAAGTCGGCGGCGCCGACAGCGAAATCCGCCAGTTGAAGAGCCGTTATCCGGACATCGCCCAGGCGCCGGTTGCCGCCCCGGTCGCGGCCGGGGCGTTGGCCGTCGGCGCAACCGCTGGAGCGGTCGCCCTGACTGACTGGCAGGATACGCAGGAGGAGCCGCTGCCCAGCCTGGACGAGCTGAGCTTCGATGACGAGCTGCAGGTGTCCGCGCCGCTGGCCGCGCCGACTGCGTCGAACGATTTCGACAAGCCTCTGCCGGATTTCGATGCGCTGGACTTCGATCTGCAGCTGGATAGCGAGCCGAGTCTGGGCGACCTGCCGGTTGCCGAACCGGTGGCGCCGGCGAGCGTGCCCGCGGACAAGCCGGTCGAGCCCGAGCCCGAAGCACTGTCCGACCTGGAATTCACCCTGGACGACCCGTTCGAGTCGCTGGAATCCTTCGACGACGAAGGCGTCGAGAACGAGGACGACCTGCCCGAGCTCGAGTTGCCGACGCTGAACGCCATCGAGACGCCCGGGCGCGAGGCCGAACTGTCGATGTTGCCGGAGGATTTCGATCTCTCCCTGGCCGAGGCCGAGCAGCTGCTGTCCGGTGATGAGCCGGAGCCGTCGGCGGTGGATGATTTCGAGGCCGAGCTGGAGCGCGTGAACGCCCAGCTGGACACCCTCACCGACGAACTGGAAATGCCCGCCGTCGAGCCGCCGCCGTTCGACATCACGGATCTGGGACCGCTGGAGGACGATGAAGATTTCGACTTCCTCTCCGGCACCAACGAAACCGCCACCAAGCTTGACCTGGCCCGTGCGTACATCGACATGGGCGACAGCGAGGGCGCCCGAGACATCCTCGATGAGGTGCTGGGCGAAGGTGACGATAGTCAGAAAAACGAAGCGCGAGAGCTGATGGCCCGCCTGAGCTGATAGATGACCCAAGCAGTAGTAGCAGTATCACCAGCGGCAGCCGAAGTGGCTGCCGCTGGCGTTTACAGGATCGCCCTGGGCGTGGAGTACAAGGGGTCGCGTTATCGCGGCTGGCAGCGCCAGCGTGAGGGTGTGCCCTCCGTCCAGGAGACGCTGGAGCGTGCATTGAGTGAGGTGGCCGCAGAGCCGATCACCCTCGAGTGCGCCGGGCGCACCGATGCTTCCGTGCACGCCAGTGGTCAGGTGGTGCATTTCGATACGCGTGTCGAGCGGCCGCTGATCGCCTGGGTAATGGGTGCCAACGCCAATCTGCCCGGCGATATCAGTGTCTGCTGGGCGAAGGTGATGCCGGCTGATTTTCATGCGCGCTTCAAGGCCTGTGCGCGCCGTTACCGCTATGTGATCTACAACGATCCGGTGCGTCCCGCCCATATGGCCGAGGAGGTCACCTGGAACCATCGCCCGCTGGATGTGGCGCGCATGCGCGAGGCGGCCCGCCTGTTGGTGGGTACCCATGATTTCAGCTCATTCCGTGCCTTGAAGTGCCAGGCCAAGTCGCCGATCAAGACGGTTCACCACCTGAACGTGATCGAGCATGGCCGCTTCATTGTCCTCGATGTGCGCGCCAACGCCTTCCTGCACCACATGGTGCGCAACTTCGCCGGCGTGCTGATGACTATCGGTGCCGGTGAGCGTCCGGTGGAGTGGATCAGCGAGATCCTTGCAGCCCGGGACCGGCGTGCCGGCGGCGTCACCGCGCATCCGTATGGTCTGTACCTGGTGCAGGTCGAATACCCTGAGCCGTTCGAGCTGCCGCAGCGTTACCTCGGGCCGCATTTCCTCTCCGCCCTGCCGGACTGACACGGGTCGCTGGCGCTGCTACCATCCAGCCCTGTTTCAAAGGAGCCTATCGTGGTCGTTCGCAGCAAGATCTGTGGCATTACCCGCATCGAGGACGCGCTGCTCGCCGCCGAGGCGGGTGCCGACGCCATCGGGCTGGTGTTCTACGACAAGAGCCCGCGCGCCGTGGATGTGCGCCAGGCGCGCGCCATCCTGGCGGCGCTGCCGCCGTTCGTGACCAGTGTCGGCCTGTTCGTCAACGCCAGCCGCTGCTTCATCGGCGAGGTGCTGGATGCCGTGCCGCTGGACCTCCTGCAGTTCCACGGTGATGAAACCCCGGAGCAGTGCGAAGGGCACGGTCGTCCCTGGTTCAAGGCGCTGCGCGTGCGTCCGGGTGACGACCTGCGCGCCGAGGCCGCCCGGTTCAGCGGCGCGCGGGCGATCCTGCTGGACGCCTACGTGCCCGGCGTGCCAGGTGGCACGGGCGAGCGCTTCGACTGGAAGCTGATTCCCGCCGACCTGCCCCGGCCGCTGATCCTGGCCGGCGGGCTGACGCCCGACAATGTGGCCGAGGCCATTTCCTCGGTGCGCCCTTACGGCGTGGATGTCAGTGGTGGGGTGGAAGCCTCCAGGGGCATCAAGGACGCCGCAAAGGTGGCGGCGTTCATCCAGCGCGTGCGCGAGGCTGGCAACGGCATGTGACGAGCGCGATGGCTCGGCCGTCTTTAGCTCCAATCGTCGGCAGAACCGAGACCCCGGGCGGGCCCGGGCTTGTGTCGGCAAATACTGAGAATTCACCCCTGGCGTGCAACGTCTCGGGTATCGAAGCTGCGGAGAACAATGATGAGCAACTGGCTGGTAGACAAGCTGATCCCTTCGATCATGCGTTCCGAGGTTACGAAGAGCTCGGTTCCGGAAGGTCTGTGGCACAAGTGCCCGTCCTGCGATGCGGTGCTGTACAAGCCCGAGCTGGAAAAGAACCTGGACGTCTGCCCCAAGTGCAACCACCACATGCGCATCAATGCGCGCACCCGCCTGAACATGTTCCTGGACCCGGAAGGCCGCGAGGAGCTGGGCGTGGACCTGGAACCGGTGGACCGTCTGAAGTTCCGCGACAGCAAGAAATACAAGGACCGCCTGGTGGCCGCCCAGCGCGACACCGGCGAGAAGGACGCCCTGGTGGCCATGCGTGGCCAGCTGCAGGGCATGCCGATCGTGGCGGCCGCCTTCGAGTTCTCCTTCATGGGCGGTTCCATGGGCTCGATCGTCGGTGAGCGCTTCGTGCGTGCCGCCAACGTGGCCCTGGAGCAGCGCATTCCCTTCGTGTGCTTCTCCGCCTCGGGTGGCGCGCGCATGCAGGAAGCGCTGATCTCCCTGATGCAGATGGCCAAGACTTCCGCCGCGCTGGCGCGCCTGCGCGAGGAAGGCATCCCCTTCGTCTCGGTGCTGACCGACCCGGTCTACGGCGGCGTGTCCGCCAGTCTGGCCATGCTCGGCGATGTCATCGTCAGCGAGCCGCGCGCCCTGATCGGCTTCGCCGGTCCGCGCGTGATCGAGCAGACCGTGCGCGAGAAGCTGCCGGAAGGCTTCCAGCGCGGCGAGTTCCTGCTGGCCCATGGCGCCATCGACCTGATCATCCCGCGCCATGAGCTGCGCGAGCGCCTGGCCCGTCTGCTGGCCCAGTTCATGAATCTGCCGACTCCGGTGGAAGTGCCTCGCTACGCATGAAGACCCTCGCCGACTGGCTGAGCTACCTCGAACAGCTGCACCCCAGCGCCATCGACATGGGGCTGGAGCGCGCCGGTGAGGTGGCTCGGCGCCTCGGCCTGGGACGGCCCGCATCCACGGTGATCACGGTCACCGGCACCAACGGCAAGGGCTCCACCTGCGCGCTGCTGGCCGCGCTGTTGCGCGCGCAGGGGCATCGCGTGGGCGCCTACAGTTCGCCGCACCTGCTGCGCTACAACGAGCGGGTGCGCATCGACGATCGGGATGCCAGCGATGCCGACCTGTGTGCCGCCTTCGCGGCGGTCGAGCAGGCGCGCGGCGAGATTTCCCTGACCTATTTCGAGATGGGCACCCTGGCGGCCTTCTGGCTGTTCGAGCGCGCCGCGCTGGACTTCGCCGTGCTGGAGGTGGGGCTGGGTGGGCGGCTGGACGCCGTCAACCTGGTGGACGCCGATCTGGCACTGGTGACCAGCATCGCCGTGGATCACAGCGAATGGCTGGGCGACAGCCGCGAGTCGGTGGCCGTCGAGAAGGCGGGCATCTTCCGCGCCGGCAAGCCGGCACTCTGCGGCGATCCGCAACCGCCGGCCGTGCTGGAACAGCGCGCCGCCGCGCTGGGCGCACCCTTCTGGCAGCGCGGCCGGGATTTCGACCTGAGCATCGGGGCCGAGCGCTGGCACTGGCGGGGCCAGGATGCACACGGCGCGGCCCTGGCGCTGCGCGATCTGCCCCTGTTGAACCTGCCGATGCAGAATGCCGCCCTGGCGCTGCAGGCCTACGCATTGCTCGATCAGCCGTGGCAGCCGGAGCGCCTGCAGCAGGCGCTGCGCGAGGCGCGTGTCACCGGGCGCCTGGATCGTCGCACGTTGCGCCATCACGGGCGACGCGTGTCGCTGCTGCTGGATGTCGGCCATAATCCCCACGCCGCCGCCTACCTCGCCGAGCGGCTGGAAACGCTCACGGGACGCCGCCTGGCGGTGTTTGGCCTGCTGGCCGACAAGGACCTGGAGGGCGTGCTCGACCCGCTGCTGGCCAAGATTGACCGCTGGGCCGTGGCCGACCTGCCCACGCCACGCACGCGCAGTGGCGCGGTGCTGGAAGCCGCGTTGCGCGCGCGGGGTGCGCAGGCCGCCAGCTATCCGTCGATCGGCGCGGCGCTGGATGCCTGTTGCGCCGAAGCGGGTGAGGGTGACGAGGTGCTGGTGTTCGGATCGTTCTACAGCGTGGCCGCAGCCCTGGAGTGGCTCGACCAGGCGGGATGCGAAGACAGCTGATCGCGCCGTCGCGCTGAACCAAGGAGTGTGAGATGGCTTTGCTGGACCGGGGACTCAAGCAACGAATCGTCGGCGCGCTGGTGCTGGTGGCGCTGGCGGTGATCTTCCTGCCCATGCTGCTGACCCGTGAGGACGAGTTGCGGCATGTGCGGGTCGAGGCGCCGCCCATGCCGCCGATGCCGGCACTGCCGGACATCCGCACGGTGCCGGTCCCGATTCCCGAGCCCCTGCCGGATGAGCCGGTGCCGGCCGAGCCGGCCGCACCGATCGGTGCGCTGCCGCTGCCGCCGGTCAGTTCCGCCGAGCCGCGTGTCACGCCCGCTCCCGCGCCGAAGGCCGCCGCCGAACCGGCGCCGGCGGTGCGCAAGGCGCCCGAAGCGCGACTGGATGCCAACAACCTGCCGGTTACCTGGTCCGTGCAGCTGGCGAGTTTCAGCAATCGCGACAATGCGCTGAAACTGCAGAAAACCCTGCGCGCCCAGGGCTACAACGCCTACGTGCGTACCTTCGAGAGCTGGAACCGGGTGTTCGTCGGACCGGTCATCGAGAGCGCCGAGGCCAAGCGCCTGCGCGACCAGTTGCATCGCCAGCACAAGCTGGACGGCAAGGTGGTGCGCTTCCAGCCCGAGCGCGGCTGACGAACACGCTGTCGAGGGCCTGCTGCATGCAGGCCGCTGCTTACCGCTGGCCAGCGGCTCTGTTAAAATGCCGGCCCCTTTTCCTCGCTGGCCTCCATCACCGTGTCGTTTTCCTGGGTCGATTGGGCAATCATCGCCGTCATACTGGTTTCCGGGTTGATCAGCCTCCGGCGCGGCTTCATCAAGGAAGCCCTGTCACTGGTCATCTGGATCGTTGCCGGCGCCATTGCCTGGCTGTTCGGTGGCGCGCTGGCCGAGCACCTGGGTGGCTATATCGAGACACCATCCGCGCGCACCATCGCCGCCTGCGCCATCCTGTTCGTGGCCACGCTGCTGGTCGGCGCGCTGATCAGCTTCCTGTTTGGCGAGCTGGTGCGCGCCACCGGCCTGACCGGCACCGACCGGCTGCTGGGCATGGTCTTCGGCGTGGCCCGTGGTGCGCTGCTGGTCGTGGTGCTGGTCGGGCTGCTCAGTCTGGCGCCGGTACAGCAGGACAACTGGTGGCGGGAGTCTTCCCTGGTACCGCACTTCCTGATGGTGGCGGACTGGTCCAAGAACCTGATCCTCAACAACGTTGGTCAGTGGATGATCGAAGGTTCAGCCGCCGCGCAGCAATTCGGCGCGGCTGGTCGCTAACAGAGAGCCCTGGCTCTCTCCATGATTCATGAGTGAGGTTGCGTCACATGTGTGGCATCGTCGGTATCGTCGGCAAGTCGAACGTCAATCAGGCGCTGTATGACGCGCTTACCGTGCTCCAGCACCGCGGCCAGGATGCCGCCGGCATCGTGACCTGTGAAAACGGTCACCTGCACATGCGCAAGGAAAACGGCCTGGTGCGTGACGTGTTCCGTCAGCGCCACATGCAGGAACTGGAGGGTGCCATCGGCATCGGCCATGTGCGCTACCCGACCGCCGGTAGCTCCAGCTCCGCCGAGGCGCAGCCGTTCTACGTGAACTCGCCCTATGGCATCACCCTGGCGCACAACGGCAACCTGACCAACGTCGAACAGCTGGCGCAGGAGATCTACGCCGCCGACCTGCGTCACGTGAACACCAATTCCGACTCCGAAGTGCTGCTCAACGTGTTCGCGCACGAGCTGGCGCTGCGCGGCAAGCTGCGCCCCAGCGAAGAGGACATCTTCGCCGCCGTTTCCAAGGTGCACGAGCGTTGCCGTGGCGGTTACGCCGTGGTGGCCATGGTCACCGGCTACGGCCTGGTGGGCTTCCGCGACCCGAACGGCATTCGCCCGATCGTCTTCGGTCAGCGTCACACCGACGAAGGCGTCGAGTACATGATCGCCTCGGAAAGCGTTGCCCTCGACGTGCTGGGCTTCACGGTGATCCGCGACCTGGCCCCGGGTGAAGCGGTGTACATCACCGAGGACGGCAAGCTGTTCACCCGCCAGTGCGCACAGAATCCGCATCTGACCCCGTGCATCTTCGAGTACGTCTACCTGGCGCGTTCCGACTCCATCATGGACGGCGTGTCGGTGTACAAGGCGCGCCTGCGCATGGGCGAGAAGCTGGCCGAGAAGATCCGCCGCGAGCGGCCGGACCACGACATCGATGTGATCATCCCGATCCCCGACACCAGCCGTACCTCGGCGCTCGAGCTGGCCAACCACCTGGGCGTGAAGTTCCGCGAGGGCTTCGTGAAGAACCGCTACATCGGCCGCACCTTCATCATGCCCGGCCAGGCGGCGCGCAAGAAGTCGGTGCGCCAGAAGCTCAACGCCATCGACCTCGAGTTCCGTGGCAAGAACGTCATGCTGGTGGACGACTCCATCGTGCGCGGCACCACCTGCAAGCAGATCATCCAGATGGCCCGCGACGCCGGCGCCAAGAAGGTCTACTTCTGCTCGGCCGCGCCGGAAGTGCGCTACCCGAACGTGTACGGCATCGACATGCCCAGCGCCCATGAGCTGATCGCCCACAACCGCACCGCCGAACAGGTGGCCGAGCTGATCGGCGCCGACTGGCTGGTCTACCAGGATCTGGCCGATCTCAAGGAAGCGGTAGGCGGCGGCAAGGTGAAGATCGACGAGTTCGACTGCGCGGTGTTCGATGGCAAGTACGTCACCGGCGACGTGGACGAGGCCTATCTGCAGCGCATCGACCAGGCGCGCAACGACCTGACCAAGAGCAAGCAGAACGCGGTCAACGCGATCATCGACCTGTACAACAACTGATCCGACGCACCCGGGCGGCGGCGCGGTCGCCGTGCCGAATGCGCCGCCACCCAAGGTGTAATGCAATGACGAAAGAATGGGATGCCGGCCGGCTCGACAGTGATCTGAGCGACGCGGGTCTGGATACCCTGGCGGTGCGTGCGGGACAGCACCGCACGCCCGAGGGTGAGCACAGCGAGGCGCTGTTCCTCTCCTCCAGCTACGTGTTCCGCAGCGCGGCCGATGCCGCCGCGCGCTTCGCCGGCGAACAGCCCGGCAATGTCTACTCCCGCTACACCAATCCCACGGTGCGCACCTTCGAGGAGCGCATCGCCGCCATGGAAGGGGCCGAGCAGGCGGTCGGCACCGCCTCCGGCATGGCAGCCATCCTCGCCATGGTGATGAGCCTGTGCAGCGCCGGCGACCATGTGCTGGTGTCGCGCAGCGTGTTTGGTTCCACCATCAGCCTGTTCGACAAGTACTTCAAGCGCTTCGGCATCACGGTGGACTACCCGCCGCTGGCCGACCTGGATGCCTGGGCGGCGGCCTGCAAGCCGAACACCAGGCTGTTCATCGTCGAATCGCCGTCCAACCCGCTGGCCGAGCTGGTGGACATCGCCGCACTGGCCGAAGTGGCCCACGCCCACGGCGCGCTGCTGGCGGTGGACAACTGCTTCTGCACCCCGGTGCTGCAGAAGCCGCTGGCGCTGGGCGCCGATATCGTCATCCACTCGGCCACCAAGTACATCGACGGCCAGGGTCGCTGCCTGGGCGGCGTGGTGGTCGGTTCCGCCAAGCTGATGCAGGAGGTGGTCGGCTTCCTGCGCACCGCCGGCCCGACGCTCAGCCCGTTCAACGCCTGGCTGTTCATCAAGGGCCTGGAAACCCTCAGGGTGCGCATGCAGGCCCACTGCGCCAGCGCCCAGGCCATCGCCGAGTGGCTGGAGCGGCAGCCGCAGGTCGAACGCGTCTACTACGCAGGCCTGCCCAGCCATCCGCAGCACGCGCTGGCCAAGCGTCAGCAGAGCGGTTTCGGTGCCGTGGTGAGCTTCGAGGTGAAGGGCGGCAAGGAGAACGCCTGGAAGGTGATCGATGCGACCCGCATGATCTCCATCACCACCAACCTGGGCGACACCAAGACCACCATCGCGCACCCGGCCAGCACCTCCCACGGCCGCCTCAGTGCCGAGGCGCGCGCCGCCGCCGGGATCAGCGACAGCCTGATCCGTGTCGCCGTTGGCCTGGAAGACGTGGATGACATCCGCAACGACCTGGCTCGTGGGTTGGCGCTGATCTGAGGCTGGGCACCGGGGGCGGCGGCTGCCGCCCTTGGCCGGGATAAACCCGGCCCTACACGGGATGGGCACCAATCCGGGCCGAGGAATTGCTCCTGTAGGGCCGGCTTTACGCCGGCCGACGGAGCCGAGGCTGTGCGCCGGGGGCGGCTGCCGCCCTTGGCCGGGATAAACCCGGCCCTACAAGGATGGACACCAATCCGGGCCGAGGAATTGCTCCTGTAGGGCCGGCTTTACGCCGGCCGGCGGGGCTGCGGAAGTGCACCGTATGGCGCCAGCGCCCTTAACCGCGTTGCGCTCCCAGCAGCAGCCGAACCCCCATCCCCAGACCGATCAGCGCAAACAGCGCGGAGATCGCGAACAGGCCCGCCAGGCCGCTCAGCGGCACCAGCAGTCCCATCAGCGGGCCGGCCAGGCCCAGGGCCAGATCGAAGAACAGCGCAAAGGCGCCCAGCGCCGAGCTGCGATTCGAGGCCGGTACCTGCTGGATGACCTCCACCGCCAGCGCCGGGTATAGCAGCGACAGGCCCAGCCCGGTCAGCGCCGCGCCGGCGAACACCAGCGCCGGGCCCGGCGCCAGCCAGATCAGCAACAGCCCGAGCAGCTCCACACCCAGACAGGCCAGCGCCACCCGGTAGCCGCCCCAGCGGCCGATGCTGTCGGAAAATACCAGCCGTGCGCCGATGAAGGCGGCGCCGAAGGCGCTCAGCGCGTAGCCGGCGCCGTCCCAGCCACGACTGGTGAAATACAGCGCCACGAAGGTCGACAGCGTGCCGTAGCCGAGCGTGCCCAGCGCCAGGGTCATGCCGCCGGGCAACACGCGACCGAACACGCGGCGGAAGGGCAGGCGGGCCTCGACGCTGACCGGCAGGGCCGCCTGGCGGCGGATCAGCGGCAGACCGCCAAGCGCCAGCGCGAGGGTGATGGCACCCAGTGTCCAGGCGCCGAAGCGATCGGCCAGGGCCATGCCGAGCGGGGCGCCGATGGCGATGGCGCCGTAGACGGCGATGCCGTTCCAGGAAATCACCCGGGCGGTGTGTTCCACCCCGGCGCGGGCGATGGCCCAGCTCAGCGCGCCGGTGCCCATCAGGCCCTGGGCGGCCCCCAGCAGCACGCGACCCAGCAGCAGGCCGCCCAGGGTGACGGCCGGCAGGCTGTCCAGGCGGATCGCCAGCAGCGTCAGCAGGCCGCTCAGCCCGCAGGCCAACAGGCCATAGGTCACCGCGCGGCGCGGACCCAGCCGGTCGCACAGGCTGCTGGTCAGCGGGCGGGCGAGCAGGGTGGTGAGGTACTGGGCGCTGATCACCAGCCCGGCCAGCGCCGAGCCATAACCGAGGCTGTCATGCACATAGCCGGGCAGCACCGCCAGCGGCAGGCCGGTGCAGAAGTAGATCAGGGCGGTGAAGACGATCAGGACAAGGACTTGCGCGGGATCGCGCAACCGGGCTGCGCTCATGGGGGCTGCACGCTGTGGCTGGGACGAACTGCCGCATGATGCTGCAGGTGGCGCGGAGAAAGGAAGCAGCCTAACGAAATTTTCGGTGATCGGTTGATCGCGACACCGACCGTAGGGGTGGCCAACGCAACGCGTTGGCCACCATTGGCGGCCGGAGGCTCCGCTACTACCCCAGCCCTTTCAGGCTCTCGGCGATCATGAACGCTAGCTCCAGCGACTGGTCGGCGTTCAGGCGCGGATCGCAGTGGCTGTGGTAGCGATCCGACAGCCCAGCCTCGGTAATTGGCCGGCAGCCGCCGATGCACTCGGTGACGTTCTGGCCGGTCATCTCGATGTGGATGCCGCCCGGGTAGCTGCCCTCGGCGCGGTGCACGGCGAAGAATTCGCGCACTTCCTGCAGCACGCTGGCGAAGTCGCGGGTCTTGTAGGCGCCGGCCTTGATGGTGTTGCCGTGCATGGGATCGGAACTCCACAGCACCAGGCGGCCCTCTTCGGTGACGGCGCGGATCAGGCGCGGCAGGTGCTGCTCGACCTTGCCGGCGCCCATGCGCACGATCAGGTTGAGGCGGCCCGGATCGTTCTCCGGGTTGAGGATGTCGATCAGGCGCAGCAGCTCGTCCGGCTGGGTGCTCGGGCCGATCTTCACGCCGATCGGGTTGCCCACCCCGCGCAGGAATTCCACGTGCGCGCCGTCCGGCTGGCGGGTGCGGTCGCCGATCCACAGCATGTGCGCGGAACAGTCGTACCAGTCGCCGCTCAGGCTGTCGCGGCGCACGAAGGCCTGCTCATAGTTGAGCAGCAGTGCCTCGTGGGCGGTGAAGAAGCTCGCCTCGCGCAGCTGCGGCACGCCGTCCAGGCCGCAGGCGCGCATGAACGCCAGCGTCTCGTCGAGGCGGCCGGCCAACTGCTGGTACTTCTCGGCCAGCGCCGAATTGGCGATGAAATCCAGGTTCCACTGGTGCACCTGGTGCACGTCGGCGAAACCGCCCTGGGCGAAGGCGCGCAGCAGGTTGAGGGTGGCGGTGGACTGGTTGTAGGCCTGGATCAGGCGCTCCGGATCCGGCACGCGGCTGCGGGTGTCGAACTCGATGCCATTGACGATGTCCCCCCGGTAGGCGGGCAGGGTGACGCCGCCCTGGGTTTCCTCGCCGGACGAGCGCGGCTTGGCGAACTGGCCGGCCATGCGGCCGATCTTCACCACCGGGCAGCCGGCGGCGAAGGTCATGACGATGGCCATCTGCAGCAGCACCTTGAAGGTGTCGCGGATCTTGGCGGCGGAGAATTCCGCAAAGCTTTCCGCGCAGTCGCCGCCCTGCAGCAGGAAGGCGCGGCCCTGGGTGACCTCGGCGAACTGGCGGCGCAGCTCGCGGGCCTCGCCGGCGAACACCAGCGGCGGGTAGCCGGCCAGGGTGTTTTCCACGCGGGCGAGATGGGCGGCGTCGGGGTAGTCGGGTTGCTGCTGGATGGATCGGCTTCTCCAGCTGTCGGGGGTCCAGGGTTGCGACATCATGCTCTCTTCGGCGGCTTGGAAATGACGCCGCCTATGCTACTCCATGCCGATTGCGCTCCGATGAAGGGGTTGCGATTGTGTTTCCCGCGCGCTTTGGCAAGCATAGGCACCCCCTTCGGCCGCCCTGGCCGGTTGCAAGCAGGTTGTATGACGCGATGAGTAGTGAACAGACGCCGCCGGGCGTGCCGGATGTGCAGGAAGAACGGCTGCTGGCCGAGGTGCGTGACGCCTATGGCCTGATCCGTGTGGTGGAAATGGGCGACTACCGCTTCCTGGAGTTCGGCGATCAGGTGGAGCAGAGCTGCGTGTTCACCGCCGACCCGGCCTGGCTGGAGTACGACTACACCCGCGCCATGCTGCTCGGTGCGCTGGCCCACCCGGCGCCGGAATCGGCGCTGTTTCTCGGCCTGGGTGCCGGCAACCTGACTCAGGCGTGCCTGAAGTTCCTGGCGCTGGACGATGTGGAAGTCATCGAGCTGCGCCCGGACGTGCCGCGCCTGGCCATGGAATACCTCGGGCTGGACGACGATCCGCGCCTGACCATCCGCATCGGCGACGCCCTGGAGCTGCTGGACAGCGCCGAGCGGCCCGACCTGCTGTTCGTCGACCTGTACACCGACCTCGGCCCCGGCCCCGGGCACCTGGCCTGGAAATTCCTGGAAGCCTGCCAGGCTAAGCTCAACCCGGGCGGCTGGCTGATCATCAACCAGTGGGCCACCGACGATGGCAAGCCGCTGGGTGCCGCGCTGCTGCGCGGGCTGTTCCATCACCATTACTGGGAATGTCCGGTGAAGGAGGGCAACGTCGCCCTGCTGGTGCCCGCCGAGCTGGAGCAGACCCTGGACTTCGCGGCATTGCGTGAGCGCGCCCAGGCCCTGCAGCCGCGCCTGGGCTATAGCCTGGCGTCTTTGATCGAGGCGATCCGGCCCGCCAGCTGACGCACCCTGATGGTGCGACGATAGTGGCACTTGGCCCTGAACTGGTGCGAAACGCACCGGTTCGGGGCGGTTTCGGGCCCGGGAAGCTGGTCCGGGAATTGCTCTGCACCGAAGGTTACCGCTGTCGGTCGCAAGGAATTCCCCGATGTCCCATTCGAGTGCATACATGAATCTGTCGGCCGCCGAGCGCGGCTGGTTGCCCTGGTTCGGCAAGACCGGCCGCCTGGCCATGGGCTGGGCCTGCTGGCTGAACCGCGGGCTGGCGGCGGAGCTGGAACAGACGTTCGAGGGCATCGCCCAGACGCGCATGAAAAGGCTCCAGCAGTGGAGCGAGGCGCACTGGACGCGTCTGGGCGAGCTGGCGCAGGGAATGGGCGCGGACTGGCCGACCCCCGACCCGCTGCGCCTGCGCGACGAGCAGCGGCAACTGGCGGACTGCTCGGAGCTGTTCGTGGTGGACGCGGCCGGCCGGGTGCTGGCCTCCAGCAGCGAAGCGCGCATAGGCCAGACCGATACCGCGCCGCGCGCACTCGCGGAGGGTCTGCGCAAGCCCTTCCTGCACGGCCCGTATCGCGACCCCTGGACCGAACGCCTGGGCGCCAGCAGCTCGCGTTTCCATGATGCAGTCACGCTGATGTTCTTCCAGCCGATCCTGGTCGACGGTCGGAGCCAGGGTTGCCTGTGCGCGCGGGTGCCCAACGATGTGCTGGGTGATCTGATCCAGCGCGAAGCCGGGCATGTCTATCCGGACTCCGGCGACAACTACCTGTTCATGGTCGAGTCGCGCTTTGACCCGGCGATCGCGGTCGGCACCGCACTGTCGCGCTCGCGCTTCGAGGACGACACCTTCAGCCTCGGCGAGAACCTCAAGGGCGGCGTGCATACCGCCTGGGGCACGGTGCGCGTGCAGCGCCATACCGAGCTGGAGCTGCGCTTCACCGATCCGGCCACCGGTGAGCTGCACCCCGGCGTGCGCGAAACCATCGCGCGCGGCCAGAATCTGTTCGTCAGCTATCCGGGCTACTCGGACTACCGGCACATCCCGGTGATCGGCAAGGGCGTCACCTTCCAGTTGCCTGGCTCGCCGGATCGCTGGGGCATGATGTGCGAGGCCGATCTGGAAGAGGTCTACCGGCGCCGCTCACTGGCTTACGGCTTGATGAAGACCTACCTGGCCACCGTGCTGACGCTGTTCGGCCTGCGCGTCGGCCTGCAGCACCTCGGCGGGCTCTCCGGCTGGGCGCTGGACGCCATGGATTTCGGCCTGCTGCTGCTCGGTGCCGGGGCCTTCGCCGCATTCGGGCCGAACCGCCTGGCCGCGCGCCTGCGGCGCATGACCGGCGTGGTGCGCACCATCGCCGAGGGCGGCGGCAACCTCAGTCAGCGTCTGGACCGGGCGCCGCTGGGCAACGACGAGAGCGGCGACATGGGCCGCTGGATCAACAGCCTGATCGACAGCCTGGACAACCTGGTGGGCGAGGTCATCCAGGTTTCCGCCCAGGTGCGCGACACCAACGCGCGGATGCTGGAGCGCAGCGGCGAGGCGGCTGGCACCAGTCGCGGCGTCAACGAGGAGATCCACCGGCTGCTGCTGCTGGTCGAGGAGCAACTGGGCGAGATCCAGCAGGCGGCCAGCACGGCCGGCGAGATGAAGAGCGCCATGGACGCAGTGGTGGCCGGCGCCCGCGAACGCTTCGAGCAGGTGCGCAGCGGCACCCGCTCAATCCGCGACGTGATGGAGCGTTCCGCCCTCGGCGTGCAGCGCCTGGACAGCCGCATGGCGGAGATCGACGGCATCGTCGGGCTGATCGCCGACATCACCGCACAGACCAACCTGCTGGCGCTCAACGCGGCCATCGAGGCGGCGCGCGCCGGCGATCACGGGCGCGGTTTCGCCGTGGTCGCCGGCGAGGTGCGCACCCTGGCGCAGCGCACCGCCCAGGCCGCCGAGAACATCGGCACCCTGGTGGAAAGCCTGCAGGCCGAAACCCGGCGCGAAGTGCAAAGCATGGAAGCCGGGGTCAAGGACGTCGATGCGCGCCTGCAGCACAGCGAGACGGAAGGCGCGGAGAACGGCCAGTTGCACGAGCGGGTGCAGCGCATGTTCGAGATCATCCAGCAGCTCAACCAGCGCAGCCTGCATTACGGGCAGACCATCCGCGGCGTGGAACAGGCCGCCGGCGACATGGGCCATACCCTGGACGGGCTGGCCGGCAGCGCCGAGCGGGTGCGGCATACCGCCAATCGTCTGCAACGACTGGTCGGCCAGTTCCGGGTCAGCCAGCGCGGCGCCTAGGCAGCGGCTGCCGGCCGTGCGCGGGCTGACCTTGTAGGGCCGGGTTGATCCCGGCTGGACGGGGCTGAATCCGACACCGGGGCGCGGGCGACACTCCGTCGGCCGGCGTAAAGCCGGCCCCACAGGGTTTGGGCTGCCGGCACCGCCGGGTAGAGGGTGCCGGCCGTGACCCGCGAGTGTTCCGCGGGATGCTCGCCAAAGGGCGGCACGTCCGTCAAAAAAAGCGCGCAGAGGCGCCACGTTTCCGGTATAGTGCGCGCCGGTCGCAATTGCGGCTCCGATCAGGTTCCACGAAGCATCGCTTCGCTACAGGTCCGCTCCGCGGCCTACCTTCGTCGTTTCATTCATTCACATCGCAAATCCTCGCCGCCAGGCTGCCAGGGTGACCCACAAGGTCGATCACGGCATGCGCAGTCTTGCTCATGGGTGTTTGCGAATGCAAAGAGGCAACCCCATGACTCAGGAAACCGGCGGCTTCGCCGCGCTCGGTATTCATCCCGCCGTTCTGTCCGCCATCGTCGCAGCCGGCTACGAAGAACCGTCCCCCATTCAGGCCCAGGCCATCCCGGTCATTCTCAATGGCCATGACATGATCGGCCAGGCACAGACCGGTACCGGCAAGACCGCCGCGTTCTGCCTGCCGATGCTGTCCCGGATCGACCCGGCCCGCCGCGAGCCCCAGGCGCTGATCCTGGCGCCGACCCGCGAGCTGGCCCTGCAGGTGGCCACCGCCTGCGAAACCTACTCCAGCCAGTTGCCTGGCGTGAGCGTGGTCGCCGTATACGGCGGCGCGCCCATGGGCCCGCAGCTCAAGGCCCTGCGCCAGGGCGCGCAGATCATCGTCGCCACTCCGGGCCGTCTCGTCGACCACCTGAGCCGCAACGACCAGCTGCTGTCGACCATCGGCTTCCTGGTGCTGGACGAAGCCGACGAAATGCTCAAGCTCGGCTTCATGGACGACCTGGAAGTGATCTTCCAGGCCATGCCGGCCAGCCGCCAGACCGTGCTGTTCTCCGCGACCCTGCCGCACTCGATCCGCGCCATCGCCGAGAAGCACCTGCGCGAACCGCAGCACGTCAAGATTGCCGCCAAGACCCAGACCGTCGCCCGCATCGAGCAGGCCCACGTGATGGTGCATGCCGACCAGAAGGTCGCCGCTGTTTGCCGTCTGCTGGAAGTGGAAGACTTCGACGCGCTGATCGGCTTCGTGCGCACCAAGCAGGCCACCCTGGATCTGGCCGCCGCGCTGGAAGCCAAGGGCTACAAGGCCGCCGCCCTGAACGGCGACATCGCCCAGGCGCAGCGTGAAAAAGTCATCGAGTCGCTGAAGAACGGCGTCCTGGACATCGTGATCGCCACCGACGTGGCCGCTCGCGGTATCGACGTGCCGCGCATCACCCACGTGCTCAACGTGGACATGCCCTACGATCCGGAATCCTACGTGCACCGCATCGGTCGTACCGGCCGCGCCGGTCGCGAAGGCCGTGCGCTGCTGCTGGTCACCCCGCGCGAGCGTCGCATGCTGCAGGTGATCGAGCGTGTGACCGGTCAGAAGGTTGCCGAAGCGCAGCTGCCCGGCCCGCAACAGGTGCTGGATGCCCGCATCCGCAAGCTCACCGAAACCCTGCGTCCGCTGCTGGCCGAAGCCGAAGGTACCCATGGCGCGCTGTTCGACCGCCTGATCGGCGATCTGGACTGCACCCCGCACGCCCTGGCCGCCGCGCTGCTGCGCAAGGCCACCAATGGTCAGTCGCTGAGCCTGGCCGATCTGGAACGCGAGCAACCGCTGGTTCCGGGTCCGACCCGCGAGCGTCGCGAGCGTGACAGCAGTGCGCGTAGCGAATTCCGCGAGCGTGCCGAGCGTCGTCCCCCGGCACCGATTGCCGAAGGTCGCGCGCGTTGCCGCGCCGCCCTGGGTACCCGTGACGGCATCGCCGCGAAGAACCTGCTCGGTGCCATCCTCAACGAGGGTGGTCTGGCCCGCGATGCCATCGGTCGCATCCAGATCCGCGAAACCTTCAGCCTGATCGAGCTGCCGGAAGAAGGCCTCGACCGCCTGCTCGGCAAGCTCAAGGACACCCGCGTTGCCGGCAAGGCCCTCAAGCTGCGTCGCTATCGCGAGGATTGATCCTCGGTCGCGTCACCCGAAACCCCGCCCTGGCGGGGTTTCTTTTTGGCCGGGAAAAAGACCTGGCAGGGCGAAAGACCATGTATTCATTGTGACTGTTCAGGACGAACGGTAGACTCGCCGCCTGTGATCCGGTTCACGGAGTTCTGCGACAGACGGAAGAGTGCCCGGCACGCCGACTGGGCGGGGCTTTGCTGTTCCAGGCACGTCTATTTCGTCGAAAGCCAGGGCCTGAGGGCCGTGGCAGCACAAAGAGCAGTTGAAAAATGAGCAGTGCAGAAACGCAGTCGCACGAAACCACGGCGCCGAAGCGCCCGTCCCGATCCCACAAGGCCGAGCCCACCCTGCGGGCCAGCGCGCTGTTCGCGTTGCGCGTCTACAACAGCCATATCCTCGAAGGCCTGCTGGATGAGCACATCCGCGCGGTGATGCATGCGCGCACCGAAGAGCAGATCCGTGAAGTGATTGCCATGGCGGATCGCCTGCTGCGCCGCTAGCCGGGGGCGCGCACCACGCGGTTACGGCCCTCTTCCTTGGCCCGGTACATCGCCTCGTCGGCACCCTTGAGCACCTTTTCCGGCAGAGGGCTGGTCTGCGGATAGTGCGCCACGCCGAAAGACAGCGTCACCGGGCGCCCGGTGGGCGAGGCCGTTTCCTCCATCAGCCGGCGCAGGCGCTCGGCGACCTGGGCGGCATCGTCCAGGTCGGTATCCGGCAGCAGCATCATGAATTCCTCGCCGCCGCTGCGGCACAGCACGTCGCTGGCGCGCGCCACCTTGCGGATCTGGCTGGCCAGGAACTGCAGCGTGCGGTCGCCGACGTCGTGGCCGTGCTGGTCGTTGACCTGCTTGAAGTGGTCGATATCCATCAGCACCACGGCGAAGGGGCGCGCATCGCCTTCCCATTCGTCGAGGGCCAGCTGGGCGCCGCGCCGGTTGACCAGTCCGGTCAGTGGATCGGTGATGGACTCCAGGTTCAGCTTGCCGATCTTGCGGTTGAGCAGTTCCAGGCCGCTGAGAATCGAGCGCTTTAGCTGCGTCGCCTCGTAGTACCAGGACCGGACCTTGCGCACCTCCTGGGCCGCCAGCAGGCCGTCCGGCTGCTGCACCCCCTTCGCCAGCTGGCGCAGGGGCTGGGCGATGATCAGCGACAGCCAGCCGATCACCAGCATCACCAGCAGCAGGAACGGCAGCACGAAGCTCGCCACCTCCCAGGCCAGCAGGCGCAGTTCCGCCAGGCTCGTTTCCAGCGGACGCTGGGTCACCACGCCCCATTCGGCGCCCCGCACGGTGGCGTAGCCAGCCAGCACCTCTTCGCCCTTTTCGCTGATCAGCTGCAGGCTGCCGCTGCGGCCGGCGAGCACCGCCTGGGTGATCTCGCTGGCCTCGATCCGCTGGCCGATCCATTGCGGATCATCGTGATAGAGCACTTGCCGGTCAGGGGCGAAGGCGTAGAGGTAGGAGCCGTCGCGGTGGTAATGCTTGCCCAGCATGCGGTTCAGCACGCTGGGTTCGCGCAGGTACATGGAACCGCCCAGGTAGCCGCGGAACTGCCCCTGGTCGTCGAACAGCGGGTGGGCGAGCGCCACCACCAGGCGTCCTCCTCGGGTGGTGAAGGGGGGCGAGACCAGCGGCTCGCGACGCCGCAGGATCTCTTCCGAGCCGGCGCTGATGCGCTCGGCGGCCCGCTGCGGATCATGGGGGGAAAAGGCCCGCAGGGTACCTTCAGCACTCACCAGGTAGACGGAGTTGAAGGTGTCGAGCTGCAGGCGCAGGCGCTCCAGTTCGGCAGCGACGAAGGCCGGATCGTCCAGGCGGGTGCGCAGCAGGTTGGCGCTGAAGGCCAGGCGCCGCTGCGAGGCGTACAGAAAGTCCTCGGTCAGCTCAGCCAGTTTCACGGCATAGATGCGATTGGTTTCCAGGGTCCGCTCGATCAGCAGATGACGTTGCAGCTGGTAACCGGAATACAGGAGAAAGGCTTGCACCAGCAGGGTTGCGCAGATGCTCAGGAGCAGAATCAGACGGCGAAGATCGAGCATTGGCATGGAAGAGGGCGGTGGGCCTGGGTCGACCCGGCGCGAAAACGTGGGAAACAGCGGGTCGCCGCCCCGGGTTCCCGGGGCGGCGCATGGATCAGTTCACGGCGTCGCGCAGGCCTTTGCCCGGCTTGAAGCCCGGCAGGCGCGCGGCGGCGATCTGCAGGGTGGCGCCGGTTTGCGGGTTGCGACCTTCGCGGGCGGCGCGTTCCTTCACGGCGAAGGTGCCGAAGCCGACCAGCGAAACGCTGTCACCGTCGCGCAGCGCGGTGGTGATGG
Source organism: Pseudomonas sp. (assembly GCF_035497915.1). Taxonomy (GTDB): domain Bacteria; phylum Pseudomonadota; class Gammaproteobacteria; order Pseudomonadales; family Pseudomonadaceae; genus Serpens. The sequence continues at coordinate 46,597 of NZ_DATJCS010000010.1, forward strand.
TCTCGGTGAGGGCATCCAGGGCGCGGGCGGCGGTGGATTTCGGCAGGTCGGCGGAGGCCGCGATGGCCTCGATCAGTTCGGCTTTGTTCATGGGGGGACTCCAGTGAGAAGGGTGGCCAGTATACGCAAGCTCGGGTCGACAAGGATGCGACCTGTTCGACTCGGACCGGTTCGCTTTGTTCGCGTGGGCGGGAGACGGTCTGGCTGCGTTATCCTGCGCGCCTGATGGTAATGCCGGCGTGGTCCGGCGTGGCACGGGCGGGAGACGCATGACACGAGGCTGGGACATTTTTTGTGCGGTGGTCGACAACTTCGGCGACATCGGCGTGACCTGGCGCCTGGCGCGGCAGCTGGCGGGCGAGCATGACCAGCGGGTGCGCCTGTGGGTCGATGACCTGGCGGCCTTCGCACGCCTGTGCCCGGAGGCCGACCCGCGGGCCGCGCGGCAGTTCCAGGCGGGCGTGGAAATCTGCCGCTGGGATGCGGACGGGTCGCCCGTCGAGCCCGCCGAGGTGGTCATCGAAGCCTTCGGTTGCCGGCTGCCGGCGCCGTTCGAGGCGGCCATGGCGCGGCGCGTGCCGCCACCGCTGTGGCTGAACCTGGAATACCTGAGCGCGGAGGACTGGGTGGCCGGCTGCCACGGGCTGCCGTCCCTGCAGGCCAGCGGTCTGACCAAGTACTTCTTCTTCCCGGGCTTCGCGGCGGACACCGGCGGGTTGCTGCGCGAGCGCGAGCTGCTGGCACAGCGGGCCGCCTTCCAGGCTGATCCGTCGGCGCGCCAGACCTTCCTGCACGGACTGGGCGTTGCGCCGCGTGCCCATGAGCGCCTGATCTCGCTGTTCGCCTACGAGCTGCCGGCCCTGGGCGATTGGCTGCAAGCGCTGGCTGAGGCGGTCGAGCCCAGTCGTCTGCTGGTGCCGGAAGGGCGCGTACTGGAAGATCTGCGCGCCTGGCTGGGTGTCGCGGCGCTGCGGCCCGGCGAGACGCACTCACGGGGACGCCTGGCGGTGCAGATCCTGCCGTTCGTGTCCCAGCAGGCGTTTGACCGCCTGCTCTGGTGCTGCGACCTCAACGCGGTGCGCGGCGAGGACTCCTTCGTGCGTGCACAGTGGGCCGCGCGGCCACTGCTCTGGCACATCTATCCGCAGGACGACGAAGCGCACCTGCACAAGCTGGAGGCCTTCCTGGACCGCTATGAAGCCGGCCTGGAGCGCGAACTGGCCGACGACCTGCGCCGTGTCTGGCTGGCCTGGAACCGTGCCGAGGCTCCCGGGGCGGCCTGGCCGGCCCTGCTGGCGCAGCTGCCGGCGCTGCGGGCTCACGCCGAGCGCTGGTGCGCCGGGCTGGCGGAGCAGGCGGATCTGGCCAGTCAGCTGATGGCCTTCGCCGCCCGTCGCGGCTGACGCCGGTTTCGCAAAGCGTGCGGCGGCAGGTTACTCGCGGGCGGGAAATTGGCTATCATACGCGGCCTCTTTTTTGTCACTCATCCCAACGGATATCCGTATGAAAACCGCACAAGAATTCCGCGCCGGTCAGGTAGCCAACATCAACGGCCAGCCCTGGGTCATCCAGAAGGCCGAGTTCAACAAGTCCGGCCGTAACTCTGCGGTCGTCAAGATGAAGCTGAAGAACCTGCTGACCGGTGCCGGCACCGAAACCGTGTTCAAGGCCGACGACAAACTGGAGCCGATCATCCTTGAGCGCAAGGAAGTGACCTACTCCTACTTCGCCGACCCGCTGTACGTGTTCATGGACGGTGAGTTCAACCAGTACGAGATCGAAAAGGATGACCTGGAAGGCGTCATGGCCTTCATCGAAGACGGCATGACCGACGTCTGCGAAGCCGTGTTCTACGGCGACAAGGTCATCTCCGTCGAACTGCCGACCACCATCGTCCGCCAGATCGCCTACACCGAACCGGCCGTACGTGGCGACACCTCCGGCAAGGTGATGAAGACCGCTCGCCTGAACAACGGTGCCGAGCTGCAGGTTTCCGCCTTCTGCGAAATCGGCGACTCCATCGAAATCGACACCCGCACCGGCGAATACAAGTCCCGCGTCAAGGCCTGATTCCCCGCGTGTCCGAAAGCCCCCGTCGCCCCAGGCGCCGGGGGCTTTCTTTATGCCGTCAAACAGATTCTGGCCATGCGCCATCCCACCTTCCGTCGGGCACATATCCGCGGATTCGCCGCTTTTGTGATTCATCTCGCTTCCCTCGCACGCGTGCGACGCACTGTCGCAGCGGCTGTCTACCCTTGCCGCACGTCACGACAACCGAGCAAACCAAGGAGGGAGCTATGCGGTGTTTACCCGAAGAAGCGGAGCGGCAGGCCATCAACGCCCTGCTCGATTGGCTGAAGGCCAGGCGTCGGGTCGCCGGCGGCATGGAGTTGGCCCTGGCAGAGGCCGAGCTCGATGAGGCCGCCGTGCGGATCGTGCTATCCGGTGCCCGTCTGCTGCCGCGCGAGCATGTGGAGGAACTGGGGCTGGGTATGGGCCGGCCGGTGCGCCGCTGTCCGCCGCGGCTGAGAGTGGTTTCCTGAATGCGGGTCGCCGACGAAACGCGGCTGTGCTGGCCCGTCTCCTGCGTGGCGAGCGAGAACTTGTTCACATTGCTCGCGGGCCTGTATCGAATCGGCGGCGGAACCCGGTCACGCCCCTGGGGATGTCTGGGGTTGACCAGGAACGACTCGTAACTCATTGAAAAATAAAGGCTATTTTTTTGACTAAAAAATAGTCAATTCGTCTTCGGCCCGCGAGACATGGCCGTTTGCGGGTATTTTTTGCAAGCTTTCCCACAATGTTATCCACAGAAACTGTGGATGGCTCGCCCACGGCTGCCTGGAACGAGGCCGGTGCGATCTGGCAAGTCTTTACCCGCCGGGAAAAAGGAGTACAGTGCGCGCCTCCCAAGCTCCCCAAACGACTCCATGAAGTTTCTGACCGTTCATCCGTCCGCGCCGCACACGCTCTTGTCCCTGCGTCTGGCCGGCTGGCTGCTGGATAATCCGCGCCTGGGGCAGGCCGCGCTGGCGCAGCGCCTGGCTGGCCAACTGCTCAAACAACCGGCCCGGCGTGGCGTGGTGGAAGCGCAGAGCCGTCTCGGTCTGCTGCTCTGCCGGCATTGCGGCAGCCACCGCGACCGGCGCATTGGCCAGGAATTCCTCCGCCAGGCCGCCCGCGCCGGCGACCCGCGCGCCCAGCAGGCGCTGACCGGCGAACAGGCCGCGTCCCTGTCCTGATCCCCGGACCACCCCGGATGGCCGATATACTGGCCGCCTCGTTGCTCATTCCGGGAGTTCCCATGCCCTTGCATCCCCTGTCCCTGCTGGTCGGCCTGCTGGTCGTCGGCGTGCCGCTGCTCGGCCTGGCCTGGCAGCTGCAGCGCCGGCTGGCCGAGGTGCGCGGCCAGGCGCTGCTGCTGGAGGAGCGCGCCAACACCGCGCTGCTCGCCCAGGATCTGCTCAACGGCCAGCTGCGCGAGTGCCGCGAGGAACTCGGCGAACTGCAGCAGCACAACGCCGCGCAACAGGCCGAACTGGCCGCCCAGCGCCGCGAACGTGAGCTGCTGGTACAGGAGCAGCACGCCTGGAAAGGGGAGCGCGAGCGCCAGGAGACCACGCTGCGTCAGTTGGTCGGCGAACGTGCCGCCCTGGAGGCCGAGCTGCGCGAGCAGCAGCAGGCCCACCAGCAGCGTCTGGTCGATCTGCAGGCCGCCCGCGACACCCTCAAGGCACAGTTCGCCGAACTGGCTGGCAGCATTTTCGCCGAGCGCGAGCAGCGCTTCGCGGAAAACAGTCAGCAGCGTCTCGGTCAGTTGCTCGAACCGCTCAAGGAGCGCATCCAGGCGTTCGAGAAGCGCGTTGAGGACAGCTATCAGCAGGAAGCCCGCGAGCGCTTCTCGCTGGCCAAGGAGCTGCAGCGCCTGCAGCAGCTCAACCAGCGTCTGGGCGAGGAAGCCAACAACCTGACCCGCGCCCTGCAGGGCCAGAAGAACCAGGGCAGCTGGGGCGAGCTGGTGCTGGAGCGCGTGCTGGAACACGCCGGCCTGGCCAAGGGCCGCGAATACCACACCCAGGTCAGCCTGCAGAGCCCGGATGGCCAGCGCTTCCAGCCCGACGTGCTGATCCAGCTGCCGGGCGACAAGCAGGTGGTGGTGGATGCCAAGGTCAGCCTGACCGCCTACCAGGCGATGCTCGCCGCCGAGAACGACAACGTGCGCGAGCTGGCCCTCAAGCGCCATGTGCAGTCGTTGCGCGGACATCTCAAGGGCCTGTCGCTGAAGGATTACCAGCGTCTGGAGGGCCTGCACAGCCTGGATTTCGTGCTGCTGTTCGTGCCCATCGAGGCGGCGTTCGCCGTCGCGCTGCAGGCCGATCCGGGGCTGTTCCAGGAGGCCTTCGAGCAGAACATCGTGATCGTCAGCCCGACGACGCTGCTGGCCACCCTGCGGGTGATCGACAGCCTGTGGCGCCAGGAGCGCCAAAGTCAGAACGCCCGCGAGATCGCCGAGCGCGCCGGTGCGCTGTACGACAAGTTCGTAGCCTTCGTGCAGGACCTGGACGAAATCGGCGCGCGCCTGCAGCAGCTCGACAAGGCCTATGCCAGCGCGCGCAACAAGCTGGTGGACGGCCGCGGCAACCTGATTGGCCGAGTGGAGAACCTCAAGCTGCTCGGCGCCCGGGCCAGCAAGAGCCTGCCCAGTGAGCTGCTGGAACGCGCCGCCGGGCTGCCGGCGCTGGAGGATCAGGACGACTGAGGGGCGTGGTCGGTAGGCGCCGCCAGCGGTTTGGCCTCTTCCTGCTGGGCGATAAAGCGGCGCATCCGCTCGGCCAGCTCCCGAGGCCGGGCCAGCAATTGCCAGTGACCGGCCGCGCTTTCGTGCCGGGTAAGGTTGGGCGCCCAGCGGAACAAGTCGTCGAACAGCTGCGGGCGGACGAAGCGGTCGCGTAGTGGCACGATCAGTTGCACGGGCAGCCCGGTGTGGCGCACGCACGGTCTGAACAGGCGGCGGATGAAATTGGCCCGGTACAGCGCCACGCCGTGGATGCCATCGGCGCGCTGGCTGGCGTTGCGCGGCATGTTCCGCAGCCCCTCGACGCGGTACAGCAGCCAGGGCCAGGCCCGATCCAGGCCCAGCCGCCAGCACAGCTCCGGCAGTAGCGGCAGGTGGAAGAAGACGATGTACCAGGAGCTGAGCAATTGCCCGCCCAACTGACGCCAGGCACTGGCGCGTTTCTGCCCCAGACGTTCGCGCATCCACTGCCCGACATGATCAAGGCAGGGGCCGGAGATACTGGTATAGGACGCCAGCAACGGCTGGAGACGCGGTTCGGTGACCGCTTCCCAGCACTGGATCGAACCCCAGTCGTGGCCCAGCAGATGCACCGGGCGCCCCGGGCAGGTGGCGCGGATCACCGCTTCCAGGTCATTCGCCAGCCTCTCCAGGCGGTAATCCCGCAGCCGCCGCGGCGTCTGCGAGGCGCCGAAGCCGCGCACGTCGTAGGCGATGATCTGGAACTCGTCGGCCAACGCGTCGATCAGCGGCAGCCAGATGGTGTGGTTGTCCGGATAACCGTGCACCAGCAGCAGGACGGGTGCGTCGGCGTGTCCCCAGCGGAAAGCCGCCAGACGTACACCATCTCCCGCCACCGCGAGACACTGGACTGGCTGGCGCGCCGCGCCGCCAGGAATATCGTTGCTGTCTGCCATGCTGATCTCCTGCCGCTGTTTGCACAGTGTCGGCGTCGGAGCGTCGCGCGCCCACCTATCGGAGGACGGGGCGCGGGCAGGGGTGGGAGCGGTGGCTAGGCCAGCAGCAGCACCACGGCGCCCGCCAGCAGGCCGGCCAAGATGAAGGGCAGGGTGCGCACGGCCAGCGCCTTGCCGCCGATGCCCACGATCAGCCCGGCCTTCACCAGGCTGTTGCTCAGCGCGGCGAGGAAGATGCCGTGCACGGCAATCTCGTTGTTCAGGTCGCCCTGGGCGTTGCGGGCCAGCGACAGGGTGATGGCGTCCACATCGGCCAGGCCGGACACCAGCGCCACCAGGTAGACCCCCACGTCGCCCATCAGGCGGCGCCCGGCTTCCACCAGGAACAGGATCAGCGCCAGCAGCAGGGCGAAGCGCAGCGCCGGGGCCAATTCGAAGGGGTTGCTCAGCGGGGCGTCGCTTTCCGCGGCGGCCGCTTCGTATGGACGGAAGAACCACCAGAGCGCGCCCAGCAGATAGAAGGCGCAGGTCACCATCAGCGGGGCCACGAGTGTCGGCAGCAGGCTGCGGTTGATCACCCCCACTTCCAGCAGCACGCGGGGAAACATCAGCGCCGACGTGGCCAGCAGGCCGGTGGCCAGCAGGTTGTGCAGGCTGGCCTTGTCTTTCAGGCGTGACAGGCTGATGGTCATCGCCGTGGAAGACACCAGGCTGCCGAGCAGCGCGGTAATCAGCAGACCATGGCGCGTGCCGACCAGGCGTACCGCCACATAGGCGGCGAAGCCGATGCCGGCGATCAGCACCACCATCCACCAGATGCTGTAGGGGTTGAACACCTCCCAGGGGCCGTAGCCCTGATTGGGCAGGGTCGGCAGCAACACCAGGGAAATGAACAGCAGCTTCAGCGCGCCGCTCAGTTCCAGGGCGGAGAGCTTCTGCAAGGCGGCGTGCAACTGGTCCTTGAGGCTCAGCAGCAGCGTGACGATCACCGCGCAGCCGGCGGCCAGCATGCGCTGGTCGCTGAGTGCCAGGCTGCCGAGCAGGAAGGTCAGCAGCAGGGCGATCTCGCTGGTCATGCCCAGGTCGCCCCTGCGCAGGTCGCCGAAATAGCTGACCAGCACCAGCGCGCCGAACACCACCAGCACGGCGATCCAGGCGCCGACGCCGAACGGCTGGGTGAGCAGCGCCGCCAGGCCGCCCAGCAGGCCGATCAGCCCGTAGGTGCGAATGCCGGCCGCCAGTTGCCCATCGGCCATGCTGCGGCTGCGCCAGCCGCGCTCGATGCCGATCAGCAGACCGATGGCCAGGGCGGTGACGAGGTCCAGTAGCAACGGGGGCATGTTCATGACAGAAAGCGTATCCGGTGATCAGCGGTGCGTCGGCAGCCGCTCTGGAATGCGGGTTTAGCGGCATTCTGACCGGCTCGGTGTCGGCTGCCAAGCGGCTGGGTGGAGACGTAGGGTGGATCACGCTTCATCGATCCACCAACGCGCCGCACGCGCGCCATGCCGGCGCGCGTGCGGGGGCCGGCTTAACGCAAGCGCAGGTGCCGGCTGATCAGCGCGCGCAGCGCGGCGGGCTTGACTGGCTTGGTCAGGTAGTCGAGGCCGGAGCCATGCACCTGGGCCACCAGTTCGGGGCGGCTGTCGGCGCTGATCACCACGCCGGGAATCGGCTCGCCCAACCGGCTGCGCAGCCAGCTCATCAGCTGAATGCCGGTGACGCCGCCGTCCAGGTGGTAGTCCACCAGCACCAGCAACGGCTTGCTGCCGTCCTTGAGCAATTGTTCGCATTCCTCGCGGTTGCGCGCCGTCCATACCTGACAGCCCCAGCGCGACAGCAGGCTGCGCATGCCAAGCAGGATGCTTTCCTCGTTGTCCACGCACAGCACCTGGGCACCGCTCAGGTTGCCGGTGTCCGGCTGGAAGGCGCCCGTGCGCGGTGCGGGTTCGCTCTTGCGCGCCAGCGGCACGGTGACGCTGAACACGCTGCCCTTGCCGATCCACGAGCGCACCTCGATGCGATGGTCGAGCACCTTGCCCAGCCCGTCGGCGATGGCCAGGCCCAGACCCAGGCCCTTCTCGGCGCGGGTCTGGTGGCTGTCCAGGCGCTTGAACTCCTCGAAGATCTCCTGACGCTTGTCTTCGGGAATCCCCGGGCCGCGATCCCACACCTCCAGGCGCACCTGACCGCCCCGGCGGCGCACACCCACCAGCACCTGCCCCTTGGCGTAGCGGAAGGCGTTGGTGAGGAAGTTCTGCAGGATCCGGCGCAGCAGCTTGGGGTCGCTGTCGATGCGCAGCTTGCTGGCGCGCATGCGCAGGTCCACCCCCTGTTCCTGTGCCAGGGCGCGGAACTCGACGCCCAGCGTGTCGAACAGGCTGCTGATCGGGAAGGTCTGGCGATCCGGCGTGATGCGCCCGCTTTCCAGGCGGGAGATGTCCAGCAGGTCGCTGATCAGGTCTTCCACCGAGCGCAGCGAGCTGTCCAGGTGCTGCACCAGTTCGCGGGCTTCGGCCGGCAGGCTCTGGCCGGAGTGGGCCAGCGAAGCGGAAAACAGCCGGGCGGCATTCAGCGGCTGCATCAGGTCATGGCTGACCGCGGCGAGGAAGCGCGATTTGGACTGGTTGGCGGTTTCCGCGTTGCGCTTGGCGGCGATCAGAGCCTCGTTCAGCTCGGACAGCTCGCGGGTCCGCTCGGCCACGCGCTGTTCCAGGCCCTCGTTGGCTTCCTTGAGTGCCGCTTCGGCCTTCCGGAACTCGGTGATGTCGGTGAAGCTCATGACGAAGCCGCCGCCGGGCATCGGGTTGCCGATCAGCTCGATCACCCGGCCGTTGGGGAACAGCCGCTCGGAGGTGTGCGGGGTGCCCTGGCGCATCCAGTACAGGCGCTTGATCACGTGGGTTTCCGGATCGCCCAGGCCGCACAGGCCGCGCTCGGCGTTGTAGCGGATCACATCGGCGATCGGCCGGCCGACATGGATCAGGTGCTCGGGATAACCGAACAGCTCGATGTAGCGGCGGTTCCAGGCCACCAGGCGCAGCGACTGGTCGACCACGCTGATGCCCTGGGTGATGTTCTCGATGGCGCCCTGCAGCAGGGCGCGGTTGAACTGCAGCACCTCCGAGGCTTCGTCGACGATGCGCACCACATCCTCGACCTGCATGTCGCGCCCTTCGATGGCCGCCTTGACCACCGCGCGGGTCGAAGAGGCGCCCAGCACGCCGGCCAGCAGGCGTTCGGTGTGCGCCGTCCAGGCCTCGTCGGCGGCGTCGGACGGGTTGAAGGCCTTGCCCTGGCGCATGGCGAAGCGCATGAAGCTCTGCTCGGCGCGCTCCACGCCGACGAAGCGCGCGGCGAGGGCCAGCAGGTCGCTGACCTGCACCGCCAGCAGGGCGCGGCTGCTCGGCCGGTGCAGCTCCTGGCCGATGAAGCGGCTGGCCTGCCAGTACTCCAGCACGCGAGTGCGGGAAAACAGCGACACCAGGGCGAACAGCAGGAAGTTGCCGGCCAGCGAGAGCACCAGGCCACGGGTCAGCGGGTCCACCGTGATCCACAGCGGGAAGTGCAGCAGGGTCTGCAGACCCGGGAACAGCTCCAGCGACCAGCCGAGACCGCCGGTCACCAGCGGCAGCACCAAGGTGTAGAACCAGATCAGCGAGCCGGCGATCAGCCCGGCGAACACGCCGCGGCGGTTCGCCTGCTTCCACAGCAGGGCGCCGAGCATGGCCGGCGCCAGCTGGCCGATGGCGGCGAAGGACACCATGCCGATGGTGGCCAGGCTGGCGTTGGCGCCCAGCAGGCGATAGCTGACATAGGCCAGCAACAGGATGACCACGATGCTGACCCGGCGGGCGGTGAGCATCCAACTGCGGAACGCCTCGAACGGGCGCGCCTCTTCCTTGCGGCGCAGCAGCCAGGGCAGCAGCATGTCGTTGGAGATCATCGTCGACAGCGCCACGCTGGCCACGATCACCATGCCGGTGGCGGCCGAGGCGCCGCCGATGAAGGCCAGCACCGCCAGGGTCGGGTTGTTCTGCGCCAGCGGCAGGCTGATCACGAAGGAGTCCGGCAGCACACCGGCGGGCAGCAGCAGTTGTCCGGCCAGGCCGATGGGCAGCACGAACAGCGCCGCGAGGATGAGATAGAGCGGAAACACCCGGCGGGCCAGGATCAGGTCCTGGGGCGCATTGTTCTCCACCACGGTGACATGGAACTGCCGAGGCAGGCAGACCACCGCCACCATGGCCAGGTAGGTCTGTATCAGCATCGCCGGCCAGTTCACCTCCTCCTTCCAGAAGGCTTCGAGCTCTGGTGACGCCTGCGCCTGGTCGAGCAGATCGGTGAAGCCGTCGAACAGCCCGAAGGTGACGAACACGCCCACGGCCAGGAAGGCCAGCAGCTTGACCAGCGACTCGAAGGCGATGGCCAGCATCATGCCGCGATGGTGTTCGGTCACATCCAGGCTGCGGGTGCCAAACAGGATGGCGAACAGCGCCAGCACCAGCGACACCAGCAGCGCGGTGTCCTGGGTGCGCAGGTCATACTCGGTGGGGTTGGCGCCGATCAGCAGGTCGAAGCCCAGCACGATGGCCTTGAGCTGCAGGGCCAGGTAGGGCAGCACGCCCACCAGACAGATCAGCGCAATGGCGATGGCCAGCGTCTGCGACTTGCCGTAGCGGGCCGCAATGAAGTCGGCGATCGAGGTGATGTTCTCCTGCTTGGAAATCATCACCATCTTCTGCACCACCCAGGGCGCGAACATCAGCAGCAGGATCGGTCCCAGGTAGATGGGCAGGAAGGCCCACAGCTGCTCGGTGGACTGGCCCACCGCGCCGAAGAATGTCCAGCTGGTGCAGTAGACCGCCAAAGACAGGCTGTACACCCAGGCGCGCATGCGCGGCGATAGCGGCGTCTTGCGGCGATCGCCATAGAAGGCAATGGCGAACAGCAGCGCCAGGTAGGCGAAGGCGATGGAGGCGATCAGCCCGGGGGACAGCGACATGCGAACTCCGAAAAACAGGGGGGCTTGATTCATCGACCAGCGGCGGACAGTGATTGTGCTGCCGGGGGGTGTCGCCGTCGGGTGACACCATCTGGTAAGCCAGCCGGGAATGAAACAAGAAGGGATACGGGGGGGATTCTCGCAGAAAGTGCGCGTAGGACACCGATCGCTGCGACCAAGGTCGCAGGCGACAGACGGCACGGACAGAAATGTGACGGGCTTTGCATAATCGTTGCGTTTCTTGTGCTTCAGCCCCGCGCCGGGCATGACCGATGAGCCGCTTGGCTATCGTCATGGCCACACAACGGAGAGTGCAGATGTTCAAACCTCAGCCGGTCACCCTGCGACGCGGAGCCCTGTGCCTGGAGCCCCTTGCGGAAGCCGACCTGCCGGCCTTGCTGAGCCTGGCCGACGCCAACCGGGAGCAACTGATCTACATGAACGGCCCGCTGCGGCCCGACTGGTATCGCCAGGCCCTGGCCGACCAGCGGGACGGAACGGCGGTGATCTACGCCGTGCGCCTGGAGCAGGAGCTGCTCGGCACCACCCGCTTCCTCGACTTCCTGCCCGGCCTGCCGGCCCTGGAAATCGGTGGCACCTGGCTGGCCACGGAGCGGCAGGGCAGTGGCCTGAACACGGCCATCAAGTTCCTCATGCTGCGCCAGGCCTTCGAACAGTGGGAAATGGTCCGCGTGCAGCTCAAGACCGCCGCCAGCAACCTGCGCGCCCAGCGCGCCATCGAAAAGCTCGGCGCCCGGCGCGAGGGCCTGCTGCGCAACCATCGGCGGCTGGCCGATGGCCGGCTCGACGACAGCATCCTCTACAGCATCACCGACCGCGACTGGCCGGAAATTCGCCGCACCCTGGAAACGGAGCTCAGCGTCGCCGCCCGCCCTTGAGGATCGCCAGGGTCAGCAGGCCGGCGACGATGCCCCAGAATGCCGAACCCACGGAAAACAGCGTCATGCCCGAGGCAGTGACCAGGAAGGTCACCAGCGCCGCCTCGCGCTCGCTGGGCTCGCTCATTGCCTGGGTCAGCCCGCCGATGATCGAGGCGAACAGCGCCAGGGCGGCGATGGACAGGATCAGCGCCGCCGGCAGCGCGGCGAACAGCGCCGCCAGCGTGGCGCCGAAGATGCCGGCGATGCCGTAGAAGATGCCGCACCACACGGCGGCGGTGTAGCGCTTGGCCGGATTCTCGTGGGCTTCCGGACCGGCGCAGATCGCCGCGCTGATGGCCGCCAGATGAATGCCGTGGGCGCCGAAGGGCGCGAGCAGCACCGAGGCCAGTCCGCTGACGCTCAGTAGCGGCGAGGCGGGCACTTTGTAGCCGTTGGCGCGCAGCACCGCCATGCCCGGCAGGTTCTGCGAGGCCATGGCGACGATGAATAGTGGAATGCCGATGCTGATGGCCGCGCCCAGGGAAAACCGCGGCGTGGTCCATTCCGGCACCGCCAGGCGCAGCTCGAAGCCGGAAAAATCCAGCAGCCCCAGCGCACCGGCCAGGCCGCCACCCACCAGCAGCGCCGCCAGGACGGCGTAGCGGGGCAGCCAGCGCTTGCCGAACAGGTAGGCCAGCAGCATGGCCAGCACCAGCACGGGCTGCTGCTCGGCCGCCACGCAGATTTCCAGGCCGATCCTGAACAGCACGCCAGCCAGCAGGGCGGCGGCGAGGGAGGCGGGGATGCGACGCATCAGGCGGTCGAAGCTGCCAGTCAGACCGATCAGCACGATCAGCCCGGACGCCAGGATGTAGGCGCCGATCGCCTCGCCGTACGGCACGCCCGGCAGGCTGCTGATCAACAGCGCGGCGCCCGGCGTCGACCAGGCGATCATCACCGGTGCGCGGTAGCGCAGCGACAGGCCGATGCAGCACAGCGCCATGCCGATCGACAGCGCCCAGATCCACGAGGAAATCTGCCCGGCGCTCAGGCCGGCGTTCTGTCCGGCCTGGAACATCAGCACCAGCGAGCTGGTGTAGCCGGTGAGCATGGCGATGAAGCCGGCCACCACGGCGGAAGGGGAGCTGTCGCGCAGGAAGTGCGCGGAGCGCAGGGAAGGCGCGTCCATGGCGATCCTCGTCGTGAAAGGGATTAGCCCGGCAGTTTCTCGGCCAGAGCCTGATTGACCTGCAGCCAGCCGGCAACCGCCTCTTCGCCGACCTCGCCGAAGACCGCCTGCAGGGTGCGGATCTGTTCCTGGCGCAGCTTCTGCTCCAGCTTGGCGCCTTCCGGGGTCAGCGCCAGCAGGCGCTTGCGCTTGTCGTCGGCGGCCGGGGCGCTGTCCACCAGCTGCATCTCGACCAGCTGGCGCAACGGGATGTTCAGCGCCTGCTTGGTGACGCCCAGGCGGGTGAGCAGCTCGCTGACGCTCAGGCCCGGCTGGTGGGCAATGAAGAACAGGATGCGGTGATGCATGCGCGACAGGCCGCGTCGCGCCAGCATTTCGTCGGGCTTGGCGGTGAAGGCCCGGTAGGCGCCGAAGAAGGCTTCCATGATCTGGCGCTGGCCGGTGCTTTTTTTTAGGTCAGTCATATTGACGTTTTCGCGAGCCGAGGCGTAATTTTCAGGTCAACAAGTTTGACCCAATTCTCTGCCTATCGCCCCGGTGACATCAATGGCTTTTTCCGAACGCATCTCACGTCTCAAGAGTTCCCTAATCCGCGAAATCCTCGCCGCCGCGCAGCGTCCGGAAGTGATGTCCTTTGCCGGCGGCCTGCCGGCCGAGCCCATGCTGCCGACCGTGGACTGGAGCGCCATGCCGGCCTCGGTATCCCAGTACGGCATGAGCGAGGGTGAGCCGGAGCTGCGTGAGCTGATCGCCGCCGAGGCGCGCACGCTGGGCCTGGATTGCGACGCCTCGCAGGTGCTGGTCACCTGTGGCTCGCAGCAGGCGCTGGACCTGGTCACCAAGCTGTACGTCGATCCGGGCACCGAAATCCTCGTCGAATCGCCCACCTACCTGGCCGCACTGCAGTCCTTCCAGCTGTTCGGCGCGAAGTGCCTGGAAGTGCCGCAGGAAGCCGACGGCCCGAACATCGCGGCGCTGCGCGAACGCCTGGAACAGCACAAGCCGGTGTTCGCCTACCTGATCCCCACCTTCCAGAACCCCTCGGCGGTGCGCTACAGCGAGGCCAAGCGTGACGCGGTGGCGGCGCTGCTGGACGAGTTCGGCGTCACCCTGGTGGAGGACGAGCCGTACCGCGAGCTGGTGTTCGATGACTACAAGGCCGCGCCGATCACCAGCCGGCTGAAGAAAACCAACTGGATCTACACTGGCACCGTATCCAAGACGCTGCTGCCGGGGCTGCGCGTGGGCTACCTGATCTGCAGCAAGGAACTGTTCCCGCACCTGCTGCGCCTGAAGCAGGCCGCCGACCTGCACACCAACCGCATCGGCCAGTGGCAGGCCGCCCAGTGGCTGGGCACCGAGAAGTTCCAGCGCCACCTGGCTGAGCTGCGCAGCTTCTACCGGGTCCGTCGCGATGCCATGCAGACGGCCCTTGAGGAGCATTTCGGCGAGCTGGCCGAGTGGAACGTGCCGCAGGGCGGACTGTTCTTCTGGCTGAAGCTGAAGAACCCGCTCGACACCCGCGCGCTGATGCACAAGGCGCTGGCCGTGGATGTGGCCTTCATGCCGGGCGAGGCCTTCTTCATCGATCCGGACAAGAATCCCGGCTACATGCGCCTGAATTTCAGCCATGTGGCGCCGGAGCGCCTGGGCGAGGGTCTGCGCCGCCTGGCCGGCGTGGTGCGTGACGCCCAGGCTGCCAACTCATAGCCGTGTGAGGAGTATCGCGAGATGTTCAGGGTTTACGGGGATCACCGCTCGGGCAACTGCTACAAGGTCAAGTTGATGCTGCATCTGCTCGACCGGCCTTACGAATGGGTGCCGGTCGATCTGACCGGCGGCGAGACCCGCTCCGAGGCGTTCCGGACCATCAACCCCAACGGCAAGATTCCCGTGCTGCAGCTGGAGGATGGCACCTACCTGTGGGAATCCAACGCCATCCTCAACTACCTGGCCGACGGCAGCGAATTCCTGCCCAGCGACCCGCGCCTGCGCACCCAGGTGCTGCAGTGGCAGTTCTTCGAGCAGTACAGCCACGAGCCGTACCTGTCGCGGGCGCGCTATATCAAGGTGTTCGAGGGCAACCCCGAGGCGTCCCGTAAGGAATACGAAGCCAAGTGCTACGACGGCTACCACGCCCTGAACGTGATGGAGCAGCAGCTGCAGCGCACGCCCTATCTGGTCGGGGATTCCTGCTCCATCGCCGATGTGGCGCTGTACCCCTTCACCTCGCTGGCCGAGGAATCGGGCTTCGATCTCGCCAACTACCCGGCCATTCGCGCCTGGCTGCAACGTGTGGCGAGCCATCCGCGCTACATCCCGATCACGGTGGAGTAGTCCGCCACGACCTGCGGGCGGGGTGAAGCCTGTGGGGCCGGGTTCATCCCGGCCAGCGGGGTGCGGGTCTTGTACAGGGAAGTCGGGCCGGTACTCCGTCGGCCGGCATAAAGCCGGCCCCACAAGGGTTGGGCGTAGCCAGACGGGGCGGCTGGCAACCTGTGGGGCCGGGTTCATCCCGGCCAGCGGGGTGCGGGTCTTGCACAGGCAGGTCGGGCCGGTACTCCGTCGGCCGGCGTAAAGCCGGCCCCACAAGGGTTGGGCGTAGCCAGACGGGGCGGCTGGAAACCTGTGGGGCCGGGTTTATCCCGGCCAGCGTTGGCAAGCCTTGCACGCGGGCCGGCCCATCAAGAATCAAGGAATCGGCAGATCCCGCGCCATCGGTGCCAGGTCGCGCAGGCACTCGCCCTGCTCGAAGATGCGGTCCTGCTCGGAAATCGCGTTGATGCATTCCCGGGCCGCCTGCACATCCTCCAGCCGCTGCTGGCCCAGGCTCAGTTCGCAGTCCGTGGCGTAGGTGCTCGGCCAGCTGCCGCCGGCGCCGGTCAGTGCGCCAATCAGCCGGCATTCCCCACTGCGGTACTTGAGCCAGGCCTTCTGCTGCTCGCGCAGCGCTTTGGTCAGCAGGCTGTTGTCCTGTGGCGTCTCGTCGGTCACCCGCGCCGAACCCACCTGCTCGGTCAGCGCCCGGTGGGCCTGCGCCAGTGTCTCGTCCAGCGCCGCCAGTTCCTCGGCCAGCAGCAGGCCGGTATGCATCGCGCTGCCTTCCGGCCAGCACTCGGCGCGGTCGGTGCAGTCCTGGGCCAGTGCCAGGGTGGGCAGAAGGGCGAATACAAGCAGGGCGGGGGCGCGGTACGGCATACGGGGGGATCCGAAGGTGGGAAAAAAGCGCAGCAGAGTGTGTCGATTTGCCAGTGCCAGAGCAACAGGGGCCGACACGGCATTGCTCTGCGGCAAGATTCGCCGACCGGTCGGTCACTAGAATGGCGTGACAAGAAGCCGGGAAACCCCCGGCGCCATGTCGGAGCCGGTTACCTGCCGGCATCCGCAGGTCGACACTGAAGCCATTCCCACAAGGAACACTCCATGACCCTCACCGAACTCCGGGCCAAGCTGCCCTGGGGACTCCTGCTGGCGATCGCGATCGGCGCACTGATCGCGCTCCTGCCGCCGTTCCCCGGTCTGCCCCAGGCCGGCCAGTACATGCTGGCCATCCTCGCCTTCGCCGTGATCGTGTGGATCACCGAAACCGTGTCCTACGAAGTCAGCGCCATCATGATCATCGGCCTGATGGCCTTCCTGCTCGGCAGTGCGCCGACGGTGGCCAACCCCGACGTGCTGATCGGCACCAAGGGCGGCCTGGCCATGGCGCTGGCCGGCTTCGCCAACTCGGCGCTGGCGCTGGTGGCGGCGGCGCTGTTCATCGCCGCGGCCATGACCCACACCGGGCTGGACAAGCGCATCGCGCTCTACACCCTGTCCAAGGTCGGCGCCAGCCCGCGCCGGGTGCTGATCGGCGCCATCCTGGTGACCATCATCCTCAGCTTCATCGTGCCCAGCGCCACCGCCCGCGTGGCCTGCGTGGTGCCGATCATGATGGGGGTGATCGCCGCCTTCGGCGTGGACAAGCGCTCCACCTTCGCCGGCGCGCTGATGATCCTGGTGGCGCAGGGCACCAGCATCTGGAACGTCGGCATCCAGACCTCGGCCGCGCAGAACCTGCTCACCACCGGTTTCATGCACAAGCTGCTGGGCGAGTCCGTCACCTGGATGGACTGGCTGATCGCCGGCCTGCCGTGGAGCGTCCTGATGTCGGTGGTGCTTTATGTGGTCATCGTCAGGCTGATGCCGCCGGGCGTGGGCAAGATCGAAGGCGGCAAGGACGCGGTGCGCAATTCCCTGCGCGAACTGGGCGCCATGAGCGGCGGCGAACGCAAGCTGTTCGGCATCACCCTCGGCCTGCTGGCCTTCTGGGCCACCGAAGGCAAGCTGCACCGCTTCGACACGGCTTCGGTGACCATGGTCGGCCTGGCGCTGCTGCTGATGCCCGGTATTGGCGTGATGAGCTGGAAGGAAGCGCAGAACCGCGTGCCGTGGGGCACGGTAATCGTCTTCGGCGTCGGCATCAGCCTCGGCACCGCGCTGCTCGGCACCCAGGCCGGTGCCTGGCTGGCGCGCGGCCTGGTGGACAACCTGGGCATGGAAGGCATGTCGCCGTTCTGGGTGTTCGCCGTGCTCGGCCTGTTCCTCATCCTCATCCATATCGGCTTCGCCAGCGCCACCGCGCTGACCTCGGCGATGCTGCCGATCATGATCGCCCTGCTGCAGCACCTGGGCGGCGATATCAACGCGCTGGGCATGAGCATGCTGCTCGGCTTCGTGATGAGCTTCGGCTTCCTGCTGCCGATCAACGCCCCGCAGAACATGGTGTGCATCGGCACCGAGACCTTCACTTCACGACAGTTCCTGCGCATCGGCGTGTGGCTGACCCTGGTCGGCTACCTGCTGATGCTGGTGATGGCGCTGACCTGGTGGAAATGGCTGGGCTGGATGTAAGACCACATGCCCCACGACCCTGAACGGCGCCCTTAGGCTTCCGTTCAGGGTTTGCGGTCGGAGCGTCATGGCTCCTCCGTTCCCCGGGGCGCTACGCTTCACTCGCCCACCAGGCACTCAGGCAAGGAGGCCCGATGTACGTTGTCATCTTCCGCGCAAAGGTCAGGTCGCTCGACGACGAGTATTTCCGTGTCGCTTCCCGCATGCGCGAGTTGGCGCTGGCGGAGTTCGGCTGTCTTGAATTCCATGCCGTGAGCGAAGGGGATGACGAGGTGGCGCTGTCCTACTGGCCAGACGAAGCCTCCATCAAGGCCTGGAAGGCGCATCCCGAGCATCTGCTGGCGCAACAGGCCGGGCGCGAGCGCTGGTACGCGTCCTATTCGGTCCAGGTGGCCCGCATCACGCGGGAATACCAAGTGCCGGCGAGCTGAATGCCTCAGCGTGGCGGAGGAAGCTGCAACCCGTTGTCATGCAAGGGCCGGTAGATGCCCGGCGGATGCGGGTTGTGGCGCGCCGGGAAGTCCGGCCGAACCTGGCGGGGCGGCGGGTACCCACGCAGGTTGAATGAAGGCGAGTCGGGATAGAAACGCTCCGAGTTGAACGACTCGCCTCGCTCGTTGCCCAGGCGATCCCGTGGATAGGACCAGTCTCCCGGGAGGCGGTGATCGTATCGGTACTGTCCACCGTGATCCTCGTAGCGGTAGTAGCGGTAACGCTGCGGGTAGCGAGAATCCCGATGCATCCGCGGGTCCTGCCAGCCGCGTGGGGGCAGCCCGTACCGGCCCCGGTCATCGTGTTGCATCAGTTTGGAGCGGGTGTCCCGGGCGCGGTCCGAATCGGCCAGCGAAGACAGCGACCCCCCTAGCAGCAGCACGCCGCCGAACATTACAACGGTCAAGCGCGAGACAAGCATGACGGCGCCCCTCCATGTAGTTCAGCCAAGTATGGACCGCACCCTGGGCGACATTGGGGTTAACAGCACCAACCTGCTCGCCGTCCGGCAGACAGTCGGGGATTCCCAGCCGTTGCCCCCCAACTTTGCTGATTTTCCGGGATCCAACTTCCTTGCAGGCCGCCGCGACAGGAGAGGCCACCCGGCGGCTTTCTCAGCCTATCCTGGAGGCCGCCATGCACAGGTCAATCGCACGGGCAGGGACGCTGGCGCTCTCACTCGCCCTCAGCGGCGCGGCAGGGGCGCAACATTCGCACGAAGGGGAACCGCCCGAACAACTGGGCGAGGTGAACTTCCAGGTGTCCTGCACCCCGGACGCGCAGCGCACCTTCAACCGGGCCATGGCCCTGTTCCATTCCTTCTGGTTCGACCCCGCCAAACAGGCCTTCGCTAAGGTGCTGGAACAGGACCCGAACTGCGCCATGGCCCACTGGGGCATTTCTATCATGTCCATGGGCAACCCGCTGGCCTGGCCGCCCAGCCCGCAGGCCTTGCAGGCGGGAGCCGAGGCCTGGTCCCGGGCGCAGCAGCTCGGTGCCGGCAGCGAGCGGGAAAACGCCTATATCGACGCCCTCGGCGCCTTCTTCAAGGACTGGCAGAGCACCGAACACCGCCCCCGTGCGCTGGCGCTGGCGCTGGCCATGGAAGAAGTGGCCGCGCGCTATCCGCAGGATGTCGAAGCGCAGATTCTCCACGCGCTGCTGCTCAACGCCACCGCCCAGCCCACCGACAAGACCTACGCCAACCAGCTCAAGGCCGCCGGCATCCTCGAACCGCTGTACCGGCAGTACCCCAACCACCCCGGCATCGCCCACTACCTGATCCACACCTTCGACTACACCAGCCTGGCGGAGCGGGGCATGCCCTACGCCCGCGCCTACGCGGACATCGCACCCTCGGTGCCGCACGTCCAGCACATGCCCTCGCACATCTTCAGCCGGGTCGGCGACTGGCCGGCCATGGTGGAAAGCAACCTGGCCTCGTACCAGGCCGCACGCCAGGAACTGCAGGCGACCACGCTGGATATCGGCACCTACGACGCCCTCCACGCCCTGGACTACCTGGTGTTCGGCCACCTGCAACAGGGCCAGCACCAGGCGGCCAAGCAGCGGGTGGACGAGGTGGCGGCGATCCGCAAGGTCAACGTGGAAAACTTCGTCGCCGCCATTCCGGCGCGCTACGCCCTGGAGCGGGGGCAGTGGCAGGAAGCCGCCGCATTGCAGCTGTCGCCCGCCGACCTGGCCTGGGACAAGTTCCCGCAGGCCGAAGCCATCCTGGTGTTCGCCCGCGGCCTGGGCGCCGCGCGCAGCGGCAACCCCGGCGCGGCCAGCGCGGATGTCGAGCGCCTGCAGGCCCTGCAGGCCGCGATGCGCCAGAGCAACCTCGGCTACTGGGCCGGTCAGGCGGAATTCCAGATCCTCGCGGTAAACGCCTGGATCGCCCAGGCCGAAAACCGTCCCGACGAGGCGCTGCGCCTGATGCGCGAAGCGGCTGATCTCGAGGAAGCCAGCGACAAGCACCCGGTCACCCCCGGCAACGTAGTGCCCTCCCGGGAACTGCTGGCCGATCTGCTAATGGTGCAGAACCAGCCCGTCGAGGCCCTGGCGGAATTCGAGCGCTCCCTGCAACGGGACCCGAATCGGTTGCGTGCCACACAGGGCGCCATGGAGGCCGCGACGGCGGCCGGGAATGCGGAGGCCGCGCGGCGCTATGAGCAGCAGGTTGCGGTGCTGACTGCGGCGGGTGATGCGCAGCCATGAGAAGCAGGGCGCGCCGTTGCCGTTGTAGGAGCGGCTTTAGCCGCGATGTATTTGCTGCGGATTGGGTGTGCAACGGAGGAGCGAGATGAGCTCGATAACAGACCGGGCGGAGATTGAGACGCTCTTTCAGACCTTGGCAAAGGCGCACGCTGACCACGACGTAGAAGCCATCGTCGAGGCGTACACGCAGGACGCGGTGATTTACGATCTGGCGCCGCCACTCGGACGTCACGGGATCAACCGTGACAGCGTTGCGGCCTGGCTCGACAGCTGGGACGGCCCCATCCGGATCGATGCAAGCGACGTCAGTCTCACCGTTGAGGGCAACCTGGCGTACTCGTCCGCGCTGACCAGAATGCGTGGGCGCCAAGGGAGTGAAGAGCAAGACATGTGGTATCGCACAACGCTGTGTCTTCGGAAGACAAGTGGCCAATGGCGCATCGTCCACGAGCACACATCCGTACCGTTCTACATGGATGGGAGCTATCGGGCAGCGGTTGATCTCAAGGCATAGAAAGGATTGCGGCTACCTGATCATCCGGACTTCCAAGCCCGCTCGGCAATCGCATGGATCGCCCAAGCCGATAACCACCCCGGCAAAGCGCGCGTAGCATGGAACACTCCCTGCCGCTCGACAGATCCTGCGCGTGGCGTGGTTCATGGTTGTTCCCTACAGAGGCGCTACAGTCTTCCGCGCACCCCGTTGCTCATCAATATAAGGAAGACAGGAAATGAACATCACGGTTGAAACCACCATCGCGGCACCGATTGAACGGGTGTGGAGCGCCTGGACCACTCCAGAAGACATCACCCAATGGAACGCTGCATCCGACGATTGGCATACCACCCGGGCGAGCGTTGATCTTCGCGTCGGCGGAACCTTCTCATCACGCATGGAAGCCAAGGACGGCAGCATGGGGTTCGATTTTTCGGGTACCTATACGAAGATCGAGCACCATCAATTGATCGAGTGCGAGTTTGGCGGGCGCACCTTGCGGGTGGAATTTCTCACCGGGCCGACTGGCGTCACCGTGCGGGAAACCTTCGAAGCGGAGCAGACGCACTCGGAAGAGCAACAGCGTGCGGGCTGGCAATCCATTCTGGACAACTTCGCCCGCCACGTGGAAGGCAAGACCACCGCTTAATTCAGGTGCCTACGTGCGCTGGCCTGATGGGCCGGCGCGATTCAATTTCCCCGTTCCTCCCGACTCAGCCCACGGGCCGCAGCCCTAGGAACGCCTGCCGGCGGCCATCCTGCGCCTGCCTTCCGCCCAGCCTGGGTGTTGGCCCAGCATGAGCATGACTCTGTGCTCATTGGGAGTAGACAGTGAGATGGCGAATTAGTAGCTTCCAACTGCCGGTTGCGTGCTAGACAGCGGTCAAGCGAATACATCAAGCTGGATTCTGTAGCTATTAACTTATTGTTTTTAAAGGCTTTTTTTGTTGGTGGGTACTGTTTGGTATGCGGAATTATACGGAACGCTCCCGTTATCCATTAGCACGGAATTCCATCTAATCACTGTTGCCCAGACAATATGACGCAATGTAGTAGTGGAACTGTAAATGGCAAGGAATCAGGGTGGCGGAAAGCCGAAAAAGCAGCTATTCCGCTGTATAGAGACTCGGGCGGGCATAGCGTAGCTATGAGCGACCCGAGTCT
>NZ_DATJCS010000011.1:0-117727 GCF_035497915.1 Pseudomonas sp.
TGGCGCCCATCTATCTGGGCCTGTCGCTGGCGTTGCTGGCACTGTCGCTGAAGTTCTTTCAGGAAATCTTCCACCTGCTGCCCCATGTGTTCGAGCGCACCGAAGCGGACCTGATCCTGGTGCTGCTATCGCTGATCGACATGGCGCTGGTCGGTGGCCTGCTGGTGATGGTGATGATTTCCGGCTTCGAGAACTTCGTCTCGCAGCTGAATATCAAGGCCGGCACCGAGAAGCTGGACTGGCTGGGCAAGATGGATTCCGGCTCGCTGAAGATGAAGGTGGCTGCCAGCATCGTGGCGATCTCCTCGATCCATCTGCTGCGCATGTTCATGAATGCGCAGCACATCGAGAACGACAAGCTCATGTGGTACGTGATCATGCACATCACCTTCGTGGTCTCCGCCTTCGCCATGGGCATGATGGAGAAGGGCAAGGGCAGCGCGCAGGCGCTCTGAGCGCGGCGGGCATACGTCCGAAAGCGGACGCAGCGGCTGGCGGCCGGCGCAGGCTGGGCGAGACTGAAAGCTCATCCCGCTAAGAGGTATGCCCGATGAACCTGCATGAACTGAGCACCCGCGCCCGCGCCGGGCAGATCGAAAGCGCCAACCTGGTCTGTCTCGAAGGCGGCGCCTACCTGATCGAGGCGCGGGTCGGCTCCCGCCTGCTGACCCTGCAGGACGCCGACGGGCAGCCGATCAAGGTGCCGTCTCTCGATCAGGCCCGCGACCTGCTCAAGGGCGTGCCGCTGACCCTGGAACTCGAGCAGGCCGACGCCAGCGAGGAGATGTGCGGCTTGCGCGAAACGCCGCTGCGCAGCCACCCGGCCGGTTGAACAAGCGCTGCCTGTCCTGGAGGAGGCGCCTCAGCGGCAACCGGGCAGCCGCCACTCGCTTCCTGCTGTGATAGTCTGGCCGCCCTTTTTAGCCTGGCGGGAGCCCGACCATGTCCCAACTCGACCTTTCCACTGACGAAGCCCGTGTCAGCTACGGCATCGGCCGTCAGATCGGTGAACAACTGCACGACAACCCGCCGCCCGGCGCCAGCCTGGACGCCATCGTCGCCGGCCTGCGCGATGCCTTCGCCGGCAACGACAGCCAGGTCAGCGCCGAGGACCTGAACGCCAGCTTCCAGGTGATCCGCGAGCGCATGCAGGCCGCCGCCGATGCCAAGGCCGCCGCTGCTGCCGAAGCCGGCAAGACCTACCTGGCCGAGAACGCCAAGCGCGAAGGCGTGACCGTGCTGGAATCCGGTCTGCAATATGAAGTGCTGGTTGCCGGCGAAGGCGCCAAGCCGTCCCGCAACGACCAGGTGCGAACCCACTACCACGGCACCCTGATCGACGGCACCGTGTTCGACAGCTCCTACGAGCGCGGCCAGCCGGCCGAGTTTCCGGTCGGCGGCGTGATCGCTGGTTGGATCGAAGCCCTGCAGCTGATGAACACCGGCAGCAAGTGGCGTCTGCACGTGCCCAGCGAATTGGCCTATGGCGGCCAGGCGGTCGGCAGCATCCCGCCGCACAGCGTGCTGGTGTTCGACGTCGAGCTGCTGGACATCCTGTAAGCCGCCCCTCGGCCGGGGTAAACCCGGCCGTCTACGGCAGCTCCTGTAGGGCCGGCAGCGGAGGCGACGCCCGGCCTGCCCGAGCCGGCGCCGCTGAAGCACCTCCTACAGGGTTCGGTGGGGCAACCACCGCCGGCAAATCCCCGATGGCCTGATAAACTCCGCTTCCCAATCGACATTCAGGGGGGGCGCGGTCATGCCGACCTTCGGCCACATGCGCGAAATCGTTACCACGGACCATGCCGCGCTGCTGGCGCTCTGGCAGCGCACGCCCGGCATCCAGGTGCGCGACGAGGACGCCTACGCGCCGTTCTGCGCCTATCTGCAACGCAATCCCGGGCTGAGCCTGCTGATCGAGGCCGATGGCCAGCCGATCGCCTGCCTGATGGCCGGCCATGACGGTCGGCGCGGCTATCTGCAGCACCTGCTGGTCGACGAGGCCTGGCGCGGGCGCGGCCTGGCCACCCGGCTGCTGGACGAAGCGCTGCGCCGGCTGGCCGAGCTCGGCATCCACAAGTCCCATGTGTTCGTGCTGCGCGACGCGCCCGAGGCGCTGGCCTTCTGGCACGGGCGTGACGGGTGGGGCGCGCGGCAGGACATCGCGGTGTTTTCCACGCGGGCAGTCGGCGCGTGATCGCCGCCGAACTGCTGGCTTCGCGCACCCTGCTGCTGGGCTGGGCGCTCTACCTGCCCGTGCTGCTCTGGGCCGCCGCTCGTGCGCCCTGGATCGAACTGTTCAGCGACCTGCGCCGCCAGCACCTGCTGTTCGGCACCGTGGTGGTGCTGTTCCTGCTCTGGCTGGTGCGCCGCGATTTCGCGTCCGGGCTGTCGATGCACTTCATCGGCATGACCGCCGTGACCCTGCTGCTGGACTGGCCGCTGGCGATCCTCGCCGGGCTGCTGGCGCAACTGGGGCTGATCGCGGTGGGCCGGCCGGACCTGGCCTCGCTGGGCATCAACGGCATCCTGCTGGTGCTCATCCCCGTCGCCATCACCGAGGCCTGCGCGAACCTGGTGGAGCGCTTTCAGCCGGACAACCTGTTCGTCTACATCTTCTGTTCGGGGTTCTTCCCGGCGGCGCTCACGGCGATTGCCTGCGTATTTGCCGGGCTGGGGCTGCTGCTGCTCGACGGCCGCTACGAGATGCCGCCGTGGCTGGAGGATTTCACCGGCTACCTGTGGCTGCTGGCGTTTCCCGAGGCCTTCATCAACGGCATGGTGATCGCCGGGCTGGTGGTGTTCTGCCCGGACTGGCTGGAAACCTTCAACCGCAGCCGCTACCTGGCGGCGCCGTGGAAGGACGAGGACAAGTAGCGGCACCGAAACCCTGGGGGCCGGCTTCATGCCGGCCGACGAAGGTGAGGGCGACAGCACGGCGGCGGATTCGACTCCGCTGGCCGGCATAAAGCCGGCCCTACAGGCTGAGGGAGGGTCGGCGCCTTTCCGGCCGCCGTCGGCTACGGCACGGTGGCCAGGATGGACCCACCCTACGAATGCTTGTCCAGGTCCTCGGAGAACAGCTCGTCGTTCAGTGGGTCGCCGGGAATCGCGTGTTCCTCGGCCGCCCAGGCGCCGAGGTCGATCAGTTTGCAGCGTTCCGAGCAGAACGGCCGGGTTGGCGTCGCCTCGTTCCATTCCACCGGGGCGCCGCAGGTGGGGCATTTGACGATCAAAGGTTTGCTCATTGGGGCTGGCCTCCACGCAGGGTCAGGTAAAAACGGTGCAGGCGTTCGACTTCCTGCTGCAGCCAGGACAGGTCACGGTCGTTGACGATCACGTCGTCGGCCTTGGCCAGACGTTCGCTGCGTGAGGCCTGGGCGGCCATGATGGCGCGCACCTGCGCCTCGTCGTTGCCGTCGCGCGAGACGGTGCGGCTGATCTGCACGGCCTCGGGCACGTCGATCACCAGCACGCGCTGGCACAGCTGAGACTGGCCCGACTCGATCAGCAGCGGCGATTCGAGGATTGCATAGGGCGAGGTGGCGCGCGCCAGCACCTCGATGATTTCCTGACGAATCAGCGGGTGCAGCAGCCGTTCCAGCCAGCGGCGCTGTTCGGCATCCTGGAAGACGCGCGCGCGCAGGGCGGCGCGGTCCAGGCTGCCGTCGGCCTGCAGGATGTCCGCACCGAAATGTGCGGCGATCTGCGCCAGCGCCGGGCGACCGGGTTCCACCACCCAGCGCGCGGCCTGGTCGGCGTTCACCAGGTCGATGCCCAACTGGGCGAAATGGGCGGCGGCGGCGCTCTTGCCGCTGCCGATGCCGCCGGTCAGACCGAGAATCCAGGGTTGCATGGCAGCTCCAGTCAGTCTTCGGGATGGTCGCGCAGGAACACCAGCTTGTCGGCGCTGGACTGCTCTGCGCTGAAGCGGTAGCCCTGCTCGGCGAAGTCCTTCAGGCGTTCCGGGTCGCTGATGCGTTCCTTGATCACATGGCGCGCCATCAGGCCGCGGGCCTTCTTGGCGTAGAAGCTGATGATCTTGTACTGGCCGTTCTTCAGGTCCTTGAATTCGGTGTCGATCACCCGCGCCTTGAGCGCCTTGCGCTGCACGGCGCCGAAGTACTCGTTGGAGGCCAGGTTGAGCAGGACGTCGTCGCCCTGCGCGGCCAGCGCCTCGTTCAGCCAGCCGCTGATGCGCTCGCCCCAGAAGGCATACAAGTCCTTGCCGCGCGGGTTGGCCAGTTTGGTGCCCATTTCCAGCCGATACGGCTGCATCAGGTCCAGCGGGCGCAGCACGCCATACAGTCCGGAGAGCATGCGCAGGTGCTCCTGGGCGAAGGCGAAGTCGTCTTCGCAGAAGTCCTCGGCATGCAGGCCGGTGTAGACATCGCCCTTGAAGGCCAGCAGTGCCTGCTTGGCGTTAGCCGGGGTGAAGTCCGGCTGCCAGCTGCCGAAGCGCGCCACGTTGAGCGCGGCCAGCTTGTCGGACAGGTGCATCAGCTCGGCGATCTGCTGGGGGGAATACTCGCGCAACTGCCGGATCAGCGCCTGGCTGTGGTCCAGGTGCTCGGGCAGGGTGAAACGCTCGGTCACCGGCGGCGTGTCGTAGTCGAGGGTCTTGGCGGGGGATATCACCAGCAGCATGGGCAGTCTCCGGAAACAATGCGGGCGATTGTAGGGAGCATCGGGTCACGACTCCACCTATCGGCACCATTGGCGGGCGGCTGGACACGGAACTGTCATCCGCGCCGGTGACTATCGACAGCGGCCCGTCTCTTGCTTGACCAACGGGCAGTCCGGCGGGAACGAGCAGGACGCGGGACTATCCTTTCCCTGGGCAAGCAGGACGGCGATGGCCGCCTGTCCCCGTCAGCAAAGGTGATTGCCAATGGATGACCACGCAAAGCCGATCCTCTACGTCCTGGACACCAACGTGCTGATCCATGACCCCAACGCGCTGCTGAATTTCCAGGAGCACCAGGTCGCCATCCCCATGACGGTGCTGGAGGAGCTGGATCGCCTGAAAACCGGCAAGCACAGCACGGCGGCCGAATGCCGGCAGGCGATCCGCCTGATCGACCGCACGCTGGGCGAGGCCACGCCCGAGCAGGTGGAGCAGGGAGTGCCGATCCAGCGGGGCAAGAGCGGGCCGCGGGGCAGCCTGTCGATCCTGATGAATCGCCCCGGTGCGCAGGCAAGCCCGCTGCCGGAGACCATCAACGACAACCGCATCATCAACCAGCTCCTCGACCTGAGCCAGCGCAAGCCGGAGTTGGACGTGGTGCTGGTCAGCAAGGACATCAACATGCGCCTCAAGGCGCGCGCCTGCGGCATCGCCGCCGAGGACTACCAGACCGACCAGCTGGTCGACGATGTCAGCCTGCTGTCGCGCGGTTACCACAGCCTCCCCGGCTCCTTCTGGGAGCGGGTCGGCAAGGTGGAAACCCGCCAGGAGCTGGGCCGCACCTGGCATCGGGTGCGGCTCACCGGCAACTTGCCGGCGGTGAACCTCAACGAGTTCATCCTCGATGAGCAGGGCTTCGTCGGCTGGATCAAGCGCATCGACGGCGACGAACTGCTGATCCTCGACCTCTACCAGGAGAAGCTGCTCGGCCTGGAAGCCTGGGGCCTGCAGCCGCGCGACATCTACCAGGCGCTGGCGCTGTATGCGCTGCTCGACCCGGACATTCACCTGGTCAACCTGTCCGGGGCCGCCGGCTCCGGCAAGACCATCCTGGCGCTGGCCGCCGCCATCGAGCAGACCCTGGTCAGCAAGCGCTACCGGCGCATCATCGTCACCCGCAGCGTGCAGGCCTGGACGAGGACATCGGCTTTCTGCCCGGCACCGAGGCGGAGAAGATGGAGCCCTGGCTGGGCGCCATCACCGACAACCTGGAGGCCCTGCACATGGATGACGAGAGCACGCCGGGCAGTGTCGACTACCTGCTGCAGCGCGTGCCGCTGCAGTTCAAGTCGCTCAACTACATCCGCGGCCGCAGCTTCCAGCAGAGCCTGCTGCTGATCGACGAATGCCAGAACCTCACGCCGCACCAGATGAAGACCATCATCACCCGCGCCGGCACCGGCACCAAGGTGATCTGCCTGGGCAACCTGGCGCAGATCGACACGCCCTACCTGTCGGCCACCAGCTCGGGCCTCACCTACCTGACCGAGCGCTTCAAGGACTTCGCCCATGGCGTGCACATCACCCTGCAGGGCGTGCCGCGCTCGGTGCTGGCCGAGTACGCGGAGGCCAATATGTAGTCCTGTGGGAGCGAATTCATTCGCGAGCTTTTGGTGCGGATTGCAGGAAGAGCTCGCGGACCAGTCCGCTCCCACAGCTTGGCTTGACCAGACGCAAGCCCGCCACCGGGGTGGCGGGTAGAATGGCCCCTCGTTCCGAGGAGAATGCGATGAGCCTGACCCATCTCGACAACCAGGGCCACGCCCGCATGGTGGATGTCACCGACAAGGCGGTGACCTTCCGCGAGGCGGTGGCCGAGGCGCGGGTGCGCATGCGTCCGCAAACCCTGGCGCTGATCCAGCAGGGCGGCCACCCCAAGGGCGACGTGTTCGCCGTGGCGCGCATCGCCGGCATCCAGGCGGCCAAGAAGACCCACGAATTGATCCCGCTGTGTCACCCGCTGCTGCTTACCGGCGTGAAGGTGGAACTGCGGGCCGAGGGCGAGGACTGCGTGCACATCGAGGCGCGCTGCAAGCTGGCCGGGCAGACCGGCGTGGAAATGGAGGCGCTGACCGCCGCCAGCATCGCGGCGCTGACGATCTACGACATGTGCAAGGCCGTGGACAAGGACATGACCATCGAGCAGGTACGCCTGCTGGAGAAGGCCGGCGGCAAGAGCGGCCACTACCGGCGCGCGACGGAGGACACCCCATGATTCGCCTGCAGTATTTCGCCCGCTACCGCGAGGCGCTGGGCAGCGACGGCGAGCAGTTGGACTGGCAGGACGGCTTCGCCACCCTCGGTGCGCTGCGCGATCACCTGCTCGCCCGCGGCGGCGCCTGGCAGGTGCTGGCCGAGCGCAACCTGATGTGCGCGCGCAACCAGGAACTGTGCGGGCTCGACGAACCGCTGGAGGATGGCGACGAAGTGGCCTTCTTCCCCACGGTCACCGGAGGCTGAGATGAGTGTTCGCGTACAGACCGCGCCCTTCGACGCCGGTGCCGAGCTCAACGCGCTGCACGCCGCCCAGTTGGGCATCGGCGCGGTGGTCGGCTTCGTCGGCTATGTACGGGATTACAACGACGGCCAGGACGTCGCCGGCATGTACCTCGAGCACTACCCGGGCATGACCGAGAAGGCGCTGGCCAAGATCGTCGCCGAGGCCGAGGCGCGCTGGCCGCTGCTGCGCGTCGAGGTGCTGCACCGGGTCGGCGCGCTGACCCCGGGCGAGCCGATCGTCTTCGTCGGCACCGCCAGCGCCCACCGGCAGGCGGCGTTCGCCGCCTGCGATTTCATCATGGATTACCTGAAGACCCGCGCGCCGTTCTGGAAGCGCGAGGACACCGCCGAAGGCGCGCGCTGGGTCGAGGGCCGCGACAGCGACCAGCAGGCCGCCGCGCGCTGGGATCAGTAGAGGATGGTGTAGAGCTTGAGCAGCACGGTGGACAGGGTGACCACGATGCCCATGGCCATCAGGCAGACGCCGACCAGATGGTCGCGAAAGTTGAAGCCGAAACCCAGCAGCAGGAAGCCGGTGACGATCAACAACAACATCCAATGAAGGCTTTCCACAAGAATTCTCCGGCAATCGATAGCAGCGCAATGATATCTCACTCGCTGATCGGCGGCCTGACTTGTATCAACGCGTCAACGGCGCAGCGCGGGTAGCAGGTTCACCAGGCTCGCCGGCAGCCGGTGCCGCAGCCGGGTGGTGAGCGGGCCACGGTGTTTCTGATACAGCAGGCCCAGGGCGATGACGCCGAGGCCGATCAGGCTAAGGACGACGGGAAACAGCAGGGAGTTCTTGAATACATCATGGGCCAGCCAGGTCAGGTAACCGGCCACGCCGAGCCCGCCGAACACCATGAACATCGGTCGGCGCAGCAGGATCGCGCAGGCCATCAGCCCCAGGTTGATCAGGCAGTACAGCGCCTTGCCCCAATGACTGTCGCTCTCCATCAGGCTCAGACCACCCCAGAAGGCCAATAGCCCCGCGAGGTAGCCCCAGAAGGCGAAATCGCGCGGGAAGCGCCCATCCACCAGCAGGCTGGCCAGCAGTAACGCCAGACCGAACCAGAACGATACGTCGCGGCGCTCTTCCCAACTGAAGGACTCGCCATGCAGCAGGGCGGTCAGGTCCATGGACAGAAACCAGAGCGCCAGGGCGATGGGCATGACGATGAAGGGGAAGGGCAGCAGGCGCAGCATCAGCAGGCCGACCAGCACTGTGGCCAGCTCCATGGCCAGCCAGCCGTCACGGATGTAGCGGTAATAGTCGTTGAAGGTGTCCGGGTCGTCGGCCAGCGGCCCCAGGCCGGTCAGCCGCTGCAGGGCGAAGACCGCCAGCGGTGTCAGGCTGACCGCCACGGCGCCCAGCAGGCCGCCGGGAATCGGCTGGCCGCGGCGCCAGAGCAGATGGCCGCCGAGGGTGAGCAGTGCGATATAGAGCAGCGAGACGCCGAACAGCGCCGCGTAGCCGATGCGCATCCAGGCTTCAGTGAGCAACCAGCCGAGGGCGGCCATGATCAGCAGCGCGCCGAAGTAGAAGGCCACATGGGCCAGTTGCAGCGAAGGACGCCGGGCGTCCTGCGGCTGCAGGAAGGCGAGCAGGGCCCGGGCCTGCTCGTCGCGCAGAATGCCCGCCGCCACGGCGCGGGCCAGGTCCTTGCTGTCGACCTCGATGGCCATGCGCGACCTCCTTGTCGGCGGGATCAGTGCTTGCGCGGCACCGGCTTGAGCAGCTCGTCCGGCGGCGTCTCGCACTGGATCTTGCGGCCGATCAGCGTCTCGATGGGCGGCAGGGCGAAGGCGTCGTCCTCCCCGGCGAAGCTGATCGAGGTGCCGGTGGCGCCGGCGCGGC
Organism: Pseudomonas sp.; assembly: GCF_035497915.1. Classification (GTDB taxonomy): domain Bacteria; phylum Pseudomonadota; class Gammaproteobacteria; order Pseudomonadales; family Pseudomonadaceae; genus Serpens. Next base: position 9,045 of record NZ_DATJCS010000011.1, read on the forward strand.
CGGTGCGGCCGATGCGGTGCACATAGTCGTCCGGCACTTCCGGCAGGGTGAAGTTGATCACGTGGCTGATGCCGTCGATGTGGATGCCACGGCCGGCCACGTCGGTGGCCACCAGCACGCGGATGTTGCCCTCACGGAAGCCTTCCAGCACCTTGATGCGCTTGTGCTGCGGCACGTCGCCGGACATCTGCGCGGCGCTCACGCCGTCGCGGGTCAGGCGTTCCTCGATGCGGCGTACTTCATCCTTGCGGTTGGCGAACACCATCACCCGGCTCCAGTCGTTCTGGGTGACCAGGTTGTAGAGCAGCTTGTACTTGTCCTTGCTGGCCACGGCATAGACGTGCTGCTCGACGGTCTCGCTGGCGACGTTTTCCGGCTCGATCTCGACGATGGCCGGATCGACCGTCCACTGGCCGGCCAGGTTCATCACGTCGTCGGTGAAGGTGGCGGAGAACAGCAGGGTCTGGCGCTCGCCCTTGAACGGGGTCTGGCGGATGATCTGGCGTACCTGGGGAATGAAGCCCATGTCCAGCATGCGGTCGGCCTCGTCGAGCACCATCACCTCGACCATGTCCAGGTGCACCTCGCCACGCTGGTGGAAGTCCAGCAGGCGGCCGGGGGTGGCCACCAGGATGTCGCAGAAGCGCTTTTCCAGGCCCTTGAGCTGCTTGTCGAAGTCCATGCCGCCGACAAAGTGCATCACGCTCAGGCCGGTGTACTTGGTCAGATCCTCGGCGTCCTTGGCGATCTGCACCACCAGTTCGCGGGTCGGCGCGATGATCAGCGCGCGCGGCTCGCCCATGTAACGCTCGCGCGGCGGCGGGGTCTGCAGCAGCTGGGTGATGATCGACACCAGAAACGCGGCGGTCTTGCCGGTGCCGGTCTGGGCGCGGCCAATGGCGTCCTTGCCCCTGAGGGTATGACCCAGTACCTGCGCCTGGATCGGCGTGCAGTAGGTGAAGCCCAGATCCTGGATGGCGTGCATCAGTTCCGGGGCCAGCGGGAAGTCGTGGAAACGGGTCTTGCCTTCGACCGGCTCGACCTTGAAGTCTTCCGGGTTCCAGGGCGCGGCGGGCGCCTTGGGCTTGCGCGGCGGGCGCTCGCGGCGCGGCTTGTCGGCTTCCGGCGCGGCCTGTTGCGGCTGTTCGCTCTTGGCGGCGCGCGGCGGACGGCTGGTGCGGGTCTCGTCGCGGGGCGGGCGGGGCGTCTTGGCACGCGGCGCCTGGCCCTCGGGGGCATTCTGACGCTCGGGGGCGGTGGGCGTTGCGGCGGGTTCTTCACCCTTCTTGAACATGTTCTTGAGTGCTTTGAGCACGGTGATCTCGATCGCTGGTTAAGGAATGAACGCCGGCAGTGTAAAGCAAGACGCCCTTCGGGCGAAGGGCCATGCCAAGGCTGGCTTGACGGGATTCTCAGGTGCGGCTTGTGGGGTGGCGCTTCCGGTTCAGCGGCCTGCGCTGGCGTAACGCCGGCCCCACAGAAAGGCTGGCCGTGTCAGGACAACCGTTCCTGCAGCCACTGGCCGATCGCCTCGATCTCCGCCAGGCAGACTTCGTGGCCCATCGGGTATTCGCGCCACTGCACCGGCACGCCGCGTGCGGCGAGGAAGTCATGGGCGGCGCGGCCGAGGAAATAGGGCACCACCTCGTCACGGTTGCCGTGCAGACAGAGCACCGGCACGGCGCTGTGACTGGCCTCCAGTTGCAGCGCCGCTTCGAAGGTCGGCGCGTAGGTGGACAGCGCCAGCACGCCACCCAGCGCGCCCTGCCAGCGCAGAAAGGCGGTGTGCAGCACCACGGCGCCGCCCTGGGAGAAGCCGGCCAGGAAGATGCGCGCGGGATCGATGCCGCTGTCGCGCTGCGCCTCGATCAGGCGGATCACCGTCTGTGCCGAGGCTTCCAGTTGAGCCTTGTCGATGGTGCGGCCATCGGCGCCCATGCTGAGGATGTCGTACCAGCTGGGCATCGACCAGCCGCCATTGATGGTTACCGGCTGGCTCGGCGCCTGGGGCAGCACGAAGCGGGTGGTGTGCAGGGATTCCTGCAGCTGTTCGGCCACCGGCTCGAAGTCGAAGCGGTCGGCGCCCAGGCCATGCAGCCAGATCACGCAGGCATCGGCGGGCTGGCGGGAAGGGAGGATCAGCGGCTCGGTCATGGTGGCTCCAGGTCGGTGCGGGTGCCCCGTTCGGGGGCGTGCCGGGCGACAGTCCCGGCGTGATGTTCGGGTGGCAAGGATACGCCGCTGGCGCCTTTGCGGGTAACCACCGTTCTGGTACGGCCCTTGCTCTGCAGGCAGGGGGCCGGGTGACTCCGGCCGGAGAGGGGATTCTGGTCGGGCGTGGTTTGCCAACTAGACTGCTGAGCGAGGTTTGCACGGATAACCGTTAACGCCGCCATTCAATCGTTCGAACAACCAGGGAATGGTGTGTGCCGAGAATCCAACACAATAAAAAGCAACCGGAGGTTCGAATGAAAAGGCTCAACTCCATGCTGGCCGCGCTGAGTGCCGTTGCGCTGCTGGGTGCGGCGGGCGCGGTCCAGGCCGGCGCCACCCTGGATGCGGTAAAGAAGAAGGGCTTCGTGCAGTGCGGCGTCAGTGACGGCCTGCCCGGGTTCTCCTATGTGGATGCCCAGGGGCGTTATCTGGGCATCGATGTCGACGTGTGCCGGGCCGTCGCGGCAGCAGTGTTCGGCGATGCCGGCAAGGTCAAGTACAGCCCGCTGACCGCCAAGGAGCGCTTCACCGCCCTGCAGTCCGGCGAGGTCGACGTGCTGTCGCGCAACACCACCTGGACCAGTTCGCGCGACTCGGCCATGGGTCTCAATTTCACCGGCGTTACCTACTACGATGGCCAGGGCTTCCTGGTGAACAAGTCACTCGGCGTATCCAGCGCCAAGGAACTGGACGGCGCCACGGTGTGCATCCAGGCCGGCACCACCACCGAACTGAACCTGGCCGACTACTTCCGCGCCAACAACCACAAGTACACCCCGATTACCTACGACACCTCGGACGAAAGCGCCAAGTCGCTGGAGTCCGGCCGTTGCGACGTGCTCACTTCCGACCAGTCGCAGCTGTATGCCCAGCGCATCAAGCTGGCCAAGCCCGACGATTACGTGGTGCTGCCCGAGGTCATCTCCAAGGAACCGCTCGGCCCGCTGGTGCGCCAGGGCGACGAGGAATGGTTCGACATCGTGCGCTGGACCCTGTTCGCCATGCTCAATGCCGAGGAACTGGGGGTCGACTCGAAGAATGTCGAGCAGATGGCCAAGAGCGCCAAGAACCCGGACGTTGCCCGCCTGCTGGGTGCCGAAGGGGAATATGGCAAGGACCTCAAGCTGCCCCGCGACTGGGTGGTGCAGATCGTCAGGCAGGTGGGCAATTACGGCGAGGTGTTCGAGCGCAACATCGGCAGCGGCAGCCAGCTGAAGATCGAGCGCGGCCTCAACGCCTTGTGGAATCAGGGCGGCGTTCAGTACGCACCACCGGTGCGCTGATCGCTGGCAGTCCGCCGCCCGCTGGCGGGCGGCGGTTCCCATCGTGCCCGCGCCGTGGCCCGAGTCGGGTGGCGGTGCAGGGCTTTCGAGAGAATTCCCATGCCAGTAGCAACTTCTCCCGGGCGTCGCGGTTCGCTGTTGACCGATCCGCAGGCGCGCGCCTGGATCTTCCAGATCGTCGCGGTGGCAGCCGTGGTCGCCTTCGGCTGGTTCCTGTTCCACAACACCCAGGCCAACCTGCAGCATCGCGGCATCACCTCCGGCTTCGGCTTTCTCGATAACGCCGCCGGCTTCGGCATCACCCAGCACCTGATCGACTACCGCGAGAGCGACAGCTACGGCCGGGTGTTCTGGGTCGGCCTGCTCAACACCCTGCTGGTCAGCGTGATCGGCATCCTCCTGGCCACCCTGCTGGGCTTCATTCTCGGCATTGCCCGGCTGTCGTCCAACTGGCTGATCCGCCAGCTGGCCACCGTCTATATCGAGATCTTCCGCAACATCCCGCCGTTGCTGCAGATCTTCTTCTGGTACTTCGCGGTCATCGGCCCGCTGCCGGGGCCGCGCGACAGCCTGAGCCTGGGCGGCCTTATCTTCCTCAACAATCGTGGTGTGCAGATGCCGGCGCCGAGCGCCAGCGACGCATACGCGCCCTTCATGCTGGCGCTGCTGGCAGCCCTGGCGTTGGTGGTGCTGCTCAGCCGCTGGGCCCGGGCCAGGCGGCTGGCCACCGGCGCGCGCTTCCCGGTGTTCTGGGCCAGTCTGGCGCTGGTCGTGGCCATTCCCGGCGCCTGTGTGCTGCTGTTCGGCTCGCCGGTCAACTGGTCGGTGCCCGAGCTGCAGCGCTTCAACATCCGCGGCGGCTGGGTGGTCATCCCCGAGCTGGTGTCGATCGTCATGGCGCTGTCCATCTACACCGCCGCCTTCATCGGCGAAACGGTGCGCTCGGGCATCCAGGCGGTCAGCGGCGGGCAGACCGAGGCGGCTGCCTCGCTGGGCCTGCGCCCCGGCCAGGTCCTGCGCCTGGTGGTCATTCCCCAGGCCCTGCGGGTAATCGTGCCGCCGCTGACCAGCCAGTACCTGAACCTGACCAAGAACTCCTCGCTGGCGGCGGCCATCGGCTATCCGGACATGGTGTCGCTGTTCGCCGGCACGGTGCTCAACCAGACCGGTCAGGCCATCGAGACCATGGCCATCACCATGAGCGTGTACCTGGCGATCAGCCTGAGCATCTCGCTGCTGATGAACTGGTACAACGCGCGCATCGCGCTGGTGGAGCGCTAGCTATGGATAACCACGTCTTCAAGCCCGATCTGCCCGCGCCAGCGCTGAGCGTGGGGCCGCTCGGCTGGTTGCGCGCCAACCTGTTCTCCAACTGGCGCAACACGCTGTTGACCCTGCTCGGCCTGTACCTGGTCTGGCAGGTCGTGCCGCCGCTGATCGACTGGGCGTTCATCGAGGCCGACTGGAGGGGCGAAACCCGCGCCGACTGTTCCCGCGAGGGGGCCTGCTGGGTGTTCATCGGCGAACGCTTCGGTCAGTTCATGTATGGCTTCTACCCGCAGGACCAGCGCTGGCGGGTCGACCTCTGCGTGCTGCTGGCGGTGCTTGGGGCGGCGCCGCTGTTCGTGGCCGCGTTCCGTCACAAGGTGCGTTACGGGCTGGCGTTCCTGCTGGTCTATCCGCTGCTGGCCTGGTGGCTGCTGCACGGCGGCCTGCTCGGCCTGCCCAGCGTGCCGACCAGCCAGTGGGGCGGCTTGATGCTCACCCTGGTGATCGCCGCCGTCGGTATCGCCGGCGCCCTGCCGCTGGGCATCCTGCTGGCGCTGGGCCGGCGCTCCGAGCTGCCGGCGATCAAGGTCATCAGTGTCACCTTCATCGAGTTCTGGCGCGGCGTGCCGCTGATCACCGTGCTGTTCATGTCCTCGGTGATGCTGCCGCTGTTCTTGCCCGAGGGCATGAACCTGGACAAGCTGCTGCGCGCCATGCTCATGGTGATCCTCTTCGAGGCCGCCTATATCGCCGAGGTGGTACGCGGCGGATTGCAGGCCATCCCCAAGGGCCAGTACGAAGCCGCCCAGGCATTGGGGCTGGGCTACTGGCGCATGACGGGGCTGGTGATCTTGCCGCAAGCCCTCAAGCTGGTGATTCCCGGCATCGTCAACACCTTCATCGCGCTGTTCAAGGACACCAGCCTGGTGATCATCATCGGCCTGTTCGACTTCCTCAACAGCATCAAGCGCGCCACTGCGGACCCGGCCTGGCTGGGCATGTCCACCGAGGGCTATGTATTTGCGGCGGCGGTCTACTGGATCTTCTGTTTCGGTATTTCTCGTTATTCGCAGCACCTGGAGCGAAGACTGGAAACCGGGCACCGGCATTAAGGAGCGGACCATGACACAAGCAAGTACGCAGGCGGCGCCCGACGGGAAGCTGATGATCGAGATGGTCGACGTGAACAAGTGGTACGGCCAGTTCCACGTGCTCAAGGACATCAATCTTCAGGTTCATAAAGGTGAGCGCATCGTCATCTGTGGGCCGTCCGGCTCGGGCAAGTCCACCGCCATTCGCTGCATCAACCGGCTGGAGGAACATCAGGCCGGGAAGATATTCGTCGAAGGCGTGGAACTCACCCGCGATCTGAAGCAGATAGAAGCGATCCGCAGCGACGTGGGCATGGTGTTCCAGCACTTCAATCTGTTCCCGCACCTGACCGTGCTGCAGAACTGCACGCTGGCGCCCATGTGGGTGCGCAAGTTGCCGCGCCGCGAAGCCGAGGAAGTCGCCATGTATTACCTGGAAAAGGTGCGTATTCCCGAGCAGGCCAACAAATACCCCGGGCAATTGTCCGGTGGGCAGCAACAACGGGTGGCTATCGCCCGGGCGTTGTGCATGAAGCCGAAGATCATGCTGTTCGACGAACCGACTTCCGCCCTTGATCCGGAAATGGTCAAGGAGGTGCTGGATACCATGATCGCGCTGGCGGAAAGCGGCATGACCATGCTGTGCGTGACCCACGAAATGGGCTTTGCGCGCACCGTGGCCAATCGGGTGATCTTCATGGACCGTGGCGAGATCGTCGAACAGGCCGATCCGGAAACCTTCTTTCATCATCCCCAGAACGAGAGGACTCGCCTGTTTCTCGGGCAGATCCTGTACTAATTCCGCCGGGAAACCCGGAAAACAAAAACGCCAGCATTGCTGGCGTTTTGTTATGGCGCGGCGGATAACTCAGCCGAGTACGGTCGCCCAGCCTTCCACTTCGTCAGAGCCCCACTTGGCCTTCCACTCCTTGAGGGTCTTGTGGTTGCCGCCCTTGGTCTCGATGACTTCATTGGTGTGCGGGTTGCGGTATTGCTTGACCTTGCGCGCGCGCTTGGCGGCCGGAGCGGCCTTGCCGGCGGCACGGCTGGCGCGGGTCGAAGCGGGATCGAGAATGGCGATGATATCGGCCAGCGACTTGCCATATTGGCCCATCAGATCACGCAGGTTCTTCTCGAATTCGATTTCCTTCTGCAGCTTGCCATCCAGTTGCAGCGCCTTCAGGCGCTCCTGCAGTTCCTTGATGGCTTCTTCGGTGGCGCGGAATTCGGAAATAAGGGACATGGTTCTTTCCTGTATGGAAATGGGACGGGAGTCGTGGGCAAATGATAGTCAGGCAAATCCATCAAGTAAATGGAAAGTCTGCTCATGAATGAAGGTTTTATCGGGCTGGCTTCACATTATCGGGGCGCAAACATTGCAATCGTTTAGTCGTGTTCGAGCAACTCCGCTGTATTGATGGCTGGTATTCGACGAACGCCATAAGCGGTAATGCTCCGCTCGTTTAAATAATGGCGAGTTGCCGCTCAGGCTGGCGATGGCGGATTTCTGTCCGGCAGGCGGACGCGCCAGGCAGACGTGGCTATGCAGTCCTTCGCGGGGCTGGCTAGAATTGCCCCCTTTGCAATTCTGGAGCTCCCCCATGCGTACGTTCCGGCTGGTAATCGCCTGCCCTGATCGCGTCGGTATCGTCGCCAAGGTCAGTAATTTCCTGGCGACCTATAACGGCTGGATTACCGAGGCCAGTCATCACTCGGATCATCACAGCGGCTGGTTCTTCATGCGCCACGAGATCCGCGCCGACTCGCTGCCCTTCGATCTGGACGGCTTCCGTCAGGCCTTCGCGCCCATCGCCCGCGAGTTTTCCATGGAATGGCGCATCGCCGATTCCGCGCAGAAGCGTCGCGTGGTGCTGATGGCCAGTCGAGAATCCCATTGCCTGGCCGACCTGCTGCACCGCTGGCGCAGCGACGAGCTGGATTGCGAGATTCCCTGCGTGATTTCCAACCACGACGACCTGCGCAGCATGGTCGAGTGGCATGGCATTCCCTTCCACCATGTGCCGGTCGATCCGGCCAACAAGCAGCCGGCCTTCGAGCAGGTGTCGGCGCTGATCGATGAGTACAGCGCCGACACCGTGGTGCTGGCCCGCTACATGCAGATCCTGCCGCCGGACCTGTGCCAGCGTTACCGCCACCAGGTGATCAACATCCACCACAGCTTCCTGCCCTCGTTCGTCGGCGCCAAGCCGTACCACCAGGCCTCGCTGCGCGGCGTGAAGCTGATCGGCGCCACCTGCCACTACGTCACCGAGGAACTGGATGCCGGCCCGATCATCGAGCAGGGCGTGGAGCGCGTAACGCACCGCGACAGCATCGAGACCATGGTGCGCCTGGGCAAGGATGTGGAGAAGCTGGTGCTGGCGCGCGGCCTGCGCTTCCACCTGGAGGACCGCGTGCTGGTCCACGACAACAAGACCGTGGTGTTCGATTGAGCGATCCGTTCGAGCGTGCCGCCGCCAGCGCGCCGCCGACCCTCGGCGAGGGCTGCCTGCGCCGTTTCGATCCCGAGCACATGGGCGAGGAGCTGGGTGCCGAATTCGGCGCCGCCGCCGCGCTGTGGGCCGAGTGGCGGCAGGCGGCCGAATCCGCAGAGGACCATCGGTCACGAGACGGCGTCCCGCCGGCCTCGCTGGACTAAGGTTTTCAGGGCTGTACTGGCACCCAGAGGAAGCTGCCATGAAGCCTGGCAACGCACGGGGCCTGTTCCTCGTGTGTGCACTGGGCGTGGCCTCGGCGGCGGCGGCCGCCTGGCACGAACCGGGATCGGGGGTTGTGCGTGGAGCCAGCAAGGGAATGCAGCAATGCCCGATGCCGCCCAATACGCGCGCGAAAATGGCCCAGGTTGAACCGGGAGATGGACTGCTGCTGTTGCTGTTCGCATTGTCGCAGGGACGCCGGTCGGACGGATAAGACCGGCGGCGACGGAAAGACGAGCCAGTAGCACTCGAGAGCCCCGCGGCACTTTGCCGGCGGGGCTTTTCATGGGTGGGCCACCCGGCCAGGCAGCGCGTTGGATGTGCTCCCTTGTGGGGCCGGCTTTATGCCGGCCCGCACTGCAGCTTCGTGCCCACCGCTGTCGGCCGGGATAAACCCGGCCCCACAGTTGTTTCCCCAACCACGGGCTCTCGCAATCCTAAACAGGTTCGCCCGCCGGCTCGGTGGCCGGCGCATGCCGGCCGGCCAGCAGGGTATAGACGCTGGGCAGCACGAACAGGGTGAACAGGGTGCCGATCGTCATGCCGCTGGCGATCACCAGGCCGATGTTGAAGCGGCTCACCGCACCGGCGCCGCTGGCCAGCAGCAGCGGGATCATGCCGCAGACCATCGCCGCAGTGGTCATCAGCACCGGGCGCAGGCGGATGGACGCCGCTTCCGCCACCGCCTGGCGGGCGTCCCAGCCATGCCGCTCGCGCAACTGGTTGGCGAACTCGACGATCAGGATGCCGTGCTTGCTGATCAGGCCGATCAGTGTCACCAGCCCCACCTGGGTGTAGATGTTCATGCTGGCCAGGCCGAGGAACAGCGGGATCAGCGCGCCGCAGATCGACAGCGGCACCGTCACCAGGATCACCAGCGGATCGCGGAAGCTCTCGAACTGCGCGGCCAGCACCAGGAAGATGATCGCCACCGCCAGGGCGAAGGTCACGTACAGGGCGCTGCCTTCCTGGACGAACTGGCGCGCCGGCCCGGCGTAGTCGAAGGTGTAGCCGCGCGGTGCTTCTTCCCGGGTGATCTGCCGCAGGGTCTCGATGGCCTCGCCCATGCTGACGATCGGCACGCCCTGGATGGTGGCCGCGTTGAGCTGCTGGAACTGGACCAGCTGGGTGGGGCGCGCGCGGTGGTAGGTGTGGATCACGGTGGACAGCGGCAGCATCTGGCCCTGCTCGTTGCGCACGTAGTAGCTGGCCAGCCAGCCCGGATCGGCGCGGAACTCCCGCTCGACCTGGGCGATCACCTTGTAGCTGCGGCCTTCCACGGTGAAGCGGTTGATCTCGCCCTCGCCGAGCAGGATCGCCAGGGTCTGCCCCAGGCTTTGCATGGACACGCCCATCTGCGCCGCCTTCTGGCGATCGATCTCTACCACCAGCTCCGGCTTGTCGAAGGCCAGGTTGACGTCCAGGAAGGCGAACTTGCCCGACGCCTCAGCGCGCTTCTTCACCCGTTCGGCCACATCCAGCAGCAGCTCGTAGTCGTTGGCGGTGTTGATGATGAACTGGAAGGGCAGGCCCTCGCCGGTGCCGGGCAGCGAGGGCAGGTTGAAGCCGAAGACCTGCAGGCCGGGTATGGCGTTGAGGCGTACCTGCACTTCAGGCAGCAGTTCCATCTGCGTGCGCTGCCGTTCGTCCCAGGGCTTGAGCAGGAAACCGCCGATGCCGCTCTGCACGCCGTCGAAGCCGTTGATCTGGAAGGCCGAGTAGTACTCGGGGAAGTCCTGGAAGATCGGCTGGAAGGCTTCCGTGTACTTGTTCAGGTAGTCGAGGTTGGTGGCCTGCGGCGCGCTGGACATCATGAAGATCACCCCCTGGTCCTCGTCGGGCGCCAGTTCGCTCTGGGTGAACATCAGCAGCGCCGGAATCAGCGCCAGGATCAGTGCGGCGAACACCAGCACCACCGGGCGGCTGTCCAGGGTGGAAGCCAGCGTGCGCCGGTAGCGGTTCTTCAGGCCTTCGAACAGCCGGTCGATGCGCTGGGCCAGTCCGGACGAGGGGCTGTGCGGGCGCAGCAGATGGGCGCACATCATCGGCGAGAGGGTCAGCGCGACGATGCCGGAGATGATCACCGCGCCGGCCAGGGTGAAGGCGAATTCCTTGAACAGCACGCCGGTGATGCCGGTCAGCAGGCCGATCGGCGCGTACACCGCCGCCAGCGTGATGGTCATCGACACCACCGGCAGGGCGATCTCGCGCGCGCCGAGCAACGCCGCCTGGTAGGGCGTGTGGCCTTCCTCGATATGCCGGTGGATGTTCTCCACCACGACGATGGCGTCGTCCACCACCAGACCGATGGCCAGCACCATGGCCAGCAGGGTGAGCAGGTTGATCGAGTAGCCCATCAGCTGCATGAAGAACAGCACGCCGATCATCGACAGCGGGATGGTCACCACCGGGATGAGCACCGAGCGCAGCGAGCCGAGGAACAGGAACACCACCAGGATGACAATCAGCACGGCCTCGGCCAGGGTCTTCACCACCTCGTCGATGGAGGCCTGGATGAAGCGCGTGGCGTCGTAGGCGATCTCCATGCGCAGGCCGGGCGGCAGCTGGGCCTGCAGTTCCGGCAGCAGGGCGCGCACACCGTCGATCACGTCCAGCGGGTTGGCGCTGGGGGTGCCGTTGATGCCGATGTACACCGAGGGAATGCCGTTGAAGGAGCTGACGCTGTCATAGCTTTCCGCGCCCATCTCCACCCGCGCCACGTCGCGCAACAGCACCCGGCTGTCACCCTCGGTGCGCAGGGGGATGGCGGCGAAGTCTTCGGGGGTCTTCAGGTCGGTGTCGGCGTTGAGGCTGGTGACCACGTACTCGCCCTTCACCTCGCCGGCGGTGGACAGGAAGTTGTAGCGGCGCACCGCCTCGGCCACGTCGCCGGCGGTGAGGCCGTGGGCGGCCAGGCGCACCGGGTCGATCCACAGGCGCATGGCGAACACCTGGTTGCCGAGGATCTCCGCCTCGGCGATACCCGGCAGGGTGGACAGCTTGGGTTGCACCACCCGCGACAGGTAATCGGTGATCTGCGGGTTGGACAGCGATTCGCTGAACACGCTGATGTACATCAGCGCCGTGGAGTCGGCGGCCTGGCGGGCCAGCACCGGGTCCTCGGCCTCCTGCGGCAGGCGGTTCTTCACTTCGTTGGCCTTGGCCAGCAGCTCGGTGAACAGCCGGTCGCCATCGCTGCCGATGCGCGCATAGATGGAAATCACCGAAACGTTCTGGCGGCTCACCGAGGTCATGTAGTCGATGCCTTCGGCGCTGGCCAGGCTCTGCTGCAGCGGCTGGGTGATGTAGCCTTGGATGGTCTCGGCGTTGGCCCCCGGGTAGGCGGTGGTCACGGTGATCAGCACGCTTTCCATCTGCGGATACTGGCGGATCGACAGGCTCTGGAAGGCCTGCGTGCCGAGCAGCAGGAGCAGCAGGCTGACCACGCTGGCCAGCACCGGGCGGCGGATGAAGGGATCGGTCAGGGCCATGGCTGCCTCAGGGTGCTGCCGCGCGGGCGGCCGCCGGCGCCAGGGTGACCGGACTGCCGTGGTCCAGCTTGAGCTGGCCGGAGGTGACCACCCATTCGCCGGCCTGCAGGCCCTGTTCGATCACCACCAGCCCGTCGCGGCGCTCCCCGGTGCTGACGAAGCGACGTTCCGCCACCTGCCGCTTCTGTTCGCCCTCGCCGTCCTGCTCGTCGACCACATACAGCGCATTGCCGTACAGGCTGTAGGTCACGGCGGTTTCCGGCACCACGATCTGCTGGCGCTCGCCCGGCAGCACCACTTCCAGCTGGGCGAACATGCCGGGCAGCAGCCGCTCCTCGGGATTGGCCAGGCGAGCGCGCAACTGCAGGTTGCGGGTGCTGTCGTCCACCCGGGGGTTGATGGCGATGATCTCGCCCTCGAAACGCTCGTTCGGGTAGGCGGCCACGCGGATCAGCACCCGCTGGCCGACCGCGAGTTGCGGGGTGCGGTTTTCTGGCAGGGAGAAGTCCACCTCCAGGCTGGACAGGTCCTGCAGGGTGGCGATCGGCGCGCCGGCGGCGAGGAAATCGCCGCGCTCCACCCGGCTCAGGCCGATGCGCCCGGAGAACGGGGCCAGCACGCGGCGCTTTTCCAGGGTAGCGCGCAGTTGCTCGACGCTGGCCTTGGCTTGTAGCGCCTGGGCGTCCAGGCGGTCGTACTCGCTGCGGGAAATGGCCTGCCGGCCCACCAGGTTGCGCGCTCGCCCGAGCTCGATATTGGCCAGCGCCAGGGCGGCCTCGGCGGATTTCAGGCTGGCCTGCTCCACCTCGCTGCTCAGGCGCAACAGCGGCTGGCCGCGTTCCACCCGCTGGCCGGACTGGAACAGCAGCTCGCTGACGGTGCCGGGGATTTCTGCCGTCAGGTCCACACCCTGCACGGCCTTCAGGCTGCCGATGGCCGGCAGGCGCTGCTGCCAGGCGAGGGCGCGCGCCGGTTCGGCCTCGACGCTGATCGGCGGAGGCGGGGCGGAGAACATCTGGACCTGCTGGTAGATCGAGTAGCCCTTGTAGGCAGCCAGTGCCAGGACCACGAGAACCACTGCGGCCAGCATGAGCAGCATGCGGCGGAGCACCATGGGGAACGCTTCCTGCGAAGGTGCATCAACCTTAGACAGCGGATATAGAGGGGTCAAAGCGCGCCGGCGGTTGTTCGTCGGCGCGCAGGAGGGACGTCAGTCGAGGTGGATCTGGCGGGTCACCGTGCCCAGCTCGGCGGAGATTTCCAGCAACTGGCCGGCGGCCTGGTGGGTGCGCTCCACATGCTGCTGGTTGGCCTTGGCGATGCCGGTGATGTCGGTGAGGCTGTGGGTCATTTCATCGGCCACGGCGGTCTGCTCCTCGGCGGCGGTGGCGATCTGCCGGTTCATGTCGCGAATCGCCTCCACTGCCTCGCTGATGCCGCGCAGGATTTCCACCGCGCGGTTCACCTGCTCGACGCCGTCGTCGCTGCTGCGCTGGCCGCTTTCGATGGCCTGCACGGCGTTGCGTGCGCCGCCCTGCACGGCCTCGATGATCTGCTGGATCTCGGCGGTGGATTCGGCGGTGCGACGCGCCAGGTTGCGCACCTCGTCGGCCACCACGGCGAAGCCGCGACCCTGCTCGCCGGCGCGCGCCGCCTCGATGGCCGCGTTGAGGGCCAGCAGGTTGGTCTGCTCGGCGATGCCATGGATCACTTCCAGCACCGCGCCGATACGCGCGCTGTCGTTGGCCAGGCTGTGCACCACGTCGGCGGTGTGGCTGATTTCCTCGCGAATGCTGGCGATGCTGCTGACCATCAGGCGCATGGCCTGCTCGCCCTGCTCGCAGGCGCTGTCGGCGGCGTCGGCGGCCTGCGCCGCCTCGGTGGTGTGGCGGGCGACTTCCTGGGAGGTGGCGGACATTTCCTGCATCGCGGTGGCCACCTGGTCGGTGCGCTCGAACTGCGTGCGGCTGTCGCTGGCCATTTTGCGCGACACCGCCTCCAGGTCGCGGTTGGCGCTGTCCAGCTCCGCGCTGCTGTGCTTGAGCTTCTTGAAGGTCTCGGTGAGGAACTCGCGCAGGCGGTTGGCGGCCTGGGCCAGACGGCCGAGTTCGTCCTGGCGGCGCACCTCCAGCGGCTGGCCGAGGCGACCCTGGCTGAGGGCGTCGATATGGCCGATCAGGCGGTTGATGGGCTCGATCAGCTGACGGCGCAACAACAGCTGTCCCAGCACGAAGACCACCACGGCCGACCCCAGCATGAACAGCAGGCCGAAGATCACCGTGTTGCGCGTGCTGCGTTCCAGCACCGGCACCTGTTCCTGGGTCCGGTCGCGCCAGGCCTCCGTGAGGTTTTCCAGCTGCTCGCTGAATTCCCGATCGATGCCGCGCACGACCTTGTCACCGGCCGAGGCGTCGAAGCCGCTGTTGAGGAACGCCTCGCGACCGCGGCGGTAGGCCTCGCCGATGCGCCGGTGTTCCTGTTGCAGTTTCTGCAGCTGGCCGCGCAGCTCCGTGGTCAGTTGCGGCATGCCCAGCAGATCGCTCATCTGCCGCTGGACCAGCTGCTCCTCCTGCTCGAAGCGGCGCCAGTAGTTGGCGGCGTCGTCATTGTTGTGGCCGCGCAGCAGCAGGTTTTTCCATTCCTGCACCTGGGTCTTGAAACCGATATCCGCTGCAGCCACCCGCAGGCTGATGGTGGCGGGCCCCTCCAGCAGTCGCTGGTAGGCGCGGGCGCTGTCGTTGAGCATCTGGAAGCTGGCGAGGGTGAGCAGCAGCATCAGCAGCAGGCTGCCACCCAGCAGGGTGAGCACCTGGCCGCGCAGGGAGCGAGCAAATGGCATGGCATAGTCCGTTGTGTGAGTACTGGCCTGGATTGTTCCGGATCGTGCGGGGATTTTTGTTGTTTGGCCGCGACAACGTTTTCGGCGTGCGGCGCGCGAACTTGAAGGCTTTTCCGAAGGGCGGCAGGCCGCCGGCGCGCCCGAAACTGTGATCCGGTCCGCAAAAACCCACCATCCGCGTCACCGTGGCGCTTCACAAATCGGTGCCGGCTGTCGCTTGTCACCTCAGAGGGGCAATCTATCGTCCCGGACGCTGGCGCACGCCGGCGCTGGGCGCTTTCATTTCTGCCAAGTCAGCCCCTGCGAGGGATTCGAAAAATGAGACCACTTGTCATGCAGTGGCTGCTGCGTTCCTTTGACAAGACCGCGATCGTGGCGGCGATTGCGCTGTGCTGCCTGTGGCTGATCGGCCAGCCCGGTCAGCGTGTGCTGATCATGCTCGGCGCGGTGTGCGCGGCCGGCACGCTCGGCGGGCTGCTGACCCGCCGAGCGATTGCCCGGGGCATCCAGGAGGGCTGATGGTCGCGCCAGGCGGTCAGGCCAGGCGCAGGTGGTTGTCCCACAGGCCGGCCGGCAGTTCCAGGTAGTCGCTGACAATCCGGCTTGCGCGACAGTCGTAATGCCGGCAGCGGCCGATGCCGGCGCTGACCACGAAACCGTCGCGCGAGGCGGCCACGCCGGCGCAGTCCGGCAGCGGCGCGTCGAGCAGCAACTCGGCGCTGTCCAGGTCCCAGATATAGAAGCGATTGCCACGCGGCGCGGTGACGGCCAGGCGGCGCAGTTCGCTGTGGATAGCCACGCTGGCGGTGTACTGGTGCATCGCCTGGCGCTGCGCCTCGCCCAGCGGGAAGGGCTGGAACGGCTGGCCGGGACGCTTGATGGCCAGCAGCGGCACCGCGTGTTCGGGATCGCCCTCGTATTGCTGGCCGGTGACCACCGTGCCGTCGCTGGCCACCGCCATGTGGCGCACGCTGTTCATCGGCTCGGCCAGCTGTTCCTTACTGAGCAGTGTGCCGTCGCGGCGCATGAGCACCAGGCTCGGTTCCATGTTGTCCAGGTTGAGCATCGCGCGGCTGTCGGCCTCGGTGCGGATGCCGCCGTTGGCGACCGCCAGGGTTTCGCCGTCGGGCATCCACAGCAACTGGTGCGGGCCGATGCCATGGGTGGGCTGTTCGGCGACGCGCTCCAGTTGGCTGTTTCCCTGCAGGCGATAGACGCCCAGCACGCCGCGGCCCGGGTCAGCGGTGTCGTTCTCGGTGCTGTAGAACCACTCGCCATCGGCATGGAACACGCCATGGCCGTAGAAGTGCCGCTGTTCGGGGCTGGCCAGGGTCTGCAGCAGCCTGCCGTCGCGGGTGTCGATCAGGTAGCTCTCGCGGCTCGGCCGCCGGCCGACGAACACCGCCAGCGGCAGGCTGGGGTGCGGCACCACATCGTGGCAGCGCTCATTGACCCGCGTGCGGAAGGCCTCGCGACCATCCAGGTAGTAGCCCACGGCGTAGTGGTTGCCGTCGGCGTCGTTGCGCGCCGAGAGCAGCAGCGGGGTGGCCTGGCGCTGGACCAGCGTCCAGCCGCCGAAGGTGCCGGCGGCGGCCAGCAGGCCGCCAAGGGCGAGGAAGGTGCGGCGTTGCATGATGGGCAGGAACCCTCGATTAAGTGGCGGTACCGCTGCGGAGAAGAGGCCGGCCTTCACCTTGTGGGGGCCGGCTTTATGCCGGCCGCCGCGGGCAAGAACAACGGCATGGGTGTGGGGCTTCCTCCGCTGGCCGGCATAAAGCCGGCCCTACAGAGGCGGGGCGTGGCTCAGTCCCCGTCGTGGGCGTTGAAGCCGATCTGGATGCCCAGCGCACGGGCCAGCTCGCCTTCCTGCAGGCGATGCAGGCGGTTCAGGCTGTCATACAACTCGTTCAGCGCGCTGCGCCCGGCTTCCTCGCGCAGCAGCTGACCGAGCGGCTGGTTCAGCGCGCCCTGGCGCTGCCGGGTGTCGGCGTAGGCCGCGTCGATGCGCGTGGCCAGCTCGCTGTGCTCGCTGCCCAGCAGGCTGCGCAGGCCGTCCTGGTTGGCGCCCCGCCAGAGGCGCTCGGCGCTGTCCACGGCGGCGGCCAGGATGGCCAGGCTGTCGCCGCTGCGCCAGGCTTCGGCCTGGTAGGGTTGCGGCACGCCCTTGCTTTGCCGGCCGAGTGGCGCGCCGAGCCTCTTCTTCAGGCCGTCGATGGCCGAGACCTGGGTGCGCAGCAGGTCGGAAATGGCTTCCTGGGCGTCGGCGTAGCGGTCGTTGGGGAAGCTGCGCAGGCGTGCCTGCATGCCGTCCGCGCCGTTCCAGCGTGCCAGCACGTCGGCGCTGAGCGCCTGCTGGTGGTTGCCGATGGCGACCAGCAGCGGGCAGTAGCGCAGCTGGGTGGCGCTGTCGGCGAGGTCGATGTTCGGGTCGAACAGCACGTACTCATAGGCAGTGAGGCCCTGGACCACCACGCTGCCCTTGTCCAGCTCGGCCTGGGTCAGCTGCGGCTGGCTGTTGAGCAGAGCCTCGACCTGGCGGGCCACCAGGTTCTTCTTGTCCGGCCAGAACTGCACCTGCCAGGCCAGGTTGTTTTCGCTCAGCGGGCCGAGTTGCAGCGGCTGCAGCGCCGACCAGCCGCGGTGGGCGGCCAGGTAGCCGGCGCGGGCCTGCTCCAGGCTCTGCTCGCCGGCGCAGAAGGCCTGGGCGCTGTCGGCCAGCTGGCGGTCGGCCTCGGCCCAGGCGGCGTAGGCTGGCAGCAGCACACCGTCGGTCAGCGCGGCGCTGACCCGGCTGTGCGGATCCTCGGCGCCACAGCCGGCCAGCAGCAGGCCGAGGAGGGCGGCGGCGAGTGGGGTGCGTTGCAACATGGAGACTCCTCAGAGTGAATTCAGGAAGGCCAGCAGCGCCTCGCGCTGTTCGGCATTGAAGTTCAGCACCCGCTGCTTCGCCGGCTCGGCTTCGCCGCCGTGCCAGAGCACGGCCTCGAGCAGGTTGCGGGCGCGGCCGTCGTGCAGGAACTGGGTATGGCCGTTGACCGCCTCGGTCAGGCCGATGCCCCACAGCGGCGGCGTGCGCCATTCGCGGCCGCTGGCCAGGAACTCGGGACGGTTGTCGGCCAGGCCCTCGCCCATGTCGTGCAGCAGCAGGTCGGTGTAGGGGCGGATGGACTGGTTGGCCAGCTCCGGCTCGGCGGCGTCGGCGCGCGTCACGTGGCTCGGCGTGTGGCAGGCGACGCAGCCGGCGGCATGGAACAGCTGCTTGCCGGCCAGCACCTGGGCGTCGTCGACGCTGCGGCGCGCCGGCACGGCCAGGTTGCGGGTGTAGAACAGCACCTGGTTGAAGATGTTCTCGCTGATTTCCGGGTCGCCGCCGTTGGGCAGCGTCCGGCAGGCGTCCTGGCCCGCGCTGCAGTTGTCGCCGCGCAGCAGCGGGGTGGACAGGCCCATGTCGTTGAGGAAGGCATCGGCGTTCTGCTGGGCCAGGCTCGGCTGGCCGGCCTTCCAGCCGAAACGGCCGAACACCTGCTCGCCGGTGGCCTGATCGCGCACGTAGTTGGGCCGGCCGGAAATGCCGTCGCCGTTGCGGTCGTCCGGATCGGCGTTGGCCAGCAGGGTGTCCTCGGCGATGGCCTCCAGCAGGCCGAGACCGATCATCGGCGGCGCGATGCGCGCGGAGAACAGCGTGTCCGGGTGCAGTGGGCCGTAGCCGAGCTGGTCGATCTGCAGACGCGGCTGGCGCAGTTCTACCGCGAAGCCGTCGGCGAAATGCTCGGTGCGGGTGTCGTAGGCCACGCGCACACGGCCCTCCGGGGCCACGCCGGGAATCGCCATGTCCTGCAGCTGGCCGCCGTACACCGGCTCGGGCACCACCCCGGCCTGGGCGAGCAGCGCGGCGTGCTCGGGGCCGGCCGGCAGTGACAGGCGCACCAGCATCGACACGCTGTGGCTGGCATCGCTGGCCGGCGGATGGCCGCGGCCGTCCTTGATGTGGCAGTTCTGGCAGGCGTTGGTGTTGAACAGCGGACCCAGGCCGTCGCGCGCCGTGGTGCTGGCCGGGGCGATCACCCAGGGGTTGCGGAAGAAACTGTTGCCGACGTTGAAATCCAGGCGGCGGCTGGGCGGCAGGTTGGCCGACGGCAGTGAGAAGGCGTTGACGTCGCTGCGGTTGACCGTGGCGGCGCCGCCGGACAGGGCTTCGCCGGGTTCGGCACGGGTGAAGTCGAGGGCGGGTGGCTGTTCCTGGCAGGCGGCCAGCAGAACGGTGATCAGCAGCAGGCTACAGCGGGGGAGGGCGGACATCGAAAACGCTCCGGTGCGGGAAGGCGCACAGGGTAACAAGGCAAATGGGAATGGTTTCTATCTTGAAGTGAGGTAAAAGGTCGCAAGGCTGAAAGGAACCTGCGGAAGCGGCTGACCGCTCCCGCAGGGGTGTCGGGGTGGACGATCAGAACGCGTGATCGGCGGTGTCCGGGTTGAGGTCGCCGATGCCCAGCTTGGCGGCAGCCTGCTCGATGGCGGCGGTCTGCTTGACCAGCGCGGCGATGCCATCGCGGATCAGCTGGTTGCCGGCGGCGTTGTCGGCGGCGATCAGCTGGTCGTAGTGCACGCCCTGCGCGGCGCTGTCCACCAGGGCCTGCAGTCGGGCCTGGCTGGCGTCCAGGTCGGCCTTCAGGGTGCTGTCGGTCGCGGCGTCGATCTTGGCCACCAGCGAAGACAGGCTCGGGCCGCTCAGCAGCTCACCGTTCACGCGGCGGTACTCGCCCAGATAGACGTTGCGAATGCCCAGTCCGTTGTAGAAATGCGAGTTGTGGGTGTTGTCGCTGAAGCAGTCGTGCTCGTCCTCAGTGGAGTTGGCTTCCAGCGAGACCTTCATGCGCTCGCCGGCCAGCTCGCCCAGGGACAGGCTGCCCATGCCGAACAGCATCTTGCGCAGGCCGTTCTCGGCCGATTCGGCTTCCAGGCTGGCGCGGTAGTTGTCGGCGTCCGGTTGCCACTGGGCGACCATGTCCTCCAGGTCGGAGACCAGCAAGTCGGTGGCGGCCTTCAGGTAGTCGCGGCGACGTTCGTTGTGGTCGCCGGTGGCGCCTTCGCCGACCAGGAAGTCGCTGTAGGGGCGCTGGCCGGCGCCGGCTGTGGTGCCGTTGAGATCCTGACCCCAGAGCAGGAATTCGATGGCGTGGTATCCGGTGGCGACGTTGGCTTCGGAACCGCCCAGCTCGTTCAGGCTGGCCAGCAGCTCGCCGTTGATGGTGCTGACGTCGAGCACCTCTTCGCCGACGCGAATCTCGCTGTTGGCAATGATGTTGGCGGTGGCGCCGGGGTTGCCCAGGGCATGCTGGTAGTCGCCGGCCACGTAGTCGATCAGGCCCTCGTCCAGCGGCCAGGCGTTGAGCTGGCCTTCCCACTCGTCGACGTTCGGGTTGCCGAAGCGGAACACTTCGGTCTGCATGTAGGGCACGCGAGCGGCCAGCCAGGCCTGCTTGGCGGCATCCAGGGTGGCCTGGCTGGGCGCGGCGAGGAAGGCGTCGACGGCGACCTGCAGGTCCTTGGCGGTGCTCAGTGCGTCGCCGAAGACGGCGGCGGCCAGTGCGGCATAGTGCTTGACCACGGCCTGCGCCTCGGCCTGATCGAAGGCGGCCGCCACCGGAGCGTTCTGCTGGCTGGCGGGCGCGGCGGACTGGCTGGCAGGGGTGGCGTTCTGGTCATCGCCACAGCCGGCCAAGGCAATGGCGAGGGCGAGCAGGCTGGCCGAGGCCAGGGGCAAACGGGGCATGGCTGAATCCTTTGCGGGTGTTGGGGGAGGTTCCTCGTAACCCGGCAATAATGCGAAAGATTTGCATCCTTGCACAAGAGCTAATTGAGACTCGCCCTCATTTACTCGCCCGGCGTTCGCCTATATGGCGCCCGTATGCCCGGCGCCCGTTTGCACGGCGCCCACTTCCCTTGGGCGGGACGCTGGCTGGCCATGCAGCAGCGCCGCCAGCTCGCGGGCCGGCAGCGGCTTGCTGTACAGGTAGCCCTGGCCTTCGTCGCAACCCTGGCCGATCAGGTAGTGTTCCTGCTCGCGGGTTTCCACCCCTTCGGCGATGACCTGCAGGTCGAGGTTGCGCGCCAGCTGGATAATGGCGCGCACGATGGCGGTGTCGCCCTCGCTGGCCGGCTCGGTCTTCAGGTCGCGCACGAAGCTCTTGTCGATCTTGATCTTGTCCAGCGGCAGGCTCCGGAGGTAGCTCAGCGAGGAGTAGCCGGTGCCGAAGTCGTCGATGGCGATCAGCGCACCGGCCTGACGCAGGCGCAGCAGATGCTCGGCGGCGGCCTGCACGTCCTCCATCAGGCAGGTCTCGGTGATCTCCAGCTCCAGGCTGCCGGCCGGCAATCGGTGGCGCTGCAGCAGCTCGGCGACCAGGACCGGCAACTGGCCGTGATGCAGTTGCACGGCGGACAGGTTGACCGCCATGCGCAAGTGGGCGAGGCCCTGGTCGTGCCACAGACGCAGTTGCTGGCAAGCCTGATCGAGCACCCAGGCGCCGATCGGCAGGATGCTGCCGTTCTGCTCGGCCAGCGGAATGAAGTGGTCCGGGGCGATGGGACCGTGCAGCGGATGCTGCCAGCGCAGCAGCACCTCGACGCCGCAGATGCGCTGCGTGCGGTAGTCGATCTGCGGCTGGTAGACCAGGTGCAGTTGCTCGCTGGCCAGCGCCTGCAGCAGATCCTTGTCCAGCTCGCGGCGTCGGCGCATCTCGCGGTCGACGCTGGCGACATAGAACTGGTAGCGGTTGCGTGCGCGGCGCTTGGCCAGCGTCATGGTCAGCTCGGCCTTCTGCAGCAGATCGCCGGAGTCGGCACCGTCCTCGGGGTAGAGGGCAATACCGAGGGTGGCGCGCAGGGTGACCGGCTGGCCGTCCAGCTCGAACGGCTCGTCCAGGCTGTCGAGGATGCTCTGCGCCAGCTCGGCGGCCTGGTAAGGCTGAGCCAGATCGTTCTGGATCAGGGCGAACTGGTCGCCACCCAGGCGCGCCAGGCACTGCACCTGCTCGGCGTAACGGCGCAGCCGCTCGCCGACGGCGGCCAGCAACTGGTCGCCGCAGGGGTAGCCGAACTGCTCGTTGATCTCGCGAAAATCGTCCACGCCCAGGCACAGCACCGCCACCTGGTGCTGACGCTGGCCGGCCTCGGCGAGGATGCGCTGCAGGCATGTCTGCAGTTGCAGGCGGTTGGGCAGGTCGGTGAGCGCATCGTGCTCGGCGGCATGCAGCAAGTTGTCTTCGGCCTGCTGGCGCCGCTGGCTGTGGTGCTCGATGGCGCCAAGCAGGCGATTGGCGGTATGCACCCACTGCCCCAGCTCGTTGTGCTCGTGACCCCTGGGCAGTGGCAGCTGGTACTCGCCGGGACGCTCCGGGTTGATACGGCCCAGGTGATCGAGCAGACGTTCCAGCGGCCGGGTGAGCAGCCACTGGTAGATCAGGTGCAGCAGCAGTGCCAGGCCCAGGGCGCGCAGGATGCTGGTGAGCATCAGCAGCAAGGCATCGCGCAGGAAGGCCTGGCCATGCAGCGCCGTGTCCAGGCTCAGGCGCAGTTCGCCGGGGTGGGCTTCATTGGGGGCCGGTTCGCGCAACACCACACTGAGCAGATGCTCGCGGCCCAGCAGCAGGTCGGTGAAGGCGCGTCCGGGCAGCTCCAGCAGCGGGCGGCTGCGCTCGGCCAGCGGCGGCTCGCCGGCGCTGCCGATGAAGGCATGGCGAACCGATTCGTGGTTGAACAACCCTTCGATCACCTGTTCGGCCATGGCGCTGTCCAGGGTCAGTACGGCCTGGGCGGACGGGTCGCGGAACATGCTCAGGATGCGCTCGGCCTCGCTGTCGAGTGTCTGGCGGGCCTGCTGCAGGGTGTAGAGGATCTGTACGGTGCTCAGCAACAGGCCGACGGCCAGGGCGCACAGCAGGGCGACCTGGAGCAGTTTGCGGGACAGGCGGCGGTGACGTACCTGCGTCAATGCTTGGATTCCTGAACAACGGCATGAAGGACAGGGCAGACGGTTTGCGCGCTGTCGGTTCTTTCTGTGTCGGAAGACGGGGCGCGGACTTTAATGCGCCGGAGTGTCGCGGTACCGGCGTGAGCGCCGGGGAGGAGCGGGGGACTGCGGCGGTCGGGGACCGCCGCAGGGGGAACGTCAGGCAGCGTAGTTGGCGGCCACGAAGTCCCAGTTCACCAGGTTCCAGAAGGCTTCGACGTACTTCGGACGCAGGTTGCGGTAGTCGATGTAGTAGGCGTGCTCCCACACATCGCAGGTCAGCAGCGGGGTGTCGCCGCTGGTCATCGGGTTGCCGGCGCCGATGGTGCTGGCCAGGGCCAGGGAACCGTCGGCCTTCTTCACCAGCCAGGCCCAGCCGGAACCGAAGGTGCCGATGGCGACCTTGGTGAATTCTTCCTTGAACTTGTCGAAGGAGCCGAAGGCGGCGTTGATGGCGTCAGCCAGGGCGCCGGTGGGCTGGCCACCGCCGTTGGGCTTCATGCAGTGCCAGTAGAAGGTGTGGTTCCACACCTGGGCGGCGTTGTTGAAGATGCCGCCGGAGGAGCTCTTGACGATCTCTTCCAGGGACTTGCCTTCGAACTCGGTGCCCGGGATCAGGTTGTTCAGGTTGGTGACGTAGGCCTGGTGGTGCTTGCCGTAGTGGTATTCCAGGGTCTCGGCGGAAATCTGCGGGGCCAGGGCTTCCTTGGCATACGGCAGCGGCGGCAATTCAAAAGCCATCGAATTTCTCCTCTCTTCAGGGGGCAAGGCAGGCGGCTGGCGGGTTTGCCAGCAAGGGTCTCGGGAGTGTGACTCCCTGTTCTATGAGCTCGGGAATCATAGCATCGGCCCCCCGGCATATCCACGCGCGAACCGTGCGGGAAGGCTCTGGCGCAACGGCTGCGCTGGCTCTACGCGCCCAGCGCCAGGCGCGCGGCGATGCCCAGCAGGGTGGCGGCCACCGCCAGGTCGATCAGCCGCCAGGTCAGCGGCCGCGCCAGCTTCGGCGCCAGCCAGGCGGCGCCCAGCGCCAGGCTGAAGAACCACAGCAGCGAAGCGCTGGCCGCGCCCGCCACATAGGCGCCCGGCGCCGCTTCGCGGGCGCCCACCGAACCGATCAGCAGCACCGTGTCCAGATAGACGTGCGGGTTGAGCAGGGTCACCGCCAGCGCGGCGAGCAGCACCGCGCGCAGCGAGCGCGGCCTGCGCCCGCTGTCCTGTTCGAGACCCTGCGGGCGCAGTGCACGCAGTAGCGCCAGGCCGCCGTAATAGAAGAGGAACGCCGCGCCGCCCCAGCGCGCGACGGCCAGCCACGCCGGATGGCTGGCCAGCAGTCCGGCCAGGCCGAACACGCCGATGGCGACCAGCACCGCATCGCAGGCAACGCACAGCAGCGCCACCGGCAGGTGGTGCTCGCGACGCAGGCTCTGCGCCAGCACGAAGGCGTTCTGCGCGCCGATCGCCATGATCAGGCCGGCGGCGATCAACAGGCCGTTGAAATAGCTTTGCCAGAGGGCGTGCATCCGAGGAAATCCGCGTTGGGGAGAAAACGCTGGCCATTCTCCTCGGCGGATCTATATAAGAAAAACAAATCCTCTTTATGTCTCATTAGGAGAAGCGATTTGTTCGACTACAAGCTGCTCGCCGCGCTGGGTGCGGTGGTCGAGCAGGGCGGCTTCGAGCGGGCCGCCCAGTTGCTGGGGCTGTCGCAATCGGCGGTGTCCCAGCGCATCAAGCTGCTGGAAACCCGGGTTGGCCAGCCGGTGCTGGTGCGCTCGACGCCGCCGGCGCCGACCGAGATCGGACGGCGTCTGCTCAACCATGTGCAGCAGGTGCGCCTGCTGGAGGGCGAACTTGGCGCGCTGCTGCCCGGCCTTGATGAGAGCGGCCTGCCGGATCGCCTGCGCATCGCGCTGAGCGCCGACAGCCTGGCCACCTGGTGGGCGCCGGCGCTGGCGGACTACTGCGCCGAACAGGCGCTGCTGTTCGACCTGCTGGTCGAGGACCAGGACGTGGGCCTCAAGCGCATGCGCGCCGGCGAGGTGGCGGCCTGCCTGTGCGCCGTGGAGCGCCCGGTGGCCGGGGCGCGCAGTGTGCCGCTGGGGCGGATGCGCTACCGGGCGCTGGCCAGTCCGGCCTTCATCGCCCGGCATTTCCCGGACGGGGTGACGGCGCGCGGGCTGGCCCAGGCGCCGGCCATCGTGTTCGGTCCGGACGATCGTCTGCAGCACCGCTACCTGGCGGCGCTGGGGCAGGAGGGCGGCTTCCTGCACCACCTCTGCCCATCCTCCGAGGGCTTCGTGCGCCTGATCGAGAACGGCATCGGCTGGGGGCTGGTGCCGGAAATCCAGGTGCGCGAGGCCCGCGCCGCCGGTCGCCTGCGCGAGCTGCTGGCGGAGCGGCCGATCGAGGTGCCGCTGTACTGGCACCACTGGCGCAACGGCGGCAGCCTGCTGGTCAGCCTGACCCGCCACCTGCAGCGGCGCGCGGGCGACTGGCTGCTGCCGGGCTGATCAGCCGAGCACGCGCTGTCCCCGGTAGATGCGCACGCGCACAGTGTCCGGCGGGCTCTCCGCCTGATGCACCGCCAGGGCCGCGACCGCAGAGGGTTCGTCCGCCTCGATCAGCCGGGCCAGACGTTCCCCCAGCTCGTGGGTCTGCGGGTCCCGCGAGGTGCGACTGGCCATCAGCAGCGCGGCGATCGCATCGGCCTGATGCAGGTGAATATCCAGGCCCTGCTCGTTGCGCACGCGGCGGCGCAGCAGCTGCATGCAGTCGATGAGGGTCTTGTTCATGTCCATGAATGGGTCTCCCGAGCAGCGAACCGATGGAACCACCGACTCCGCCCGGGGTAGAAGCAAGCGGCATACCAGACCGCCAGCGCCGCGCCCGGCGGGCTGGCGGGGTGTCGGCCGGCCGGTCGCGCACCGCGCCGGTGCGCGGGGTATTCGCATGGTGCGGGCTGCCGGGGGCGGGTCGGCGTGGTTATACTTTCGCCGTTTGCGTCCCTACGTCCCCCAAGAGCTGCCCATGCGTAACGATGCCTTTGATGAAGTTGACGATCTGCCCAGCCTGAGCGTCGAGCCCCGTGACCGGGACGCGGTCCCCCCGCCGTTCGCCGAGCCGCGCCGTGACCACCGGCCGGTAGCCGAGCCGCCCGCGCGCAATCCGATCAACGGCCTGCTCTGGGCGCTGCTGCTGGCGGCGCTGATCGCCCTGGCCGGGCTGGCCTGGTGGAGCTACACGCAGATGAGCCTGATGTCGCAGCAACTGGTGGCCACCCAGGAAAGCTTCGCGCGCATCAGCGAAGAGGCGGCCGGCCGCATCCAGGACATCAGCGGCAAGGTGGTCGCCACCGAGAGCAGCATCAGCGCCGGCACCGAGACCCTGCAGCGCCAGTTGCGCCAGGTGGAGGGCAAGCTTGAGGCCCTCAGCCGGCAGATGCGCGTACAGGAAGCCAAGCAGGACAAGCGCCTGGATGCCCTGGAAGGCGAACTGAAGGCCCAGCTGGCTGCCGCCGGCAAGCTCGACGAGCGCCTGAAGACCCAGGGTGGCGAATTGGCCGCGCTGAAGGGCGTGCCCGAGCAGCTTGGCAAGATTCGCAGCGAGCAGGGCAAGCAGGTCGAGGCGTTGCTGGCCCTGGACAAGGTGCTCAAGACCCTCACCAACGACGTGCAGGCGCTGAAGAAGCTCAACGCCGGCCCGACCCTCAAGCGTCTGGAGCAGGACCTGCTGGTGCTGCGCAGTGAAGTGGCGGGCCTGCCGAGCGGCACCGGCACCACCGAGTTCGACACCTTCCGTGCCCAGGTGACGCGCAACATCACCACCCTGCAGACGCAGATCCAGACCCTGCAGCGGCAGATCGACGGCCGCTGAGGCGTTTCGTAGGGCGGTCAAGGCAGCGCCTTGGCCGCCGAGGGATGCCTGTAGTCCGTAGGGTGGACAACGCTTTCCTTGTCCGGCATGGCAGTCGCGCGATGGCCTGTCGGCGGCCAGAACAGCGCTGACCGCCCTTCGCTTCGCATCGAACGCGTGGGAGCGGCTTTAGCCGCGATGCTTTCGTGCCGACCACCCCTAGGCGGGCGCCCCAAAGCTCGCGACTGAAGTCGCTCCTACAGGTATGTGCCGCGCCGCTTTTTGTAGGAGCGGCTTCAGCCGCGATGCTTGCCGTGCTGGCTCTCAGGCGCAACCCAGGCGCCGGGCCAGCTCTTCGGCATACGCCTGCCAGTCCAATAACAGCGCGCGCCGGCTGCCCTCGGCGTCGGGCAGCAGGCTGTTCAGCTCGCTCGCGAAAGATTCCAGGGTAATCGGCGCGCCCCGCGCCGGATCGAGCAGGCGCTCGCGGCAGAACGTCTGCCAGCGAGCCCGCTCCTCCGCCGTCAGGCTGTCCGGCAGGTTGCGCGCCCGGTAGCGAAACAGCAGCTCGGGCAGGCGCGGGTCGTCGAACGACCAGGACGCTTTCGCCAGCGCCGGCGGCTCGCTGAGGCGCACCTGTTCGCACAGGCGGCGATCACGCTCACCGAGGAAACCGCCGTACAGCTGCTGCTCGGGGTCATCCTGGCCGTTACTGGCGAAGGCTTCCTCGGCATACAACGCGGAAAGCTTGTCGCGCCATTGCACGGCATGTTCCTGCAGCAGCGCGGCGCGCTGCTGGCACAGCTCCAGGTCCAGCCCCAGGCGCTCGCGGTCCTCGCCGCGCAGCACGTTAAGCGGCGCCAGCACCGGGCACTTGTTGATATGCACCAGCTTGAGCGGCACGGGCAGCTGGCCGTCCGCCAGTTCATCGCGCCGCGTGTACAGCCGCTGGCGCAGGGTCTCGGCGTCCAGCTCCAGCAACGGTGCGGGGTCGGCCTGCAGGTCGCAGACGATCAGTGCGTTGCGGTTGCGCGGGTGCCAGGCCAGCGGCAGCACCACCGCCAGGTAATGGCGGTCGGCGGCGAAGCGCCCGGAAATGTGCACCAGCGGTTGCAGCAGGCGCACCCGCTCCATGACCTGATGCTTGCTGCGCAGCTGGTACAGGTAGTCGTAGAGACGCGGTTGCCGCTCGCGCAGCAGGCGGGCCAGGCCGATGGTGGCCGTGACGTCGGACAGCGCATCGTGGGCCTGGCCGTGGTCGATGCCGTTGGCCTGGGTGAGCAGTTCCAGGCGCAGGCTGACGCGGCCGTCCTGTTGCGGCCAGACGATGCCTTCCGGGCGCAGCGCATAGGCGGCGCGCACCAGGTCGATCAGATCCCAGCGGCTGTTGCCGCCCTGCCATTCGCGCGCATAGGGGTCGAAGAAGTTGCGGTACAGCCCGTAGCGGGTGAACTCGTCGTCGAAGCGCAGCGAGTTGTAACCGGCGCCGCAGGTGCCCGGGCGCGCCAGCTCTGCATGCAGGCGGGTGATGAAGTCGGCCTCGTCCAGACCCTGCTCGCGCAGGGTCTGCGGGTGGATGCCGGTGATCAGGCAGGCGGCCGGGTGGGGCAGGATGTCGTCGGCCGGGCGGCAGTACAGGTTGACGGGGTCGCCGATGATATTCAGCGCTTCATCCGTGCGCAGGCCGGCGACCTGCAGCGGGCGATCGCGACGCGGATCGGTCCCGGTGGTTTCGTAGTCGTACCAGAAGATGCTCGGGGTCACGGTGGCCTCCTGTTGCCGAGGCCGCGAGTGTAGAGGCTTTTTTCAGTGCGCGGGCTTGTGGCCGGTGAAGGCGAAGTAGTCGCGCAGCGCTTCGACCAGTTCGAGGAACTCCGCCGGCGGCGCGTCGAGGTGAAAACCGGAATCGAAGCTGCCCGGGGTGACATCTTCCCGGCTCCACTGGCAGGTGGCATGGAAGTCGATGGGGCGCCAGCCGCCGTCAGCGGCGGGAATCTTCAGGCGCATGTCGAAGCGCGCGCCCACCAGCAGCGGCCACTGGCTGATCAGCATCAGTCCCTCGCACGACAGGTTGCCGAGGTAGCCCAGCGGCTTGTCGGTGATCCGGTTGAAGACCTTGAGGTAGTAGGGCAACTGCTGACGCTGAATGCGCCGCCGACCGTCGCCGGGCATGGCCTGGGCGTGGCTGACACGCGCTTCGCTCGACTTTTCCAGTTCAGGCACTCGTACCTCCAGTTCACCGGGAACACCCTACGGCGCGCATGCGGAGGGGGCAGGTACTCCGCATGGGTCAAGGTGTCGGCGGAGAGTAGCCGCTATCGGCGTCGATCTCCAGTGGTTGGGCCGGGGTGCGACACTCTTCAGCGTGCTCCGACGGTCTTCTCCGGATCGAAGTGGCCGAGCTGGCGCAGGGTCTCCAGACGGGCCTTGGCGCGGTAGGAATATTCGCTCATCGGGAAGCGATTGATGATGAACAGATAGGTCTGGGTGGCGTCCACGAACAGGCTCTGCCGCTCCAGGCACTGGCCACGCAGCATGGAGATTTCCGGCTGCATGTAGACGCGCGAACGGCTGGCGCGCTCGGCCAGCGACAGCTCCAGCATCACCTTCTCGCAGTTGCCGTCGTCATAGGCGCGATAGGCGGAGTTCAGGTGCTTGTCCAGATCGGCGCGGGTGGTGCAGCCGGCGACGGCCAGGCTCGCGACCAGCAGGATGAGGGGAAGTTTCATGAGGGAGGGTCTCCTGTGCTTTGCCACCATATCGACAGCACCGGCGATTTCTTCAATCGAATCACGCGGCTTTTTGTCCCAACCTCCGTTGGGTGTGATCCCTGCGCGTGCCCGCCCGACGAGCGGCGTTGCTAGACTCAGGCGCCTCCGCATCTGCCAAGGAATGCCCCCATGCGCCCCCTGTGCCCCAGCCTGCTCCTGCTGCTGTTTCTGGCCGGCTGCTCGCCGACCACGCCGCTGTTCGTGGCCCATGTCGCCACCCACGAAGTGGTGGAATACAAAACCCTGAAGAGCAAGCGCATGGCCGCCGCGGTCGAGGAGGAGGGCGATCTGCTCACCTACAGTGCCCTGGCCATCCGCGACGCCCACAGTCCCCAGGCCGAGCAGCTCTACCTTTCGGGCTACCGGGATCGCGGCCTGAGCGACGAGGTGCGCGCCATCGCCCTCTACCAGATCGGCCTCATCTATATGAGCCGCTACAACGATCAGCGTGACGACGCCACCGCCCAGGCCTACCTCAACCGCGTGCTCGATGAATTCCCCGGCACCCGCGCCGCCGAGCGCGCCGCCGAGCGGCTGATGGTCCTGCGCGGCCGCGTCGACGAGCCGCTGCAGAAGAATGCCCGCGAGCTGCTGGTCGACTGGAAGCCCGGGGCCGATCTGGATCTCAACAAGCCGAGCCTGGATCAGGACATGACCCTGCTGTCGCGCCGCGCGGTGCTCAAGAACCGCGTGGCCGAAGCCGAGGAACTGTACCTGCTGGCCCTGCGCGACCCGGGGGTGGCGGCCTCGATCAAGGAAAAGGCCCTCTACCAGCTGGGCCTGATGTACATGGCGGCGGACAACCCGCGCGCCGACCGCGACAAGGCCATCAACTACCTGCGCCGCCTGCTGGTGCAGTACCCGAACGGCGAGCTGGCCGGCAAGGCGGCCCGTCACCTGGACCGGGTGCTGAACAGTCCGGCGGCCTGATGCAAATCAACCCGGGGCGGGCGATCTGTGCTGCAATGGCTCGACTAGCCACCGTCAAGGAGCCGCAATGAAGATCCGCCAACTGCTGGTCGTCATCGACCCCACCCAGGAAGCCCAGCCCGCCCTGCAGCGTGCCGCCTGGGTCGCCCGCCGCAACGGGGCGGCGCTGGAATTGCTGCTCTGCGAGCATCAGTCCGCACTCGAAGGCGGTCTGCTGGACGGACCGCGCCTGCAGCACGCACGTGACGGCCTGCTCGAGCAGCGCCGCGCCTGGCTGGAGCAGCTGGCCGAGCCGTTGCGCGCCGAGGGCCTGACGGTCACCTGCGAAGCCCGCTGGGGCCGGCCGCTGTACAAGATGATTCTGGCCCGCGTCGATGAGCTCAAGCCCGACATCCTGTTCCGCAACGCTTACCAGCACAGCCTGCTGCAGCGCCTGCTGTTCACCAGCAACAGCTGGCAGCTGATCCGCAAGTGCCCCTGTCCGCTGTGGCTGACCGGCGCCCGCGAATGGCAACCCCAGCGGCTGTGCGCAGCCGTCGACCCGCTGCACTCGGCCGACAAACCCGCCGCGCTGGACCACCAGTTGCTGGCCATTTCCCGCGAGCTGGCCGAGACGCTGCAGCTGCAGGCCAGCTACGTGCATGCCTATGCGCCGCTGCCGCGCACCATGGTCTTCGATGTGGAGCTGGTCGCCGATTACGACAACTACTGCCGCAAGTACGGGGAGCAGCACCGTGAGGCCTTCGACCGTCTGCTGGCCGGCTACCCGGGCGCGGAAGGCCAGGGACACCTGATCGAAGGCTTCGCCGAGCAGGCGGTGCCGCGTTTCGTCGAGGAGCAGAACATCGACCTGCTGCTGATGGGCGCCATCGCCCGGGGCCACCTGGACAACGCGCTGATCGGCAATACCGCCGAGCGCATCCTGGAGGCCGTGCGCTGCGATCTGCTGGTACTCAAGCCGCAGGGATTTGGTAGTTCCGAGCGTGCATGACTACAGGCGACGGGCGTAGTAGCCTCCGGGCAGACCGAATCAAGGAGTCTCCCGCATGTCGTCCCGTCGCACCAAGATCGTCGCCACCCTCGGCCCGGCCAGCAGCAGTCCGGAAGTCATCGAACAGCTGATCCTGGCCGGGCTCAACGTGGCCCGGTTGAACTTTTCCCACGGCTCGCCCGACGAGCACAAGGCTCGTGCGCGCCTGGTGCGCGAGCTGGCCGCCAAGCACGGCCGCTTCGTGGCGCTGCTTGGCGACCTGCAGGGGCCGAAGATCCGCATCGCCAAGTTCGCCAACAAACGCATCGAACTGCAGGAAGGCGACGCCTTCCGCTTTTCCGTCACCCATCCGCGCGACGCCGGCAGCCAGGAGGTGGTCGGCATCGACTACCCGGACCTGATCAAGGACTGCGGCGTCGGAGACGAGCTGCTGCTGGATGACGGCCGCGTGGTCATGCGCGTCGACTCCACCACTGCCGACGAACTGCTGTGCACTGTGCTGATCGGCGGCCCGCTGTCCGACCACAAGGGCATCAACCGTCGCGGCGGCGGGCTGACCGCGCCGGCGCTGACCGCCAAGGACAAGGCCGACATCAAGCTGGCTGCGGAAATGGAGCTGGATTATCTGGCCGTGTCCTTCCCGCGCGACGCCGCCGACATGGAACTGGCCCGCCGCCTGCGCGACGAGGCCGGCAGCAAGGCCTGGCTGGTGGCCAAGATCGAGCGCGCCGAAGCGGTGGCCGATGACGAGGCGCTGGACGGCCTGATCCGCGCGTCCGACGCGGTGATGGTGGCGCGTGGCGACCTGGGGGTGGAAATCGGCGACGCCGAGCTGGTCGGCATCCAGAAGAAGATCATTCTGCACGCCCGTCGCTACAACAAGGCGGTGATCACCGCCACGCAGATGATGGAGTCGATGATCCACAGCCCGATGCCGACCCGCGCGGAAGTCTCCGACGTGGCCAACGCCGTGCTGGACTACACCGACGCGGTGATGCTCTCGGCGGAAAGCGCCGCCGGCGACTATCCGGTCGAAGCCGTGAAGGCCATGGCGCGCATCTGCCTGGGGGCGGAGAAGCACCCCATCAGCCGCAAATCCAGCCACCGTCTGGGCCAGACCTTCGAACGCTGCGACGAAAGCATCGCCCTGGCGGCCATGTACACCGCCAACCATTTTCCGGGCGTCAAGGCCATCATCAGCCTCACCGAGAGCGGCTTCACCCCGCTGATCATGTCGCGCATCCGTTCCTCGGTGCCGATCTACGCCTTCACCCGCAATCGCGAGACCCAGGCGCGCGTGGCGCTGTTCCGGGGCGTGGAAACCGTGCCGTTCGACCTGGCCGAGCATGCGCTGGACAAGGTCAGTCAGGCGGCGGTGGACGAGCTGCTCAAGCGCGGCGTGGTGGAGCGCGGCGACTGGGTGATCCTCACCAAGGGCGACACCTACCACACCATCGGCGGCACCAACAGCATGAAGCTGCTGCACGTCGGCGAACCGCTGGTCTGAGGCGGGGCGAGGGGCGTCGCCCGGCGCCCCTCAACGTCCCGGCAGCGGCGCGCCGACCGCGCGCGAACGGGGCGCCAGCAACCGGCTGCGCAGCCAGTTGGTCATCGGCTGTTCCACCAGCCGGTAGATGGCGACGGCGACCAGCAGGCACAGGCCGATGGTCAGCGGTGCCATCAGGAAGGCCACCGGCCCCGGCGCGTCGAACACATGGAAGACCTTGTTGAACACCTTCATCACGTAGGGGTGAAACAGGTACAGCGAAAAGCTGGCATCGCCGATCAGCACCACCCGCCGGGGCAACTGGCGCCCCGCCAGGCCATGCACCAGGGCCAGGAAGGCCAGGGCGGCGGGAATGCCCCAGCTGCCGCTGCGCCCCAGCCAGGGGTAAAGCAGGCCGCTGAACGGCAGGCAGAGGATGCAGGCCACACCCACCACGAGGAGTACCCTGCGGGTCGGGCGGGGAATCCCCGCCACCCGCCAGGCGGCGGTGCGCGTGTAAAAGGCGTAGCAGCCCATGCCCAGCACGAACTCCAGCAGGATCTCATCGGTGTAGAACGCCAGTACCACCGACTCGAAACGCAGCAGCGCGCCCAGCAGCACCAGCGCCAGCAGCAGCCCCGAGGCGATCAGCAGGCGATGCCGATGGCTGATCGTCATGGCCAGGGCGAACACCGCGTAGAAGAACATCTCGAAGTTCAGCGTCCAGCCCAGGAACAGCAGGGGCTGCACACTCTCGCCCTTCAGGTAGGGGATGAACAGCAGTGACTTGAGCAGGCCGGCAACATCGGCCGTGGTGTTGTCCAGCAGGTCGGGCAGCAGCAGGGCGACGCCGAAGACGCCGAAGGTGCCGAGCCAGTAGAGCGGCACCACGCGGATGACGCGCTTGGCGAAGAACTGGTGCGTCGACTTCTCGGTGACCAGCGCCATGATGAAACCGCTGATCACGAAGAAGATATCCACGCCCCAGGCGCCTTCGCGAAACAGGGGGATGTGGTAGGCGACCACGGCGGTCGCCGCGATCGCGCGCAATAGCTGGATGCTGTCCAGCCTGTCGGCCGAGGCCGGATGAACGGATGCCATGCGGGAAGTCCCTTTCACTCGCCCGAGCGGCGTCGGACACGCGGACCCTTTCCGGGGGCCCGCGGCTCAGTCAAGCAGACAGTCGGCGGAGCGCGAGCAGGTTTTGACAGACGGTCGAATCGCGGCTAGACCCTGCCTCGGCCGGGGCGTGCGGCCTGACGTCGGATAAGGAAGCCAAATACAGGGAGAGGCGCCATGCGAACACTGGCCGGTCTGATGCTGCTCGTCTGGGTGCTGAGCGCGCGGGGCGAGGCGGAAGGCGAGGCGAAATGGTTGCACGGCCTGCCGTCCATCGTGTGCTGGGGCGACTCGCTGACCACCTCCAGCTACCCGCGTTTCCTGGCCAAGCTCACCGGTCGCACGGTCACCAATCGGGGCGTGGGCGGCAACACCAGCGCGCAGATCGCCGCCCGCCAGGGGGGCCGGCCGACCTATGTGAAGCTGGCTGGCGGCAGGATCCCCGCCAGCGGGCCGGTGGACGTCGCGGAGTTCACCGTGGTGCCCATGACCCAGTACGGTCGCCAGCAGCTCGAAGGCACGCTGGGCGGTGTGCGCGGCGTGCTGCATCGCCACTCGGACACGGCCTACACCTTCACTCGCGCGCAGGCGGGGGAGGCCGTCGACGCGCCGGTCGCCCTGCCGTTTCTGATGGACATCGGCGACACCGACCACGAGATCGCCGTCATCTGGGCCGGGCGCAACAACTACGACGAGCCGCAGCAGGTGCTCTCCGACGTGCGCGCCATGGTCGAGTTCCTCAAGCCGCTGCACAAGCGCTTCCTGGTCATGCCGCCGCCGAATGCCGACTTTGCCCACGAATACATCGGCGGCCGGCATTACGCCGACTTCGTCGCCATCCGCGACGGGCTGCGCGCGGCCTACCCGAACAACTTCCTGGATATCTGGCAACTGCTGGTGGAAAGCTACGATCCGCGGGACGCCGGCGATGTCGCCGACTACCGGCGCGGCATCGTGCCCCGCTCACTGCGTGACGATCGCATCCACCTGAACGAGAAGGGCGCGCGGCTGGTAGCCGAAAAGGTGCGCGACTACCTCCATCTCAAGGGTTACTGACGCCCGGCTACACCTCGAGGATCATCTCGAAACCGCCGAAGATCAGCCGCTTGCCATCGAAGGGCATCGGATTGGTTTCCGGCGCCAGGCGCGGATCGCTCATCACCTTGTCGTGGGCCGCGTCGCGCACGGCCTTCGAGGGCCAGAGAATCCAGGAAAACACCACCGTCTCCTCCGGCTGGCACTGCACGGCCATCGGAAAGGAGGTCAGCTTGCCCTCCGGCACGTCATCGCCCCAGCACTCGACCACCGAGAGCGCGCCATGCTCCTTGAACACCTGCGCGGCGATATCCGCGTGGTGTTGGTATTTCTCCCGGTTGGCCGTCGGCACGGCCGCCACGAAGCCATCGACATAGGTCATCTCAAGGTTCCTCCGCAGGGGTGATGGAACTGATCAGAGTAGGTCGCGCGCGGCAAATGGCGAACGCCGCGACCAGCGGCGGCGTCGCTCAGTGCCGGACCGCCAGCTCCCGGCAGTCCGGCCAGGACACGGCCTCGCCGAGCGCGGCGAACACCCCGGGCAGGGCGTCGCGCGCCTTGCCATGCACGTCATGGAACAGCAGCACGCCACGCCGCTTGATCAGCATCAGCGCGAGCATGCGCGTGCCGATGGCGTCGGCGCCGAGCGCGCGCTGCCAGTCCTGGGAATCGAGGTTCCACAGCGCTACCTGGATGCCCTGTGCCGCGAAGAAGGCGCCGCTGTCCGCCGTGCGCTGGCCATAGGGCGGGCGGAACAGCGGCAGGATAGTGCTCTGCGGCAGGGCGCTGTGCAGCAGCGAACGGGTGGTGAGGACCGAGGCCTGCCAGTCGTCCCAGCGGGCATGCGAGCGATGTTCCCAGCCGTGGGAAGCCACGCATTGACCGGCATACAGGCGCGTCAGCGCCTCGGCGCCCTGTGCCCTCAGGCGTGCCTGCAGGTTCTCGCCGAGCACGAAGAAGGTCGCGGTCTTGCCATGCTGCGCCAGCATGGCCCGGGTGGCCTCGGTGTGGGCGCCGGGCCCGTCATCGAAGGTCAGGAAGAACTGCCGGTCGTCCCGCTCGTCGCCGGACCATTCGTGGCTGCCGAACGTGGCGATCTCGCTGCTCACCGTGGGGAACAGCGCGGCGAGGCGCATCTGTTCCGTCAGATAGGCCTGACTGAACGCCGTCAGTTGGCCGCGCCAGGCGGCCAACTCCTCGCCGAGCCCGGCCAGCGCGCGCTGCGCCGCCTCGCCCAGCAGGGCGAAGTCGCCGACCGGGCCGACGCAGCTCCAGTCGCCGGCCCGGCAGTCGGCGCTGGCGAGCTGGTAGTTGCGCCAGACGCGTGCCCGTTCCCCGTCCTGCCACTGGGCGAGCGAGGCGTGGTTCAGGCGCTTGATGCGCAAATGCGTCAGCAGCTGGGCCTCGTCCCGTTGCGGCAGGCCGTGCAGCGTGCTGGCGTAGACCAGCAGGGCCGCGCGCGAGGCGCGGTCGAAGCCGGCCGATGTATCCAGCGGCTCGCCCCAGGTGCGCAGGTCGAGCGTGGCGACGTCGGCCGGGCCGGCCGCCTGGACGGTTGCGCTCGCGCCGATCAACCCGCTCGCCAGGGCGACGGCCAGGCGGATTCGCCTGGCCGCGCCGCGTGCTGGCCAATGCGCCATCAGCGCGCGCCGTTCTGCATCATGCGCTCGATGGCCCGGTCGTAGACCGGATTGGCCTTCTGGTCGCGGGCGTAGCGGTACTCGCGCAGCGCGTCGGACCACTGCCCGGCCTTCTCATAGATGCGGCCGTTGTTGTAGTGCGAGCTGGCGCGCACGGTGGGCGCCGAGGCGCCGCTGGCCAGGGCGATGGCCTTGCGGTTGGCCCACAGCGCCTCGGCCACGCGACCGGCTTTCTGGAAGGCCAGGCCCAGGTTGCTGTAGGCCTGGCCGTAGTTGGCGTCCTGGTCGATGGCCGCCTGGTACAGACGGATCGCTTCGTCGTACTGGCCGGCGTGGTAGGCCTGCTCGCCCTGGCGATTGAGGCCCTTGGCGCGCTGCAGCCGGTCGGCGCCGTAGTCGGTGCGCTGGCTGACCAGGGTGCCCACCACGTCGCCGAACTCCGAGGTGCTCAGCCGCTCGAGGCTGGAGACGTTCTTGAGGGTGTTGAAGTCCTCGATGTCACCCGACTCGGTGACCGCGAACACGGTCCACAGGTTGCCCACCTGGTTGCGCGGCACGTAGTAGGTCTTGATCAGCGTCTGGCCGACATAGACGAACACCTTGGCGTTGCTCTCGGACAGTCGCTGGCTGTTCATCCGCGCGCGGTCGCTGAAGTTGTGCACCGCATAGACATAGCGCGAGCCGTCGTGCTTGCGCTCGATGGTGATGGTCTCCGGGCCGTAGCTGGTGGTGTCGTCGACATCCAGCAGGGCGTCGCGGCCGCGCATCTTGTCGAAAAACACGTGGTTGCCGGGGAACAGCAGGTGGGAGTCCAGGTCTTCGGGATAGCGGCCCCAGTTGAGCACGATGCGCATGCCGTCCAGGTTCTGCATCACCGGGCTGATGGCGTAGGTCATGCCGTCACAGGGGCACTTGACCACCAGGTCGGAATAGCCGGGCTTCTTGACGATCAGCAGGCTGTCGCTGGCGTCGAACGCCGGGTTCAGCGTGGCCTGGCCGCGGGCGTTGGTCACCGCCGTCACCGACTGCTCGCCGTTCTTCTGCAGGATCAGCGAGGCGCCTTCGATCTTCTGGTCGCGGATGGTCGCGCTGAGGATCTGGATGTCCAGCGGCGCCGCCTGCGTGGCGGGGGCGAAACAGGCCAGCAGGAGGGCGACCGGGCTCAGGAATTTCACTAGCGTGGTGTGCATCGATTCTCTCTTGGCAGTCATTGGGTCGGTAGGCGCACGCGCGTCGAACGTGCTCGATATGCGGCGCAGCCGTCTAACTCGCGCTTTCAAGCTCGCGGCATAGTGCCATCATGTGTCTCTGGGCGAAATGCCCCGTGTCAATGCCGCGACGGCTCGGCCGGCACCGGCGGTGCGTCTGGCTCGATTTCCAGCAGAAGCCGGCCTTCCACCTCGTTCATCGCCAGTGGCAGGCTGCGGTCGGGGAGCTTCAGGGCGAGGATCGCGCCCTGTTCCAGCGACTGGCGAATCGTCATCGACAACGGCCCGGCCGAGCGGGCACAGCCATCGGCATCGACATGGCCCTCCAGCAGCTGGCGCGGCGGCTGCTGCGCATGGTGGGCGTCGAGGCGCCAGCGGGTTTTTCCGCCGGAGGGCTGGGTGCCCGCGCAGGCCTGCAATACCAACGGCAGGTCGGCCAGCGGTCCGGCGACGCTCTGTTGCCGCCTGAGCATGCGGGACCATTCCAGTCGGGCAATGATCCGCTGCACCTCATCGGGAAGCTCGGCGCCCAGCCAGCTCATGGCGATGATCCGCCGCACGCCTTCGCGCAGCACCTCTTCGTCTTCTTCGCCGCGCAGCGAGGCCAGGATCGTTTCGCGAGCGGGATACATCGCCTCCTTGATGCCAAACAGCGCGGCATGCTCGTAATGGGGAAGCACCTGCTGCGCATCCCACTGGTCACCGCCAAGGCCCTTGGAGGCCATTTCGGCGAACTGGTAGTGGGCCATTGCCACGTCCTTTTCCGCGCCGACAAACAAGGCGGCGCGCGCCTCGACCAGCTTGCCCTCTTCCAGCAGCAGCATGCCGTAATGGGTCCAGGCATCGCCCAGCCCCAGCGCCTTGCCCTTGTCCAGCCATTCGATCGCGCGCGCCCGGAGGGCGGCCAGGTCCAGCGAGCCGGCCTCCGGCCCGGACGCCCGGCGCGCGGCTTGCAGCGCCTGCAGGTATTGCCATGCCGCCTTGAGCAGCATCATGTCCTGGCCGCTCTCGGCGTAGGCCTGGACGAAGTAGTCGCCGGCCCGCCCCGAACGCGCCACGAAGTCCGCAACGGCAAGCTCGCTATCCAGTGGCGACGGGCTGGCCAGCACGCCCAGGTTGTGCAGGGTCGGCATCTTCAGGCCGCGGGCCAGGGCCTCTTCGTACAACTGGATAGCCAGATCGGGGTCATTGCGCTGATGCAGGCTGGCCAGGTTATGGCTGGCCCGGGCGTAGCCCAGCTGGCGGGCCTGCTCATAGAACTCCCGGGCCCGCGTCCAGTCCATGCGGGCGCCCTTGCCGGTGTGGTGGGCCTTGCCCAGCAGGAACAGCGCCTCGGCATCTCCCGCAGCCGCCGCCTGCTGGGCCTGGGACAGGAACTCGGCGTAACGGCCGGTCTCGAACAGCTGCTCCAGCGTGGCGGCCTGGGCGGTGGCGCCGAGGCACAGGGTCAGCAGCAGGGGGCGAACAAACAGCTTCATAGCGAATTCCATGCAGTGGGCCGGACCGAACTTACTCGATTCGTCCCGGACCCGTCTATTACGGGGCTTGCAGCGGTTTCGCGCGGATCGCCTCCGACCGCCAACGCTTGAGGGCTGGCCCGACCCGTTCCATAGTGCCGGGCATGAACCGCGCCGACGCCAACGACCCGCTGGCCACCTTCCACCCTGCCGTGCAGGGCTGGTTTCGGCGCGCCTTTGCCGGGCCGACCCCGGCGCAGGTGACGGCCTGGCCGAGCATTCGCGCCGGGCGTTCCACCCTGGTGGCGGCGCCCACCGGCTCGGGCAAGACGCTCACCGCCTTTCTCGCCGCGCTGGACGACCTGTTGCGCCAGGGCCTGGCCGGAGAGCTGGCCGAGACCACCCAGGTGGTCTACGTCTCGCCGCTCAAGGCGCTGTCCAACGACATTCACCTCAACCTGGAGCTGCCGCTGGCCGGCATCGCCGAGGAGCTGCAGCGCCTGGGCCTGCCGCCGGTGGAGATCCGCACGGCGGTGCGCACCGGCGACACGCCGCAGGCCGAGCGCGCGGCGCTGCGCAAGCGCGCGCCGCATATCCTGGTGACCACGCCCGAGTCGCTGTATGTGCTGCTCGGTTCGCCATCCGGGCGGGCGATGCTGGCCGGCACGCGCAGCGTGATCGTCGACGAGATCCACGCGGTGGCCGGCAACAAGCGCGGCAGTCATCTGGCGCTGAGCCTGGAACGCCTGCAGGCGCTGTGCGCCCAGCCGCTGGTGCGCATCGGCCTGTCCGCCACGCAGAAGCCGTTGGCGGCGGTGGCGCGCTTCCTTACCGGCGGGCAGGACTGTGCGGTTGTCGACATCGGCCACCGCCGCGCCCTGGACCTGGCCCTGGAAGTACCGCCGGTGCCGCTCGAGGCGGTGATGAGCAACGAGGCCTGGGAACTGGTCTACGACCGGCTCGCCGAGCTGGTGCGCGAGCGGCGCACCACGCTGGTGTTCGTCAACACCCGGCGGCTGGCCGAGCGGGTGGCCCGGCACCTGTCCGAGCGCCTCGGCGAGGCGGCGGTGGCCGCCCACCACGGCAGCCTCGCCAAGGAGCAGCGCCTGCAGGCCGAGCGACGGCTGAAGGCGGGCGAGCTGCGCGTGCTGGTGGCCACCGCCTCGCTGGAACTGGGCATCGACATCGGCGACGTGGAACGGGTCTGCCAGATTGGCTCACCGCGCTCCATCGGCGCCTTCCT
Organism: Pseudomonas sp.; assembly: GCF_035497915.1. GTDB lineage: Bacteria > Pseudomonadota > Gammaproteobacteria > Pseudomonadales > Pseudomonadaceae > Serpens. The sequence continues at coordinate 49,695 of NZ_DATJCS010000011.1, forward strand.
GCAGCGCATTGGCCGCGCCGGCCACCAGGTCGGCGGTGTGTCGAGCGGACGCATCTTTCCCACCTCCCGGGACGAGCTGATCGAGTGCGCCGCACTGCTCGATGCGGTGCGGCGTGGCGAGCTGGACCGGCTGCACATCCCGCGCGCGCCGCTGGACGTGCTGGCCCAGCAGATCGTCGCCGAAGTGGCCTGCCAGGAATGGCACGAGGAAGCGCTGCTGGCGCTGATCCGCCGGGCCGAGCCCTATGCCGAGCTGGATGAGGCGCACTACCAGGCGCTGCTGCGCATGCTCGCCGAGGGCTACACCCGCCGTCACGGCGCACACCGCGCCTACCTGCACCGCGACGCGGTGACCGGCACGCTGCGCGGGCGGCGCGGCGCGCAACTGACCGCGCTGACCAGCGGCGGCACCATCCCGGAAACTGCCGATTACGCCGTGCTGCTCGAACCCCAGGCGCTGAATATCGGCACGGTGAACGAGGACTTCGCGGTGGAAAGCCTGGCCGGCGACGTGTTCCAGCTCGGCAACCAGTCCTACCGCATCCTGCGCATCGAACCCGGGCGGGTGCGGGTGGAAGACGCCCACGGCCAGCCGCCGAACATTCCCTTCTGGCTCGGCGAGGCGCCGGGGCGCAGCGATGCGCTGTCCGCCGCCGTGGCGCGCCTGCGCGAGGAGGTGGAGCAGCGGTTGGGTGGGCCAACCTGTGGGGCCGGGTTTATCCCGGCCGAAGGGGGTGGGGGCGACACCCAGGCGCGCGGACGGCCTCCGTCGGCCGGCGTAAAGCCGGCCCCACAGGAAGCCGGCGAACCCGACCGCCTGGCCCCGGCTGTTGCCTGGCTCACCGACGAGCTCGGCCTGCCGCTGGCCGCCGCCGAGCAGATCGTCGACTACCTGGCCCGCGCCCAGTCCGCGCTGGGCGCGCTGCCGACGCAGCACTGTCTGGTGATGGAGCGCTTCTTCGACGAATCCGGCGGCACGCAGCTGATCATCCACTCGCCGTTCGGCAGCCGCATCAACCGCGCGTGGGGGCTGGCGCTGCGCAAGCGCTTCTGCCGCACCTTCAACTTCGAGCTGCAGGCGGCGGCCACCGAGGACGCCATCATCCTCTCGCTGTCCACCAGCCACAGCTTTCCCCTCGACGAGGTATGGCGCTACCTGCGTGCGGCCTCCGCCGAGCAGGTGCTGATCCAGGCGCTGCTCGACGCGCCGCTGTTCGGCGTGCGCTGGCGCTGGGTGGCCGGGGTCGCCCTGGCGCTGCCGCGCATGAGCGGCGGGCACAAGGTGGCGCCGCAGATCCAGCGCATGCGCAGCGAGGACCTGCTGGCCACGGTGTTCCCCGATCAGGTGGCCTGCCTGGAGAACATCGTCGGCGAGCGCGAGATTCCCGACCATCCGCTGGTGGCGCAGACCCTCGATGACTGCCTGCACGAAGCCATGGATAGCGAAGGCTGGCTGGCCCTGCTGCGGCGCATGGAGGCCGGTGAGGTGCGTCTGCTGCAGCGCGACCTGCCGGAACCCTCGCCGCTGGCGGCCGAGGTGCTCAGCGCACGGCCCTACGCCTTCCTCGACGACGCGCCGCTGGAGGAGCGGCGCACCCAGGCGGTGCTGGCGCGGCGCTGGAGCGACCCGCAATCCAGCGATGATCTCGGTGCGCTGGATGCCGAGGCGATCCTCGCCGTGGCCGAGGAAGCCTGGCCGCAGGCGCGCACCGCCGACGAGCTGCACGAGGCGCTGATGGGCCTGGCCTGCCTGACCGATGCGGAAAGCCGCAGCGATCCGCAGTGGCCGGCGCTGCTCGCCGCGCTGGCCGCCAGCGGGCGGGCGACGCGTCTGGAGGTCGCGGAAGGCGAAGGCCTGTGGCTGCCGCTGGAGCGCCTGGCGCAGTTTCGGGTGCTGTATCCGCATGCCGCGTATGCGCCGAGGCTGACGATTCCCGCCGCGTTCGCCGAGGCCGGCGACGAGGATGCTGTGCTGACAGACATCGTACGCGCCCGGTTGTCCGGCTTTGGCCCGCTGCCGTTGCCGCGCATTGCCCGCGCCCTGGCCCAGCCGGCCAGCGCCATTGCGGCGGCGCTGGCCGCGCTGGAGCGCGAGGGCTATGTGCTGCGCGGGCACTTCACGCCGGGCAGCCGCGAGGAAGAGTGGTGCGAGCGCCACCTGCTGGCGCGCATCCATCGCTACACGGTCAAGCGCCTGCGCCGGGAAATCGAGCCGGTGGAACGCCGCGATTTCCTGCGCTTCCTGTTCGACTGGCAGCGGCTCACCCCGGCGACCCGGGGCGAAGGGGCGGAGGCCGTGGCGGCGGTGCTCGACCAGCTCGAGGGCTATCAGGCTGCGGCCGCCGCCTGGGAAGGCGAGCTGCTGCCGGCGCGCCTCAAGCGCTACGACAGCGCCTGGCTGGATGCGCTGTGCCGCTCCGGGCGGGTGGTCTGGGCGCGGCTGGCCGGGCGGCAGACGGCCGGCGCCGGGCCGGTGCGTGGCACGCCGATCGTGCTGTTGCCGCGTCGCCGGTTGTCGCTGTGGATGTCCCAGGCCGGCACCGCCGAGGCGCAGCCGTCGCCGCGCGCCCAGCGGGTGCTGGACGTGCTGGAACGTCAGGGCGCGCTGTTCTTCGACGAACTGCTGGAGGACGCCCACCTGCTGCGCAGCGAGCTGGAAGATGCCTTGGGCGAGCTGGTCGCCCTGGGCCTGGTGAATGCCGACGGCTTCGCCGGTTTGCGGGCGCTGCTGACCCCGGTCGGCAAGCGTCCGACCCGCACGGGACGGCGGGCGCGCGGTGGCGCTTTGATCGGCGGCATGGCCGATGCCGGGCGTTGGGCCTTGCTGCGTCGACCCGTTGAGGAAGGCGCCGCCGCCGGGGCTGGCGGGCGCCAGCCGTTGGCCGGGATAAACCCGGCCCTACAGGGTGCGGCGGAGATGGGTACTACATCCGGGGCTGGCTGGCGCCAGCCTCTGGCAGGGGTAAACCCGGCCCCACAGGGTGCGGCGGAGGAGACTGTAGGGCCGGCTTTACGCCGGCCGGCGGAGGCGGGTTCTACATCCGGGGCTGGCGGGGGCCAGCCTTTGGCTGGGATAAACCCGGTCCTACCGGATGCGCAGGGATCTCCCCTCTCCCTCGACGGGAGAGGGGCCGGGGGAGCGGGTGTGCCTCCGAACCCCCTGGAACACATCGCCCGCGTGCTGCTGCGCCGCTACGGCGTGGTGTTCTGGCGCCTGTTGGAGCGCGAGGCCGACTGGCTGCCGCCGTGGCGGGAACTGCTGCGTGTGTACCACCGCCTGGAGGCGCGCGGGGAAATCCGTGGCGGGCGTTTCGTCACCGGCCTCAGTGGCGAACAGTTCGCCCTGCCCGAGGCGGTCGGCCTGCTGCGCGAGGTGCGGCGCCGGCCGGCGGCGGGGGAGCTGATCCGCGTCAGCGGCAGCGACCCGCTGAACCTGCTGGGTACCCTGCTGCCGGGCGAGAAGGTGCCGGCGCTGGCCGGCAACCGCCTGCTGTATCGCGACGGCGTGCCGGTGGCGACGCAGATTGCCGGCAAGGTCGAGTTCCGTGACGTGCCGGATGAAGGCGAGCAGGAGCGCCTGCGTCAGGCGCTGGTGCGCGATGAGTGGCTTACTGGCCGCGGACCCGGGCCGGCGGGTTGACCAACTGGTCGACCACCATCAGGGCGCGGGGGAACGAGGGGTAGCCGCCCTTGGCCACGTCCAGCTCGGCATAGGCCTGCCGGTAGCGCAGGGCGCGGTCGCGGTCGGCCTGGGGCGCCAGGAAGGGTTCGTTGTAGATCTTGTAGAGCAGCGCCAGCGCGTGGGGATGACGGCGTTCGGCGGCCCGTTCGAGCAGCGGCAGGATGCGTTCCAGTGCCGCGCGCTGGCGGATCAGCGACACCGCCTGGTACAACGCCACCTCGCCGCGGGGGTCCTGGTCGGCGATGCGCGCCAGCAGGGCATCGGCCAGCTCCAGGCTGCTCTGCGGGCCGGAGGTGACCAGCAGGCGGGCCTGCATCAGGTCGTTTTCCTGCAGCAGGCGCTGTGCGTGACTGTCGAGCACCACGGGCTCGCAGGGCTTGGCGGCACAGCCGCCCAGCGCCAGGGCGGCGCCGAGAAGAATCCATCGAGTCATGTACGGGTCCGTCGTCCGGGAGGGTGAGCACCCTGCTGGTCATAGTCGAGGAAGCGGATCAGTGTGGATCGGTGCTGGCAAATTGCGAGGCGCCGCACATATCGAGGGACGGCACGTCCCTTGTGGGGCTGGCTGGCGCCAGCCCTTGGCCGGGATAAACCCGGCCCCACAGAGTACGGCGGAGGAGACTGTAGGGCCGGCTTTACGCCGGCCGGCGGAGGTGGGCCTACAGCCGAGGCTGGCTGGCGGCAGCCCTTGGCCGGGATAAACCGGCCCCACAGGGTGGGCGAGTGGCGCAGCATCGGGGCTCGTGGTGGCCAGCCACGGCGAGGCGCAAACGGGTCTATGACCGGGCAAAAAGAATCTAGAAGCGCTCGTTCGGCTTCAGGTAGCGCCACTGTCCCTGCGGCAGCTTGGCCATGCTCACGGTGCCCAGGCGGATGCGGCGCAGGCTGACCAACTGCAGACCCACCAGCCTGCACAATGTGCGGATGTCGCCCGGCTGGGGCGCCTTCAGGGCCAGGCGCAGGTGGGTTTCGTTCTGCCAGCTGGCCTTGCACACCGGCAGGGTGCGTTCGCCCTGGCGGATGCCGCGCTTGAGCTTGTCCAGGCCGCCGTCGACGAGCGTGCCCTTGACCTCGGCAACATATTCCTCTTCCAGCGGCTTGTGGCGGTTGGTCAGGTGACGGGTCACGCCCCAGCTCTGGGTGAATACCAGCAGGCCGCTGGCCTCGCGCTCCAGCAGACCGACCGGCTGCTGGTGTACCAGATGCTTGTGCACGGCGCGCAGAGTAGGGTCATCCTCGGCCCAGCGATTCTCGCGGGTCAGCAGCGCCAGGGCCTGCTCCACGCTGCAACCGGCCGGCTTGTGCAGCAGCAGGGTGGCCGGCGGCACATCCTCGGCCTCGGCGCCGGGCAGCAGCACGATGGGTTCGTCGGTCACCTTGAACTGCGGCTGTTCCACCACTTCGCCAGCGACGGTGACCCAGCCGCCCTCGATGTACAGCTCGGCTTCGCGACGCGAGCAGCCGAGCAGCTCGACGAGGCGTTTGGACAGGCGGACGGGTTCGGTCATGGTGCAGGACTCCGGAAGGGGCTGCGATTGTAGCCTCGGTTCTGTCCGAAAAGTGCCTGCGCTCGGCCATGCTGCGTTGAAAGTCGGCTCGGAATGCTCATTTACGACCAGTAAACTTCGCTTCCTCGCCGCTTTCGCCTTGCCTGGCCTTCGCTCGGCTGACTTTTCGTACAGACCGAAGTTCAAGTTCGGGCCGGTCTGTTTGTGGATAGAATGACCCGCCTGCCTTATCCAGGGACTGTTCGATGTCCTCCAGATCCTGCGTCTATCTGATCGACGACGACGAACTCATTCTTGACCTGCATGCCGAGCTGCTGAGTGCGTCCGGCCTGAAGGTCCGCCGTTTCTCGTCGTCGCGCGCCTTTCTGTCGAGCTATGCCGCGACGGGCGACTCCGAGTGCATCCTTTCCGACCTGCGCATGCCCGAACTCGGTGGCCTGGAGCTGCAGGCCGAGCTGCTGGCCCGCGGTGTCGAGACGCCGCTGATCTTCATCACCGGCCATGCCGATGTCGCCACCGCCGTTGAGGCGATGCGCCGTGGCGCCTTCGACTATGTGGAGAAACCGGTGGACGGCCGCCATCTGCTGGCGCGGGTGCAGGCCGCGCTGGCGCGCTGCGCCGAGCTGCGCCAGGCCGGGCAGGCCCGTCGCGAACGCGAGCAGCGGCTGGAGCTGCTCACCGCGCAGGAACGGCGTATCGCCGAGTGGGTGGTGCAGGGCAAGTCCAGCCGGGAGATCTCCGAACTGGCATCGATCAGCGTGCGAACGGTGGAGAATCACCGGGCGCGGATCATGGACAAGCTGCAGGTCGGTTCGGTGGTGGAAATGGTCCGCGCCCTGTTGTAGACGCTGTTTCGGTGGTCGCTGGGGTGGAACTGTTGCCGCTCTCGTGGGTCGCTTTTTCAGAGCGAATGCTCCATGTGTGTTCCCATGAAGAGGCTTACCCATGAAAAGACTTATGAGCTTGTCCGTACTGGCCGCTGCGTTGTTGCCGGTTGCCGTTCTGGCCGCGCCGACGGCGGGAACCCAGGAAATCACGCTCAGTGGCGCTGGCAGCAGCGACAAGGACTTTGATAGCACGCTGCTGAATGTCCAGGGCAGCTGGGGGCAATACCTGAACGAATCGTCCCTGTGGGGCATTCGCCAGTTCGTCGGCATCTTCGATACGGAAGGTGAAAGCACCAAGTTCCAGGGTGCGACCCGGGTGTTCTACGACTACCACTTCGGCACCGGCAACACTCGGCCGTTCATTGGCGCCAGCATTGGCGGCATTTATGGCGACAACGTCGATGACACCTTCATGGCCGGCCCGGAAATCGGCCTCAAGCACTGGGTAAACGACAGTACCTTCATCACCGGTATGGTCGAGTACCAGTTTCTGTTCGACAGCGGCAGCGAGGCCGAAGATACCTACGACGACGGCACGCTCTTCTACAGCCTGGGTGTGGGTTACAACTTCTGAGCCCGGCCCTGAAACGAAAACCGGAACCCTTGGGTTCCGGTTTTCTTCGGGTCAGGGGCGCAGCCCGTAGTGTTCATCCAGCGTGCCCGGCGCGCCGGCCGGCTTGGGCGCATAGTCCTTGGGCGCACGGGAATCGAGCAGGTCCGATTCCGGGGCCTGCAGCCGCTCGCGCTTCTCCTGCTCGCTGTGCAGGGCTGACAGCAGTCGCTGGCGGGTCACTTCATCCAGCGCCAGGCGATCGATGCCCTCGGTGAGGTGTTCCTGCACATCCTGGTAGCTCTGGGTGAGCTTGCGCACCAGTGCGGCGGTGGTGTTGAAGTGGGTCACCACTTCACTCTGGTAGGTTTCGAAACGTTCCTGCAGTTCGTCGAGCTGACTCTGGGTGCGGCTCGGCGCGACACCGGGTGCCAGGCGGGAAATCAGAAAACCGATGACGACCCCGACAAGCAGGGCAATGGCCGGCACCAACCAGACCATGAGCGACTGTTCCACGAGTCCTTCCTCTATTTGCGGGTTTGTTTTACGTTAGCGACCCCAGTCTGCCCCCGAACGCCGCTCCGTACAATGCTACGAAACGCCGGGAAACACTGGTGGCGCGGCCGTCTGTCCGGCGGCGCGCCCTGTGCCGGTGGTGCCTGCACCGCCCGGACCTGAACCAAGACGAGTCGACCCCCAACCGGGTCACGGAGTTCCTGCCTTGCTCACCCGCGAAACCCCTCTGCAGCTCGACGGCCCCAGCGGCGCGCTCGAAGCCCTCTACCTGCCGGTGCCCGACGCGCGCGGCCTGGCGCTGATCTGCCATCCCAACCCGGTCAAGGGCGGCACCATGCTCAACAAGGTGGTTTCCACCCTGCAGCGCACCGCCCGCGACGCCGGCTACAGCACCCTGCGCTTCAACTACCGGGGCGTGGGCGCCAGCGCCGGCAGCCACGACATGCACATGGGCGAGGTGGACGATGCCGAGGCCGCCTGCGACTGGCTGCGCGCGCAGCATCCCGAGCTGCCGCTGAGCCTGCTGGGCTTCTCCTTCGGCGGTTTCGTCGCCGCCGCGCTGGGCGGTCGCCTGGAAGCGCGCGGTCAGCAGCTGGAGCACATTTTCATGGTCGCCCCGGCGGTGATGCGCCTGGACGAAAACGTAGCGCTGCCGCAGAGCGGCACACTGACCCTGATCCAGCCCGAGGACGACGAAGTGGTGCCGCCGGCGGCGGTCTACGCCTGGTCCGAAGCCCTGGCGCGTCCCCATGAGCTGCTGAAAGTGGCAGAATGCGGCCACTTCTTCCATGGCAGGCTGACCGACCTCAAAGAGCTGGTCAGCACCCGTCTCTGAACGGCCTGCCACACGTTCGACGGATTTGACACATGACCACGCGCATCCTTACCGGCATCACCACCACCGGCACCCCGCACCTGGGCAACTACGCCGGCGCCATCCGCCCGGCGATCGTCGCCAGCCGTGCCGCCGACGTGGATTCCTTCTACTTCCTGGCCGACTACCACGCGCTGATCAAGTGCGACGACCCGGCACGCATCCAGCGCTCGCGCCTGGAAATTGCCGCCACCTGGCTGGCCGGCGGCCTGGATGCCGATCGCGCGACCTTCTATCGCCAGTCGGACATTCCGGAAATCCCCGAGCTGACCTGGCTGCTCACCTGCGTGGCGGGCAAGGGCCTGCTCAACCGCGCCCACGCCTACAAGGCGGCGGTGGACAAGAACGTCGAGGCCGGCGAAGACCCGGACGCCGGCGTGACCATGGGCCTGTTCAGCTACCCGGTGCTGATGGCCGCCGACATCCTGATGTTCAACGCCCACAAGGTGCCGGTCGGCCGTGACCAGATCCAGCACGTGGAAATGGCCCGCGACATCGGCCAGCGCTTCAATCACCTGTTCGGTCAGGGGCGCGAGCTGTTCACCCTGCCGGAGGCGGTGATCGAGGAGGATGTGGCGACCCTGCCGGGCCTGGACGGGCGCAAGATGTCCAAGAGCTACGACAACACCATCCCGCTGTTCGGCAGCGCCAAGCAGCTCAAGGACACCATCGCCCGCATCGTCACCGACTCGAAGCTGCCGGGCGAGGCCAAGGATCCGGACAACTCCCATCTGTTCACCCTCTACCAGGCCTTTGCCACGGCTGAACAGCAGGCCGCGTTCCGCGCCGATCTGCTGGGCGGACTGGGCTGGGGCGAGGCCAAGCAGCGCCTGTTCGAACTGCTCGACAACGAGCTGGGCGAAGCGCGCGAACGCTACCATGCGCTAATCGCCAAGCCGGCCGATCTGGAGGACATTCTGCTCGCCGGCGCCGCCAAGGCGCGCCGCATCGCCACGCCGTTCCTCGGCGAACTGCGCGAGGCGGTGGGCCTGCGTTCCTTCCGCGAGCAGGTGCAGGTGGCCGGCGCGAGCAAGAAGAAGGCCGCCAAGGTCGCGCGCTTCGTCAGCTTCCGCGAGCCGGACGGCAGCTTCCGCTTCCGCTTCCTGGCCGCCGACGGCGAGGAACTGCTGCTATCGCGGCCGTTCGGCGACCCGAAGAAGACCGGCCAGATCAGCCAGCGGTTGATCGCCCAGGGACCGGATGCGCTGGAGCTGCGCGAGGACGAGGGCACCCAGTTCACCCTGTGGCTGGACGATGAATGCATCGCCGACAGCCCGAGCTTCGCCGATCCCGAGGCGCTCGACGCCGCCATGCTGCGGGTGCGCGACGCCATCGCCGGGCTGGCCGAAGGCTGACTTCGTTGTTGGTTCGGCGCCGAGCCGCTGGGGGTGGGAGCGGACTTGTCCGCGAGCTTTGGGTATGGCCTGGAAAAGAGCTCGCGAATGAATTCGCTCCTACGGGCACGCGCCGGTCGCCACTTTTCATGACCTGAGGAAAGAGCTGTCTTGAACGATCTGAGCAAATTGCCAAGCACCGAGGGCGCCGTTAAAGTGTCGGCCCCCTCCACCAACCCCCACGCTGCCATGACTCCACTCCAGCGCTATCAGGCCGATCTGCAACGCCCCGACTTTTTCCATGACGCCGCCCAGGAAAACGCCGTGCGTCACCTGCAGCGCCTGTACGACGACCTGGTCGCCGCGCAGCAGCAATCGAGTGGTCTGCTCGGCAAGCTGTTCGCCAAGAAGCCGCAGGGTCCGATCAAGGGCATCTACTTCTGGGGTGGCGTGGGTCGCGGCAAGACCTATCTGGTGGACACCTTCTTCGATGCGCTGCCCTTCGAGCAGAAGATGCGCACGCACTTCCACCGCTTCATGAAGCGCGTGCACGAAGAGCTGAAGACCCTCAAGGGCGAGAAGAACCCGCTGCCGCTCATTGCCAAGCGTTTCGCCAACGAAGCCCGGGTGATCTGCTTCGACGAATTCTTCGTCTCCGACATTACCGACGCGATGATCCTTGCCACCCTGCTGGAGGAGCTGTTCAAGAACGGCGTCTCACTGGTGGCCACCTCCAACATCGTGCCGGACGGCCTGTACAAGGACGGCCTGCAACGCGCGCGTTTCCTGCCGGCCATTGCCCTGCTCAAGCAGCACACCGAGATCGTCAACGTCGACAGCGGCATCGACTACCGCCTGCGCGCCCTGGAACAGGCCGAGCTGTATCACTGGCCGCTGGACGCCGAGGCCGAGCAGAGCCTGGAAAAGAGCTTCAAGAGCCTGCTCACCGAGAACTGCACGGTGCTGGAAAACGAGGCGCTGATCATCGAAAACCGCGAGATTCGCGCGCGCAAGGTGGCCAACGACATCGCCTGGTTCGACTTCCGCGCCATTTGCGACGGCCCACGCAGCCAGAACGACTACATCGAGCTGGGCAAGATCTTCGAGGCGGTGCTGATCTCCAACATCGAGCAGATGAACGCCCAGAAGGACGACATGGCGCGGCGCTTCATCAACCTGGTGGACGAGTTCTACGACCGCAACGTCAAGCTGATCCTCTCCGCCGAAGTGGAACTCAAGGACCTCTACACCGGCGGCCGCCTGGAGTTCGAGTTCCAGCGCACCCTCAGCCGCCTGCTGGAGATGCAGTCCCACGAGTTCCTGGCCCGTCCGCACAAGCCCTGAGTTTCGTCGCGGTCCTGTAGGGCCGGGTTTATCCCGGCCGATGTGTGGGTGGGACCGAGACCTGGCGAAGGCCCCGGCTCCGCTGGCCGGCATAAAGCCGGCCCTACAGGTGACACCCGGGCCTCTGGTGACGGGTTGCTTTTCCGTAGGGCCGCTCAGCGGAGCTGAAAATCCGCACCTCGTGTCTCGATCCCCGCCCCCGTCGGCCGGCGTAAAGCCGGCCCCACAGGGATCTGCGCGCACGCCGTCCCGCCCTTCGCCGGGTGGATGAAACCTTTCCCGACCCCGCCACTCCACTGCTGCGAACCCACCAGTGTTGGAGATTTGCCATGAGCAGTGCAGGCGACAAGGCCCGCGGTATGGGCAACGAAGCGGCAGGGAAGATCAAGCAGGGCGTCGGTGAGGCTACCGGCAACCAGGGCATGCGCCAGGAAGGCAAGATCCAGGAGCGCAAGGGCGAAGCCCAGCAGATCAAGGGCGACGTCAAGGACACCCTGAAGAAGGGCATCGACAAGGCCTGATCTTCCTTTCTTCCTCTGTCGATGGGCTTCTGGCCCATCGGCATTCCTCGTGATCCTTATTGATAGAACGGGCTGGATAGCGTTCTTGCTTTCCGGGAGTAGCGTTCGTCATATCCGAACGCTGGCGCCATTTTATTATCATTTTCCTAATGATCGCCGCGCTGTTGCCGATGAAGAACTGAGCGGCAGGCTGGCCTGCGGACCCGCTGCCCAGAAAAGAGACGAAAAAAAAGAACAACTCAGCGGAAGGCTTCTCACCATGCTTCTCAGGCGTTTCAAGGTTGGCCATCGGGCCATTGTCGGTTTTTCCATCGTGGCCCTGCTGGTCGTGCTGCTCGGCGTCTTTGCCAAGAGCCAGATGCAGGTCATCCGCAGCGCCACCGTCACCATGCAGGACAACACGCTGCCCAGCTATCGGGCCTTGGGCTGGATCAGCGAGCAGATGCTGCGCCTGCGCATCATGTCCTTCCGTCTTTACGTGGACCGCGAGGACGCCAAGCTCAAGGCCAGCCTGGCGCGTGCCGACGAGATCGCCAACGACCTCGCCAAGGCGGTGAACGACTACGAGACGCTGATCGTCAGCGAGGCCGAGCGCAGCCAGTTCCGCCTGGTGCGCCAGGCCATGCAGGACTACGTGAACATCCACAAAAGCCTGGTGGCCGCTTCCGCCCGGGGTCAGGTGGAGGAGATGAAAACCCTGCTGGGCGGCGACTACAACCGCCTGTCCATCGAGCTGGGCAAGCAGCTCAACCGCCTCATCGAGATCAAGGGCCAGATCGCCGGCGACTTCGCCCAGCAGGCCCACGACCAGTACGAACTGGCCGATATCGGCGTGCTGGTGTTCATGGGTCTCGCCGCGTTGCTGACCATCGTGCTGGCCAGCGTGCTGACCCGCAGCATTGTCGCGCCGCTGTCCGAGGCCGTGCGCATGGCCGAAGTGGTCGCCGACGGCGATCTGACCCATCCCATCCGCGTGGAAGGGCGTGACGAGCCGGCACAGTTGCTGGCCGCGCTGGAGCGCATGCAGCGCAATCTGCGCGAAACCCTGCAGCGCATCGTCGACTCCTCGACCCAGCTGTCCTCGTCCGCCGAGGAGCTGAATGCGGTCACCGAAAACTCCAGCCGGGTGCTGCAGCAGCAGAATCAGGAAATCGAGCAGGCCGCCACCGCGGTCAACGAAATGACCACCGCCGTTGACGAAGTGGCGCGCAACGCCACCGGCACCTCTGAGGCGTCCCAGGCCTCCGACCGCACCGCGCGGGAAGGGCGCGGCCAGGTGGAGCGCACCATCGAGTCCATCAACCAGATGACCCGCGAGGCCAGCAGCAGTGCCCGGGAAGTGGACCACCTGGCGGGCCAGGTGCGCAGCATCAGCACCGTGCTGGACGTGATCCGTTCCATCGCCGAGCAGACCAACCTGCTGGCGCTCAACGCGGCCATCGAGGCGGCCCGGGCCGGCGACGCGGGACGCGGCTTCGCCGTGGTGGCCGACGAGGTGCGCGCGCTGGCGCATCGCACCCAGCAGTCCACCCAGGAGATCGAACAGATGATCCAGGCGGTGCAGCAGAGCACCGACCAGGCCATGACGGCGATGCAGACCAGCAACCAGCGCGCGCAGAGCACCCTGGAAATCGCCCATGCGGCGGGCGAGGCGCTGCGACAGATCACCGAATCGATCGGTCACATCACCGAGCGCAACCTGATCATTGCCAGTGCCTCGGAAGAACAGGCCCAGGTGGCCCGCGAAGTGGACCACAACCTGGTCAACATCCGCGACCTGGCCATGCAGACCTCGGCCGGCGCCAACCAGACCAGCGCCGCCAGCCACGAACTGGCGCGTCTGGCGGTACGCCTGAACGAGCTGGTGAAGGGGTTCCGCCTGTAACACGCGGCTGGTGCCGGGCCTCGCCGCTTTCGTCGGAAGACATTTGCGGGGAGTGCCAGGCTGGGCCAGCCTCCCAGGACCACGGGCTATCCGCGAGGGCCTGGCCATGCAACGCCTGCATTGCACCTACCGAGACCACACCATCGTCGCCGACGTCGTGCAGTACGAAGGTAGTCCGCTGCCCTGGGCGGCGGGTTGCCGGATCACCGCGCCGGACGGGCGCAGCACCCGGCGCCTGCCGTTGCCCCACGACCGGGCGCTGATGGCCGAGCTGGACAAGGCCGAGCAGGTTTCCCTGGCCCATGGCAAATGGCTGGTCGACCAGCACCTGGACAACGCCCACGCGCTGTTTGCCTCCTGAGTCCGGAGGCAGCGGGCTGCGGCCACTGCAGCCCGCTGTCAGGTCACAGCAGTTCCGGCGGGATGGTGCCGCCGTGCTCGGCCAGGCGCTTCATGACTTCCTTGTGCAGCCACAGGTTCATCTGCGCCGAGTCGGCCATCTTGTCCGGCGGGCAGCCCAGTTCGGTGGCCATTTCCTTGCGGGCTTCCAGGCTGCTGTCCAGGCCGAGCAGCTTGAGCAGGTCGACAATCGAGGTGCGCCAGTTCAACTGCTCTGCATGCGTGGCCGCCATGCTTTCCAGCTTGGCGGCCACGTCGACCTGGCTGACCGGCGCGGCTGTGGCGCCGGGTGCGGCTGTCGGGCTGGGCGGCACCACGCCGGAGTCGACGGTGGTGCCGCCCGCCGCAGTGGTGGTGCCGGATGGCGGCGCGCCCGCCGGACGCTCCGCCGCGTGTGCGTCGCGGCCGATGCCGAGTTTTTCCTTGATCAGATCGAATAGGCCCATGGGTGGATCCTCCGTGGTGGTGGTTCAGATGCGACCACGGATTCGTGCGGGCATTCACTGGCTGGGTTGATATCGGTGTGCGCCACCGTAATGCATTTTGTAGGAGCGGCTTCAGCCGCGATGCTGCGCCTCAATCGCGGCTGAAGCCGCTCCTACAAAAGAGCCGGTTCGGCGCGGCTCAGGCTTCATTGAGCCAGTCTTCGGCGTCCAGCTCCTGGTCGCTGCGGAAGGCGCGAACCTGCAGGCCCGGGATCAGCGCGCCTTCCACTTCGCTGGCGGTGCGCAGCCAGGCGGTGTCAGTGAGCACGGCGCAGCGCTGGAAGCGATGGACCAGCCGGAACAGCTGCGGCAGGCGCGCCAGCTCGACGGCGAAGGCGCCCAGCGTGGGCAGGTCGAAGGCGTCCAGGCGGAAGAGCAGCCGGCCATGGCGCAGGTCGGTGGAGGCGTTGTACAGGTTGTCGAGCAGCTGGCCCATGGCCTCGCCGTCGAGCTTGCCGTAGATCTCCAGATCGACGCGGCTCTCGCCGCTGCGCTTGACCTTGAACATGATTTTCTCCCGGCTGCGTGCTACCCGGCAGGCTAGCCCATTGCGAGCAGCCTGCGGGTGCGGCCCGACCGGAGCGCGGTATTCAGCGCAGGCGGATTTCCTTGCTCTTGGCGCCGGCCGGCGGAGCAGCTTCGACGGGCGGCGGAATGTCGATATGGCGGGTGGTCGGCAGGCGCTTGAGGCGGTTCAGCACGGAAACGACCGAGTCCAGGGAGCGCAGTGTGTTGATCTCCACGTGGGGCTTTTCCAGCGGCCGGCGCGTATGAATCTGGTACTGGCGCCACCAGACCACCGTCTTGCCGGCCTGGGCAGGCAGGTCCAGGGTCAGGATGCGAGTCATCTCCGCGTAGGGAATGAAGCTGTCACCCAGGGTCACCACCTCGGCGGGCAGGTGCAGGCCGTCCTCGTCGAAGAAGGCGTCGAGTTCCGCGCGCGGTTCGACCTGCCGCTTGGCTGGCAGCAGCGCCAGCACCAGCAGGATCACCCCCAGCGCCAGGCAGGCGATGCCCGCCGCCAGTTGGCCGAACAGAAACGCCGGCACGCACGCCACCAGCAGGGGAAGCCACAACCATTTCCAGAGCTGCGTGAAGGCGTTCGGCGCGGCGCTCGGCGCGGGCAGCTCCGCAGGGTTGCGGGCAAAGCTGCCGATCGTCTCGGGAAAGATCTTGATGATGGTTTTCGGGACGGTGTCTGCGGGGGTCGTCATGCGTCGATATCCTTGAATGTCCGATGCCTGGCCCAAGGCTGCATCGGTCCTGGCCCGGCGGCGCCGGGGTCCGCCCACAGCCCGGCGTTGGCGGGATCCGTCAACGCTAATGGCTAAGTGGCAGCAAGCGAGAGTACAGGGTTGCCGAATCGGCGCAAAGACCCGGTTTTCAGAAAAATCGTGACGTTGATGCCGCACCGGGAACGCGGCTCTGCGCGGCGCTCCGGCAGGCCCGTCCGGGGGTGGAGAGTGCCCCGAAATGGGGCGTTCCTGCGCCCCGCAGGACGTGGCATCCAGGCCTCGGATCGGCACGCCTGGCGTCCCCTTGACCGTTGGGACGGCGCGGTTTGCACCGGCCTGGCCGGGCTCTTAGAATGCGCGCCTTCCCCCGCCTGCGTCCGCAGGCATTTCGGCCCTCTCTGCCGCCTGGTTTTACCCATCCATGATGACTTCGAATCCCGCCCAGCCGGGCAGTTGGCTCGGTGTGGCTGCGCTGGCCCTGGCCGCCTTCATCTTCAACACCACCGAGTTCGTGCCGGTGGCGCTGCTCACCGACATCGGCGCCAGCTTCGGCCTGCCGCCGGCGCGGGTCGGGTTGATGCTCACCCTCTATGCCTGGCTGGTGGCGCTGACCTCGCTGCCGCTGATGCTGCTGACCCGCCACCTGGAGCGGCGCCGCCTGCTGATGGGCGTGTTCGGGCTGTTCATTCTCAGCCACCTGCTGTCCAGCGTGGCCTGGAGCTACCCAGCGCTGGTGGCCAGCCGCATCGGCATCGCCTTTTCGCACGCGGTGTTCTGGTCGATCACCGCCTCGCTGGCCCTGCGCGTCGCGCCGGCAGGCCGTGAGGCGCAGGCGCTGGGCCTGCTGGCCACCGGCACCACCCTGGCCATGGTGCTGGGCGTTCCGCTCGGGCGCATGGTCGGCGAATGGCTGGGCTGGCGCATGAGTTTCCTGGGCATCGGCGGGCTGGCGCTGCTCACCGCGCTCGTGCTGGCGCGTACGCTGCCGCTGCTGCCGAGCCAGAACGCCGGTTCGCTGAGCAGCCTGCCGATCCTCTTCAAACGCCCGGCGCTGGTGGTGGTGTATGGGCTGACCGTGCTGGTGGTGACTGCGCAGTTCACCGCCTACAGCTACATCGAGCCGTTCGCCCGCGAGATCGCCGGCTTCGTCGGCAACCAGATCACCCTGTTGCTGCTGCTGTTCGGTGCCGCCGGGCTGGTGGGCTCGCTGCTGTTCAGTCGCTACAGCCCGCGCTACTCGCGGCCGTTCCTGCTCGGCGCCATCGGCGCCCTGGCATTTAGCCTGCTGCTGCTCAAGCCGCTGTCCGGCAGCCTGGGCCTGCTGGGTCTGCTGTGCTTCGTCTGGGGCATCGCCATCCTGTGCTTCACCCTGGCGCTGCAGTCGCGGGTGCTGAAATTCGCCGCGGACGCCACCGACGTGGCCATGTCGCTGTTCTCCGGGCTGTACAACCTGGGCATCGGCGCCGGCGCGCTGCTGGGCAGCCTGGTCACCCGCCAGGTCGGCCTGGACAGCATCGGCTGGGTCGGCGGCCTGCTGGCCCTGGGCGGGCTGCTGATCTGCGCGGTGGCCATGCTGCGCATTGCGCCGCCGAACCTGGGGGCGGCGCAGACGGGCTGACCGTAGGGTGGTCAACGCACCGCGTTGGCCACCGGACGTGGCATCGGTGCACTCCGTGCTGGCGGTCAAAAAAACGTCGTCGACCCCCTACCGAACGTGGTTATAGGCAGGCAGCGCAATAATCCTTACGCAGCGGGGGCAGCAGCTGGTCAAAACGCTCCAGGCAGCGCTGGTAGTGGGCCTCG
This sequence comes from Pseudomonas sp., assembly GCF_035497915.1. Taxonomy (GTDB): domain Bacteria; phylum Pseudomonadota; class Gammaproteobacteria; order Pseudomonadales; family Pseudomonadaceae; genus Serpens. Next base: position 66,718 of record NZ_DATJCS010000011.1, read on the forward strand.
GGTGATTCCCTCAGCAGGGGCTCCCAGGCGGGGTCGTCGGCCAGTTCGGGCCGCATGCCGCCGCGCAGGACCAGCAGCCACTGCTCCTCCTGCTCCCAGTCCCAGCGGCTGATGACCTCAACCTGACGGCTGATCCATTCGGGAAACAGCGGCTGCGGGGTCGGCATTTTTTCCGAGCCGATCCGCAGCAGAAACAGCAGACTCAGTCTGTTGTGCAGGTGGGCCCGTTCCAGGGCTACCGAGGGCTCCACGGCGTAGTCGCAGGCGGGGTAGCTGTGGCAGGTCCTGCCGCCGAGGCGGAAGTCCCGCAGCTCCACTCGGGGCCGTTGCCCATCCCACGCGGTGGTGTAGGGATAGGAATTGCCGTCGATGGTCACCCAGGAGTACGGCGTCTCATAGACCTCGCTGGGCGCGTGGGCGTGCAGGTCTACCCGCACATGGAAGGGGTGCAGCTCGGGTGTGGAAACGATGGGAATGCTGTGCCAGTTGCGCTCGTTACTGCCGGGCCGATGGCAGTTGTACAGCTCTTCCATGGCATTGAACGGGCGCGGGATGGGTCGCCGATGGCATTCGACGCTGAACTCGGTGGCCTGCGGCTCCGGGTGTTCGGGATTGATGCTGAAACCGAACACGTCCAGGGGGCGGTCGACGCCGGGCGGGGTGCTGAACAGCGTCAGCCCGCGCAGCATGCGGATGCAGGTGCCGTGACGGACCTCATAGGGGACGACCAGGGTGCCGGGAGCCGAGGTCGACGCGTGGAATTCCTTGGTGATCTTCTCGGGGTACAGGAGGCTCAGCAGGTCCCTCGGGGTGTGAATGGGACGGTCGCAGGCTTCCAGGTAATGCGCCACGGCGCTGGCGCGGTGGCCGGGCGGCTGGTCGATGGTGATTCGCTGGCTCTGGGTACAGGCTGCCAACGCCAGAAGGGCTGGCAGGAGCAGCAGTGCTGAACGGCGCATGGGACTTCCTTGTGCGGCGTGGGTCGGGGCGGGTCAACGCCCAGGTCTGTTGCGGATGGTTTTCTTCAGGTCTTCCGGGGTGATGCTGGCCACCACCTGGGTGGCCTGGCTGCCCGGTTGCGGCAGGTTGAGGATATGGCCCTTGATCTTGCCGATCACGTGCATCTCGCACGGTTTGCAGTCGAACTTCAGGGTCAGCACCTCGTCGCCGTGCACCAGCTGCATCGGCGCGACCTTGGTGCGCACGCCGGTCACGCCCTTGGCCTGTTTCGGGCACAGGTTGAAGGAGAAGCGCAGGCAGTGCTTGGTGATCATCACCGGCACCTCGCCGGTTTCCTCGTGGGCCTCGTAGGCCGCGTCGATCAGCTCCACGCCGAAACGCTTGTAGAACGCGCGGGCCTTGTCGTTGTAGACGTTGGCCAGGAAGGTCAGGTGCGACTCCGGGTACACCGGCGGCGGCACCGCCACCGACTTGCGCAAGCCGCGCGGATGCCGCGGCACGCGGGCGGCGGTCAGCGCTTCCACGGTGTCGCGGCGCAGGCCCTTGAGCTGCGAGGCGGGCACGAAGGGCACGAAGGGCGCCTCGATCTCCACGGCGTCGGCGTGGTAGATGGTGGTGCCCAGCTGGCCGAGCAGATCGCGCAGTTGCTCCAGCGCCTGCTCCGGCTTGTTGGCCGCGCCGAACGGGCCTTCCAGGGTCTGGGTGACGCGCACGCCGTCCTCGCTGGTGGCGGTCAGCGTCAGGCGCCGCTCGCTCAGTTCGGCCTTCCAGGTCAGGCCGATGCGCCGCTCGGACGAAGTCTTCTGCAGCGCCTGCTGCCAGTTGTGGTCCAGGTTGCGGCTCAGCGGGTGATGCGGGCGCAACTGGCGCAGGGCCGCCGGCAGCTCGTTGGGCTCCACGCGGTACTGCCAGCGCTGGGCGCCGTCCTCGATGAATTGCTGCTGCAGCTCCACCACGCTGGCGCGAAAGCCCACCACCTCGCGCTTGACCAGCACGTTCAGGCCGTCGCCGTTGGACAGCGGCTCGTGGGTCACGGCCACGAAGTCCTGCTTGCCGACCTTGAGCACCTCGCCCACCGGCAGGCCGGTGAAGGTCGGCGAGTCGAAGGCGCCGATGTCTTCCTTGCGGTCGGTGACGAAGTAGTCGGTGCTGCCGCGGTGGAAGGTCTTGTCCGGATCCGGGACGAAGAAGTGCTCGGTGCGGCCATGGGAGGCGCGCTCCAGGTCCGGGCGTTCGAGGAGGATGTCGTCCAGGCGCTGGCGGTAATAGGCGGTGATGTTCTTCACGTAGCCCATGTCCTTGTAGCGGCCTTCGATCTTGAAGGAACGCACGCCGGCCTCGACCAGCGCGCGCAGGTTGGCGCTCTGGTTGTTGTCCTTCATCGAGAGCAGATGCTTGTCGTAGGCCACCACGCGGCCCTGGTCGTCCTTCAGGGTGTAGGGCAGGCGGCAGGCCTGCGAGCAGTCGCCGCGGTTGGCGCTGCGGCCCGTCTGCGCATGGGAGATGTAGCACTGCCCCGAGAAGGCCACGCACAGCGCACCGTGGATGAAGAATTCCAGGGTGGTGTCCACCGCCGCGTGGATGGCGCGGATTTCCGTGAGGTTCAGCTCGCGGGCCAGCACCAGCTGGCTGAAACCGGCGTCGCCGAGGAAGCGCGCCTTCTCCAGGGTGCGGATGTCGCACTGGGTGCTGGCATGGATCTCGATGGGCGGGATGTCCAGCTCCATGATGCCCATGTCCTGGATGATCAGCGCGTCCACGCCGGCGTCGTACAGCTGGTGGATCAGCGCGCGCGCCGGCTCCAGCTCGTCGTCGTGCAGGATGGTGTTGAGGGTGACGAACACCCGCGCATGGAACAGGTGGGCGAATTCCACCAGCTTGGCGATGTCCTCGACGCTGTTCTCGGCGTTGTGCCGCGCCCCGAAGCTCGGCCCGCCGATGTACACGGCATCCGCCCCGTGCAGAATCGCCTCGCGGGCGATGGCCGTGTCGCGGGCGGGGCTGAGCAGTTCGAGGTGGTGCTTGGGCAGGGACATGGCGATCAGGCTTCGGGGGGCACGAAAAAGGGCGGCCATTGTAGCGGCAAAGCGTCGCGGGGGCTGACTGGGATTCGCCCGGCGGCTCAGCGAACTTCTTCGGCCTTAAGGCTGACCATTTTGCCGAGTTGGAAGGCGATGCGTTCCTGCGCCTTGGGATCGAGGCTCTGCTGATACTTGAACAGGCCGTGGCTTTTCGGATTGATCACCGCCACCGACGGACGCGCCTTGGTGGTTTGCGACACGAACCAACCCGGCAGTGCGACCACGGGATTGACGGAGACCGGTTCGCCCAGCCGGCCGGACAATTCCTTTGCGAGCGCCTGGCTGACGGCTTGCGCCTGCTCGATGGGCAGACGCTCCTTCGCACCGCCGGCGAACTGAATCGCTTGCCCGTCGTAGAGGGCTCGGGCGCTGTCCTTTCCCTTGGTGTCGGTGGGCTTGGAGCGGTACTTGGTTTCCACGGCGAACACGCCCCCGGGGCCGAGCAGCACGTGGTCGATGTTGCCGCGCGGCAGCGGAATATCGTGAAAGAGCTGCCAGCCCTCGGCCAGTAACGGGCCGAGCAGTTGCGCGGTAGCCAATTCCCCCTCGTAGCCCTTGCGGGTGGCGGACAGCTGTTTGGCCAGTCGCAGGGTGCGAATGACCGACCAGCACAGGGTTCCCGCCATACAGACGAGGAAAAAGATCGAAGAGTTGTTGAACCGTATCTGCTGCGGATCGATCCAGGATTGCAGCTGCACGCTGACCGCGAAACCACCCACCAGTACCGCGATTGCGATGGTCGACAACAGATCGAACGCCAGATCCAGGCGCTTTTCGCTCAGGGAGTGAGCGGGGTTGCGTAGCAGATCTTCCGTCAGCGGTGAGCGCCGACGGGCTGAGCGTTCACGCTGGATATGGATGAACAGGGTGGCGACAGGAGCCATCAGGCACAGCAGGAACAGGAGCAACACTGCCAGCGACATGGTGCGTACTCAGGTGGGGGTGGTTCGGCGGGATGCTAGCTCTTTGCTGCTATCCATGCCGAGCCCTCAATGCAGATAAACCACCGCCATCACCACCCCGCCCGCCAGGCTCACCAGCAACAGCAGGGCGTTGGCGATGCGTTGCCGCCCGGCGCGCAGCCCTGCGAAGGCGCAGGCAAATGCGCTCAGCAGCAGCAAGGGCGCGCACACCAGCATCACGCCGAACAGGATGTTCAGCGGCAGGCGCCAGTCGGTGTTGCCCTGGCCCTCCAGTTCCAGCAGGAAGCCGACCAGATGCACCGTGGCCAGCAGGATCAGCGGCACCAGGCAGAGCTGGATAAACGCGAGCAGCGCGAAAGGGGTGGGTTTCTTTTCCCGGAGACTGAGCGGCATGGGTAGTCCTGCAGGCGAAAACGGCGACGCCGCTAGTGTCGCCGATCCCGCCGGTAATGCCAAAGTGCAACTACTGACGGGCCTGGTTCTCGAACGCCTGATCCAACCAATCATTCATCGCCTTGAACGCCCGCTCGGCCACCACCGGGTGGTACTCGTTGCGCCCCGGCACGCTGGCGTAGGGGTCGGTGAAGGAGTGCACGGCGTTGCCGTAGCTGACCAGTTGCCAGTCCACCTCGGTCTGCCGCATCGCGGCGACGAAATCGTCCACCTGCTGCTTGGGCACCGCCGGGTCGTCGGCGCCGTGCAGCACCAGCACGCGGCCCTGGATGTTGCCGTTGTCGGCGGGATTCGGCGTGTCGAGATTGCCGTGGAAGGACACGAAGGCCTTCAGCGGCGCGCCGCTGCGGGCCAGTTCCAGGATCGCGCCGCCGCCGAAGCAGAAGCCGATGGCGCCGACCTGCTGCGTGTTCACCCGGTCGGTGCGCTTAAGCAGCTCGTCCAGCGAGGCCTGCACGCGCTTGCGCATCAGCGGGCGATCCGCGCGCAGCGGGCCGACCGCCTTGCCGGCCTCATCCGGGCCGCTGGGCCGTACGTCCTTGCCATACAGGTCGGCGATGAACACCACGTACTTGTCACTGGCGGCGCGGGCGGCCTTCTCCGCGGCGCGCTCGGTGGCGCCCAGCCAGTTGGGCACCATCAGCAGGCCGGGGCGCGGGGTGGTCACCGCGTCGTCGTAGACCAGCAGGCCTTGATAGGGCTGGCCGTCGATCCGGTAGTCGATGCGCTCCACCCGGGTCTCGGCGTGCGCCAGGCCGAGGGGTGACGTCAGCAGCAGGGCAATCAGCGTGTTCCTGTTCATGGGTGGGTCTCCGTGCGGGGCTGACAGAAACCCTAGCAGTGCAGCCCGGAGCCGCGCGGGAACTGGCCGGGGGTGGCGCGGCCTATGTTCAACAGGCCGTCATCGAAAGGAAGGGTTTCGCCATGAGCGCATACGACATCGAAAGCTGGTGCAAACCAGGCCCGCAAGAGCAATCCGAACCCATGGGGCAGATGCACTTCTTCATCAGCGAAACCGACCACCTGAACCTGGAGCAGGCCGAGGAGCGCCTGCGGCAAAGCGGCGAGAAGGAAGCCTGGATCGATGTCGATCCGCACTCCTTCGACCTCAAGCCCCCGCCCGAATGCGGGCCGCTCGCCGACTACCGCCTGCGCGTCTACCTGCGCGACGACGACCAGCGCGGGCAGTTCCACATCGTCGGCCACCGGGCCAGCGACGGGGCGACGGTGTACACCAACGCGCTGATGATCGACATGCTGATGGAATGAGGCCGCCGTGGCGAGCGGCGGCCGGACGGTTGTCCGTCCTACAGCGCCAGCACCGCGCAGGCGGCGGCGCCCAGCACCGGCAGGCCGAGGGCCACGCGCGGCGCATAGGGCAGGAGCAGCAGCAGCGCCAGACCGGCCAGCGAGATCATGCCGAACCCGGCCACCCAGGCCATGCCCGCCGGCCAGATCAGGCCGCAGCCGGACACGGCCAGGGCCAGCAGCGCCCCGCCCAGCGGGGTGCAGGCCCGGCGCAGTCGGGCGGGCAGGCGCGGGCTGGCGAGCTGCTTCCAGTGACGTTCCATGCCCAGGCACAGCAGCAGCATGCCGGCATAGGCCAGGGTCAGGCTTAGCGCTAGGGCGAGGGCGCTCATGGTTGGGCTCCGGCAAGGCGTGTGGCACGTGGTTTGGCCACAGGTTCGGTGCTGGCCAGTGCGGGGATCTTCCACGCCAGCCAGCCCAGCGACAGGCCGAGGAGCACGCTGGTGACCTCCACGCCGAGGCGCAGGCTGTCGCTCGGCAAGGACGTCAGCAGGCCCGGCAACGGCAGGGCGATGCACAGCGCGGCCGCCAGGTAGACCTGTTCGCGCCAGGCCGGGAACACCGGGCGCAGGGCGGCATGCAGCAGCGCGAGCAGCCACACCCCGAAGAACACCCGTACCTCCCAGTCGCCGCGCGCGGCCAGTTCCGCCGGCAGCAGGCGGTTGGCCCACAGCAGCGCCACGCAGGCCACGCACAGGCCGGCCACGCTGGCGATGTTCAGGCGTTCGGCGATGCTCAGGAAGGTGCGTGAACCCTTGGCCTGCTTGCGCTGCTTGACGGTGTACAGCACCAGGCCGCTGGCGATCATCACGCAGCTCACCAGCCCGCAGAGGAAGTACAGCCAGCGCATCGGATAGCCGCCGAACTGCGCGAAGTGCAGGCCGGCCATCACCCGCTGGGTGAGCTGGCTGGCGCGCGACGGCGCCGGCGCCTGCAGCAGCTTGCCGCTCACGCCGTGGAACACCAGGCCTTCGCCCTTGGTCAGCTCGATGCGGCTGCCCAGCAGCGGGCGCACGGTCACGCGGGCATCGGCCTGGCCGGGGTTGCTGACCGACAGCGCCGAGAGCATGCCGGCGCCGTAGTGCGCCTCCCCCTTGGCGATGAACTCCGCCAGCGGCAGCAGCGGCGCGTCCGCGAGCGGGCGCGCGCCACGGCCTTCGCCCCGCAGGGCGCCCTCCGGACGACCTTCTCCACGGCGCTCGCCGGCTTCCTGCTGGCTCACGCCGCGCGCCTCGCGCTGCATGGCCTGGCGGTCGCCGTCGTACAGGGCGTCCATGGCGGCCGGCATGTAGATCAGGAAGAAGATGACCAGGCCGGTGTAGGTGATCATCAGGTGGAACGGCAGCAACAGCACGGCGCTGGCGTTGTGGCCGTCCAGCCAGGAGCGCTGGCCCTTGGCCGGGCGGAAGGTGAAGAAGTCCTTGAAGATCTTCTTGTGGATGACGATGCCGCTGATGATCGCCACCAGCATGGCCATGGCCGCGAAACCCACCAGCCAGATGCCGAGGTTGCGCGGCATGTGCAGCGTGAAGTGGAAGCGGAAGAAGAAGCTGCCGCCGGCGGTCTGCCGGGCGTCGAGCGCCTCGCCGGTGTGCGCGTCGAGCAGGGTGCGCTCGCCGCGGCGCTGGTCGCCATGGCTGACGCTCAGCACCGGTGAACGCTCGGTCGGCAGGCCGATGTTCCAGGTGGCGGCGTCCGGATGCTCGCGCTCCAGCCAGCGCTGGGCGGTTTCCGCCGCGGCGCTCTGCGTGGCCGGGCTGGCGGGCAGCTCCGGCTGCATCCACCAGTTCAGCTCGCGGTCGAACACCGCCAGGGTGCCGGTCAGGAAGATGGCGAACAGCACCCAGCCCAGCAGCAGGCCGCACCAGGTGTGCAGCCAGGACATGGATTGCGTCAGGCTGCGCGGCTTCATGCCAGCACCTCCAGCAGGTGCGGCCAGAAGCCGATCAGCGCCAGCGGCAGGCTCAGCGCCACGCCCAGGGCCAGCCGGCGCGGCGAGTGCACCGCGAAGGCCCAGAGGATGAACGCCGTGTAGAGGGCGAACGACAGCAGGGTCGTGGCCATGACCGCGTCATAGCGCCCGAGCGGCAGCAGGCGCGCCAGCGCGGCGGTGGCGGTGTAGGTGAACAGGTAGCCGCCGGGGATGGCGGCCAGGCACCGCCAGAGGATGGGCCACGCGGGATGGGACAGGCGCATCGGAATGTCCTTAGTCATGGGAAAAGGAAAGGGGACGGTGAACCGCCGTGGCGCAGGCATTCACCACGTCGATCCGCAGATCCTGCCGGTCGAGCCAGCGCTGCAGGGCCTGCGCGGTGGCGGCGCTGTCATGGGCGTCTTGCCGCAGGGGGTGGGCGTAGCCTTGCCACATCAGCATCTGCAGCGACTGCATCAGCAGCGCCGGTTTGCCGCTGTAGATGGGAAGCTGGCTCAGCGCGTCGACGCGGGCCGGGCCCTGCGCCAGGCGCTCCAGCAGCGGACTGAACAGCTCGCTCGGGCCGTTGATGGCGCCGATCGGCGTGCGGAACTCGACCGCGCCGCTGCCGGGCGCCTGGGGCAGTCGCGCCAGGCGCAGTGCGCCCAACGCGGCCAGGTGCGCCTCGGCCGACAGGGCCACGGGCTGCTTCTGGAACAGGTCGCGCCGCTGGTGCTGATGGCGCGCCAGGTCCTTCACCAGCTCGCGCACCGACGGGATGCGGATGCCGGCCAGCACCGGCTGAATGGCGCCGGGAACGGACAGGCTTTCCAGGTTCTCGAACGGGTCGGCGCTGGCCAGGTAGGTCAGGCCGGCCCGGGACACCTGGCGGTGCAGGTCGGCCGAGTGCTGGGGGCTCCAGTGATCGTTCAGCAGGTCATGGGCCAGATAGGCCGCATCCTGCCGCTGCAACGCCTGCAGGCGCGCGCCGACGTCGGGCTGGTCATGAAAGATGCCGGCGCCGTCCAGCCGGTCCAGCAAGGCAAGCCCGGCCTGCACGTTCTGCGTGGCCGAACCGGTCAGGTGGTGCGCCAGCTCGTTGAGCAGCTTCTGCGCCGGCAGCATCCGGGTGGCTCCCGGATGACACTGGTAATGCAGGTAGAAGAGTCCCGCCGGCTTCAGGAAACGCCCGACCAGCGCCAGCACATCGCGCTGCTGCGCAGCGGAAATCCACGACCAGACCCCGTGGCTGACGATCAGGTCGAAGAACAGGCTGTTGCTGCGCGCAAAGCTGGAGAAGTCGGCGTGAATGAAGCGCAGGTTGGTCAGCCCCAGCTGCTGCGCCGCCCGCCGCGCCACGGCCAGGTGCCGCGCGTTGACGTCCACGCCGACGAACTGGGCGTGCGGTTGCGTGGCCGCGTTGACCAGCAGATTGACGCCCACTCCGCAGCCGAGCTCGCAATAGGCATACGGCCCGCTGAGGTCGGGTGGGGCGGCGCCCTGTGCCAAGGCCTGGGTGGCCAGCCAGAGCGGCTGGAGCTCCCGGTGGAAATGCGCGGGGTAGGCCGTGTCCGTCACATACCCGTCGTGTTTGATCATGCTGATACCTCGGAACGCCTCGGGCTGGCCGCGAAACGCACGACACCCCCTGGCGGAGACCGGCAGGGGGTGTCGGGGGCGGGACTCAGAAGCTCTGGGTCAGGCCGATGATGAAGCGGCGGCCATCCAGGTTGAACGCGTAGTCCTCGTCGGTGGTGACCTTCTTGTTGGCCACGTTGTACACGCCCGCCTTCAGCATCGTGTTCTTGGCGGGTTTGAACACCACGCCCGCGTCCACGAAGCTGTAGGCCGGGTAGGTGACGCCGTTGCTGGCCGAACCGCTGGTGCCGGTCTGCCAGCGACCGCTGGTTTCGCCGCGGTAGTTGTACTGGGTCCACAGGTTCCACTGCTGGGTGACCTGCCAGTCCAGCGAGGCGTTGAACATGTGCTTGGCCATGTCGTTGAGCGGCTCGCCCTTGTACGCGCCGGACTTCTGCTCGGTCTCGGTGAAGGTGTAGCTGTGGCGGTAGTTCAGGTTGTCGAGGATGCGGTAATCCAGGGTCCACTCGACGCCGCGCAGCTCGGCTTCGTCGATGTTCTCGTAGGCGGTGTAGCCGTACTGGTGGGCCGGGTACGAGGTGCCGTTGTAGATGCAGGACTGGTTCTGCAGGCAGACGCGACCGGTACGGTTGATCTTGTCCTCGAAGTCGGTGACGTAGGCGGTGACGGTGGTCAGCAGGCCCAGGTCGTGATCCTCGTAGGCAAGGCCGATCTCACGGTTCAGGCTGGTTTCCGGCGTCAGCTCCGGGTTGCCGATGATCACGCCGCCCATGGAGGTGGCGCCGAAATCGGTCGCGCTCTGGCGCAGGCTCGGCGCCTTGTAGCCCGAGGTCACGCCACCCTTGACGGTGAAGCTCTCGTTCAGGTGGTAGACCGCGTAGACCTTCGGGCTGAAGTGGTCGCCGAACTTCTGGTTGTCGTCGTAGCGGCCGCTGAAGGTCAGCATCAGGTCGTCGGTGAGGTTCCAGTTGTCCTCCAGGAACACGGAGTTCTGGTAGCGCTCCATCTCCACCACGGCGTCGGCCACCGGTACGACCGGCGGTTTCAGGCCGTTGGTGGCGCCGTCGGTGAGGGTTTCTTCCTTGCGCGTCAGGCCGCCGGTCAGGGCGTGGTTGCCCAGGAAGTAGGTGCCCTGGGTATTCACGGTCAGCACATCGAATTCGATGCCGTTGCCGGTGTTGGCATTGACCCGGCTCGGGTTCTCGCTGGTGTCGTAGTTGATGTAGGAGTTCACCAGCAGGTCGTCGAAGCGGCCTTCATGGGTGAGGTAGTAGTTCTTCTGGATCGACTCGCTGTACGACGGATCATCCGTCGGATCCAGGCTCTTGCCGGGGTTGGCCGTGCGCTCCTGCTCGGTCTGGGTGTAGCCCAGGGTCACCAGGTTCCGCTTGTCGATGTTCCAGCCCAGCTTGGCGCCGGCGCTCCACTTGTCATAGTCGGGGTCGCTGGCGGAGCTGTCGCCGCTGCCGACGAACTCGCTTTCATCCTGGTGCTGGAAGGCACCGGTCAGTTGCAGGGACAGCACGTCCTTGAGCAGCGGCATGTTCAGGTAGGCGCTGGTCTGGTGGCCGTCTTCGTTGACTTCGTTGCTGCTCGGGGCGTGGGTGTACTCGGTGGTGATGCTGCCGGAGAACGTGTTGTGCACCTTCTTGGTGATGACGTTCACCACGCCGCCCATGGCATCGGAGCCATACAGCGAGGACGCCGGGCCACGGATCACTTCGATACGCTCGATGGCCTCGAGCGGCGGCAGGAAGTTGATCGGCGTGCCGGCCTGGCCGCCGTTGAGGCCGAAGGCGTCATTGCCCTGCATGGGACGGCCATCGACCAGGAACAGGGTGTAGTCGGCGGTCATGCCGCGAATACGGATCGACTGCTCGACGCCGCCACCGGAAATCTGCACCCCGGCCACGTTCTTCAGCGCGTCGGTGACGTCGGTGTAGGACTTCTTCTTCAGTTCCTCGGCGGTGATCACCGAGATGGTCGCGGGAGCATCCTTGACGCTCTGTTCGAAGCCGGAGGCCGAAACGACCACCGGGCCCAGCACCTTCTCCTGGGCCGTGACGGAGCACGCCAGGGAGGCCAGCGTGGCGGCCAGCAGGGTTCTTTGGAACACGGGACGAGCGGTGTGGCGGGTAATGCGTGACATGGTTGCTCCCAATTCTTGATGTGTTCGCCATGGCCCTGTCAGCGCTCGCCGGTGGTTCGCGATGCCTCTTCTCGCAGGCGAAGGACCCTAAGGCCTGCGACTGCTCCCCTGAGAAGCGGCGCCTCGATCCGGGCGTGTTCGGCTGTGAGCCTTGATGCTTGGGGTGGCCCATCGACATGGGGCGTCCCGCGGCGGGAGCAAATGCTATTCGTTCTCAAATGGGAGTAAAGTGCATTTACAATCTATACAGATTGCAGCCGAACGACCTGGCGTAGCCCCGGCTGCCCGTTGCGGGCGTGCAGGGTTCCACCTTGCAGCTGGATCAGGCGCCGGGCGATGGCCAGGCCCAGGCCGTAGCCGTCGCCGCCGGGGCGCGAGGCATTGAGGCGGGCAAAGGGCTGGAAGATGTTCTCCAGATCCTCCTCCGGCACGCCGGGGCCGTCGTCGGCGATGCACAGTTGCCAGTCGTCACCGTCGCGCCGCGCGGTGAGCCGCACGCTGCCCCGCGGCGACGAATGGCGAATGGCGTTGCGCAGGATGTTTTCCAGCGCGTGGGCCAGGGTGTTGAGATGGCCCAGCACCTGGCAGCCGTCCGGAATCTGCGCCTGCAGGCGCGCCCGGGGCCAGCCGGATTCGAAACAGGCGTCGTCGCACAGCAGCTCCCACAGCGCCGCAATGTCCACCGGCTCGCAGGGAAACTGTGGCTGTTCGCTGTCCAGCCAGGCCAGTTCCAGCACCGCATCGACCAGCCGCTGCATGCCGTTCACTTCGCGGTCCACGCGGGCGCGCAGTTCATCGCCGTCCAGCGGGCTTTCACAGGCCACGCGCAGGCGACTCAGCGGCGTGCGCAGCTCGTGGGACAGGTCGCGCAGCAACTGCCGCTGCTGGGTGACCGAGCCGCGCAGCCGCCCGGTGAGGTGTTCCAGCGAGCGGCCGAGGGTGCCGAGTTCGTCCTGGCGGCGCACCAGCTCGGCGGGCACCAGGGTTTCCAGCGGCTGGGCGGCCAGTGCGCGGGCCTTGTGGCTCAGGCGTTCCAGCGGCGAGATCAGCAGCCGGTACAGCCGCGCGCCGAACAACAGCGACAGCAGCACCGGCAGCAGGTAGACGCCCAGCGCGGTCAGCAGGGCCTGGTGCTGCCAGGGATGAAAACGATCCGGCAGGCGCAGGACCAGCAGGTCGCGCTGCTCGCCGAACGGCACGCTGACAATCGGCAGCGCCTCGGCGCGGCGGCTGATGGGCCGCTCGTAGTCACGGGCGCGGCGCAGCCGGTCAATATCCTCGTCATCGAGCTCGCGCGGCGCCAGGGGCTGCAGATGGTGATCGACCAGCACCGCCCAGCCGGGCTCGCGTTGCAGCAGCGCGTCGCGCCATTGCAGAAGCGCCGGCTCGCCGCGCCGCTGGGCGTCGGCGGCCTCGGCGGCGTAGCGTTCCAGCGTCTGGCGCGCCTCCGCGGAGAGAAACGAGGTCTGTCGATTGATATGGGCGCCGAGGTAGTGGCTGGCGCCGATCATCGCGACACAGAACGCCGCCAGCAGCACGCTCAGCCGCCAGAACAGCGAGTGGCGGCCGGGAATCGGGCGAGTGGGCATCAGCTGTCCAGCCGGGTGAGCAGGTAGCCCTTGCCCCAGGCCGCGTCCAGGCGCAGTCGGACAATCTCCTCGCGGGCCAGCTTGCGGCGCAGGTTGCTGACGTGCATGTCCAGGCTGCGGTCGTGTTGCGAATACCCCCGATGCAGCACCTGCTGGTAGAGGAACGGCTTGCTGAGCACCTCGCCCGCCGAGCTGTGCAGCAGGCGCAGCAGACGGTACTCGGTCGGTGTCAGGCCGACCCAGCGCTTGGCGTGGCGCAGGTCGCAGCGCTCGTCATCGAACAGCAGGTCGCCGTCGGCCTGCGGCAGCGGCTGCTCCCGCTCGTAGGCCACCCGGCGCAGGATGGCGGCGATGCGCACCTGCAGTTCCTCGATGCTGAACGGCTTGGGCAGGAAATCATCGGCGCCGCAGTCGAACCCCTGGATGCGGTGCACCTCGTCGCCCAGCGCCGACATCATCAGCACCGGCGTGCGGCGCTGGCTGCGCAGCCGGGTCAGCACCTCCAGGCCGTCCAGCTTGGGCAGCAGGATGTCCAACAGGATCAGGTCGAACGCGCAGTCGCGCGCCAGGGTCAGACCGGCCGCGCCCTCCTGGGCGAGGGTGACCCGATAGCCGCGATGCTCCAGCGAAGCCTTCAGGTGGGCCGCCAGCACGGGATCGTCTTCAATGGCCAGGAGGTGGTGCGCGTGGGCAGAGGACGACATAGGGGAGGGCTCGGCAGCAAATGGGAATGATTATACGTGTGCCGGTGGCGCAGGAAAGGCTGCCTCGCAGAGGTCGCGGTGCTTGATTCTGATCATGGGGCGCAGCAGCCGCGGGCGGCTAGGATGGCGGTGCATGGGTGATAAATAAGAATTAGTAAAGTTATATTCAAATATTATTAGTTTGTTTTGATTTAACCGGATCGACACACTAGCCAGGCCTGTCAGTCGGAAGGTCTGCGCTGCCGCATGGGCGTGTCTGACCAGGGGTACCGGCCGCAGAGCCGGCCCGACGAGTCGTGCTGACAGGCTTCCCAGCGTGCATAGGACTCCCGGTAATGATCCCCGCAGACGATTCCTTTCCTTCCCCTTCCTACAACTACGCCGTCGTACGTCAATTCACCCTGATGACCCTGTTCTGGGGGGTGGTGGGCATGGCCATGGGCGTGGTCATCGCGGCCCAGCTGGTCTGGCCGGAGCTCAATCTCGGCCTGCCCTGGACCAGCTTCGGACGCATCCGGCCCATCCACACCAACCTGGTGATCTTCGCCTTCGGCGGCGGCGCGCTGTTCGCCACCTCCTTCTACGTGGTGCAACGTACCAGCCGGGCGCGGCTGGTCTCGGACGGCCTGGCCCGCTTCGTGTTCTGGGGCTGGCAGGCGGCCATCGTGGCCATGCTGATCAGCTATCCGCTCGGCTACACCACCTCCAAGGAATACGCCGAGATGGAATGGCCGATCGCCCTGTGGATCACGCTGGTGTGGATCGCCTACGCCTACCTGTTCTTCGGCACCATCGCCCGGCGCACCGTCAGCCACATCTACGTGGGCAACTGGTTCTACGGCGCCTTCATCGTGGTGACCGCCATGGTGCATGTCGTCAACCACATCGCCACCCCGGTGAGCTGGCTGAAGTCCTACCCGGTGTATTCCGGCGCCACCGACGCGATGATCCAGTGGTGGTACGGCCACAGCGTGGTCGGTTTCATCCTCTCGGTGGGCTTCCTCGGCATGATGTACTACTTCGTGCCCAAACAGGCCGAGCGGCCGATCTACTCCTACCGGCTGTCCATCGTGCACTTCTGGGCGATCATCTCGCTGTACATCTGGGCCGGCCCGCACCACCTGCACTACACCGCGCTGCCCGACTGGGCGCAGACCCTCGGCATGGTGATGTCGGTGATTCTGCTGGCGCCCAGCTGGGGCGGCATGATCAACGGCATGATGACCCTCTCCGGGGCCTGGCATAAACTGCGCGACGACCCGATCCTGCGCTTCCTGGTGGTCTCGCTGGCGTTCTACGGCATGTCCACCTTCGAAGGCCCGATGATGGCGGTGAAGACGGTCAACTCGCTGTCCCACTACACCGACTGGACCGTCGGCCACGTGCATGCCGGCGCCCTCGGCTGGGTCGCGATGATCAGCATCGGCACGCTCTACCACATGATTCCCCGCCTGTGGGGGCGCGAGCGCATGTACAGCAGCCGGCTGATCAGCGCGCACTTCTGGCTGGCGACCATCGGCACCGTGCTGTACATCGCCTCGATGTGGGTGAACGGCATCACCCAGGGTCTGATGTGGCGCGCGGTGAACCAGGACGGCACGCTGACCTATTCGTTTGTCGAGGCGCTGGAAGCCAGCCACCCCGGCCTGATGATCCGCCTGTTCGGCGGCGCCATCTTCGCCAGCGGCATGTTGCTGATGGTCTGGAACAGCTGGCGCACCGTGCGCGCCGGTCAGGTGAACCCGTTACCCCTTGCCCTGGAGGCTCGTGCCTGATGATCTTCGTGCTTCTTTCCGTGCTGGTCGGCGGGCTGTGCCTGGCCGTGCTGCGCACCCCCGACGCCGACCTGCGCCAGGCCGCCCTGCAGCCCTTCGCCGACGATCCGCCGGCGGCGCGACAACTGGAACAGGAAACCGGCTTGCGCTGCGAGCGCGTGGTCGAGGTGCCGTTCGAAGACCCGCGACCTTTCCATCTGGAGGCCTGAGTTTTCCCCCACGTCCAGGGACGGACGCTCCCCTTCGCGCCGCATGCGGCGCGTTTTTTGTTCAGAGCAGCGGCGACCAGTCGCCCGACTCGCCGACAACGTCCCGCACGCAGTCGATGGCGCGGGCAACGGTTACCGAGCAGCGCTCGCGGGCGTAGATCAGGTAGACCGGGTAGGTGAACTCCGGCGCCAGCGGAACCCGTTCGAGCACGCCGCTCTCCAGGTAGCCCTGCACCACGCGGCTGCGAAAATAGCCGCTGCCGCCGGCTTCCAGCAGGAACTGCAGGGCCAGCGGGCCGAGGTCGAAGCTCAGCGACGGATGCGCGAGGTCATGCAGGGCCGCGTCGTGCCGGCGACGGAACTCATCGCCCCAGTCCACATACACGTAGGGCGCCGGTTGTCGCGGGTTGCGTACCTGGATGAGTTTTTCCTCCATCAGCAATTCGCTCTGCAGGCCCGGCCCGTACAGCGGCTGGTAGACCAGGACGGCATCCAGCCTGCCGTCCTCCAGCTCGCGCACCAGGCTCGCTCCGGCGCCACTGCGGCTATGCACCTCCAGCCCCGGCAGCGCCTGGCGCAGGGCGCAGACCCACTTGAGCATCAATGGAGCGCACAGGCTCGGCTCGCCGCCCAGGTGCAGCGTTTCGGCACGTTCGGCCGGCAGCGGCAACACCTGCTGCGCCTCGTCCCAGGCCTGCACCATGCGGCTGGCGAACTCCACGAACGCTTCGCCATCGGGCGTCAGCCGCGCACCGGAACGATTGCGCACGAACAGGCTGCAGTCGAGCTGGCTTTCCAGCGTCTGCACGCGCGCCGTCACCGCCGCCTGGGTCAGGTGCAGACGTTCCGCCGCGCCCACGAAACTGCCGCAGCGCACGATCTCCAGAAAGGTGCGTGCCAGATCGACCGCCATACCGACCCCCGGCTTGAAATGAGGCGGCGAGTATACGCCCGCCGGGCCGCAGGATCAGGTTGAGCTGGCAATCGCTGGCCAGCGCCAGGCCGGCCGCGGAGGAGGGCATATGGGAATGCACGATAGCCACCCGTGCGCCCCGCTCGGTACCGCTCAACAATCCCACCGCCGTGCCGATAGAGGGTTAAGGTGGCTCTTTCCGGGGTGTACGTCATGCTCAGCATTCCTTCCAGCAGCACTGGAGTGGGTCCGGGCCGTCCGGCTGACGTGTCGCGAGACAGCGCGCAGGCGGACGACGCGTCGGCCGTCGGTCGCTTGCACGGTTTCGCCACGACGCCCGGGGAACGCGCCCGGGGCGAGGCGCGGAGTGTGTCGTCGGAGTTCATCGAGCGCCTGCGGGAACAGATTGCCGAACTGCAGGAGCGGCTCCGCGAACTGCACCAGCAGTTGGACCGACTGCTGGCCAGCGGGAGCGACGCGGCGAGCAACGAGGCGGCGGTGGCGGCCCTGCAGTTGCAGATCGCCGACCTAACCGCCGCTCTGCAGGCGACCACCGCCGCTCTGCTGCAGGCGCTTCAGGATGGCGGCGGCGCGAACCACACCTTCAGCACCACCGCCTGAGCGGGTAGCAGGTTGGTCGCCGGCATGATCGGCATGCCGAGCGATGGCGGCGGCGCCTCCCCCCATCTCCGTACGTTGGTGGCGGTCATCGTCGTCGCTGCGCCAGTCCGGTTGCTGGCCGCCATCGGCACCCGCCCTGGCCGGCCGGCCGGCCGGCGGGCAGCATGCAAGCCGCTGCCTCATCTGCTGATCGCCGGCATTGGCGGGCTCTGAGGTCTTTTGCTGATCGGAATCTACTGATTTGCGGTCGCGGGCCCTTTCGTTCCCGCCGATCACCCGTGGGTGCTATGGCGCGCCGGGCGGACAGGCAACTGGCTGAGTCGCCCCATACAAACCGTCCGTGACGGATTGATAAATGAGCGAGGGCCGCTATCGACCGTGAACTGCGTCACGAGCTGCGGCCTGGGCGGGGCGATGAGTGTTGAGCACAAAACAGCCATGAAGTCACAATGCCATCACTGAGGAAGTACTTGCCTGTTATGGAGAAATGATGAACGCAATCAAGACCTTGGGCTTAATGACCACCGGTGCCTTTGTGCTGGCCTGTGGCATTGCCCAAGCCGATGAAACGCCGCGCGTGTATGTAGGCGTGGGCTACTCGCACATGACGCTGGACGGGGGCACGGCCGACTACACGCTGCCCATCACGACCTTCCACGCGGGGGTCGAGATCGCGCCCAACCTGAGCGTCGAAGGCCGCTACGGCATCAACGCCGGGGATGACGAGCAGTACGACTCGGGCGTGCTGGTGACGTACGAAGTCAAGAGTTATTGGGCCGTCGTGCTCAAGGGCCGGGTGCCGGTCACCGACGCCTTCTCGTTCTACGGCATGGCCGGTGTGAACAGCCTGTCAGTCGACTTCCACGGGCAGAGCTTGGGCTGGCCGCTGTACACGCTCAGCGGCTCGGCCGAAGAAACCGGAACCACGCTGGGTGCCGGTGGCGAGCTGAGACTGGGTGATTCGCTGGCGCTGACCGTCGAATACCAGCGGATGCATGAAGACGTCTCCGGCTACAATCTGGGACTGAACTACCGCTTCTAAGCGGGGTTCGATAGGCGTGCACCGGCGGCGGTCAGCCAGGCGCTGTCCGCCCCACCCACGCCGCGTGGCGGGCATCAATGCAAGCGCGTCGCCCGCCGTTCCTCCACATAGGCCTGCGCCTGGCGCGCCAGTTGGTCGAGCAGGCGGTCGCGTTTGCGCTCGGCGTCGCCCATGGCGTCGCGGCCATGCTGCTTGAGCAGATAGCTGTGGATCTGCCGCACCTCGGTGGACTGGAAGATCGGCTCAAGATCCTGCACCGCCAGCGCGCCGTGACTGGCCTCGCGGCGGGTGTTGAGCACCACCTGCGGGCCGTGGGCGGCAAGGGCCTGGAAACCCAGCGCCTCGAAGAACGGCGCCTTGCCGGCCACGCACGCCACCTGCGCGTGGGGATAGCGGGCGATCATCTCCGCCACCAGCGCACTGCCAATGCCGTGCTGGCGGTGGCTGGCCTGCACCGCCAGGTAGAGCAGCGCGCAGGCCTGCGGATCGTCCACATAGGGCAGGTACAGGGCAAAACCCAGCACCCGCGCCGGGTCCTCGTCGTCCAGCGCCAGCATCAGTTTCGGCTGGCCCGGCTGCGCGCCGTCCATGCGCTCCAGGTAGCGATGCACCTCGAAGCCCACCACGTACTGATAGAGCTGATACAGCGGATTGCTCGGCGTCAGCGACACCGGGCTGATGTCGCTCAGGTAATCCACCACCATCTGCAGCACCTGGGCTTTCAGGGACTCGGGCGGCGGGGTGTCCAGGTGGGCGAGGGTGAACATGCAAGGGCTCCGGAGGGCGCGGGCGGGAGAGGGCGGCATTGTACCGGGCGTGAGGCGTGCGCGCCGCGCCCGGGCCCGCAGGGTCGCTGCGCTGCTAGTCTGATCGGACGGCGACTCGAACGGAGCGGCCCGCGGGCGGGCGGAAATTGGCGACGTCGAGCGCTCTCCCGGGCGTGCCAGGCGCGCGTCCTTTCCGGCGTCAAGCGAGGCGATGTCATGAAGCCCCTACTGTTTGCCCTGTTGAGCGCGGTTCCCCTCAGTGCGGCCCTGGCGGCCGACCCCGAAGTGCCCTATCCCGAGGACTATCGAAGCTGGCACCACGTCAAGAGCATGGTCATCGAGCAGGGGCACCCGCTGTTCGAGAGCTTCGGCGGCATCCACCACCTGTATGCCAACGCCCCGGCCCTGCAAGGCTACAAGGCCGGCAAGTTCCCGGATGGCGCGGTGATTGTCTTCGATCTGCTGGAGGCGCAACGCGCCGACAGCGCGCTGACCGAAGGCCCGCGCAAGGTGCTGGGCGTGATGCACAGGGACGCGGCGAAATACCCCGGCACCGGCGGCTGGGGCTTCGAAGGGTTTGCCGCCGGCGACCCGGCGCAACGCGTGGTGGGTGACAAGGCCGAGAGCGCCTGCTTCGCCTGTCATACGCCGGAAAAGGATCACGACTATGTGTTCAGTCGCCTGCGCGACTGAAGCGCTGCGCCGCAACGGCCGGGTCGGCATGCCCGGCCCCGCCGAGGCTTAAGCCGTAGCGGACGAAGCGGTAGAGTAGGGCCGCCCGTAACGCCCATAAGGAGAGCCTGCATGCCCACCTACGACTACCGCTGCGAAGCCAACGGCCAGGTCTACGAAGTCCACCACCCGATGGCGCTCAGCCCGAAGACCTGGGGCGACCTGCGCGCCGCCTGCTGCTCGCTGCCCGACGATGCCGCGATTCCCGACAACACCCCGGTCACCAAACTGATGAGCGCCGCCGGGGTGGTCAATAGCCGCGTCCTGAAGAATCCCGAAGCGCCGGCCTGCGCGCGCGGCGGCTGTGCTGGCAACTGCCTGTGACCGGTAGGGTGGAAGACTCGCGCAGCGATCTTCCACCCAAAGAACTACGGGATACCTCGTTAGCCACGCTGCACTACCGAAGCCTCACCGTCGGCTCGAGCCCCAGCGCGCGCAAAACCGCGAGAAAGGTTTTGAGCGTCGGGTTGCCGCCCTCGCTGAGTGACTTGTAAAGCTGCTCGCGGGCCAGCCCCGTTTCCTTGGCCAGTTCGCTCATCCCGCGCGCCTTGGCGACGATGCCCAGCGCCTTGGCGATATAGGCGGCGTCCCCCGTTTCCATCGCATCCGCGACGAAAATCGCGATGGCTTCGGGGCTGTCCAGCGCCTCGGCAGGATCGTAGGCATACAGTTGTTCGGTCATGGCTGCGTTCTCCACGCCAGTGCAAGGCGCTTCGCTGTCTCGATGTCGCGTTGCTGGGAGGCTTTGTCGCCTCCGCATAACAGGATTACCAGCTCGTTGCCGCGCTGCTGGAAATAGATCCGATACCCGGGGCCGTAGTGAATCCGAAGCTCGCTGATGCCACCGCCAACAGGCGAAACGTCACCCGCAAGGCCGTTGGCTAGGCGGAAGATCCGTGCCGCGATGGCGGCTCGCGCCCGGCTGTCCCCGAGTCGGCGTTCCCACGCCCTGTAGGTTTCCGTTTGTTTGATCTCAAGCATGCGCTAATAGTGATTTATAAATCACAAAAGGCAAGCCGGATCGCCCGAGCGGTTGGCGGGGCAACCAAATCCACCGGAAACCCCGCGCCCTTTGCCGGATCACAACTGCATCCGCAAAAGGAGATTGCCATGCCCGCCCGCGCACCGATGCTTGCCTTTGCCCCGCTGCTGGCCCTGCTGTTCATCGCCAACGTGGCGGCCGATGAAACGCAGCAACTGATCCAGGCCATCAATGATTACCGTAGCGAGGTGAACGGCTGCGCCGACGCCCCCGCCACGGCGCTGCCGCCGCTCAGGGCCGATGCGCGGCTGGTCAGCCCCGACGAGGATTGGGAGGCTTCACTGGAGCGCAATGCCTACCCGCTGCAAAGCGCCGAAGCCATTCGCCTCAGCGGGCCGCCGGACGCCAAGGCGGCGATGAAGGCGCTGCGGGAAAGTTTCTGCCGCGTGCTGCTCGATCCGCAGTACCTGGATATCGGCGTCAGCCAGGTCCAACAGAACTGGCGCATCGTCCTGGCGCGACCGCAACAGCAGGCCCGACTCGGCGACTGGCAACAGGAAGGCCGGCGCCTGCTGGAACTGATCAATGCCGCACGCGGACAGGCGCGGATGTGCGGCAAACAGGCCCAGCCGGCGACCGAGCCGCTGGGCTGGAACGACGCCCTGGCCAGCGCCGCCGACACCCACAGCCGCGCGATGGCCAGCGGCAACTTCTTCGCCCACCGCGACAAGGACGGGCGAATCCCCGGCGACCGCGCCGAGCTGGCCGGCTACAGCGCCAGCCTGATTGGCGAAAACCTCGCCGCCGCGCACATCAGCGCCCAGCAGGTGCTCGACGGCTGGCTGGCCAGCCCCGAACACTGCGCCAACCTGATGAACCCCCAGTTCCGCGAAATGGGCGCGGCCTATGCGCAGGACGACAACAGCGACGCGGGGATCTACTGGACGGCGGTATTCGGGGCGCCGTAGGAGTCGGGTTTGGCAGACTAAATTTGGTCTGAATTTGGTCTATAGTGCTGCGCAACGCATCGCTGGCTACCCGCTGACATGGGGTGGTAGTGCAAAGAGGAGTCCTTATGCGAGTTGAAACGATCAGCTACCTGAAGAAACACGCGGCCGACCTGCAGCTCGACGAGCCGATGGTGGTAACCCGCAATGGCGTGCCGGCCTACGTGGTGGAGTCCTATGCCGACCGCAAGCGCCGCGACGAGACGGTCGCGCTGGTGAAACTGCTGGCCATGGGCTCCCGCGAATATGCCCAGGGCAAGCACTCTTCTGCAGACGAGCTGAAGGCTCGCCTGGCAGGCCGATTCATCCAGGATGGCGACGCGAACGAATGAGCACATTCAGCGTTCGCTTCACCGAAACCGCATCACAAAGCATCGAAGATCAGGTTCACCACCTGGCCGTGTACTTGGGCACAGAAGCCGCTCTCAATCAGATCGTCGCGCTGGTCGACACCATCACCTCCAGGCTGGCGGGTGCGCCTTTGGCCTACCCGTCCAGCCAGCAGGCCAGCGAGCTGGGCATACTTCAGTATCGTGAATTCAACACTCACGGCTATCGGGTCTTCTACGAAGTCTTCGCAGCGGATAACGCCATCGCAGTCGAGCTGGTTTTGCGGCAAACGCAAAGTGTCGAACAGGCGTTGATTCGTTACTGCCTGGTCAATCCCTGGTAGAAGCCTTCCTCTTTCGGCATCGCTAGGGGCGCCCGGTGGACGGGCTCGCACAGGTCGATCACGGGAAAGGTCCAGTGGCTCAGCCTGCTGTTCCGTCTGTTCGGCACGCCCCGCTTGAGGCGCACGAGGGCTCAGGCCGGTATGATGCCCGGCCATTTTTGGTGAGCAGCCCCACCATGCCCGGCAACGCCCTCTACACCGACCTGTCCGGTTACTACGACCTCATGTGCGCCGATATCGACTACCAAGCGCAGAGCCACGGCGTGCACCGGCTACAGCAGTTGTTCGGCAACGCGGGCAACCGGCATCTGGACCTGGCCTGCGGCACCGGCCCGCACGTGCGGCACTTCCTCGATGCCGGCTACCGCAGCAGCGGCCTCGACATCAACCAGCCCATGCTGGACCGCGCGACCGAGCGCTGCCCGCAAGCGCAGTTCTCCCTGCAGGACATGTGCGGCTTCACGGTGAGCGAGCCGGTCGACCTGATCACCTGCTTCCTCTATTCCATCCACTACAGCGGCGGCATCGAGCGGCTCCAGGCCTGCATCGCCAGTGCCCACGCCGCGCTGGAGGAGGGCGGGGTGTTCTGCTTCAACGCCGTCGACAAGGACCGCATCGACAACGCACTGTTCGTCGCGCACAGCGCCGAGCACGCGGACGGCCAGTTCCACTTCAGCTCCGGCTGGCACTACGGTGGCGCGGGCGAGCGGCAGTCACTGAAGCTGCGCATCGCCCGGACGGTCGCGGAAGAAACCCAGGTCTGGCACGACGAACACCCGATGGTCGCGGTGAACTTCGCCGAACTGCAGGCGCTGCTGCAGCCGTACTTCGAGGTGCATGTGCTGGAGCATGACTACGAGAAGATCGTGCCGTGGGACCAACGCTCCGGGAACGCGCTGTTCGCCTGCGTAAAAATCTGAAAAGAAGCGCTGCCGGCCAGCGCATCCGGTAGACAAGGCCGCGGCCTTTCACACTGTCCTGAACATCACTCGGCGTAGGGTGGAAAACTCGCGAAGCGATTTTCCACCGTGGAGGTCCAGGCGCCTTGCTTCGGGGATGCGCGCTGTTTGGGAGGCGGGGCCATGCCCGCACTAAGCCCTCGCTCACATGCCCAACGTCCAGAACGTCAAGGCGCTCGCCCATCACCAGTACGGCTACAGGCTCCGGGTAGGCAACTACCGCATCCTGTTTGACTGGGACGGCGGCGTGAAAATCGTCAGCATCGAAGAGGTCAGGAAGCGCGATGAACACACCTACTAACGTGCAGATCATCCATGGAGCGGACGGCCGTCCCGCCTTCGTCGTGGTGCCTTACGCCGACTACATCGCCAGCCACCCTGTCGAGGATCTGGTACCCAACGAGGTCGTCGGCTACATGGTCAAGGACGGCATGACCGCCATCGCCGCCTGGCGCCGGCATCTGGGGTTGACCCAGGCCGAGGTGGCCGAGCGCCTCGGCATCTCGCAGTCCGCCTACGCGCAGCAGGAAACCGCCGAACGCCCCCGCAAGGCGACGCGCGAGCGAATCGCAAAGGCCCTGGATATTCCGGCGCCGCTGCTGAACCTGTAAAACCCGCGCAGTCGTAGTGCGGGTAACCCGCCATGCATGAACACACCTGAATATCACGAGGCCGGCCATGGCTAGAACCGCCAGTACATCCAAACCCGCACCTGATCTGTTGTTGCTACACATCAAACTGAAGGGAATCACGCCAACGATCTGGCGTCGTTTCGCGGTACCCGAAAACATTACATTGGGCAGGTTGCACCATGTCATTCAGGTCGTGATGGGCTGGGACGATTTCCATATGCATGAGTTTGAAATTGCCGGCGAGCGATATGGCACGCCCGATCCCGAAGGCTGGGGGCCGGAAGTCAAGTCGGAAGCCCGCAAGACAGTGATCAAGGCGTTGAATGGCAAGAAGACGTTCGACTATATCTACGACTTTGGCGACGATTGGCGCCACCACATCAAGATAGAAAAGAAGCTTCCCGCCGTTGCGTGCCCTCGGGTGCCGTACTGCATCGATGGAGCCAATGCTTGCCCGCCGGAGGACGTCGGTGGTGGGCCGGGTTATGAGGATTTTTTACAAGCAATGGCCGACCCGGAGCATCCCGAACATGACGCGATGCTGGAATGGTATGGGGAAGCCTTCGATCCGGCGGCATTTGACTGCGAGCGCGTGAATCGGCTGTTGGAATGACAGGTCTATTATTCGGGGTGTTGATGTCATTGCCGTATTGATGAAGCGCACGCAGGAGGAGCAAGGACAGATTTATTTTCTCTCAATATGCCGAGCAGCAAAGCAGGAAAAATAAATCTGTCCCCTTTTTTTCAGGGTGGAAAACTCGCGAGGCGATTTTCCACCGTGGAGGTCCAGGCTATCTGGCCTTAGGGAATGCGCTGTTTGCGTGTGAAGTTTGAGATGCGGGTAATAGGGGTGGATTTAAATAAATCTGTCCCCTTATTCACTGAGTAGGTTTTGCCGTTCAGCCCTTGGTGGGTGTAATCCACCATGCCTTCGTAGAGGCCATAGAACTCCAGCAGCTCGGGCGGCTCTCGCACCAGTTCATAAACCAGCATGCCAGCGGCGAAGACCAACAACCCCAGCACATGGAACAGTTTGCCCATGCTCTGGTTATAGGTCCGTAACAGCGTGTCGAGTTCGGAGCTTTGGGGAGGCGAGGGCAGTTGCATGATGTGGCTTTCGAGGGGGGCAGGATTATGCCGGCCCTTGGGCCGGCAATGGCAAGCGGCGTGGAGTCTGCCTAGTGGGGATGAAAAATAAATCTGTCCCCGTTTCTCTAGAATTGTTTGAGGTTTTGGGTGGTTAAAATAAATCTGTCCACTTTTCTATTCTGTCCCCTTTTCTATTCTGGAGCGTCAAGGACTGCGTTCCCACGCGGAGCGTGGGAATTATCATTGGCTATTTTTACTTTCCGCCAGCTTTCGGATGGCTTCGATATTGTCATGTATTGAGGAGAGGACAAACCAGCCTCCCGCAATAGTACAACCAATGAAGAACCCGAACAGAGCGCCGAAATATTCCATAGGGCCGGCCATCATGGAAAGCCCGGCAATCGTGCAAGCGATGATCGCTATCCATGCAAAGAAATCCACAATCGTGATGACTAAATTCTTCATGATCCTTCCTTTTGATTCGTGGGGATGATGAAATAAATCTGTCCCCTTTTTCTTTTGTTCCCGTTTGCTTTTTATCAGCCCTTGGAATGGGTGCCTAGGCTAGTTGCATCATTTGTATTTGGTACGGGGCATATTAGCTGTCCGTTGCAGATTTTATTAAGCTCTTCGTCGGTAAAGCGAGAGAGTATATGAAGCCCCATATCGTTTATCATCGCTGCTATGCTGTCATTTATGATGAAGATAATTTCTTCTTGGTTTTCTGATTCTATTGGAGGGCCGTATATTTCGGTAAATGTTTTCAGTAGGGCATTCTTGCGCTCTATTTTGCTTTGTTTTACTTCTTCAGTGCTGGGCATGTCTAGAATGATGTATTCTGTTTTTTTCTTGTTAGTCTCTATTGCGTCTTGGTAATCGTTGAATTTGTCCCTGTACAAGAATCTTATTTCTGTAATTATTTTTTTGTCTTTGCAGTCGGCGGGGTAATAAACTGCTTTGCTAAATAGTGCGTCTTTTATTTTTATTGGTGTGTAATAGGTGTTTTCATTGAATTTTTCTTCAGGGTACTCCGTTGAAATTTTTTTGTACTCCGAAAACAGGCTGAGGTTCCTCAGTCCTTTTGGGATTGGTGTGTCTTTAGAGAATCTGTCTTCGTTCTTGTATTTCTCTACATCGCTTTTTAATGAGCTGATTTCAGAGTCTTGCTTGCGTATGGCTTCTGCCTTTTCGGCTAGCTCGTTTTCAAGATTAAGAATTTGGGATCTATGGCTTTCTTCCTTTTTTGTTAGGTTCTCCCTGTGAGTTGCTAGATGCTGTTCTAGGTTTTTAATTTTGTTTATATTTTGCTTTTCAATGATGGGGGAGGCGACGGTAATGAAAAATGCGGCGGTAGATGCAGTTGCAATGGCTGCGATTGCAATAGGATGGCTTTTCCAATCTTTCATCTTGACTTCCTATATTGAAATTACCGCGCCGGCCGAGGGTTTCGGGTAAAAAGAGGGTGAATTTAGATTAAATAAAAGTATGTGCAGGGATCTGGCTTTTTTCAGCAGCTCTTGCCAGATATGCGCAGTTGAGCGGTGCAGATAATAAATATATTCGAAGCTCTGAGTTATTTTTCTTGTTTCATAAATGGTCTTTAATTTGTTCTGCAAATCTCTAGTTGTTTTGTTGGTAGTCTCAGACATTTGTCCTCCATAAAAAACCCCGAACTACGCGGGGCTTTTTATTCAGCTCTTCCTCTACATCCATGGCGGGCGTAGGTCGAACCGTATCGCAATGTCAGGTGGCCATCAATCCCACGAAAGCGCCCCACCGGTCTGGTACTCGATGACGCGCGTCTCAAAGAAATTCTTCTCCTTCTTGAGATCCATGATCTCGCTCATCCACGGGAACGGGTTGGTGGTGCCCGGATACTGCTCCGGCAGGCCAATCTGCGTCAGGCGGCGGTTGGCGATGAACTTCAGGTAGTCCTCCATCATCGCGGCGTTCATGCCCAGCACGCCGCGCGGCATGGTGTCGCGGGCGTATTCGATTTCCAGCTGGGTGCCCTGCAGGATCATCTGGGTCGCTTCGTCCTTCATGTCGGCGTCCCACAGGTGCGGGTTTTCGATCTTGATCTGGTTGATCATGTCGATGCCGAAGTTCAGGTGCATGGATTCGTCGCGCAGGATGTATTGGAACTGCTCGGCGGTGCCGGTCATCTTGTTGCGGCGGCCCATGGAGAGAATCTGGGTGAAGCCGCAGTAGAAGAAGATGCCTTCCAGCACGCAGTAGTAGGCGATCAGGTTGCGCAGGAACTGCTTGTCGGTCTCGACGGTGCCGGTGGTGAAGGTCGGGTCGGAGATCGAGCGGGTGTACTTGAGGCCCCAGCTGGCCTTCTTCGCGACGCTGGGAATCTCGTGGTACATGTTGAAGATCTCGCCTTCGTCCATGCCCAGCGATTCGATGCAGTACTGGTAGGCGTGGGTGTGGATCGCCTCTTCGAAGGCCTGGCGCAGGATGTACTGGCGGCATTCGGGGTTGGTGATCAGGCGGTACACGGCCAGCACCAGGTTGTTGGCCACCAGGCTGTCGGCGGTGGAGAAGAAGCCCAGGTTGCGCTTGACGATGCGGCGCTCGTCCTCGGTCAGGCCGTCGGCGCTTTTCCACAGGGCGATGTCGGCGGTCATGTTGACCTCCTGGGGCATCCAGTGGTTGGCGCAGCCGTCCAGGTACTTCTGCCAGGCCCATTCGTACTTGAAGGGCACCAGCTGGTTGAGGTCGGCGCGGGCGTTGATCATGCGCTTCTCGTCCACGCGCACGCGGGCGCTTTCGCCTTCCAGTTCGTTGAGGCCTTCCTGGATGTCCAGCTCGTCCAGCGCGCGCTTGGCGCGGGCCACGGCGTCGGAGTCGCCGGCGCTGACGGTGCGGGCCTGCTCGACGGAGCCGCCGACGGCATGGTCGAGGGCGTCGGTTTGCACGGCGGCGGACTTGGCGGCGGGGGTGGTTTCTTCAGGTTGGTCGAATTCGTCCCAGCTCAGCATGAGGTGTGCTCCTGATGGGGGGACCGGGGTGGGGCCGGTCGGTAAAGGGTGGCTTTTGGTGGGCACGCAAAAGCGAAATCTTGTTGGGGTTGCCCCCTCTCCCCCGGCCCCTCTCCCGCGAGGGGAGAGGGGAGGGGTTCGTTCCTGCCTAGCGTGCAGCTGAGCGAGTGGATGCAAGGCGCCCGTCGGTGAGGAGCCCCTGAGCGTACTGTTGTACGCGATGGGGGCCGAACCGGCGGGCAACGCCGCAGACGCCGTTCAGATGCGCGCGATTCACTTATTGGCAGGCTTCGCAATCCGGGTTGTCGATGGAGCAGGCCTTGGGCACCGGGGCCGGCGCGGGGGCGGCTTGCTGCAGGCTTTCATCGATCACCGAGCTCACGGCGTTGAGCTTGCCGGTGGTGATGGTCGACTTCTCGGTGCTGGTGGCGGCCAGGGCGCGGAGGTAGTAGGTGGTCTTCAGACCCAGGTACCAGGCCATGCGGTAAGTGACGTCCAGTTTCTTGCCCGAGGCGCCGGCGATGTACAGGTTCAGCGACTGGGCTTGGTCGATCCACTTCTGGCGGCGGCTGGCGGCTTCGACGATCCACTTGGTGTCCACTTCGAAGGCGGTGGCGTACAGCGCCTTGAGGTCGGCCGGGATGCGTTCGATCTGCTGCACGGAGCCGTCGTAGTACTTGAGGTCGTTGACCATCACCGGGTCCCACAGGCCGCGGGCCTTGAGGTCGCGCACCAGGTAGGGGTTGATGACGGTGAACTCGCCCGAGAGGTTCGATTTCACGTACAGGTTCTGGTAGGTCGGCTCGATGGACTGCGACACGCCAACGATGTTGGAGATGGTCGCGGTCGGCGCGATGGCCATGATGTTCGAGTTGCGGATGCCGCCCTTTACGCGCTCGCGCAGCGGCGCCCAGTCCAGGCTCTCGGTGCGGTCGACCTGGATGTACTGCTCGCCACGGGCGTCGATCAGGCGCTGCAGGGAATCCAGCGGCAGCACGCCCTGGCTCCACAGCGAACCCTCGAAGGTCTGGTAGGCGCCGCGCTCGTCGGCCAGGTCGCAGGAGGCCTGGATGGCGTAGTAGCTGATCGCTTCCATGGAGCGGTCGGCGAACTGCACGGCGGCGTCGGAACCGTAGGCGATGTGCTGCAGATACAGGGCATCCTGGAAGCCCATCAGGCCCAGGCCCACCGGGCGGTGCTTGAAGTTGGCGTTACGCGCCTGCGGCACGCTGTAGTAGTTGATGTCGATGACGTTATCGAGCATGCGCACGGCGGTGCGCACGGTGCGCTCCAGCTTGGCGAGGTCGAGCGCGCCATCGACGATGTGGTTCACCAGGTTCACCGAACCCAGGTTGCACACGGCGATTTCGTCGGCGTTGGTGTTCAGGGTGATCTCGGTGCACAGGTTGGAGCTGTGCACCACGCCGACGTGCTGCTGCGGGCTGCGCAGGTTGCACGGGTCCTTGAAGGTGATCCACGGATGGCCGGTCTCGAACAGCATCGAGAGCATCTTGCGCCACAGGTCCTTGGCCTGGACGACCTTGTGCAGCTTGAGCTTGCCGTAGCCGGCCATGGCTTCGTAGTACTCATAGCGCTCTACGAAGGCCTTGCCGGTCAGGTCGTGCAGGTCGGGCACGTCGGAGGGCGAGAACAGCGTCCAGGGGCCGTCCTGGAACACGCGCTTCATGAACAGGTCGGGCACCCAGTTGGCGGTGTTCATGTCGTGGGTGCGGCGGCGGTCGTCGCCGGTGTTCTTGCGCAGTTCGAGGAATTCCTCGATGTCCAGGTGCCAGGTTTCCAGGTAGGCGCACACCGCGCCCTTGCGCTTGCCGCCCTGGTTGACGGCCACGGCGGTGTCGTTGACCACCTTGAGGAAGGGCACGACGCCCTGGGATTTGCCGTTGGTGCCCTTGATGTAGGCGCCCAGCGCGCGCACTGGGGTCCAGTCGTTGCCCAGGCCGCCGGCGAACTTGGAGAGCAGGGCATTATCGCGGATGGCGTTGTAGATGCCGCCCAGGTCGTCCGGCACGGTGGTCAGGTAGCAGGAGGACAGCTGCGGACGCAGGGTGCCGGCGTTGAACAGGGTCGGCGTGGAGGCCATGTAGTCGAACGACGACAGCAGGTTGTAGAACTCGATGGCGCGTTCGTTCTTCTGCGGTTCTTCCACCGCCAGGCCCATGGCCACGCGCATGAAGAACACTTGGGGCAGCTCGAAGCGCACGCCGTTCTTGTGGATGAAGTAGCGGTCGTAAAGGGTCTGCAGGCCCAGGTAGGCGAACTGCTGGTCGCGCTGGTGATCCAGCGCGGCGCCCAGTTTGGCCAGGTCGAAGGTCTTCAGCTGCGGGTCGAGCAGTTCGAACTCCACGCCCTTTTCCACGTAGGCGACCAGCGCGGGGGCGTACAAGTCGGCCATCTCGTGGTGGGTGGCGCTGTCGGCCACGCCGAGGAAGCTCAGCGCTTCGCCGCGCAGGCTGTCGAGCAGCAGGCGAGCGGTCACCTGGCTGTAGTTGGGTTCGCGTTCCACCAGGGTGCGCGCGGTCATCACCAGGGCGGTGTTGACGTCCTTGAGGGACACGCCGTCGTAGAGGTTCTTCAGGGTCTCGCGCTCGATCAGCGCGCCGTCCACCTCGGCCAGGCCTTCGCAGGCTTCGCGGACCAGGGTCTGCAGGCGGCCCAGGTCCAGCGGGCGCTGGCTGCCGTCGTCCAGGGTGACGCGGATGCTCGGGTGCGGCTGGGCCACGCTCAGGCGAGTTTCGGCGGCGCGCTTGCGCTCCTGGGAACGGGCTTCGCGGTACAGCACGTAGTCGCGGGCGACCTTCTGCTCGCCGGCGCGCATCAGCGCCAGTTCCACCTGGTCCTGGATGTCTTCGATATGGATGGTGCCGCCCGACGGCATACGGCGCGCGAAGGTGGCGGTCACCTGCGCGGTCAGGTTGGCCACGGTCTCGTGGATGCGGCTGGAGGCGGCGGCGTTGCCACCTTCCACGGCCAGGAAGGCCTTGGTGATGGCCACGCTGATCTTGTCGTCGGTGTAGGGCACCACGGTGCCGTTACGCTTGATGACCTTCAGGCTGCCGGGCGCGGTGGCGCTCAGTTCCGGGCTGATGGCGGTGCTGTCGGTTTGCATGGGCTGCTCCACGTTTCCAATTCTTCTTCCGCGTAACGGCAGTGGCCGTTCGCCGGGCAAAAAAAACGCCGTGCCAGGGAAAAATTCACCGGCAAAGTGGCGTGATAAGGGGATCGGTCGGCATACGGCGTGAACGGCCTTCCTGGCTCCCGGGACCACAACATCTGGTGGCTTGCCTCCAACGCCCGCCTGCGCGGTGTGCTGTCGGCAGCGGCGAGACGGGCTCGCCACAGTATCCCGCCGGGCCGTTTCAGCCCCTTGACGGGTTCGATTCCTTTCGTTCTCTCGGGTTCCGCCAAAACACAACATGTAGTGTGTTCTGCCTGGTGCGGCGCAAGATAAAGGCAGTCGAGCGGAAAGACAAGCCACCTCACGGAGGCCTTCTGTGGATAAGCCTGTGGGTTTCCTTTGCACACCCCGCTGCAATGGGCGTGGCGGCTCGCTCAGCGCTTTTCATCGTTTTGTGAGGGATTTCTCCCTCTATATGTAGTGGTGCGGAGCCGGCTTTTCTGTAGGGCCGGGTTTATCCCGGCCGGCGTGGGGTGGGTGTGAAACCGTGGCGAATGCCTCGGCTCCGCTGGCCGGCATAAAGCCGGCCCTACAGGGTGGCACCCGGGCCGCCTTGCCTTTGGATACAATGCCGGCCATTCGCAGAGCCAAGGAGAGTTGTCATGCCGGACCGCTGCCACATCCTGATCGTCGAGGATGACGCCCGCCTGGCGGAGTTGACCCGCGACTACCTGGAATCCCAGGGCCTGGCGGTGAGCGTGCAGGCCGATGGCCGGCGGGCGGTGAACCAGATCCTCGCCGAGCGCCCCGCGCTGGTGGTGCTGGACCTGATGCTGCCGGGCGAGGATGGCCTGTCGATCTGCAAGCGGGTGCGCGAGCAGGGCTATGACGCGCCGATCCTCATGCTCACCGCGCGCACCGACGACCTCGACCAGGTGCAGGGCCTGGAAATGGGCGCCGACGATTACGTGTGCAAGCCGGTGCGCCCGGTGGTGCTGCTGGCGCGCATCCGTGCGCTGCTGCGCCGCCGCGAGACGCCCGCCGAGACGGTGCAGCGCCTGAGCTTCGGCACGCTGCAGTTGGACCATGCCCGTCGCGAAGTGACCCTGGGCGGCGAGCGCGTCGAGCTGACCGGCGCCGAGTTCGACCTGCTCTGGCTGCTGGCGCTGAACGCCGGGCGCACGCTGTCGCGCGAGGAGATCTTCACCCAGCTGCGCGGCATCGAATACGACGGCCAGGACCGTTCCATCGACGTGCGCATCTCGCGCATCCGCCCCAAGCTCGGCGACGACCCGGTGACCCCGCGGCTGATCAAGACCATCCGCAGTAAGGGCTACCTGTTCGTGCGCGAGGTGGCGGAGGAGCTGTAGGGCGGCCAGCGTTGTTCTCCGCCATGCGCGGTGGCAATGAACCTGTAGGAGCGGCTTCAGCCGCGACGGGGCCGCCCCAGAAGCATCGCGGCTGAAGCCGCTCCTACAAAAGCAGTCAGTCGCCGCAGCGGGCGGACGCCGATCTCCTGTAGGGCCGGCTTTATGCCGGCCGCCGGCGGTGGGACCGCCACCGAAGCCGGGAATTGAACTCCGCTGGCCGGCATAAAGTCGGCCCTACAGGGTGCCCCAGCGCCACAAGGCCACTCCCAGCCATGCAGGGCGATGCCGATCACCTTGGGGCCGGGTAGACTCCCGCCCATTCTCGTCAGGAACGCTCCCCGTGAACTCCATCTTCCTGCGTATCTACGCCGGCATGCTGGTTGCCCTGGTGCTGGTGGGACTGCTGGCGGTCGGCAGTCTGGAACTGGTCAATGCGCTGCGCCACGACCATTACCGCGAGCAGCTGGCCCAGGGTTCGTTCCGGCTGATGGCCGACAACCTGGCCGGCATGGACGCGGTGGAGCGCACCCGGGCCATGGCCCTGTGGGGGCGGCTGCTGGGTACGCCGCTGCATCTGGAAGCGCTTTCCGCGATCCGCCTCGACTCCCGGGCACGCAGCCGGTTGCTGCGCGGCCAGGTGCTGGTCGAGCAGCTGAACCCCTCGCTGATCTACAGCCTGGTCAGCGAGAAGGAGCGGCTGGTGCTCACCGCGACCGTGGAGCAGGTCAGCGAGCAGCTGGCGCGTGCCACGCTGTTCCTGATCAGTGACGAATTGCGCCGCTATCCAGCGCCCGAGCAGCGTCAGCGCCTGGCCGAGCTGGTGGAGGCCAAGGGCTTCGGCTACCCGGTGCACCTGCGCGCCATGGACCAGATGACGCTGGATGTCGATCAGCGCCGGCGCCTGGTCGAGGGCGACACGGTAATGGCCATGGTGAGTGGCGGCGAAGCGATCCGCGTGATGGTCGGCCAGGTGGATACGCCGTGGATTCTGGAAATCGGCCCGCTGTATCCGCTCAATCCCTATCCGCCGCAGTTGCTGGCGCTGTTCACCGTGCTCGGCCTGACGCTGATCGGCCTGACCCTGTACGCCCTGGTGCGTCGCCTGGAGTACCGCCTGCGCGGCCTGGAGTCGGCGGCCACGCGCATCGCCGCCGGCCGCCTGGAGGCGCGCGTGCCGGAAGGCGAGGCCGACTCGGTGGGCCGGCTGGCCGCCGCCTTCAATGCCATGGCCGAGCATGTGCAGCGGCTGATCAGCGTGCAGCGCGAGATGGTGCGCGCCGTGTCCCACGAGCTGCGCACCCCGGTGGCGCGCCTGCGCTTCGGCCTGGAGATGGTCGAGGACAGCGAGGAGCCGGCGCAGCGGCGCAAGTACCTGGAGGGCATGGACCACGACATCCAGGAGCTGGACCGTCTGGTCGACGAGATGCTGGTCTATGCCCGCCTGGAGCAGGGCTCGCCGCAACTGGACTTCCAGGAGGTCGAGCTGCCGGCGCTGCTGGAGCGGGTGATGGACGAAGCCGCGCCGCTGCGTGTCGAGGTGCGCCTGGAGCGCGGCATCTGGCAGCCGGCCGAGGATGGCGGGCTGATCGAGGCCGAGCCGCGCTACCTGCAGCGTGCGGTGCTGAACCTGGTGAGCAACGCCCTGCGGCATGCCGAGCGGCGCGTGCGGGTGAGCTACAGCATCGCCGGGGACGTCTGCCGTGTGGATGTCGAGGACGACGGCCCCGGCGTGCCCCGCGAGGCCTGGGAACGCATCTTCACCCCCTTCCTGCGCCTGGACGACAGCCGCGCCCGCTCACTGGGCGGGCACGGCCTGGGACTGTCCATCGTGCGGCGCATCATCCACTGGCATGGCGGGCGCGCCTCGGTGGGGCGTGGCGGCCTCGGCGGCGCGCGTTTCAGCCTGACCTGGCCGCGCCGGCAGGTGGGAGCCTGAGCCTGCCAGAAGGAGATGACGAACGGATCACAAAAAAATGGCGTCAACGTTGCCGAATCGCTCAGGTGACAGCCACGGGTGCCGATAACCCCTGAAGGCCTGGCGGCGTTCAGCCAGGAAAAAAGTGGTCCTGTTTATGGAGTCGTTGACCATGTCCCCTTCACGTCTGTCCATCGCCTGGAAAATCACCCTGCTGGCGGGTTTGTGCCTGGTGCTGATCGTCGCCGTGCTGATCGGCGCCTCGTTGCAGCAGACCCAGCGCAGCAGCGCGCTGGTCAAGGAAGCCGGCAGCGCCATGTTGGAGGAGGCGGCCAGCGAGCGCGTCAGCGCCTATGGGCAGACCCAGGCGCTGCGTATCCAGCGCCTGTTCATGGACACCTACCAGTACGGCAGCGGCATCCTCGGCCAGGTGCAGCTGATGCGCGAACAGTCCATCGCGCGCATGGACAGCGCGTTCGATCTGCGCGAAGACCTCGTGCGCCTGGCCGGTAGCGCGTTGCGGAACAACGCCGACCTGTTCGGCCTCTACCTGGTCTTCGAGCCCGATGCGCTGGACGAGAAGGACGCCCTGTTCGCCGAGCGCGCCGAGTTCGGCGCCAACGAGACGGGGCGTTTCAGCATCTACTGGTCGCGTGCCGGCGAGACGCTGGAGCACGAGGCCATCGGCGAAGCGCTGATCAACGACGTCACGCCGGGCAAGAACGGCCTGCCCTACAACAGCTGGTACCGCTGCCCGGTGGAGCGCCAGCGAGTGTGCGTGATCGATCCTTATGTGGATGTGGTGGACGACAAGGACATCCTGATGACCTCGGTCGCCTTCCCGCTGCTGCGCGACGGCAAGGTGGTCGGGGTGTTCGGCGTCGACATCAGCCTGAACAGCCTGCAGGACCTCGCCAGCTCCGCCAACCAGACGCTGTATGGCGGCCAGGGCAACATGGGCGTTGTCAGCACGGCGGGCCTGCTGGCCGGTTACAGCGGCAACGCCGGTTTGCTCGGCGAGCGCTTCGTGGCCGCCTATCCGGGCCAGGACGATCTGCTGCGCCGTATCGCCCAGGGCAAGCCACAGGTGCGCCAGAACGGCGAGATGATGGAAGTGCTGCACCCCTTCGCGCCGATTCCCGACAGCCCGCCGTGGTCGGTGCTGCTGGAGATTCCGCAGCGCATCATGCAGGCTCCGGTGCTCAACCTTGAGCGCCAGCTGGACCAGCGCCGGCTGAGCGACAGCCTGGTGTCGCTGACCCTCGGCCTGCTGGCCACCGGCGTCGGCCTGCTGCTGATCTGGCTGGCCGCGCGCAGCGTGACCCGGCCGATCCTCGCCGTGGCGGACATGTTCAAGGACATCGCCAGCGGCGAAGGCGACCTGACCCGCCGGCTGGACTACGCGCGCCAGGACGAGCTGGGCACGCTGGTCGGTTGGTTCAACCGTTTCCTCGACAAGCTGCAGCCGATCATCGCCGAGGTGAAACAGGCGGCGCGGGAGACCCGCGCCACCGCCGACCAGTCGCTGGCGCTGGCTTCGCAGACCAACGAGGGCATGCAGCGGCAGTTCCGCGAAGTGGACATGCTGGCCACCGCCGCCCAGGAAATGAGCGCCACCGCCCAGGACGTGGCGAGCAACGCCGCCAGGGCCGCCGAGGCCACGCGCGGCGCCGAGCAGGCGGCGAGCCTGGGCCGCGAGGTGATCGCCCGCACCACCCGCGATTTCGAATCGCTGATGCGTGATCTGCAGGGCGCCATGCAGCACATGACCGGCCTGAGCCATAACAGCGAGCAGATTGGCAGCGTGCTGGAGGTGATTCGCGGCATCGCCGAACAGACCAACCTGCTGGCGCTCAATGCGGCCATCGAGGCGGCCCGCGCCGGCGAGGCGGGGCGCGGCTTCGCGGTGGTGGCCGACGAGGTGCGCGGCCTGGCCCAGCGCACCCAGGAATCGGTGGGCGAGATCCAGTCGGTGATCGAGACCCTGCAGACTGATACCCGCGGTCTGTCCGTATCGATGAAGGACAGCTTCGAGCAGGCCCAGGACAACGTCGGCCAGGTGGCCGAGGCGGTCACGGCGCTCGGGCGTATCGGCGAGGCGGTCGGCGTGATCCACGACATGACCCTGCAGATCGCCAGCGCCGCCGAGGAACAGAGCGCGGTGGCCGAGGAGATCAGCCGCAACGTCGCCGGCGTGCGCGGTGTCACCGAAACCCTGACCGGCCAGGCCGAGGACTCGGCGCGCATCAGCCAGTCGCTCAACGGCCTGGCCAACCAGCAACAGGCGCTGATGGACCAGTTCAAGGCGTAGGGCCGGCGGGCCGGCCTGCTTTTCTGTGGGGCCGGCTTTACGCCGGCCGGCGGGGTTGAGGTATTCCCTCATGGGGCCGGTTGGCGTCGGCCGTTGGCCGGGATAAACCCGGCCCTACACGGCTCGCGCTCTTCTGTAGGGCCGGCTTTGTAGGAGCGGCTTCAGCCGCGATGGTGGCGGCACAGAAGCATCGCGGCTGAAGCCGCTCCTACAGGGTCCGAGGCGTCCCTACAACGCCGCCAGGGTGTGGTACTCG
Source organism: Pseudomonas sp. (assembly GCF_035497915.1). Taxonomy (GTDB): domain Bacteria; phylum Pseudomonadota; class Gammaproteobacteria; order Pseudomonadales; family Pseudomonadaceae; genus Serpens. Next base: position 103,772 of record NZ_DATJCS010000011.1, read on the forward strand.
TCCTGCGCCAGCTGGTCGGTCATGCCGCTGACGAAATCCTGCAGCAGCCGGCAGCGGTGGTAGAACTCCCACAGCGGCTCGCTCGCGCTTTCCTCCACCGCCGCCAGGTAGGCGCGCAGCAGCTGGCTGGGCAGTCGGCGGGTGAGCATCTGCAGATGCGGCGAGCCGCGCGGCCGGCCGGCGGCGAGCTCACGGAAATCCTCGGCCCTGGCGCGCAGCAGTGGCGCGTAGAAGTCCAGCAGCCCCTGCAGGATGCGATAGCCCTGCAGGTGCAGGGTTTCCACCTCGCGGTGGCAGAAGACCCGTTCGGCGGCCACGGCCTTGAAGGTCTGCACGATGGCCGATTCCGGGCTGCCGTCCTCCAGCAGGGCGCGGTCCAGGGTGCCGGCGCGCACCGCGTCGATCTGCTCGATGAACTGCGCCGCCGCGTGCTGGATCAGTGGATGCACCATGTTCACCCGCAGCCAGATGAAGAACTCGCCGGTCTTGTTCACCGACTCCTGGCTGGCGCGCTTGAGCGCGTAGTCCAGGCGCTGGCGGAAGGACTGCCCGCCGTCCAGCGGCTGATCGGCGTCGGCGTGCTCGCGGTACTTGGCGAGCAGCGCGTCGGCCAGTTGCCGCAGGTCGAAGAAGCCCTTTTCCACCGAGTCCTCGATGTCCGCCAGGCAGTAGGCGATGTCGTCGGCCGCTTCCATGATGTAGACCGCCGGGTGGCGACTGCCCGGCGCCATGCCCAGGGTGGCCCACAGGTCGTAGATGAACGCCTGTTCGGACAGGTAGAAGCCGGGCTTCTTGTTCAGGTAGGCGCCCGGCGTGCCCTTGTCCGGGCGCGGGCTGTCCGCGCAGCGCACGTACTTGAGCACGGCGGCGGTCTGCGCGTAGGTCAGGTTCAGGCGCAGCAGGCGGAACACCAGGCGGATCGCCTGGGCGTTGCCCTCGAAGGTCTTCAGGTCGCGCAGCAGGCGCGCGGCCGCCTCGTCATCCGCCGCGACGCGGGGCAGGGCGTCGCGGAACAGCGTGTCCAGGTGCTTCTCGAACCACTCGCCGATGGCGAATTCGCCGAAATGCCCGAACGGCGGGTTGCCGATGTCGTGGATCAGGCAGGCCATCTCCACCAGGGTTTCCAGCACGCCGTCCAGCCCCTCCAGGCCGTGCTCGGCGGCGCGCGCGCCGAGCTGCTTGTACAGGGTGCGCACGATGTAGCGCCCGGCCTGCTGCACCTCCAGCGAATGGGTCAGGCGGCTGCGCACGGCGGCGTTGCGTTCCAGCGGGAACACCTGGGTCTTCTGCTGCAGGCGGCGTACCGCCGCGCTGTGCACGATGCGGCCGCGGTCGCTTTCCAGCTGGTCGATCAGGTAGGCGAGGTCCAGCTCGGCCGGTTCGCGGCGAGTGTAGGGGCGGGCGGCGGAAAGCGTGTCGCGAAAGGTTGCAGCGGCCATGAATGTCCTCCAGCGGGGAGGAGCGAGCCTAGCACGGGCGTTCCAGGCACCGACAGGCGCCGGCGCTCACCCCTCTCCCTTGATGGGAGAGGGGCGGGGGAGAGGGTGACCGGGCGTTACTTGACCAGCAGCACCGGTACCGGCACCTCATGCACCACGCGGGTGGCGACCGAGCCCATCAGCAGGCCGGAGAAGTTGCCCAGGCCCCGGGTGCCCATCACCACGGTGTCGCAGTTCAGCTTCTCGACGGCCAGGCCGATCTGTTCGGGGATGTTGCCCTGCGCGGTGTGGCGGCTGTGGGTGATGCCGGCGGCCTGCAGCTGCGCGGCCGGCCAGTCGAGCAGGTGCTGGGCCTGGCTGGTTGCGGACTGCTCCATGCGCTCGATGAGCTCACCGGTCACGTATTCGCCGTAGACGATGGGCGGCTGCTGCACGTTGAGCAGATGCACTTCCAGCGTGGCCGAGTGCTCGCGCGCGAAGTCGATCAGGTAGTGGATCGCCCGCTTGGAGCTGTCCGACCCGTCGAATGCCACCAGTACGTTGCGCATTATTCAGTCTCCTGTTGTGTCTATAGGCACAGGATAGTCCACGGGCCTGTCCGGCCGTAAGCGCGGGATGGGCGTGACACCGTGTCGATTTGCCGCAGGGAGGCCTCCGCAACCGCTCTAGGAGGCGCCATGAACCGCCACTACTACATCAGCGACAACCTCGACGAGCTGGAACGGCTGGAACAGGAGCTGGAAACCAGCGGCATTCCCGTCGAACAGATCCATGTGCTGAGCGAGCAGGACGCCGAGCTGGAACACCACCGCGTGCACCAGGTGTCCTCGGTGATGAAGACCGACCTGTTCAACCTGAGCTGGCGGGGCGCGCTGGTCGGCCTGGCGCTGGCCGCGCTGGTGCTGCTGGTCGCCTGGTGGGCCGGCTGGACGGCGACCCGCGCCGGCTGGGCGCCGTTCGTGTTCCTGGCGCTGGTGCTGTTCGGTTTCTCCGTCTGGGAGGGCGGCTTCTTCGGCTTCCAGCGGCGCAACCAGCATTTCCAGGCCTTGCAGAAAACCCTGGAGGAGGGCCGACATGTGCTGTTCGTGGACGTGGAGCCGGAGCAGGAAGTGCCGCTGGGCGCCGTCATCGCCCGCCACGCCGGCCTGCGCGAGGCTGGCACCGGTCCGGCCCTGCCGCACTGGCTGAGCGCCGGACAGCAGCGCCTGAATCGCTGGCGCCGGATGATCTGAAGATGGATTGACGCCGCGGGCCGGGCGACGTCAACTACGCCAGCCGCCCGCACCGGGCGGCGGTTTCCGTCACCTGATCGAGCACTGCGCATGAGCACCAGCAAATCGAACATTCCCTACAGCCAGCGTGAGCAGGGTTACCGGGAAAAGGCCCTGAAGATGTACCCCTGGGTGTGCGGCCGCTGCGCCCGCGAATTCTCCGGCAAGCGCCTGAGCGAGCTGACGGTCCATCACAAGGACCACAATCACGACAACAACCCCGAGGACGGCTCGAACTGGGAACTGCTCTGCCTGTTCTGCCACGACAACGAGCACTCGCGCTACACCGACAACCAGTACTTCGCCGAGGCCACCCCGGGCGGCGACAAGGGCCCGAAGGAAACCTTCAAGGCCTTCGCTGGTTTGGCGGATCTGCTGAAGAAGTAGGCGGAGCTTCCTGTAGGGCCGGCTTTATGCCGGCCGACGGAATCGAGTTCCGCGCCGTGGCTGTGGCCAGGCGCGGCGTCGGCCGCGATGCCTTGTGCCGCCCCATCGCGGCTGAAGCCGCTCCTACAGAAACCGGCCGGTCGCGGCGGAACAGCAAACCTCGCGGCCTCGGTCGGCATCGCGGACCGCACGGTCGTTCATGAATTAATCTCGTGTTGTTCAATAGAATCTTGAGTTTGTTTCAGCTTTCCAGCGCGCCGAGAATGCCGGCCACTGTTACTGGAGAGCACAGATGGCTATTGCCCACACCCTCGGATTCCCCCGCATCGGCCGCGACCGCGAGCTGAAGAAAGCCCTCGAAGCCTACTGGCAGGGCGCGCTGGACGCGGCCGGCCTGCGCCAGGTCGGTCGCGACCTGCGCGCCGAACACTGGCAGCTGCAGAAGGACGCCGGCATCGACCTGCTGCCGGTCGGCGATTTCGCCTGGTACGACCAGGTGCTCACCCATTCGCTGATGTTCGGCGTGGTCCCCGAGCGCTTCCGCCCCCACAACGGCGGCCGGCCGAGCCTGGACACCCTGTTCGCCATGGCGCGCGGCGTCAGCGGCGGCTGCTGTGGCGGCGCCCACGCCCAGGAAATGACCAAGTGGTTCGACAGCAACTACCACTACCTGGTCCCGGAGTTCACCGTCGACCAGGCGTTCCAGCTGAGCTGGGAACAGTTGTTCGAGGAAGTCGCCGAAGCCCGCGCGCTGGGCCATGCGGTCAAGCCGGTGATCATCGGCCCGCTGACCTACCTGTGGCTGGGCAAGGTGCGTGGTGAGGCGTTCGAGCGCCTCGACCTGCTGGAGCGCCTGCTGCCGGTGTACGGCGAAATCCTCCAACGCCTCAAGGCGCTGGGCGTGGAATGGGTGCAGATCGACGAGCCGATCCTCGGCCTCGACCTGCCTCAGGCCTGGAAGGCCGGCTTCGAGCGTGCCTACAACCTGCTGCAACGCGAGCCGTGCAAGAAGCTGATCGCCACCTACTTTGCCGGCCTGGAGGACAACCTGGCGCTGGCCGCCGGCCTGCCGGTGGATGGCCTGCACGTGGACCTGGTACGCGCTCCCGAGCAGTTCCCGGTGGTGCTCGACTGGCTGCCGGCCTACAAGGTGCTGTCGCTGGGCGTGGTCGATGGCCGCAACGTGTGGCGCACCGACCTCGACAAGGCCCTGGCCGTGCTCGAGCAGGCCCAGGCGCGCCTGGGCGAGCGGCTGTGGGTGGGCTCCTCCTGTTCGCTGCTGCACAGCCCGGTCGATCTGGCCCGCGAGGATCGGCTGGATGCCGAGCTGAAGGGCTGGCTGGCCTTCGCCGTGCAGAAATGTGCGGAGATCGCCTTGCTGGCCGAGGCCCTGCGTGATCCGCAGTCGGCGCGCGTGCAACAGGCGCTGGCCGACAGCCGCGCCGTGCAAGCGGCGCGCGCGGCCTCGCCACGCATCCACGATCCGGCGGTGCAGGCGCGTCTGGCGGCCATCCGCCCCGAGGACAGCCGGCGCCAGTCGCCGTTCGCCTGGCGCATCGCCGCGCAGCGCGAGCACCTGAGACTGCCGCTGTTCCCGACCACCACCATCGGCTCCTTCCCGCAGACCGCCGAGATCCGCCAGGCGCGCCAGGCGTTCCGGCAGGGCACGCTGTCGGCGCCCGAGTACGCCGAGGCCATGCGCGCCGAGATCCGCCACGCCGTGCGGGTGCAGGAACAACTGGGGCTGGACGTGCTGGTGCATGGCGAGGCCGAGCGCAACGACATGGTCGAGTACTTCGCCGAGCAACTGGACGGCTACGCCTTCACCCGCTTCGGCTGGGTGCAGAGCTACGGGTCGCGCTGCGTGAAGCCGGCGATCATCTACGGCGACCTCAGCCGGCCGCGGCCGATGACCGTGGAATGGATCCGCTACGCCCAGCGCCAGACCGCCAAGGTGATGAAGGGCATGCTGACCGGCCCGGTAACCATGCTGATGTGGTCGTTCCCGCGCGACGACATCTCCCGTGAGCAGCAGGCCCGCCAGCTGGCGCTGGCGATCCGCGATGAGGTGCGTGACCTGGAGGCCGCCGGCATCCGCGTCATCCAGATCGACGAAGCGGCCTTCCGCGAGGGCCTGCCGCTGCGCAAGGCCCGCTGGCAGGCCTATCTGGACTGGGCCGCCGAAGCCTTCCGGCTGACCGCCAGTGGCGTGCGCGACGAGACGCAGATCCACACCCACATGTGCTACAGCGAGTTCAACGACGTGATCGCCTCCATCGCCGCCATGGACGCCGACGTCATCACCATCGAGACCTCGCGCTCGCAGATGGAGTTGTTGGAGGCCTTCCGCGCCTTCGCCTACCCGAACGAGATCGGCCCGGGCGTGTACGACATCCATTCGCCGCGCGTGCCGGACGTCGAGGAGATGGTCGCGCTGCTGGACAAGGCCGCCGAGCGGATTCCGGTCGAGCGCCTGTGGGTCAACCCGGACTGCGGCCTGAAGACCCGCGGCTGGCCGGAGACCGAGGCGGCGCTGGTCAACATGGTGGCGGCGGCGCGCCGGCTGCGTGAGCGCCACGCCGCCTGACGTCGGTCGCCAGCATTGCCCCTGTAGGGCCGGCTTTATGCCGGCCGACGGAGTCCGTAGGGTGGAAAACTCGCGCAGCGATCTTCCACCGGCCCGGGTGCATGCGCACCGGCGGTAGACAAGGCTTCGCCGTTGTCTACCCTACGGCTCTCTTGCCGGCCCGCACCTCCAGTCAGCGCATCTTCATCGGCTCCCGCTGCAGGTAGGCGTCCAGCCCCGCGCACTGTTCCGCTTCGAGGAACAGCCCCAGCTTGCCGCGCCGCCAGAGGATGTCCTCGGCGCTCTGCGCCCATTCCTCGCGGCGCAGGTAGTCCACCTCGCGGGCGTACAGGCCGGCGCCGAAGTGTTCGCCCAGATCGCCCAGTCCCGTTGCGCTGGCCAGCAAGCGCCAGCTGCGGCTGCCGTAGCTGACGGCCCAGCGCCGGGCCAGTTCGACGGGCAGCCAGGGCGCCTGCTCGACCAGTTGCGCGGCCAGCTGGTCGTCCATCTCTTCGCCGCCCGGCAGTGGCGCGTCGGCGGTCCAGCGCGGCCCCATGTTCTTCAGCCAGGGTTTGAGCAGCTCCAGCGCCGATTCGGCCAGGCGCCGGTAGGTGGTCAGCTTGCCGCCAAACACCGAGAGCAGCGGCGCCTGATCGGCCGCGCCGTGCAGTTCCAGGAAATAGTCGCGGGTCACCGCCGACGGGTCGCCGGACTCGTCGTCCAGTAGCGGGCGCACGCCGGAGAAGCTGTGCAGGATGTCGTCGCGCTCCACCGGCTGGCGGAAATGCTGGTTCACCACCGCCAGCAGGTACTCGATCTCCTCCTCGCTGATGCGCACCTGCGCGGGGTCGCCGTGATATTCGCGGTCGGTGGTGCCGATCAGGCTGAAGCGCTCCAGCCAGGGAATGACGAAGACGATGCGCCGATCCTCGTTCTGCAGGATGTAGGCCTGCTCGCCGGGGTACAGGCGCGGCACCACGATATGGCTGCCCTGTACCAGGCGCACCCCGTGGCGCGGCTGGCACTGCAGGCCGTCGCGCAGGAAGTCCGCCACCCAGGGACCGCAGGCATTGACCAGCGCCCGTGCATGCAGGTGAAAGCGGCGACCGTCGGCGCGTTCCATGTCCAACTGCCAGACCCCATCGCGGGCCTGCGCGGACAGGCAGCGGGTGCGGGTATCGACCCGTGCGCCGTGCTCCCGGGCGGCCATGGCGTTGAGTACCACCAGCCGGGCGTCGTCCACCCAGCAGTCGGAGTATTCGAAGCCGCGGGTCATGTCCGGGCGCAGCGGACTGTCGGCGCCCAGGCGCAGGCCACGCGAGCCGGGCAGGGTGCGCCGGCGCCCGAGGTGGTCGTAGCAGAACAGGCCGAAGCGGATCATCCAGGCCGGACGCAGGTGCGGACGGTGCGGGAGGATGAAACGCAGCGGCTTGATGATGTGCGGCGCCTTGCCCAGCAGCACCTCGCGTTCGGCCAGCGCTTCGTGCACCAGGCGGAACTCGCGATGTTCCAGGTAGCGCAGGCCGCCATGAATCAGTTTGCTGCTCGCCGAGGAGGTGTGGTTGGCCAGGTCGTGCTGTTCGCAGAGGTAGACCTGCAGGCCGCGCCCGGCGGCGTCGGCGGCGATGCCGGCGCCATTGATGCCACCGCCGATCACGGCCAGGTCGTAGAGCACTTCGCAGGGTTCGTTCATGCCACTCTCAAGGGCCAGGATTGCCGCAACACTGTAGCGCTGGCGCGCCGCGGCCGCTAACGTAGCCTTTCGTCGACCCCAGCACAGCAAGCGCCATGACCCCAGCCATCGATCAGCTCAAGAAAGCCCGCGTCGAGCACCGCGTCCTCAGCTATGAACACGATCCCAAGTCGCCATCCTACGGTCTGGAAGCGGCGGAAAAGCTCGGCCTGGCGCCGGAACGGGTATTCAAGACCCTGCTGGCGGCCACCGAGAAGAACGAGCTGCTGGTGGCGGTGGTGCCGGTGGCCGGCAGCCTCGATCTCAAGGCGCTGGCCCAGGCGGCCGGCGTGAAGAAGGTGGACATGGCCGATCCGGCCGCCGCGCAGCGCGCCACCGGCTACCTGGTCGGCGGCATCAGCCCGCTGGGGCAGAAGAAGCGCCTGCGCACCTTCATCGACGAGTCGGCCCGCCAGCAGCCGACCATCCATGTCAGCGCCGGCCGGCGTGGGCTGGAGGTGGAACTGAGTGCCGAGGCGCTGGCGCAGCAGACGCAGGCCGTCTTTGCTGCCATCGGCCGCGGATAACGGAGTCTTCATGAGCGACTACCTCCTCGCCATCGACCAGGGCACCACCAGCAGTCGGGCGATCATCTTCTCGGCCAGCGGCGGCGCGGTGGCCAGCGCGCAACAGGAATTCGCCCAGCATTTCCCCCGCGATGGTTGGGTCGAACATGCCGCCGAGGACCTGTGGGACAGCACGCTCGCCGTGTGCCGCCAGGCGCTGGCCAGCGGCGGGCTGCGGGCGGCGGACATCCGCGCCATCGGCATCACCAACCAGCGCGAGACCACCCTGGTGTGGGACGCTGCCACGGGCGAGGCCATCTATCCGGCCATCGTCTGGCAGGACCGGCGCACCACCGACTATTGCGCCGAGCTCAAGGCGGCCGGCCATGAGGCGGAGGTGGCGGCGCGCACCGGGCTGCTGATCGATCCGTATTTTTCCGCGACCAAGCTGCGCTGGATCCTCGACAACGTGCCGGGCGCCCGTACACGCGCCGCGCGCGGCGAGCTGCGCTTCGGCACGGTGGACAGCTTCCTGCTCTGGCGCCTGACCGGCGGCCGCGCGCACCGCACCGACGCCAGCAACGCGGCGCGCACGCTGCTGTTCAACATCCACACCCAGCAGTGGGATGAACATCTGCTCAAGCTATTCGATATCCCCGCCAGCCTGCTGCCCGAGGTGCTGGATTGCGCGGCGGACTTCGGCGAGACCGACGCCCACTGGCTGGGCGCGGCGCTGCCGGTGCTGGGCATGGCCGGCGACCAGCAGGCGGCGCTGATCGGCCAGGCCTGCTTCGCGCCGGGCATGGTGAAGAGCACCTACGGCACCGGCTGCTTCCTGATCCAGAACACCGGACGCCAGCCGGTGAGCTCGCGCAACCGCCTGCTGACCACGGTGGCCTACCGGTTGAACGGCGAGGTGACCTACGCGGTGGAGGGCAGCATCTTCGTCGCCGGCGCCGCCCTGCAGTGGCTGCGCGACGGGTTGCGGCTGATCGAGCACGCCCACGAAAGCGAGGCGCTGGCGCTGCAGGCCGGCGATGCCAACGGCGTCTATCTGGTGCCGGCCTTCACCGGGCTGGGCGCGCCCTACTGGGATCCGAAGGCGCGCGGCGCGATCTTCGGCCTGACCCGCGACACCGGCATCAAGGAAATCGTCACCGCCGGCCTGGAAGCGGTGTGCTACCAGACCCGCGACCTGCTCGAAGCCATGCGCCAGGACGGCGCCGCCCCGCTCAGCGCGCTGCGCGTGGATGGCGGCATGGTGGTGAACAACTGGCTGGTGCAGTTCCTCGCCGACATCCTCGGCGTGCCGGTCGAGCGCCCGCAGGTCAACGAGACCACCGCGCTGGGCGCCGCCTACCTGGCGGGGCTGCGCGCCGGGCTGTACCGCGACCTGGGCGAGGTCGCCAGCCACTGGCAGCAGCAGCGGCGCTTCGAGCCGAGCATGCCGGCACAGCGCCGCGAGGCGCTGTATGCCGGCTGGCTGAACGCGGTGCGCCGGGTGCGCAGCGAGGCCCAATGACATTCCGGAGAACCATGCGATGAATACCCTGCCTTTCCACCAGGTCGATGCCTTCAGCGACCGTCCGTTCGCCGGCAACCCGGCGATCGTCTACCGCCTCGACGAGTGGCTGGCCGAGGCGCGGATGCAGCAGATCGCCGCCGAACACAACCTGGCGGAAACCGCGTTCGTCGTGCGCGAAGGGCAGGGCTGGCGGATTCGCTGGTTCACGCCCCGGGAGGAGGTGCCGCTGTGCGGCCATGCCACCCTGGCGGCGGCCAGGGTGCTGTTCGATGCCTACCAAGAGCCGGGCGACTGCCTGAGCCTGCTGAGCCTGTCCGGCGAGCTGCGCGTGCGTCGGCTCGGCGAGCGGCTGGAGCTGGATTTCCCGGCGCTGGCCGGTGAGCCGATCGCCGCGCCGGCCGGGCTGGCCGAGGCGCTGGGCCACGAGCCCGAGACGGTACTGTCCGGTCGCGACAGCCTGCTGGTGGTGCTGGCCGACGAGGCCGCCGTGCGCGATTGCTCACCCGACCTGAAGGCGCTGGCGGCGCTGCCCTGGCTCGGGGTGATCGTCACCGCGCGGGGCACCGAGCATGATGTGGTGTCGCGCTACTTCGCCCCGGCCATCGGCATCGACGAAGACCCGGTGACCGGTGCCGCGCATTGCATGCTGGTGCCCTATTGGGCCGGGCGCTTGGGCCGCAGTGAGCTGCGCGCGTTCCAGTGTTCGGCGCGGGGTGGCGAGTTGCTGTGTCGCGTCGATGGCGAACGGGTACGCCTGGCCGGCCACGCGCTGATCGTGGCCCGGGGCGAGCTGTACCTGCCGTGAGCGGCGGCGCCGCTCAGTCGGTGCTGCTGCAGCGGCGAACGCCGCCGGACAGGGTGGTGTGGGCGGCGACGCTGCCCTGGGCGGGGAACAGCACCAGGTGATCGGCGCAGACGCGGATGCCGACGGTCTCGCCCGGCGCGTGGTCGATGTGGCTGGGGAAGATGGATTCCAGCTGGGTGCCGGTCGGCAGTTGCAAGCGGTAGAGGGTCGAGGCGCCGAGGAAGGTCCGGGCGGTGATGCACGCCTGTAGCTCGCTGTCCGGCGCATACACCAGGTCGTCGGGGCGCAGCAGCACGTCCACGGCGCTGCCGGGAGCCCAACTGTAGGCGCGGTTGCCGTGGATCTCGCCGAGTTCGGTCAGCACCGTTTCCGGGGTCTGCAACTGGCCGCGGATGAAGTAGCCCTGGCCGACGAAGCTGGCCACGAACGGCGTCAGCGGCTCGTGGTAGAGGTTGTAGGGGGTGTCCCACTGTTCCAGGCGGCCCTCGCGGAACACGCCGACCTGGTCGCTGACGGCGAAGGCTTCTTCCTGGTCGTGGGTGACCAGGATGGCGCTGGTGCCGCGCGCCTTGAGGATGTCGCGCACCTCGCGGCTCAGGCTGCGGCGCAGTTCCACGTCGAGGTTGGAGAAGGGCTCGTCGAGCAGCAGCAGGCGCGGCTCCGGCGCCAGGGCGCGAGCCAGCGCGACACGCTGCTGCTGGCCGCCGGAGAGTTCGTGCGGGTAGCGCTTGCCCAGGTGGCCGAGCTTGACCAGATCGAGCAGCTCGCCGGTGATGCGCTCGCGCTCGGGGTGCTTGCGGATGCCGAAGGCGACGTTCTCCGCCACGGTCAGGTGCGGAAACAGCGCGTAGTCCTGGAAGACCATGCCGATGCGCCGCGCTTCCGGCGCCTGGGTGAAGCCGGCGCGGGAGATCACTTCGCCCGCCAGGCGGATCTCGCCCTGGCTGACCGGCTCGAAACCGGCGATGGCGCGCAGGGTGGTGGTCTTGCCGCAGCCGGAGGGGCCGAGCAGGCAACCGATGTCGCCGGCGTTCAGGTGCAGGTTGAGCTCCTGAACGATCATCTGGCCCTGATAACCGCAGGCCAGGTTGTGCAGTTGAAGCAGCAGTTTGGACGTCATGCGTTCTTGGTATAGCCGGGGGCGACGAGGAATTCGAGCAGCGCCTTCTGGGCATGCAGGCGGTTTTCGGCCTGGTCCCAGGCCAGCGAACGCGGATCGTCCAGCAGGTCGTGGCTGATTTCCTCGCCACGGTGCGCCGGCAGGCAGTGCAGGAAGATCACGCCCGGGTCGGCCAGGTCGAGCAGTTCGCGGCTGACCTGGTAGCCCTTGAAGCTGGCCAGACGTGCCTGGGCTTCTTCTTCGTGACCCATGGAGGCCCACACGTCGGTGCTGATCAGGTGCGCGCCGGCCGCCGCCGCGCGCGGGTCGCGCAGCAGGGTCACGCGGCCACCGGCCTTGGCCAGCAGCTCGGCGCTCGGCTCGTAGCCTTCCGGGCAGGCGATGCGCAGCTGGAAGTCGAACTGGATGGCCGCCTCGATGTAGGTGTTGCACATGTTGTTGCCGTCGCCGATCCAGGCCACCGTCTTGCCGGCGATGCTGCCGCGCTGTTCCAGGTAGGTCTGCATGTCGGCCAGCAGTTGGCAGGGGTGCAGCTCGTCGGACAGGCCGTTGATCACCGGCACCTGGGAATGGGCGGCGAAGTTGGTCAGGGTGCCGTGGGCGTAGGTGCGGATCATGATGGCGTCGAGCATGCGCGACATGACGATGGCGGTGTCGCTGATCGGCTCGCCGCGACCCAGCTGGGTGTCGCGCGGGGAGAGGAACATGCTCTGGCCGCCGAGCTGGATCATGCCGGCTTCGAAGGACACGCGGGTACGGGTCGAGGCCTTCTCGAAGATCATGCCCAGCACGCGATTCTTCAGGGGCTCGTAGAGGATGCCGCGGTTGCGCAGGTCCTTCAGCTCGATGGCTCGTCGCAGCAGCCCGTTGAGCTCCGCGGGGGTGCAGTCCATCAGCGAGAGAAAGTGCCGTACGCTCATTGTCGTTACCTTGATCACGTGTTCAGGTCCTGTGGCGAAAAAAAGAACCGCCAACGTCAGAGGAGGGACCTGCGAGGAGGTCGCCAGGGGCGACGAAATGGGAGGCGGGATGTTATCGGTAAATGTCGCAATGGCGCAAATTACCCCGCTGTCGGCGCCGAAGCAGCATAGGCGATGGGCCGCCGGCTGACGCAAAAAAGAAGCCTGAGCGCTTCACTAGGCTTTCCGTTACAATGCCGCGCAAACGCCGACCCGGGGGGTCGGCAGGTCATTTGTAGCCGAGGTGCCCCTCATGGATATCATCGAAACCATCAAAGAGCAGATCGCCAACAACACCATCCTGCTGTACATGAAGGGCTCGCCCAACGCCCCGCAGTGCGGCTTCTCCGCCCGTGCCGCCCAGGCCGTGATGGGCTGCGGCGAGAAATTCGCCTACGTGGACATCCTGCAGAACCCGGAAATCCGCGCCGAGCTGCCCAAGTACGCCAACTGGCCGACCTTCCCGCAGCTGTGGGTCAACGGCGAGCTGGTCGGTGGCAGTGACATCATGCAGGAGATGTTCGAGAAGGGTGAGCTGCAGACCCTGATCAAGGAAGCCGCGGCGGCCCGCAAGGACGCCTGATCCGGCCTCGAAACAAAAAGCCCCGGCACTGCCGGGGCTTTTTCGTTACGGACGCATCACGCGTCCATCTGCGACTGCAGGTAATTCTCCAGACCGACGGCCTTGATCAGGCCCAGCTGGGTTTCCAGCCAGTCGACGTGTTCTTCCTCGGACTCGAGGATGTCTTCCAGCAGCTCGCGGCTGCCGTAGTCGCCCACCTGTTCGCAGTAGGCGATGGCCGCGCGCAGGTCCTGCAGGCCCGCCTGCTCCAGGCGCAGGTCGCATTCGAGCATTTCCTTGGTGTTCTCGCCAATCAGCAGCTTGCCGAGGTCCTGCAGGTTGGGCAGGCCTTCCAGGAACAGGATGCGCTTGATCAGCTTGTCGGCATGCTTCATCTCGTCGATGGATTCATCGTACTCATGCTTGCCGAGCTTGTTCAGGCCCCAGTCCTCGTACATGCGCGCATGCAGGAAGTACTGGTTGATGGCCACCAGTTCGTTGCCAAGGATCTTGTTGAGGTGCTGGATGACCTGAGTATCGCCTTTCATGATGCTCCGCCTGAGAGGAAATGCGTGTTGGGCGAGTCTGGCCGCAGGGTACCTGGGTGTCAAACCCAAGCCCTTGACATGAAAAAGCCGGGCGATTGCCCGGCTCTCAGGTGCGGATATCGGCTTCAGGCCGGGCTGAACAGCGCCACGCCGCCCAGCATGGCCGCCTGGCCAGCCTGGACTTCGGTGAGGGTCTCGCGTACCACCTGCTTGGCCGCGCACGCGCACTTGCCGCACTGGGTGCCCACGCCCAGGTTCTCGCGCACGTCACGGTAGCTGCAGCAGCCTTCGTAGATCGCGTCGCGGATGTGGTTGTCGGTGACACCTCGGCAAAGGCATACGTACATGGCGGGGGCTCGTCGCGCTGAAATCGGGATGCAGCGGACAATAATAGTAATGAGAATGATTGTCAAAGCTTGTTGCTGAACGGAGCGGTCAGCGCTTTTCTGGCCACCGTGCGGGGGCGATGGTGGACAAGGAAAGCGTTGTCCGCCCTACGGTGCGCAAAGGCCCTGTAGGAGCGGCTTCAGCCGCGA
>NZ_DATJCS010000012.1:0-180020 GCF_035497915.1 Pseudomonas sp.
GTCCTGCGCTGACCCTGTGGGAGCGAATTCATTCGCGAGCGTCCGACGTCGGCCTGCACGCCGCCAGGAACTGCCGCGTGCAGGCCTCCCAGCTCATCGCCTCGGCCTGGCGCCGGCAGGCCTCCGGCGACAATGCCAGCGCGCCCAGGCAGGCCTGCTGCAGATCCTCGTGCAGACAGCCGGTTTCGCCGTGACGCACCACGTCCAGCGGTCCGGTCACCGGGAAGGCCGCCACCGGCAGGCCGCAGGCCATGGCTTCCAGCATCACCAGGCCGAAGGTGTCGGTGCGGCTGGGAAACACGAACACGTCGCCGGCGGCGAGATAAGCCGCCAGTTCCTCGCCGAAGCGATAGCCGACGAAGTGGGCCTCGGCAAAGCGCGCCTGCAGCTCGCGGCGCGCCGGGCCGTCGCCGATCACCAGCTTGCTGCCCGGCAACGACAGTTCCAGGAACGCCGGCAGGTTCTTTTCCACCGCCAGCCGCCCGGCATACACCCATAGCGGGCGCGGCAGGTCCGTCGGCAGCTGCGCCGGCTGGCGGTCCTGCGGGCGGAACAGCTCGATGTCGACGCCGCGTCCCCAGCGCGCCAGGTGCGTGAAGCCCCGCTCGCGCAGCAGGCGCTCCATGTGCTCGGTGGCCACCAGCGTGCGCTCCGCCGGGCGGTGGAAGCGGCGCATCAGTGCATAACCCAGGGCCAGCGGTATGAAGGGGTAGCGGGCATGCACGTATTCCGGAAACTGCGTGTGGTACGAGCTGTTGAAGCGCAGGCCGCGCTGCAGGCAGTAGCGACGCGCCGCCCAGCCCAGCGGACCTTCCGTGGCGATGTGGATATGGTCGGCTTGCAGCGCGTCGAGCAGGCGCCGCATGCGGCGATACGGCAGCAGCGCCAGGCGGATTTCCGCGTAGCCGGGCAGCGCCACGCTGTGAAAGCGCTCCGGGCCGATGACCTCCACCTCATGCCCCATGGCGCGCAGGGCGTCGCGGGTGCGGCTGAGCGTGGTGACCACGCCATTGACCTGGGGCTGCCAGGCATCGGTGCAGATGACGATCTTCATGGCTGCCATTGGGCATCATCGGCCTTAAGCCTGCGTGACAGGTGCATGACGTTTCGATGACGGCGGGGCGGTCATCGAACTGCCACGAGAGATTCACAGTGTTGTCGAACGCGCCGCCTAGTCTGCCAGACATGGACAAGATCACGCTGAAGACGGAAGACCTGACCCTGCCGGTCCTGGCGCGCCTGGGACGGCTGGAATATCGACTCTGCATCAACATCAACCGCCTCTCGCGGCGGCAGGCCATGCACCGGCTGTTCCGCACGGTCAGTCGGCTGGGTGACGGGGTGTTCTGGTACTGCCTGATGGCGGCGCTGGCCCTGTTCGCCGGCGAGGCGGGGCGCGAGGCGGCCCTGCGCATGGGTATCGCCGGGCTGGGTGGCCTGCTGATCTACCGGCAGCTCAAGCATCGCCTGGTGCGCGAACGGCCCTTCATCACCTTCCAGGACATCCGTTGCGGCTGCCCGCCGCTGGACCGCTTCAGCTTTCCGTCCGGGCATACGCTGCACGCGGTGTCCTTCACTACTCTGGCGCTGGCCTACTTTCCGCAGCTGGCGGTGCTGCTGGTGCCCTTCGCCGCACTGGTGGCGCTGTCGCGGCCGGTGCTGGGGCTGCACTACCCGAGCGATGTGCTGTGCGGCGCGCTGATCGGCTACAGCATCGCGCAGCTGGTGCTGATGGTCTGAAGGGCATCGCGGCTGAAGCCGTTCCTACAAAAGTGGCGTGTGCCCGAACCTGTAGGAGCGGCTTCAGTCGCGAGCTTTTTGCGTCGGCCTGCACGAAAGCGCCCTGGTTTTCCGCAGGCATGAAAAAACGGGAAGCTCCTTGCGGAGCTTCCCGTTTTTCTGGCTTCGATGAAGCCTTGTGTGGTGGGTCGTGTAGGGGTCGAACCTACGACCAATTGGTTAAAAGCCAACTGCTCTACCACTGAGCTAACGACCCAAAATATGGTCGGGGTAGGGGGATTCGAACTCCCGACATCCTGCTCCCAAAGCAGGCGCGCTACCGGGCTGCGCTATACCCCGGCTGGAAGTTGGCTCCGCGACCTGGACTCGAACCAGGGACCCAATGATTAACAGTCATTTGCTCTACCGACTGAGCTATCGCGGAACTTCGGTACTTCCAACTGCAACTTCCAGTAAAACCGGAAACCCCGTTGCAGTGGCGCGCATTTTACGCAGCGAGATTTCGCTGTCAACACATGCGGCGGATTTTTTTTCCGACAGGGGCAAGAAAATTCATTTATCGCTCAAAGGCTTAGCGTTTGAGCGCGGGAAAGGGCCCGCCGCAGGGCGCCATCAGCCGGCCACCGCGAAGCGCCCGTCCAGCCGGCTGTGGCCCAGGCCGACGCCCTTGTCGACGCGGATCTGCACCGGGATGCGCTCCTTGAGTGCCTCGACGTGACTGATCACGCCGATCATCTTGCCGCTGGCGTTGAGCTGGTCGAGCGCGTCGAGGGCCACCTCCAGGGTTTCGCCGTCCAGGGTGCCGAAGCCTTCGTCGAGGAACAGCGAGTCGATGCGCGTGTGCTGGCTGACCAGGTCCGACAGGGCCAGGGCCAGCGCCAGGCTGACCAGAAAGCTTTCGCCGCCGGACAGGGTGCGCGTGTCGCGGGCGATATCGCCCTGCCAGGTGTCCAGCACGTCGAGTTCCAGGTCGCCGCCCTTGCGGCGGGCGAGCTGATAGCGGGCATGCAGGCGCAGCAACTGACGGTTGGCCAGATGCACCAGATGATCCAGCGTCAGCCCCTGAGCGAACTTGCGGTAACGGGTGCCGTCGGCGGAACCGATCAGGCTGGCCAGGTGCTGCCAGAGGTCGCTGTGCGCCTGTTGCTGTTCGATCTGCGCCCGTAGCGCCTGCTGGCTCTGGCGGCGCTGCGCATCGCCCTGCAGCGTGGCGCGCAACTCGCCCTGGCGCAGACCGATCTGGCGCAGCTCGGCGTCCAGCTCCGCCAGGCGCGCGGCCAGCGTGTCGGCGTCCTGTTCGGTCAGCGGGTGGGCAAGCAGCTGTTCCAGCGTCTGCCGGGCGGACTGGTACAGCGCGGCTGCCTCGGTCAGCGCGGTGTCCAGTTGCTGCTTGCGCGCCTGCAACGTCTGGCGCTCGGCCAGCGGCAGGCAGGCGGCGAGATAGTCCGCTTCGTTGCCGAGCGGGCTGTCGCGCAGCGCGGCTTCCCAGTGCGCCTGGCGTTCCGCCAGTTGCTGCGTCTGCTGTTCGCGGCGCTCGCCGAGGCTGCGCCGCTGGCCGGCCAGTTGCAGCAGGGCGCGTTCCGCTTCTTCGAGCTGCTGATCTGCGGTGGCCAGCAGGACGTCGCACGCGCCGCTCGGCGCATCGAAGCGCGGCTGCTCGGCGGCCTGCCAGCGCTCCAGCCAGCGCTGGGCCACGGCCGCCGCATGGTCCAGGCGATGCTCCTGCTCGCGTAATTCATCGCGCAGGCTCTGTTGTTGCGCCTCGGCCTGCTGCCATTGCCGGGCGTCGTGCTCGCGCGCGGCCAGCCAGGCGGCGGTGTCGTCGGGCATGGCATAACCGAGGGTGGTCAGTTCGTCGCGCAGCGCCTGCTGCACGTCCCGCAGGCGCGCCAGCAGCCGCTGCTGTTCGCCGTCCAGCTCGCCCAGCGCCTGGGTATCGGCCTGCCGATCCTTGTCGATCAGCTGCAGCTGCTGGCGCTGTTCGCCGTCCTGCTGGGCGAGGGCGAAGACCCGCTGCTGCGCCTCGCCCAGGGCTTTCTTCAGCGCCTCCAGTTCGGACTGCCGCTGCTGCGTAGCCGCTTGCTCGGCGAGTAGACGGGTGTGTTCGCCCTGCAGGTCCAGCGGTTCGCTCAGCCCTAATTGGATGAGCAGTTGGCCGATGCTGGCGCCCAATTGTTCATGTTGTGCC
The DNA here is from genome assembly GCF_035497915.1 of Pseudomonas sp. Classification (GTDB taxonomy): domain Bacteria; phylum Pseudomonadota; class Gammaproteobacteria; order Pseudomonadales; family Pseudomonadaceae; genus Serpens. The sequence goes on from NZ_DATJCS010000012.1 coordinate 3,929, forward strand.
TGGGCGGCCTGCAGCTGGTGGTGGATTTCCTCCAGCTCGCCTTCCACCCGGGCCTTTTCGGCGTTCAGGGTCTGGCCGCGCAGGGTCAGTTGCTCCTGTTCGGCCTTGAGCTCCGTCAGCGCCTGCTGGGTGCTGGCAATATCCAGCGGATCGTAATGCCCGGCGGCGGGGTGCTCGCAGGCGCCGCACACCGGGCAGGGCGAACCGGGCAGCAGTTCGGCGCGGGCCTGCAGCAGATGCTCCTGTTGCAGCAGGCGCTCCTTGTCGTCGACCTGGCTTTTCACCCGGCGGTACAGATCGCGCAGGGCGGTCAGCTCGGTCTGCCGAGTGGCCTGCACGGCCTCGGCCTTTTCCTTGCGCGTGCCGTGTTTGTGCAGCAGCGTGGCTTGCTGTTGGCGCTGGTCGAGCAACTGCTGCAACTGTTCCAGATGGCCCTTGCGCTGCAACAGCGTCTGCCAATGGCTGCGCCAACCGGCTTCGTCGCGCTCGCCGAGCAGGGCCTGATGCTGTTGTTCGCGCTGCGCGAGCTGAGTCCGGGCCGTTTCCAGCTCCGCCTGGGCGACCTGCAACTGCTGCTCGGCCTGCTCACGGCGCTGGGCATGCGCGGCCAGGCGCTGCTGGATGGCCTGCCGACGCCTGTCCAGTTGCACCAGATCGCTGTCGAGCTGCTCGCACTCGGCGAAACGCAGCTTCCAGCCGCCCAGCTGGCCGGCGATCAGCGCATGGCCCGCGGTTTCCTTGAGGCGCAGTTCCAGTGCGATGCTGCGTTCTTCCAGGGCGGTCAGCGCCGTGTGCGCCTGGCTGCGTTGCTGCTCGCTGGCCCAGTGGCCGTGCCACAGCGCCTGCTGGCGAGCCTGTTGGTGTTGGTGCTGTTCGTCTTGCAGGCGCTGCAGGCTGGATTCGGTGGCCAGCAAGGCCTGTTCGGCCTGGAGGCGCGCGTCGAAGACCGGGCGCAACTGTTCGGCCGGTTCGCTGGCGGCCAGGCGCTGCAGATCGGCGGCGGCCTGTTCCAGTTGCGCACGGGCGGCCTGTTCGCGGGCTTGCGCGCTGCTCAGTTGGCTCTGGGCCTGGTCGCGCTGCTGCAGCCACTGTTGCTGGGCACGCAGCACCTGCTGTTCCTCGCGCCGGGCGGTTTCGTCGCTGGCCAGGCTGGCGGCCTCGGCCTCCAGTGCGGCGCGCGCCGCCTCGTCGAGCAGTTCCACCGCCTCGGCGCGTTCCTGCAGCCGTTCCAGCACGTCCTTCTGCTCCCGGGCGCGCTGGAACACCTGCATGGAGATCTGCCCGTAGATCTCGGTGCCAGTCAGCTGCTCCAGCAGTTCCGCGCGTTCGGCGGCCTTGGCGTTGAGGAAGGCGGCGAAGCCGCCCTGGGCCAGCATCATCGAGCGGGTGAAGCGCGCGTAGTCCAGGCCGGTGAGCTGTTCGACCAGGCCCAGCTTGTCGCCGAGTTTCTCGGCCAGGAGGGTGCCATCGGCCTTGGCCAACTCGCCCTTGGGCTGCTGCAGGGCGCCGTCCACCTTGTCGCGGGCGCGGCGCTGGCTCCAGAAGGCCCGGTAGCGTTCGCCGCGCGCCTCGAATTCCACCTCGGCCAGGCAGTCGGCGGTGTGGCGGGTCATCAGCTCGTTGCCGCCGGCGCTGACCGTGTCCATGCGCGGCGTGCGGTGGTAGAGCGCCAGGCAGATGGCGTCCAGCAGGGTGGTCTTGCCCGCCCCGGTGGGCCCGGTGATGGCGAACAGGCCGTTGTCCTTGAACGGCTCGGAAGTGAAGTCGATTTTCCACTCGCCCTTCAGCGAGTTCAGGTTCTTCAGGCGCAGGGTGAGGATTCTCATGCCGGCACCTCCTGCAGGTCGGCCAGCACCTGCTGGTGCAGCTGGGTCAGGCGCTCGCGCAGCGCGTCATCGAGGGTTTCCTGCTCCAGGCGGCGCTGGAACACCTGTAGCGGGTCGATCTCGTCCAGGGTCTCCCGGCTGTCGCTGAGCAGCGCGGCGCTGGCGCCGTTGCGTTCGCGGCGGATGCGCAGCACTTCCACCGGCAGGTCCCGGGTGAGCTCGGCCAGTCGTGCGCCCAGGTCGCTCAGGTAGTCATCGCTGACCACCTGCACTTCCAGCCAGGCCGGGCACTCCGGCGTGCCCGCGGCGGCGGCCTCGGGCAGTTGTTGGGCAATCTGTTCCAGCGTGCCGCGCAGGCTCAGCAGCGGCTGGAAGCGCGGCACCGGCAGCGGGGTGATGCCGCATAGGCCGATGCGGTCCAGGTCCACCAGCAGCACTTCCTTCCGCTGGCTGGCCTCGTCGAAGGACAGCGGAATCGGCGAGCCGCTGTAGCGGATATGTTCCTGGCCGCCGACCTTCTGCGGACGATGGATATGCCCCAGGGCGATGTAGTCCGCGTCCGGGAAGTCGCGGGTGGGAAAGGCTTCCAGGCTGCCGACGTAGATCTCGCGCACCGATTCGCTGGCGCTGGCGCCCACGGTGGTCAGATGGCCGCTGGCGACGATCGGCAGCGCGCCGTGTTTGCGGCGCAAGCTCACGGCCTGGGCGTGGCACTGCCGGTAGTGCTCGGCGATGGCGTCCTGCAGGGAGCGCTGCTTGTCCTCGGCGCTCTGCCCGGCCTCGCTGCGCAGCAGGTCGCGGGCGCGCAGGAAGGGAATCGCGCAGAGCAGCGCGCCCGGCTCGCCGTCGCGGGTGGGTAGCAGCAGCACCTGATCGGCGGGATTCTCCATCGCTGCCGGCACCACCCAGGTGTCCAGGCAGGCCAGCAGCTCGCGGGACTCGCCGAGCATGGCCACCGAATCATGGTTGCCGCCCAGCACCACCAGCCGCGCGCCGGTGTCGCGCAGCGCCACCACGAAGCGGTTGTACTGCTCGCGGGCATAGCTGGGCGGTGCGCCGGTGTCGAAGATGTCGCCGGCGATCAGCACCACGTCCACCGCGTGCAGGCGCACCTGTTCCAGCAGCCAGGCGCAGAAGGCCTGGTGTTCGGCCTGGCGGCTCTTGCCCATGAAGTGCTGGCCGAGATGCCAGTCGGAGGTGTGCAGCAGACGCAGACTCATACGGGTGTCGGGCTCCAGAAGCGGGTGGAGAAGCGGTCGCGGGCGTATCATGGCGACCCTTTCGAATGGGCGCGAGCATACCCGATGAGTCGTTTGAACAAGGAACTGGGGCTGGGGCAGGGCGTCGCGCTGCTCAGCACCTCGCTGCTGGGCACCGGCATCTTCGTGGTGCCGGCGCTGGCCGCCAGCGCCGCCGGTTCCGTTTCGCTGTGGGCCTGGCTGATCCTCATCGCCCTGGTGCTGCCGGTGGCCTTCACCTTTGCCCAGCTGGGCCGGCGCTTTCCCCATGCCGGCGGCGCGCCGCACCTGATCGGCCTGGCCTTCGGCGCGCGCAGCGAGCGGCTGATCGCGCTGCTGTTCCTGGCCGTGCTGCCGGTCGGTTTGCCGGCGGCGCTGAACATCGCCACCGGCTTCTGGCAGGCGGTGCTGCCGCTCGGTGCGGGCGAGGTGCTGCTGATCCAGCTGGCCACCCTCGGCGCCATGCTGCTGCTCGGCCAGCGACCGCCGCGCGCCTCCAGCCTGGTGCAGGGGCTGATCGCCGTGGCGATCATCGGCGCGGTGGCGCTGATCTGGTGGGCCGGCGAGCTGCCGCGCGCCAGCCAGCCACTGCTGCCAACCAGCGGCGCGGACTGGTCGCGCCTGCCGGCGGCCCTCGGGGTGATGTTCTGGTGCTTCGTCGGCATCGAGGCGTTCACCCATCTGGGCGAGGAGTTCCGCAATCCCCGCCGTGATTTCCCGCTGGCGCTCTTGCTCGGCGTACTGCTGGCCGGGCTGGTGTACTGGGCCTTCTCGGTGGCGGTGCTGAGCTTTGGCGTATACGGCGACGCGCAGCGCGACGCCACCGCCTTGCCGCAACTGATGGACCAGCTGTTCGGCGAGCGCAGCCGCTGGCTGGTGGCGCTGCTCGGCTACCTGGCCTGCTTCGCCTCGATCAACGTCTATGTGCAGGGCTTCGCCCGGCTGATCTGGAGCCTGGCCGACGAGGGCAAGCTGCCGGCACGCCTGGCCGGGCGCAACCGGCATGGCGTGCCGGGTCCGGCGCTGCTGCTGGTGGTGGCGGTGTGCGCGTTGTGCGCCGCGCTGGCCCAGGCGCTGCAGCTGTCGGTGGACGATCTGATCCGCTACGCCAACGGCAACTTCATCATCGTCTACCTGCTCAGCATGGCCGCCGGGGTCCTGCTGCTGCGCGGGCTCTGGCGCGGAGTCGCCGCGCTGGCGACGCTGCTCTGCTTGCTGGTGCTGCTGGCGCTCGGCTGGGATGCGCTGTACGCGCTCGGCCTGCTGGCGGTGCTGACGCTGATCGCCCTCTGGCGCGAGCGGCGCGCCCGGCGGTTCTCGCGCGGCTAAGAGCGCAGCGGCTATCCTCTGCCGCCGAAACCGCTTCGGAAATCTGCCATGCGCCGTGTCTTCAACGATCTGAAAATCTTCGTGCTCGCCAACCTGTGGATCGTGCCGGTGGTGGCCGCGCTGGTCTGGGCACTGTTCTCCTTCGTGGCGCCGCCGCCGCCGATGGAAGCGCGCCTGGCCACCGGCGGCCCGAGCGGCGGCTATCACAGCTTCGGCCTGCGCCTGCAGGCCGAGCTGGCCAAGGAAGGGTTCACGCTGGAGCTGGTGAACAGTCAGGGCTCGGTGGACAACCTCGCCAAGCTGCGCGCCGGCGAGGTGGAGCTGGCGCTGGTGCAGAGCGGCCAGGAGCTGAGCCTGAACAGCGAACAGCGCGCCGAGCTGTACGGCCTGGGTGTGCTGTTCCAGGAGCCGGTGTGGCTGTTCGCCCGCCAGGAGGTGACGGTTGCCCGCCTTGGCGAACTGGCGGCGTTGCGCGTGGCGATCGGCAGCCCGGGCAGTGGCACCCGCTCGGTCACCGATGCCCTGCTCGGCGCCAACGGCATCGCCCTGCAGAACCTGCCGGCGGGCTGGCACGAGTACGGCGGCGCCCGCGCCGCCCGCGAGCTGCAGGCCGGCAATATCGACGCGGCCTTCTTCATCGGCCCGGCCGAGAATGGCCTGGTGCAGCGCCTGGCCGGCGATCCGAACCTCCAACTGCTCAACCTGGGGCGCAGCGCCGCGTATCAGGCGCGCCTGCCGTACCTGAACCGCGTCGACGTGGGCGAGGGGCTGGTCAGCCTGGAACGCAATGTGCCCGATCGCCCGCTGGAAACCGTCGGCCCGCTGGCCACGCTGGTGGCCAGCGAAGCGTTCCATCCCTCGCTGACCCCGCTGATCCTGGCCGCCGCCCGCGAAGTGCTCAAGGACGGCAACCTGCTGGATGCCGCCGGGCGCTTCCCGGCGCCGGCCTCGTCGAACTTCGCCACGCTGGACGAGGCCGACTATTTCTACAGCAAGGGCCTGCCGATCCTGCAGCGCTACCTGCCGTTCCGCATCGCCTCGCTGGCCGACCGCTACATCATCCTCGCCATCCCGCTGCTGGTGCTGCTGATTCCGCTGATCAAGGTGGTCGGTCCGCTGTACCGCTGGCAGATCCGTTCGCGCATCTACCGCTGGTACAAGCACCTGCGCGAGATCGACCGTCAGCTGTACCTGGGCAAGCTGCAGGATCCGCAGCAGGAGATCGATCACCTGATCGACCTCGGCCTCGAACTGGCGCGCATCGAGGTGCCGCTGTCCTATTCCGGCGAGCTGTACGACCTGCACGTGCACGTGCGCTACATGATCAAGCGCCTGGAGTTCCTGCGCGACCAGCCGAGGAGCGGCAAGCCGCTGGCGCAGCCGGAGCTGGTTGAGTGATTGCGAAGCTGTGACAAACCCTGCGGCTTGCAGCTTTTCTGTGGGGCCGGCTTCACGCCGGCCGGCACCGTTGCGGCGTTCCCGCCCCCGTCGGCCGGGATAAACCCGGCCCCACAAGTTTTGCCCCCCGATGCTTTACACTAGCGCGCCTGTTTCACCCGCCCCGAGAGTTCCATGCCGATTCGTCACTGCATCGTCCATTTCATCGACAAGAAACCCGACGGCTCGCCCGCCGTGCTGCATGCCCGCGACGCCGAGCTGCCGGTCAATCAGGCCATGGAGAACCTCATGGCCGACCTGAACGACAGCTACAACGCCAAGCAGGGCAAGGCCTGGGGTTTCTTTCATGACGAGTCCGGCGCCTACCCGTTCAGCGGCTGGCTGAAGGGCTATCTGGACAACGAGCGGGACTTCGCCGCCTTCAGTCGTCAGGCCGTCGAGCATCTGCAAAAGCTGATGGAGGAATCCAACCTGTCCACAGGCGGGCACGTGCTGCTGTCCCACTACCAGCAGGGCATGACCGACTACCTGGCCATCGCCCTGCTGCACCACAGCGAAGGCGTGACGGTCACCGAGGCGCTGGAAGTGGCGCCGGCCAAGCACCTGGATCTCGGCCAGCTGCACCTGGCGGCGCGCATCAATCTCTCGGAATGGCAGAACAACCGTCAGTCCAAGCAGTACATCTCGTTCATCAAGGGCAAGAACGGCAAGAAGGTCTCCGACTACTTCCGCGACTTCATCGGCTGCCAGGAAGGCGTCGATGCGCCGAGCGAAACCCGCACGCTGCTCAAGGCGTTCAGCGATTTCGTCGAGCAGGAGGACCTGGCCGAGGAGCAGGCCCGCGAGAAGACCCAGACCCTGGTGGACTACGCCAGCACCCAGGCGCGCCTGGGCGAGCCGATCACCGTGGAAGAACTCTCCGGCCTGCTCGACGAGGACAAGCCGCGCGCCTTCTACGACCACATCCGCAACAGCGACTACGGCCTGGCCCCGGAGATTCCGCCTGACAAGCGCACTCTCAACCAGTTCCGCCGCTTCACCGGCCGCGCCGAGGGCCTGTCGATCAGCTTCGAGGCCCACCTGCTGGGCTCGCGGGTGGAATACGACGAGACCACCGACACCCTGACCATCCGCCAGGTGCCCACCCAGCTGAAGGATCAGCTCAAGCGCCGCTGAGTCCGCGCCCGCCTGTTCATGCGCCCCGGGCTCGTCCGGGGCGCTTTCGTTTTCCTTCGGGGCGCGCCGCGCCTCGATTCATGCCGTGTAGCCCATGACCACCGTGACTCTCGAACTGCTTCCCACCCAGGCGGACCAGACCCATCTGATTCGCAACCTCTACCAGTTCTACGCCTACGAAACCTCCGACTGGGAGCAGGAGGACGTGGACGCCGATGGCTGCTTCTACATCCACGAGGAGTACCTGGCCCGCTACTGGCAGGAGCCGGACTGGAGCGCGCAGCTGGTGGTGGTCGAAGGCTGCATTGCCGGCTTCGTGCTGATCGAGCGCAGCGAGGTGCCCGGCATCGACGCGCTGGAGTTCGCCGACCTGTTCATCCTCAAGAAATACCGCCGCCAGGGCATCGGCCGGGCCGTGGCCCTGCATGCGCTGAGCGATACCCGCCACTCCTGGCTGGTGCGCTTCCACCAGCAGGACGACGTGGCGCAGGCGTTCTGGCAATCGGTGGTCGAAGAGCTACCGCGACCGTCCCGCGAGATCGAGCTGCCCGACGACCCGACGCTGGTGAATTTCCTGGTGACCTCGGCGCTGCATTGAGGCTGGGAGCACAGCCGCTTTCTGTAGGAGCGACTTCAGTCGCGAGCCTTTGGCTGTGGCCTGGGGCAAAGCATCGCGGCTGAAGCCGCTCCCACGAAAGGCGGCACCCGCGCGGGCCTGTAGGAGCGACTTCAGTCGCGAGCTTCTGGCTACGGCCTGTCCAAAGCATCGCGGCTGAAGCCGCTCCCACGAAAAGCGGCTCCGTGCGGACCTCTGGCCGTTTACAGCGCCTCGATCTGGAACCCCAGGCGCGGGAAGTGCACATGCACCAGGCCCGCCCGCTCATCCTCGCGGCGCAGGATCAGTTCCTCCCGGCCGGCGTACAGCAGTTCGCCCTCGACCGGATCGACGCCGTAATCCACCGCGCGGATGGTCACCCGCTGGCCGGGCTGGAAGCCGTTGGGATCGGTAAATGCCTCGGCGGGCAGCGGTGCCGGTTCGGCCTGACGGGCGATCTCCAGGGCTTGCTCCGCCTCCATGCGCTGCGCGGAGCCGTGGCCGAAGTCGAGCACCCGAGCCAGCCAGGCGCTGATTTGCGGTGAAGATTCGACCAGCGATGCGGTGGCCGGCCCGTTCTTGAGGAACCACAGCGGATGGGCCATGGCGAAATCGGCCACCGAGGGTGCGCCGAACAGGAAGTCGTCGGACTCGCGGGCCAGTTGCTGCTCCAGGCGCGCCATCAGCACCGTCCAGGTGCTGCGGGCCTGCTCGGCCGAGAGTCGCGGTGCCGAGCCTCCCTTGAACAGCGCGGCGCGATCGGCCAGGAAGGCCTGTACCGCCGCCGGGGGGAACTGGGCCATGCGCGCCGCCAGGGCGTCCGGCTGGAAGCTCAGGGTGATGGCGGTCTGGAACACCAGCGAATCGGCCCACTGGGCGAAGGCGGCGACCACGCATTCCTGGCCCTCTGGAAACAGCGTGGGCGTGGCCTTCTCGGCCTCCAGGCGGCGGGCGATCAGCGCGGTGTCGCAATAGATGTCCGCGCCGACCTGTAGCACCGGGGTCTTGCGATAACCGCCGGTCAGTGCGGTGAGGTCAGGTTTGGGCATGATGCGCGGGATGTACACCGAACCCCAGGACAACTGCTTGAAACCGAGCATCAGCCGGGCCTTCTCGGCAAAGGGCGACTCGGGGTAGTGGTGCAGGATCAGGGTGTTGTGCATGGTCAGGCTCCGCTGGAAAGGTGCGGGGCGAAACTAGCAGTCCGTGACGGTTGCCGACATTGCCGAACTGCCAGCCGCCAACACCTCCTTGGCCGGTTTGCGCAGCGCCTTGATGGCCCGCTCGCGCTTCAGGGCCGCGCTCTTGTCCGCGCAGGCTTCCACGAACACCAGCGCCTGCGCCGGGCTGGAGTGGAAGAAGCGCGCGCCCTTGCCGCTCCGGTGCTGGGCGAAACGGCGCTGCGGATCGTCGCTGATGCCGCAATAGAGCGCGCCGTTGGCGGCACGTACCAGATAGACGAACCAGGGCTTGGCGGGGGCGTCGGTCATGGAGGGTGGAGGGATGCAATAAGGAGGCGCAGTCTAGCAGGCCGGAAATCTGGGTGGGGCCGGGCCCGCCCGGCCGATGGGGGCGGGAACGCCGCGGATGTGCCGGTCGAAGTACCGCTGGCCGGCGTAAAGCCGGCCCCACAGGGTCACGGCGCCGATTCTTTTTGTGGGGCCGGGTTTACCCCGGCCAACGAGGGCGGGAACGCCACGGTTGTGCCGGTCGAAACACCGCTGGCCGGCGTAAAGCCGGCCCCACAGGACCATGGCGCCGATTCTTTTTGTGGGGCCGGGTTTACCCCGGCCGATGGGGGCGGGAGCGCCACGGATGTGCCGGTCGAAGTACCGCTGGCCGGCGTAAAGCCGGCCCCACAGGGGCACGGCGCCGATCCTTTTTGTGGGGCCGGGTTTACCCCGGCCGACGAGGGCGGGAACGCCACGGCTGTGGCGGTCGAAACACCGCTGGCCGGCGTAACGCCGGCCCCACAGGGTCGCGGCACCGATCCTTTTTGTGGGGCCGGGTTTACCCCGGCCGACGAGGGCGGGAACGCCACGGCTGTGCCGGTCGAAACACCGCTGGCCGGCGTAAAGCCGGCCCCACAGGACCACGGCGCCGATCCTTTTTTGTGGGGCCGGGTTTACCCCGGCCGACCGAGGCGGGCGCGCCACGGATTGCCGGTCGAAGCGCCGCCGCTCCCGGCTTCGGATATGCTCGCCGGGCCATTTGTTGTTGGAGGTGCCGTGTTCTCGTTGAAGCGCCAGGGCGATTTTCGCCTGCAACTGACCCGCACGCTGACCCGGCCGGGGCGTCACTCGGTCGAGCTGTACCTGTTCACGCCCCATGAAAGCAACCTCTCCGCCCGTACCCTGTCGGAGGATCAGTTCTTCCACACCGCGCTGGTCCACCGGTACCGCCTGCTTGGCCTGCCGGCCCAGGATCGCGCCAGCAAGCACGACACCTCCTACTCGCTGCTCTCGCCGCACTACGAGATCATGTACGGCGCCGGCTTCTTCCAGTACCAGGCCTCCCTGGACCGGCTGCGCCAGCAGCTGCAGGGCCGGGCGGTGGGCGAGCCGCTGGCCCGCGCCCTGCGCCTCAGTCAGAACTTCGCCCAGCGCCTGCGCAAGGCGGAACCGAAGCAGAGCAAGCAGTTGCGCTACTTCCGCCAGCTCGACATCTATTACTCCTGGCTGGCCGAACAGTTCGTGCTGGAGAGCATGACCCTGGAGGGCTTCGATGAACTCGACGAGGAACTGCGGCAGTCCCTCCAGGACTTCCTGCGCCAGGAACACCGCTATCGCCGCGAGCGCGATTACCTGAGCGACTTCCAGGGCACGCCGACCCGCGTGTGGAACCGCATGGGCCTGTACCTGCGCCTGCTGGAGTACCCGGTGGTGCTGCGCCAGAAGATCACCGAACTGGGTGCCGGCACGCGCAAGCTGGTGAAGGCGACCTCCACCGTGCTGATCATGTCGGTGTTCACCTATTTCCTGTTCAACGTGCGCGACGCCAGTCAGCAGCTGTCGCTGGCCCTGTTGCTGGGCATCGCGCTGATCTATGCGCTGCGCGACCTGTTGCGCGACGACCTGATCGACACCGTCACGCGCTGGCTGCGCCAGGGCAAGCCGCGCTGGAAGATCCGTCAGCAGATGCCCTACACCCAGAAGGTGCTGGCCCAGCAGCTGGCCTGGCTCGATTACCGCAAGCTCGCCGAGCTGAGCCCGCCGGTGCGTGAGCATTCCGGCAAATGGGCCAGCAACGAGGAACGGCAGATCGTCTGCTACCGCTCACGGCTGCATCTGGACAAGGCGGCGCTGACTCAGGACGAAATCCAGGAGCGCCTGACCCTGGATTGCGAGCCGCTGTGCGCGATGATCCAGGCCAGCCACCAGCAGCTGTTCGAATGGAAGGAAGAGGAGGGCGTGCAGGCGCACCCCATCGAGAAGCAGCATGACTACAACCTGCTGCTGGTCCACCGCGAGCCGGGGCAGGCCGGCAGCGTCGCGCAGCGCTGGACTCTGCGCCTGGGCGCCGGCGGCATCGTGCGCTGCGAGAGCAAGCCGCTGAGCTGGCCCGAGCCGCCGACCCGTCGGCGGTGGTGGCGGCGGGCCTGAGTCGCCCCGGCAGTCGTCGTTCTCAGGCCTTCAGCGCCAGGATGCGCCGCGCGCCGTTGAGCACCAGCAGCGCCACCGCCGTGCCGATCAGCAGGTCCGGCCAGGCGGAGCCGGTCCAGGCCACCAGGGCGCCGGCGAGGATCACGCCGAGGTTGGCCAGCACGTCGTTGGCGGAGAAGATCCAGCTGGCGCGCATGTGCACGCCGCCGTCGCGCTGGCCGTGGATCAACAGCAGGCAGGCGACGTTCGCCGCCAGCGCCAGCAGGCCGATGCCCATCATCGACAGTGACTGCGGCTCGCTGCCGAGCAGGAAGCGCCGCGCCACTTCCGCCAGCGCGGTCAGCGCCAGCAGCACCTGCATGACACCGGCCAGCCGCGCGGCGCCGAGCTGCAGGTGCGCCGCGCGCCCGACCGCGTACAGCGCCACGCCGTACACGGCGGCGTCGGCGAACATGTCCAGCGAGTCGGCCAGCAGTCCGGTGGACTGGGCCAGCCAGCCACTGGTCAGCTCGACGACGAACATCAGCGCATTGATGCCCAGCAACCAGCGCAACACCCAGGCCTGGCGGTCGGCATCCGGTGCCGCGGGCGCCGCTTCGCTGGCTGCCGTGGTGCCGTCCAGGCGCGCGCCCAGGCCAAGCGATTCCAGCGTGCGGGCCACCGGCGCGATATCGGCGTCGTGCCACACCCGCAGCCGACGCTTGCCCAGATCGAAGTGCAGGCCGCGCACCTCGGCCAGCGGTTCCAGGGCCATGCGGATCAGGCGCTCCTCGGCCGCGCAATCCATTTTCGCCACACTGAACTCGCTGACTAGCTCGGCCCGCACCTCGGCCGGTGGCGGGCTGGGCGTTTCCTCTGCGGTGCAACTACAGGTCTTGCAGCAATCGCTCATGGGAAGGGCTCGCGTGGGTGACAGGTCGCGCAGTGTAACCTGACGGCGAAGATCTCAGCCTCGCCGGCACGCCTGCCACGCACCGATGGCGGGTGCCTGCCGCGATTTCTTCATGGCGCTGACACGCAATCATCACAGTGCCTTTCTACAGTCTTGGCTTCCCTTCAGAAGGACCTGCCCCCCATGAGTCGAGAAACCGGCGACAACCTGCAGCGCAATCTCAGCCCCAACGAGCCCATGGGGGCGGTGATGGACCGCTACCTCAGCCGCCGCAGCGTGTTGCGCGGCAGCCTGGGCGCGGCGATCGCCATGATGGCCGGCGTCGGCCTGAGCGGCTGCCTCGACAAGGACGGCCGCCCGCGTCCGCCCCGGCCGCAACCGCAGCCCACCCAGCCCGACCCCTTGCGGCTCGGCTTCGATTCCATTCCCGGCTCGCGCACCGATGCCTGCGTGGTGCCGCCCGGCTACAGCGCCTACGTGCTGGCGCCCTGGGGCACGCCGCTGAACAGCGCCGCGCGTGCCTGGCAGGCCGATGGCGGCAACAGCGCCGACGATCAGGCCAATGCCGTGGGCATGCACCACGACGGCATGCACTTCTTCCCCCTCAACGGCAGCTCCGAAGACGGCCTGCTGGTGGTGAACTACGAGTACATCGACCAGAAGGCCCTGCACCCGAATGGTCCGACCCGCGATGCCGACGGCCGGCGTCCCGCCGAGGAGGTGCGCAAGGAGATCAACGCCCACGGCGTCGGCGTGTTGCGCATCCGCAAGGTCGGTGGCCGCTGGCAGGTGATGGACAACGACCCGCTCAATCGCCGCTTCACCACCGCCAGCGTGATGGACCTGTCCGGCCCGCTGCGCGGCAGCGCCCACGTGCAGACGCGCTTCTCGCCCGATGGCACCGTAACGCGCGGCACCAACAACAACTGCGGCAACGGCTTCACCCCGTGGGGCACCTACCTGGCCTGCGAGGAAAACTGGCCCAACGTGTTCATCAACCGCGACGCCGGCCTGCCGGAGGATCAGCGCCGCATCGGCATTTCCACCGCCAGGACCAGCTACGCCTGGGAAACCGCCGCAGGCGACGCCAGCGAGGTGGACGAGGAATTCGCCCGCTTCGACATCACCCCGCGCGGCGCCAGCGCGCGGGACGACTACCGCAACGAGGCCAGCACCTACGGCTACATCGTCGAGATCGACCCGCACGATCCGACCACCCGCGCGGTGAAGCGCACCGCCCTGGGCCGCTTCCGTCACGAGGGCTGCTGGCCGGCCAAGGCGCAGGCCGGTCAGCCGGTGGTGTTCTACAGCGGCGACGACGCGCAGAACGAGTACCTCTACAAGTTCGTCTCCGCTGCCCTGTGGGACCCGGCCGACGCGAACCCCCTCGACCGCCTGGCCACCGGCGCCAAGTACATGGATCGCGGCACCCTCTACGTGGCGCGCTTCAATGACGACGGCGGCGGTGTCTGGCTGCCGCTGACCCCGGACAGCCTGACGCCCGAGGGCATCCCGCTCAGTGCCCTGTTCGGCGACCTGGCCGGCATCCTGCTCAACACCCGTGGCGCCGCCGACGCGCTGGGCGCCACGCCCATGGATCGTCCCGAATGGACGGCGGTGAACCCGCTGAACGGCGACGTGTACCTGACGCTGACCAACAACAGCAGCCGTACCGAGCCCAACGCCGCCAACCCGCGCACCCAGAACCGCCACGGCCACATCATCCGCTGGCACGACAGCGCCGATCAGCGGGGCTTCCGCTGGGACATCTTCGTGTTCGGCGCCCACGCCGCCGCTGACCCGAGCCTGAACCGTTCCGGCCTCACCGACCTGAACCAGTTCGCCAGCCCGGACGGCCTGGTCTTCGACAGCCGCGGCGTGTTGTGGATCCAGACCGACAACGGCGAGAAGACCCTCACCGACTACACCAACGACCAGATGCTGGCGGTGATTCCCGCCAACCTGATCGACCCGCAGGGCCGCGAGGTGCCGGTGAACGTGCAGAACCAGGGGGAACTGCGGCGCTTCTTCGTCGGTCCCAATGGCTGCGAAGTCACCGGCCTGGCCTTCACCCCGGACAACCGCACGATGTTCGTCAACATCCAGCACCCGGGGAACTGGCCCTACAGCGATGACGCCACCCAGGTCACGCCGGCCGGCAGCAAGGTACGGCCGCGCGCCGCGACCGTGGTGATCCAGCGCATCGACGGCGGCGAGCTGGCCGTCTGAGTCCCGCCGGTTCGCCCCGGCCCTCCGGCAGGGTGCCAGAGGGTCGGGGTGGGCCGTTTTAATGCCAGCCAGATCTCCCGCCTGCCCCGCGCGGGTGTCGTGGCTCCGGGCCCGGCGTGAAGCCGGACGGCGCCGGCAATCGCTACCCATCCATCCGACTCTGGGGAATCCGGCATGACCATCAACGTAGGCATCAACGGTTTCGGCCGCATCGGACGGCTGGCGCTGCGCGCCGCCTGGGACTGGCCGGAACTGCGGTTCGTGCGCATCAACGACCCGGCCGCCGACGCGGCAACCCACGCCCACCTGCTGAATTTCGACTCGGTGCACGGCCGCTGGCAGCACGAGGCGGGCAGCGACGGCGACAACATCGTCATTGAGGGTCAGCGCATTCCGGTGACCCACAAGAAGGCCATCGCCGACACCGACTGGTCGGACTGCGATCTGGTGATCGAGGCCAGCGGCAAGATGAAGACCGTGGCCGTGCTGCAGGGCTACCTGGATCAGGGCGTCAAGCGCGTGGTGGTCAGCGCGCCGGTCAAGGAACCGGGCGTGCTCAATGTGGTGATGGGCGTCAACGACCGGCTGTTCGACCCGGCACAGCACCGCATCGTCACCGCCGCGTCCTGCACCACCAATTGCCTGGCCCCGGTGGTCAAGGTAATCCACGAAGCGCTCGGCATCCGCCATGGCTCGATCACCACCATCCACGGCCCGACCAACTCGCAGAGCCTGCTCGACCAGCCGCACAAGGACCTGCGTCGCGCCCGTGCCTCGCTGCTGAGCCTGATCCCGACCAGCACCGGCTCGGCCACCGCGATCGCCGAGATTTTCCCGGAGCTGCGCGGCAAGCTGAACGGCCACGCGGTGCGCGTGCCGCTGGCCAACGCCTCGCTGACCGACTGCGTGTTCGAAGTGGAACGCGCCACCACGGTCGAGGAGGTCAACCAACTGCTCAAGGCTGCCGCCGACGGCGAGCTGAAGGGCATCCTCGGCTACGAGGAGCGCCCGCTGGTGTCCATCGACTACCGCACCGACCCGCGCTCGTCGATCGTCGACGCGCTGTCGACGATGGTGGTCAACGGCACCCAGGTGAAGATCTACGCCTGGTACGACAACGAATGGGGCTACGCCAACCGCACCGTGGAGCTGGCCCGGTTGGTCGGCCTGGCTGATTGAGCGGTGAGACGGAATCGCCGACCCCGGTGGGGCCGGGTTTATCCCGGCCGTCAGCGGTGGGATTGCCGCCGGTGCGCCGGCCGCAGTCCGCTGGCCGGCGTAAAGCCGGCCCTACAGCTTGCGTAGGGTGGGTCAGGCCGCAGGCCGTAACCCACCGTTTGGCCCAGCGGCATCCCTGGCGGGTTACGCCGCTGTGCGGCTAACCCACCCTACGGTTCCTTTCTCCCCTCGCCCCTTGCGGGAGAGGGGCTGGGTGAGAGGGGGTATCCCGCCAGTCGTCCGCGAGCCGGTGATTACTGTGCGGCAATCGACACTGGCGCAGCCCGGGAGCTGCCTGCCGATTGTCAGGCGGATAATCTGGCGCGGAACTTTTGGTGCCGATTGCCCTCAAAGCGCGGGGCCAACCCAACCATCTGAATTCAAAGGAAAATCCATCATGAGAAACTGGCGTACCCTGACCGCCATTGCCGCCAGCGTCGCGCTGCTGGCGGGTTGCACCACCAACCCCTACACCGGCGAACAACAGGCGGGCAAGGTGGGTGTTTATGGTGGCCTCGGCGCCGTGGCCGGTGCTGCCGTTGGCGCCGCCACCTCCAGCAAGAAGGACCGCAAAAAGGGCGCGCTGATCGGCGCCGCGGTGGGCGGCCTGGCCGCCGGTGGCTACGGCGCCTATGTCGACCAGCAGGAAGCCAAGCTGCGTCAGACCCTGGTCAACAGCGGTGTGCAGGTCCAGCGTGAGGGGGACAACCTGATCCTGATCATGCCGGGCAACATCACCTTCGCCTCCAGCTCCGCCGACATCTCCGCCAGCTTCTACGACACCCTGAATTCGCTGGTGCTGGTGTTCAAGGAGTTCAACAAGAACGGCATCCAGATCGTCGGCCACACCGACAGCACCGGTTCGCTGCAGCTGAACCAGACCCTGTCCAACAACCGCGCCATGAGCGTGGCCAACTACCTGACCGCCAACGGCGTGGCGGCCAACCGTATCTCCGCCTACGGCGCCGGCCCGAACCAGCCGATCGCCAGCAATAGCACCGCTGCCGGCCGTCAGCAGAACCGTCGCGTGGAAATCACCCTGCTGCCGCCGCAGCAGTAAGCGCTTCCCCCGGAATGAAAAAGCCCGCCGATTGGCGGGCTTTTTCATTGGGCGGAGATTTTCGCCTGCTTTTCGTAGGAGCGGCTTCAGCCGCGATGCTTTGGGCTCATGTTGCGAAAGAGCATCGCGGCTGAAGCCGCTCCTACGTTTTTTAGCGCTTTTCCAGCAGAACCCCGGCTTCCATGTGGTGCGTCCAGGGGAACTGGTCGAACAGCGCGCAGCGGCTGACGCGGTGGGTGTCGTGCAACTGGGCGATGTTGGCCGCCAGGGTTTCCGGGTTGCAGGAGATATACAGGATGCGCTCGAAGCGCCGGGTCAGCTCGCAGGTGTCCGGGTCCATGCCGGCGCGCGGCGGGTCGACGAACACGGTGCCGAAGCGGTAGCTGTCCAGGTCGACGTCGGCCAGGCGGCGGAACGGACGGACCTTGTTGAGCGCCTGGGTCAGCTCCTCGGCGGACAGGCGCACCAGGGTGACGTTGTCGATGCCGTTGTCGGCCAGATTGGCCAGCGCGGCATTCACCGAACTCTTGCTGATCTCGGTGGCCAGCACCTTGTTCACGCGGGTGGCCAGCGGCAGGGTGAAATTGCCGTTGCCGCAGTACAGCTCCAGCAGATCGTCGTCGCGCTCGCCCAGCACCTCGTAGGCCCAGCCGAGCATCTTCTGGCAGACCGCGCCGTTGGGCTGGCTGAAGGCGCCTTCCGGCTGCCGGTAACGGAACTCGCGGCCCGCCACGCAGAGGGTTTCGCTGACGTAGTCGCGACCGACCACCCGGCGCTGGCCCCGCGAGCGGCCGACGATGCTGGCGCCGAGGATCGCCGCCAGCGGCTCGGCCGCCTGCTCCCAGGCATCGTCCAGCGGGCGGTGATAGGCGAGGGTGATCAGCGCGTCGCCCGACAGGGTGGTGAGGAATTCCACCTGGAACAGCTTGTGGCCCAGGGTCTCGCTGGCCTGCCAGGCGGCCTTCAGGCGTGGCATCAGTTCGTTGATGCGCGGGCTGGCGATGGGGAAGTCGTCGAGCAGGATCGGCGCGCGCTTGTCGCCCGGCTCGAACATCGCGTAGTGGCGCTGCTCGCCGTCGCGCCACAGGCGGAATTCGGCACGCAGCCGGTAATGGCTCAGGGGCGAATCGAACACCTCGGGGGTCGGGGCAGCGAAGGGCGCCAGCAGCTCGCGCAGGCGGGCCTGCTTGTCGGCAAGCTGGGCGGAATAGGCGGCGGCGTCTTGCGGACGGATCATGGGCAACTCGTGTGGGTAAGGACGGCAGGGCCGCAGGATGAAAAATTCGCGCGGCGATTTTCCACCGATCCGGAGCCGAATGCACGGCCGGGGGGACCGGCCGTCGGTAGCTGAACCCTCGCGGCTGAAGCCAGGGGGGCTTCAGCCGCGATGGGCTGGGATCAGAACAGCGCCAGCTTGACCACGAACAGCGCCGACAGCACCCACATGGCCGGGCTCAGTTCACGCCAGCGACCGGCCAGCAGGTGGATGGCGGTCCAGGCGATGAAGCCGAAGGCGATGCCGTTGGCGATGGAGAAGGTCAGCGGCATGGCCAGCGCGGCGATGGACACCGGGGCGGCGACGGCCAGGTCGTTCCAATCGATGTTGGCCAGGCTGCTGAGCATCAGCACGGCGACGAACATCAGCGCCGGCGCGGTGGCGTAGGCGGGCACCGAGCTGGCCAGCGGCGAGAAGAACAGGCTGAGCAGGAACAGCAGGGCGACCACGCAGGCGGTCAGGCCGGTGCGGCCACCGGCGCCGATGCCGGCGGCGGATTCCACGTAGCTGGTGGTGGTCGAGGTGCCCAGCGCGGCGCCGGCCATGGTGGCGGTGCTATCGGCGAGCAGGGCGCGACCCAGGCGCGGCATATGACCGTTCTTGTCGACCAGGCCGGCGCGCTGGGAAACCCCGATCAGCGTGCCGGAGGTGTCGAACAGGTCGACGAACAGGAAGGCGAAGACCACGCTGACCAGGCCGATATCCAGCGCGCCCATGATGTCCAGTTCCAGCAGGGTCGGCATCAGCGACGGCGGCGCGGAGACCACGCCCTGCAGTTCGGACAGGCCGAGCAGGATGGACAGGGCGGTGACGGCGAGGATGCCGATCATTACCGCGCCGGTGATCTTGCGGTAGGCCAGCGCGGAGATCAGGAAGAAGCCCAGGCAGGCCAGCAGTGGACCGCCGGCGCCCAGGTCGCCCAGGCCCACCAGGGTGGCCGGGTGGTCAACCACGATGCCGGCGTTCTTCAGGGCGATGATCGCCAGGAACAGGCCGATACCGGCGCCGATGCCGGCGCGCAGCGGCAGCGGCACGCTGTTGATGATCCATTCGCGGACCTTGAAGGCCGACAGCAGGAAGAACAGCACGCCGGACAGGAACACCGCGCCCAGACCGACCTGCCAGGTGTAGCCCATGGTCAGCACCACGGTGTAGGTGAAGAAGGCGTTCAGGCCCATGCCCGGCGCCAGGGCGATCGGGTAGTTGGCCAGCAGGCCCATCAGGGAAGAACCGATGGCGGCGGCCAGGCAGGTGGCGACGAACACCGCGCCCTGGTCCATGCCGGTGGAGGCCAGCATCGACGGGTTGACGAACAGGATGTAGGCCATGGTCAGGAAGGTGGTGAGACCGGCCAGGATCTCGGTGCGCACGGTGGTGTTATGGGCACGCAGTTGGAACAGCTTCTCCAGCATGATGGGTTCCCCAAAGGCGGTATTCGCCATGATTGACTGTGCGGCAGGTGACAAGCGGAGGTCTGTATGCAGGCGCGAGCGAGTCTTCGCCCGTCTGCGCCTGCTCGGGCCCCTTGGACAGGCGGCCCGCAAACGCGGCGCATGATACCAGCTGGGCGCAGGGCGTGAATGGGCGAGGATCAGCGGCGAATCGCGCGAAGAATCACGAATTTTGGCGTGGCGGCCACCTGCTCGACGCGCTCGAACAGCCGCTTGAGCTTGACGTGATAGCCCAGGTGGCGGTTGCCGACGATCCACAGTTCCCCGCCGCTGGCCAACGCCTGGCGCGCCTGCTGGAACATGCGCCAGGCGAGGAAGTCGCCGACCACCTGCTGCTGGTGGAAGGGCGGGTTGCACAGCACCAGGTCCAGCGAGTCGGCCGGCTGTTCGGCCAGCCCGTCGCCGGGGCGGATCTCCACCGGGCGTTCGCCGAGGATCGCCCGCCAGTTCTCGGCGGCCGACTGCACGGCCATGTAGGACTCGTCCACCAGGGTCAGTTGCGCCTCGGGATTGGCCAGCGCGCAGGCGATGCCGAGGATGCCGTTGCCGCAGCCGAGGTCCGCGACCCGTGCCGTACCCAGTCCGCTCGGCAGGTGCGGCAGGAAGGCACGAGTGCCGATGTCCAGCCCTTCGCGGCAGAACAGGTTGGCGTGGTTGAGCAGTTCGATGGCCGGCTGATCCAGCCGGTAGCGGGTCGGGTAGGGCGATACCGGCGCCGGGCGCGCCTCGGGTGTGGCGAACAGCAGGCGCGCCTTCTTCACCGCCAGCGAGGCCTGTACCGGGCCGATGTATTGCTCCAGCAGATCGCCGGCGGCGCGCGGCAGGTGCTTGATCATGGCCGCAGCGATCACCCGCGCGCCCGGCGCCAGGCGGCCGTGCAGGCGGATCAGCTGTTCCTCCAGCAGCGCCAGGGTCTTCGGGATGCGGATCAGCACCACATCGAACGGGCCTTCGGGGGTGGCGCTGGCCGGCACGAAGAGCGGCGCGGCGGTGATGCCATTGCGTTGCAGGTTCTTCTCCAGGGCCAGATGGCCCAGGTGCGAGTCGCCGCTGCTGGTCACCCGGGCATGGGGCGCCAGGCTGCAGGCCAGCGCGCCGAAGCCGTCGTTGAGGATCAGCACCCGCTCATCGGCGCCCAGTCCCTGTTCGTGCAGATGGGTGAGCAGGTACTCGTCGGCGGCGTCGAACGCCTGCAGGGGTTCGTTCTGCTGTTCAGGCTGGCGGATCAGGTCGAGGCGGGCGAAGGGCGTGTCGAGAATAGGCATGAAGACTGGCGGGTTTTCCGGGAGCCGATTAGGCGTAGTCTGAAAACGAACCGGACCACGCGGAGGTGCGCAGTATGACGGCCAGCGAAGAGAAGTTCACCCGCCAGCGGCTGCTGGCGGTGGAGACCCTGACGCCCAGCTTGTTCACCCTGCGCACCACGCGCGATGCGGGCTTCCGCTTCCAGGCCGGGCAGTTCGCCCGCCTGGGGGTGCGCAAGCCGAGCGGCAGCCTGGTGTGGCGCGCCTATTCGATGGTCTCCGCCCCCCACGACGACTTCCTCGACTTCTTCTCGGTAGTCGTGCCGGACGGCGAATTCACCAGCGAGCTGCGCCGCCTCGGCCCTGGCGACGAACTGCTGGTGGAGCGCCAGCCGTTCGGTTACCTGACCCTGGACCGCTTCCCGGACGGTCGCGACCTGTGGCTGCTGGCGACCGGTACTGGAATTGCGCCGTTCCTGTCGATCCTGCAGGACTTCGCGGCCTGGCAGCGTTTCGAACGCATCGTGCTGGTGTACAGCGTGCGCGAGGCGCGCGAGCTGGCCTATCAGGAGCTGATCAAGGGCTTCGCGGGGCGCGACTACCTGGCCGAACACGCCCACAAGCTCACCTACCTGCCGACCATCACCCGCGAGCAGCGGCCGGGTGCGCTGCACGGGCGTATCACCACCCTGCTGGAAACGGGCGAACTGGAGCGCGCCGCTGGTCTGCGGCTGAGCCCGGAACACTCGCGCATCATGCTCTGCGGCAACCCGCAGATGATCGAGGACACCCGGCTGCTGCTCAAGGCGCGCGACCTGCAGCTGAGCCTCACGCGGCGCCCTGGCCAGGTCGCGGTGGAGAATTACTGGTAAGAAGTGGTTACGAATGGCTATTTGCAGCGTGCCGCGCTTGCCGTAAATTCCGCGATTCGTTTTTCAACCCTCGGGTTATATGGACACCGACTCTCGACCTCCCCCGGCCTCCCCGGGGGACGCTCCTCCCCGCGCGGCGCACCTGGCGCCGCCGTGCCGCCCATCTCCGCATCCCGTGTCTGTCGCGTGCCGGCCTCCGCCGGCGCGCGTCCGTGCGTTCCCGTTTCCTGTCACATGAGCGTTAACCCCTGATGGAACTGTTCCTCGACCCCACCGTCTGGCTGGGTCTGCTGACCCTGATCATCCTGGAGATCGTGCTGGGCATCGACAACCTGGTGTTCATCGCCATCCTGGCTGACAAGCTGCCGCCGCATCAGCGCGACCGCGCGCGGCTGATCGGCCTGAGCCTGGCGCTGCTGATGCGCCTGGGCCTGCTGGCCAGCATCGCCTGGCTGGTGACCCTCACCGAGCCGCTGTTCGAGGTGCTCGGCATGAGCTTCTCGGGTCGTGACCTGATCATGCTGTTCGGTGGTGTGTTCCTGCTGTTCAAGGCCACCATGGAGCTGCACGAGCGCCTCGAAGGGCACCTGCACCAGACCTCCGGCAGCAAGGGCTACGCGCGCTTCTGGCCGGTGGTGGCACAGATCATCGTGCTGGACGCGGTGTTCTCCCTGGACGCGGTGATCACCGCCGTGGGCATGGTCGAGCAGCTGCCGGTGATGATGGCGGCGGTGGTCATCTCCATGGGCCTGATGATGGTGGCGAGCAAGCCGCTGACGGCGTTCGTCAACGCCCGTCCGACGGTGATCATGCTGTGCCTGGGCTTCCTGATGATGATCGGCTTCAGCCTGACCGCCGAAGGCCTGGGTTTCCACATTCCCAAGGGCTACCTGTACGCGGCCATCGGCTTCTCGATCCTCATCGAGGTGTTCAACCAGCTGGCCCGTTCGCGCCGTCAGCACAACCTGCAGAGCGAGCGTCCGCTGCGTGAGCGCACCGCCGATGCGGTGCTCAGCCTGCTGGGCGGCCGGGTCGAGGCGGACCAGGTGGGTGAGGCCATCGTCGACCTGGTGGGCAACGGCACCCCGGGACACGAACCCTTCCAGCGTCGCGAGCGGCTGATGATCCGCGGCGTGCTGAACCTGGCCGAGCAATCGGTGCGCACGGCGATGACCGATCGCATGCAGGTGGACCGCATCAACCTGGACCAGGACCGCGAGACCATCCGCCAGGTGCTGCTGGAATCCCCGCACTCGCGCCTGCCGGTGATTCGTGGCAATGCCGTGGACGAGCCGCTGGGCTACCTGCACAAGAAGGAACTGCTCAACGCGCTGCTGGCCGGCCAGGAGCCGGACATCCAGGCCCTGCTGCGCACGCCGCTGAGCCTGCCGGAAAGCGTCTCGGTGCTCAGTGCGCTGGAGCAGATGCGCCAGGCCTCGACCCACGTGGCCTTCGTGATCAACGAGCTGGGCGCCTTCGAAGGCATGGTCACGCTGACCGACATTCTCGAGGCCATCGCCGGCGAGCTGCCCGATGCCAGCGAAATGGACAGCCCGGACATCGAAACCCTGGACGGCGGCTACCGGGTGAGCGGTTCGCTGAACCTGGCGGTGCTGTGCCAGACCGTCGGCTTCTCCATCGACCCGACCGAGGAATACCAGACCCTGGCGGGGCTGGTGATGAGCCTGCTCAACCGCCTGCCGGTGGTCGGCGACCGGGTGGAAGCCCAGGGCTGGGAAGTGACGGTGAGCGAGGTGCGGGATCGCCGGGTCAGCAAGGTGGAGCTGCGGCCCGTAGCGGCCGAGGCGATGTAACGGCCAGCCTGGCGGGGGCATCGGCGGAGCCGGCACCCCCGCTGAACAGCATCGCGGCTGAAGCCGCTCCTACAGGTCCGTGCGGTGCATGGCTTTGTGGGAGGGGCTTCAGCCGCGATGCGTTTCAGGAGGCATCCCGTGGTGGGCAATCGCTGCGCGAGTTGCCCACCCTACCGATTCAGAGCCGGTCCTGCCGGCTCTTGAGGAGGTCGCGGATCTCGGTCAGCAGGCTTTCTTCCTTGGTCGGCGCCGGCGGAACCTCTGGCTTGGCTTCTTCCTGCCGACGCAGGCGGTTGATGAACTTGATGGCCAGGAAGATCGCGAAGGCGATGATGAGGAAGTCGATGACGCTCTGGATGAACCTGCCGTAGGCGAGTACCACCGCCGGCGTCTCACCGACGGCGTCCTTGAGCACGATGGCCAGGTCGCTGAAATCCACGCCGCCGATTACCACCCCCAGCGGCGGCATGATCACGTCGGCCACGAACGACGAGACGATCTTGCCGAAGGCGGCGCCGATGATGATGCCGACGGCCATGTCCACGACATTGCCACGAACGGCGAACGCCTTGAATTCACTCATGAATTTCATGCGGCTGTCCTCGAAGTGTGAAGGTACGGGTGAGTTGGTTATAGCCGCTGCGCTGCCAGCCTGCCGAGCGTTGTGTCGCATGCAAATGTGACTATTGGGCGCTTTGGGAAATCTTAATGGCATCAAGACATTACGCGGCATAGGCTGCGCACCGTTGATCCCACCCGAGGAATTCGCCCATGCGTAACTACCTGTCCCTGGCCGGCCTGGTCGTGCTGTTTGTCGCGAGCGCACATTTCCAGGCCCTTTGATCGCTGTAAATATATCCAGTCTTTTCGTATGATCCCCCGTCATCGCTGACGAGGGAGTGAACGGGTCATGGCCAAGGCCAAACGCATGTACGGCTGCACCGAGTGCGGTGCCACCTTCCCCAAGTGGGCCGGGCAATGCGGCGAATGCGGCGCCTGGAACACGCTGGTGGAGACCCTGGTGGAAAGCGCACCGAGCGGCGCCAGCGGGCGTAGTGGCTGGGCCGGCGATCAGGCGCAGCTCAAGACCCTGGCCGAGGTCAGCGTCGAGGAGGTGCCGCGCTTCTCCACCGCTTCCGGCGAGCTGGACCGCGTGCTCGGCGGCGGCCTGGTGGACGGCTCGGTGGTGCTGATCGGCGGCGACCCCGGCATCGGCAAGTCCACCATCCTGCTGCAGACCCTGTGCAACATCGCCCAGCGCCTGCCCGCCCTCTACGTCACCGGCGAGGAATCCCAGCAGCAGGTGGCCATGCGCGCCCGGCGCCTGGAACTGCCGCAGGATCGCCTCAAGGTGATGACCGAGACCTGCATCGAAACCATCATCGCCACCGCCCGCCAGGAAAAGCCGCGGGTGATGGTGATCGACTCCATCCAGACCATCTTCACCGAGCAGCTGCAGTCCGCCCCCGGCGGCGTGGCCCAGGTGCGCGAGAGCGCGGCGCTGCTGGTGCGCTTCGCCAAGCAGAGCGGCACGGCGATCTTCCTGGTCGGTCACGTCACCAAGGAAGGCGCGCTGGCCGGCCCGCGCGTACTGGAGCACATGGTCGATACGGTG
The DNA here is from genome assembly GCF_035497915.1 of Pseudomonas sp. GTDB lineage: Bacteria > Pseudomonadota > Gammaproteobacteria > Pseudomonadales > Pseudomonadaceae > Serpens. Next base: position 28,764 of record NZ_DATJCS010000012.1, read on the forward strand.
CTGTATTTCGAGGGCGAGTCCGACGGCCGCCTGCGCCTGCTGCGCGCGGTGAAGAACCGCTTCGGCGCGGTCAACGAGCTGGGCGTGTTCGGCATGACCGATCGGGGGCTGAAGGAAGTCTCCAACCCCTCGGCGATCTTCCTCACCCGTGCCCAGGAATCCGTGCCCGGCAGCGTGGTGATGGCCACCTGGGAAGGTTCGCGGCCGATGCTGGTGGAGGTGCAGGCGCTGGTCGATACCAGCCACCTGGCCAACCCGCGCCGGGTCACCCTGGGTCTGGACCCGAACCGCCTGGCCATGCTGCTGGCGGTGCTGCATCGCCACGGCGGCATTCCCACCCACGATCAGGACGTGTTCCTCAACGTGGTCGGCGGAGTGAAGGTGCTGGAAACCGCCTCCGACCTGGCGCTGATGGCGGCGGTGATGTCCAGCCTGCGCAATCGGCCGCTGCCCCACGACCTGCTGGTGTTCGGCGAGATCGGCCTGTCCGGCGAGGTACGCCCGGTGCCCAGCGGCCAGGAACGCCTGAAGGAGGCGGCCAAGCACGGCTTCAAGCGCGCGATCGTGCCCAAGGGCAATGCGCCGAAGGAGGCGCCGGCCGGCTTGCAGGTCATCGCCGTGACGCGCCTGGAGCAGGCGCTGGATGCGCTGTTCGAGTAAATCGGTAAGGCCGGCTTTATGCGGCCGACGGATTCGCGTCCTACCACGGCATCGTCCCCACCACAGAAGCCGGGTGCGCGAATTCTGTAGGAGCGGCTTCAGCCGCGATGCTTTTGGTGCCGGCCCGCACCTGATGGCTGAAGCCGCTCCTACAGGGTCCAGCGGTGGCGCCGGGCCCTACGAAAGACACAAACAAAAAAGCCCGGCATTTGCCAGGCTTTTTGCATTGCGTGGACGCTTACTTGCCGTACACCGGGAACTTGGCGCAGATGGCCTGGACCTTCGCACGCACGGCGTCGATGACCGCTTCGTTGTTCACATCGGCCAGGATGTCGCAGATCCAGCCGGCCAGCTCGCGGCACTCGGCTTCCTTGAAGCCGCGGGTGGTGACGGCCGGGGTGCCGATACGCAGACCGGAGGTCACGAACGGGGAGCGCGGGTCGTTCGGCACGCTGTTCTTGTTCACGGTGATGAAGGCGCGACCCAGGGCGGCGTCCGCGTCCTTGCCGGTGATGTCCTGCTTGATCAGCGACAGCAGGAACAGGTGGTTCTGGGTGCCACCGGAAACCACGTCGAAGCCGCGCTGGATGAACACTTCGGCCATGGCCTGGGCGTTCTTCACCACCTGCTGCTGGTAGGCCTTGAACTCGGGCTGCAGGGCTTCCTTGAAGCACACGGCCTTGGCCGCGATCACGTGCTCCAGCGGGCCACCCTGGGCGCCCGGGAACACGGCGGAGTTCAGCTTCTTCTCGATCTCTTCGTTGGCCTTGGCCAGGATCAGGCCGCCACGCGGACCACGCAGGGTTTTGTGGGTGGTGGTGGTGACGACGTCGGCGAACGGAACCGGGTTCGGGTACACGCCGGCGGCGACCAGGCCGGCCACGTGGGCCATGTCGACGAACAGGTAGGCACCGACCTTGTCGGCGATGGCGCGGAAGCGGGCGAAGTCCAGCACCTGGGAGTAGGCGGAGAAGCCGGCGACGATCATCTTCGGCTTGTGCTCGACGGCCAGACGCTCGACTTCGTCGTAGTCGATGAAGCCTTCGTCGGTGATGCCGTACTGGATGGCGTTGTACAGCTTGCCGGAGGAGGAGACCTTGGCGCCGTGGGTCAGGTGACCGCCGTGGGCCAGGCTCATGCCGAGGATGGTGTCGCCGGCGTTCAGCAGGGCCAGGTAAACGGCCGCGTTGGCCTGGGAACCGGCGTGCGGCTGGACGTTGGCGTAGTCGGCGCCGAACAGCTGCTTGGCGCGGTCGATGGCCAGCTGCTCGACCACGTCGACGTATTCGCAGCCGCCGTAGTAGCGCTTGCCCGGGTAGCCTTCGGCGTACTTGTTGGTCAGCACGCTGCCCTGGGCTTCCATGACCGCCGGGCTGGTGTAGTTTTCCGAGGCGATCAGCTCGATGTGTTCTTCCTGACGCTTGGCTTCCTGCTCCATGGCGGCAAACAGATCGGCGTCGAAACGGGCGAGGGTCAAATCACGGCTGAACATGGCGGTCCCCTGGGAATCAGCTGGGCGGTGTAAGGAAGGCGCGGATTCTACCCCATCCGCGCGCCCTCGGGTATGCGCCGGCGGAGCATCGTGAGCGGGGTTCACGTTGCGTATCAATTCCGTCCGGGTTGGCTCAGACCGCCAGCTCGGCGTGCTGTTCCAGGCGGGTGACCGCGCCGCTGCGCAGCTTCTCTTCCAGCGCCTGGGCGCTCAGCGGGCGGGCCAGCAGGAAGCCCTGGATCTCGTCGCAGCCATGCTCGCGCAGGAATTCCAGCTGTTCGCGGGTTTCCACGCCCTCGGCGATCACCGAGAGGTTCAGGCTGTGCGCCATGGCGATGATGGCGCGGGCGATCTGCGCGTCCTGCTCGCCGTCCGGCAGGCCGTCGACGAAGCTGCGGTCGATCTTCAGCACGTTGATCGGGAACTGCTTGAGGTAGTTGAGCGAGGAGTAGCCGGTGCCGAAGTCGTCCACGGCGATCGACAGGCCCATCTGCTTGAGCACGGTGAGCACCTGCATGGCGGCGCCGACGTCGCGCATCAGGATGCTTTCGGTGAGTTCCAGTTCCAGCGAGGCGGGCGCCAGGCCGCTGCTGGCCAGGATGTCGGCGATGCGTGTGCCGAGCATGCCGTCGGCGAACTGACGGGCGGACAGGTTGACCGAGACCTTCGGCACCATGAGGCCCTGCTGCTGCCAGGTGTGAATCTGCCGGCAGGCTTCGGCCAGCACCCATTCGCCGACTTGCACCACCAGGCCGAGCTCTTCGAGCACGGGAATGAACTCGCCGGGCGAGACCAGGCCGCGGCGCGGATGCTGCCAGCGCAGCAACGCCTCGACCCCGGTCAGGCGGTGTGCCCGGGTATCCAGCTGCGGCTGGTAATACAGCAGGAACTGGCCTTCCTCCAGGGCGTGGCGCAGGTCGCTTTCCAGCTCCAGGCGCTGCAGCGTCGTGGCGTTCATGTTGGCCTGGTAGAACTGGTAGTTGTCCTTGCCCTGGTCCTTGGCGTGATACATCGCGGTGTCGGCATTCTTCATCAACTGGCTGGAGCGGCTGCCGTCCTGTGGACTGAGGGCGATGCCGATGCTGGCGCTGATGAAGAACTCGCGACCGTGGATGAGGAACGGGTGGGACAGGCTGGCGAGGATGCGCTGGGCGACCGCGATGGCCCGTCGGCGCGCCTCGACTTCGTCTTCCAACGGGCTGAGCAGCAGGGTGAACTCGTCGCCGCCCATGCGCGCCACCGTGTCGTCATGGCGCACGCAGGCCGACAGGCGCAGGGCGACATCCTTGAGCAGCAGATCGCCGGCGGCGTGGCCGAGGGAGTCGTTGATCGGCTTGAAACGGTCCAGGTCGAGGAACATCAGCACCACCCAGTGCCGCTGCCGGGCGGCGGTCTGCAGGGCCTGCTGCAGGCGTTCCTGGAACAGTGTGCGGTTGGGCAGCAGGGTCAGCGCGTCATAGTAGGCCAGGCGGTGGATGTGCTGTTCGCTGGCCTTGCGCTCGCTCATGTCGTTGAAGAAGCACACGTAGTTGGCCAGCGCGCCGGCGCCGTCGGGCACCGCGGCGATGCCCAGCCAGGCGGAGAAGCTTTCCCCCGAGCGGCGCTGCAGGGTCAGCTCGCCCTCCCAGCGACCGTCCTGATCAAGCTGTTCGAGCAGCTCGGCCAGGTGCTCGGCCTCGTGGCGGCTGGCGGTCAGCAGGGTGGCGTGGCGGTGCAGCACTTCCTGGCCGGCGTAGCCGCTGATGCGGCTGAAGGTTTCGTTGACCTGGACGATGTTGCCTTGCCGGTCGGCGACCAGGATCGCCGCCGTCGAGTTGGCGAACACCGTGGCGGCCATGCGCAGCTCCTGCTCGGTCTGGCGCTGCTGGCTGACGTCCCGGCACACGCCGAGCACACCCTCGAAGCGTCCGGCGGCGCTCCACATCAGGCTGGTGCGCAGCTCGATGGGTAGCAGACGGCCGTCCTGGCACAGGCAGTCGAACAGATAGCGTTGTTGCGGGTTTTCGTGGCGCAGGGCGGCGCGCTGCCGAGGATTGGCCAACTGGCGGCGCAGTTCGGCGAGGCGCTGGCGCAGTTCCGCCAGCTGGTCGGGGTTGGCCATCAGGCGCTGCACGCCGTTGCGCAGCAGCCAGTCGGCGGAATGCCCGGCGAGCTGCTGGACCGAGGGGCTGATGTAGCTGGGCTGCATCTCGTCATCGAGGATGAACAGCACGTCGCGCATGTTTTCCGCCAGCAGCCGGTAGCGGCGTTCGCTGTCGCGCAGCGATTCGCTGAATTCCAGCTGGCCAGTGACATCCTTGGCGATGCACAGCAGCTGTTCGGTGCGGCCTTCTTCCTGGGTGAGGGTCTGCATGCGCATTTCCAGCCAGCGCCAGGAGCCGTCGCGGTGGCGCAGGCGCAGCTGGGCGGAGAGCAGCCGTCCCGGCTGCAGCACCTGGCGCTGGCTGACCAGGCGCAGGTACAACTCGGCATCGTCGGGGTGCACCAGCGGCAGCAGGCCGTTGCGCCCGGATAACAGCAGCTCTTTTTCCGTGTAACCGAGCAGCCGGCTGAGCCGATCGTTGCTGAACTGCAGCGTGCGCCGGCGCATCGATAGCACGTAGATGGCATCGGGAATCGCGCGCAGCATCTGCGCCCAGTAGCGCTCGCGCTCGGCCAGCGACAGTTCCAGGCGCTTGCGCGTGGTCATGTCGCCGATGCTCAGCGGAATGGCGTCGAGTGGCGCACCGCTGGCCGGCAGGCTGGCCACCATCCACAGGTGGCGTTCGACGCCCTGGCCGTTGATCAGATGGGCGTCTAGCTCCAGGTAGGGCCGCTCCTCCAGCAGGGCGACAATGAATCTGAACCGGTTGCCCGAGCGGTGGATCGGGTGGTTGCCGACCAGGCGGGTCCAGGCCTGCTCGACGTTCTCGACGCCCAGCAGGTCGAGGGCGATGTGGTTGACCTCGGTCAGGCGCAGCAGGCGACTGAGGGTCTGGTGGCGTTCGGCGTCCGCATCCAGCCAAGCGGCCAGGCTGTCGGCGTCCTGCAGCTGGTGCTCATGCAGGTGGTTGCGCAGGGCGCGCAGGTCGAACACGCACAACGCCACCCCGGTGCTGGCGAAGATGTCCTGGTAGCGCTGGCGGGTTTCGTTGAGCAGACGCAGGTCGCGCTGCTCGGCGGTGACATCGCGCAGCACCCACACGTAGCCATCCTGACCGTGATCGGCACGCAGTCGGCTGCGGCTGGCGGCGAAGCGGCGCGATTCCCCGTTCAGGTTGAACTGCAGCAGTTGCGAAGCGCACAAATGCTGCTCCCCGGGGTTGCCGAGCAGGTCGTGCAGCTGCGGGATCAGCTCCGACAACTGGCGGCCCCTGATCTGTCGGGGCGTGAGGCCGAAGAGTTCAGCGGCTGGGCGGTTGGCGTAGCTCAGGCGACCGCTGAAATCGCTGACCAGCAGCCGTTCCTCGACGGCGCCGAGCACGCCGTCGAGCTGCCGCCAGGCCGGCACCGGCCGGCGCAGCAGCAGCGCCAGGCCCAGCATGCCCAGCAACAGGGCTGGCATCTCGACGAACAGCGCGGCGGGCAGGGCCGTCAGCAATAGAAGCCAGCCGAGGCGACGCAGGGGCGTGGTGAACAGGCGGGCGGCGAGGCGCGGGGGCGGTCGGTCGTCGGGCACGGCGCGGTGGATGGCTGAGTTCGAGGGCGGCTAGCATGCCCTGACTGGAAGCGGAGTGCCAGTAGGGCGCTGGTTTGCTCTGCACGTCGCATTCCGGTAGCTTTGCCGCCACGCGCAGCCCTTTCCGGCCCTTTGAGCCGGCAGCAGATGCGGTGGCAAGCGCCGTATCCGGGCGGAGGGTCGATTCACCGGCCCCATCCGTCACTCAACTCCCCTGAATTTCTTTCTTTCATCCAAGGTCAGTCATGGCTCAGTACGTTTACAGCATGCATCGGGTCAGCAAGGTCGTCCCCCCGAAGCGTGAAATCCTCAAGGACATTTCCCTGTCGTTCTTCCCCGGCGCCAAGATCGGCGTGCTGGGCCTGAACGGCGCCGGCAAGTCGACCCTGCTGCGCATCATGGCCGGGGTGGACACCGAGATCGACGGCGAAGCCCGCCCGATGCCCGGTATCAAGGTCGGCTACCTGCCCCAGGAACCGCAGCTCGACCCGCAGAAGACCGTGCGCGAGATCGTCGAGGAAGCGGTCGGCGAGATCAAGGACGCCCAGGCGCGCCTGGATCAGGTGTACGCCGCCTACGCCGAGCCGGACGCCGACTTCGACGCGCTGGCCGCCGAACAGGCCAAGCTGGAAGCCATCCTGCAGGCCGCCGACGGCCATAATCTGGAGCGCCAGCTGGAAGTCGCCGCCGATGCGCTGCGCCTGCCGGCCTGGGATGCGAAGATCGAACACCTGTCCGGTGGCGAGAAGCGCCGCGTGGCCCTCTGCCGCCTGCTGCTCTCCGCGCCCGACATGCTGCTGCTGGACGAACCGACCAACCACCTGGACGCCGACTCGGTGGCCTGGCTGGAGCACTTTCTGCACGACTTCCCCGGCACCGTGGTGGCCATCACCCACGACCGTTACTTCCTCGACAACGTCGCCGGCTGGATCCTCGAGCTGGACCGTGGCCATGGCATCCCCTACGAGGGCAACTACTCCGGCTGGCTGGAGTCCAAGTCCGCGCGCCTGGCCCAGGAAGCCAAGCAGGAAGCCTCCCACGCCAAGGCCATGAAGGCCGAACTGGAATGGGTGCGCCAGGGCGCCAAGGCGCGCCAGGCCAAGTCCAAGGCCCGCCTGCAGCGTTTCGAGGAAATGCAGTCGCAGGAATTCCAGAAGCGCAGCGAGACCAACGAGATCTACATCCCCGCCGGTCCGCGCCTGGGCGACAAGGTCATCGAGGTGAAGAACCTGTGCAAGAGCTACGGTGACCGCGTGCTGATCGACGACCTGTCGTTCAGCATTCCCAAGGGCGCCATCGTCGGCGTGATCGGCGGCAACGGCGCGGGCAAGTCCACCCTGTTCCGCATGCTCACCGGCAAGGAGCAGCCGGACAGCGGCAGCATCGAGATCGGCGAAACCGTGCAGATCGCCAGCGTCGAGCAGAGCCGCGAGCACCTGGCAGGCAACAAGACCGTCTGGGAGCAGGTCTCCGACGGCTTCGACATGATCAAGGTGGGCAACTACGAAGTGCCGTCGCGCGGCTACGTGGGTCGCTTCAACTTCAAGGGCGCCGACCAGCAGAAGTTCGTCAAGGACCTGTCCGGTGGTGAGCGGGGTCGCCTGCACCTGGCGCTGACCCTCAAGCAGGGCGGCAACGTGCTGCTGCTCGACGAACCGTCCAACGACCTGGACGTGGAAACCCTGCGCGCGCTGGAAGAAGCCCTGTTGGACTTCCCCGGCTCGGCCATCGTGATTTCCCACGACCGCTGGTTCCTCGACCGTATCGCCACCCACATCCTCTCCTACGAGGACGACGGCAAGGTGGTGTTCTTCGAAGGCAACTACACCGAGTTCGAAGCCGATCGCAAGAAGCGCCTGGGCGAGGCGGCCGCGCAGCCGCACCGCGTGCGCTACAAGAAGCTCGCCTGACAGACGGTCCGGCGTGCACAAAAATGGGGCCATCACGGCCCCATTTTGGTCCTTTCCTCGCTCGTGTGCGTTTTTGCCGCACTCCCCGCTACAACCTCCCGCCTCCCGGCGCGTAGAGCGCTGCTCCGCAAGGGATGGTACGGGTGCCGATTTATAAGTTCGCACCAAAAAGTTTCATAAAAACGACATTTCGCACTTCCGTGGTGCTGGCGCGCTTGATAAAGTCACGCCCCTCAAAAATCCACGCCTTGCCTTTTCATCGGACGTCGCATTATGAGCATCACTGTAGATTCCTTCCTTGAGCGTCTTAAGCGTCGCGACCCTGACCAGCCCGAATTCCACCAGGCGGTCGAGGAAGTGCTGCGCAGCCTGTGGCCCTTCCTGGAGGCCAACCCGCACTACCTCGAAGCCGGCATCATCGAGCGCATCGTCGAGCCGGAACGCGCCATCCTGTTCCGGGTACCGTGGGTCGACGACCAGGGCCGTACCCGCGTCAACCGTGGCTTCCGCGTGCAGATGAGCAGCGCCATCGGCCCGTACAAGGGCGGCCTGCGCTTCCACCCCTCGGTGAACCTGGGCGTGCTGAAGTTCCTGGCCTTCGAGCAGGTGTTCAAGAACTCCCTGACCACCCTGCCCATGGGCGGCGGCAAGGGCGGTTCGGACTTCGACCCGAAGGGCAAGAGCGACAACGAAGTGATGCGCTTCTGCCAGTCCTTCATGACCGAGCTGTACCGCCACATCGGTGCTGACTGCGACGTGCCGGCCGGTGACATCGGCGTCGGCGGCCGCGAGATCGGCTACCTGTACGGCCAATACAAGCGCCTGGCCAACGAAGCCACCTCCGTGCTGACCGGCAAGGGCATCAGCTACGGCGGCAGCCTGATCCGTCCGGAAGCCACCGGCTTCGGCTGCGTGTACTTCGCCGAGGAGATGCTCAAGGACCAGGAAAAGGGCGGCATGGACGGCAAGCGCGTGGCCATCTCCGGCTCGGGCAACGTCGCCCAGTACGCGGCGCGCAAGGTCATGGACCTGGGCGGCAACGTGATCTCGCTGTCCGACTCCGAAGGCACCCTGTATGCCGAGGCCGGCCTGACCGACGAGCAGTGGGACTACCTGATGGACCTGAAGAACGTCCGTCGTGGTCGCATCCGCGAAATGGCCGAGCACTTCGGTCTGCAGTTCCTGGTCGACCAGCGTCCGTGGAACCTGCCGTGCGACATCGCCCTGCCGTGCGCCACCCAGAACGAACTGGACGCCAACGATGCCCGCATCCTGCTGAAGAACGGCTGCTTCTGCGTCGCCGAAGGCGCCAACATGCCTTCGACCCTGGAAGCCGTGGACCTGTTCATCGAGGCCGGCATCCTCTACGCGCCGGGCAAGGCTTCCAACGCCGGCGGCGTGGCCACCTCGGGTCTGGAAATGACCCAGAACGCCATGCGTCTGTCCTGGACCGCCGGTGAAGTGGACGAGCGCCTGCATGCCATCATGCAGTCCATCCACCACGCCTGCGTGAGCTACGGCCGCGAAGAGAACGGCTTCGTCAACTACGTGAAGGGCGCCAACATCGCCGGCTTCGTGAAGGTTGCCGACGCCATGCTGGCCCAGGGCGTGGTCTGATCACCACTCCCCGCCGGTAAGCGAAAAGGCCCGTGCAGCGATGCACGGGCCTTTTCATTTGGGGTGGCATAGTAGTCGGGAGCTGGGCTGGTCCATTTAAGTGGTCCGGAAGCCCGTGAAGCGGTCGCCCTCCAGAAGGAAACAGAACTCCCCGGAGGCGATCGATCGGTACGTCTGGATGTCACCCCAGTGAGGCAGACCTAGTTGCTATCCAGAACGAATCGCAACCCTGCATTTCCCCCTTCCGGATCTATCGCAGAGAACGCTTTCTTTCTGCCAAGGCCCGGTCTGCTTGAACTGCAGAAATAGCGCCCATCGAGATAAATAATATTGCTGCTCTAGAGCGGCTCTTCTGGATCGGGCTTCGCTTTTAATCGGTGCTGGGTTTCAAGCGTGGTCAGTGCTCCGATTTGACTTTTCTGATCGCCGCGCAGGACGAATCTACCTTTTGGCGAATGGATAAAGATCCCAATGTTGTACTCGCCTGTAGGTAGATGCCAGTCCTGGAATAACGTGTATGTGGTGTCTTTTTTGGAGAATGATAGCTGGTAGGACCCCATCGCTTCGTTTTCGATACCGCCTCCTCTGGAATATCCGTCGAATTCGAATTCCTGCCAGGCTGTGTTGTTCAATTTGTTCGGGTGCTGGAGTTCGATTTTGTATGGCTGTCCGAATCGGTATGTCAAGTATTGTTCGGATCCGCCTTGGCAGATGGCGGCAATTTTTCTGCTGGGTAGAACTTCGAATTGGAATATGATTTTTTCACTGGCCAGGCACAGAGTTGGCTGAGACTCCGCTGCTTGGGATAGGGTGATGGCTGATATGGATAAGGCTGTAGAGATTATATTCTTTCGATATGCATTCATATTAAATAGAGGCTGAATGGTGGGGAGGCTTGGTATCGTCGGGTTGCCTGTGCTGGTGCTCGGCGCCGAACCGGCGCAGCGCTGTGAGCTCGCTCTGGTAGCAGTGATTGAATGACACAGCGACACTTGCTTGTGCTTTGTGCTTTGTGCTTGGTTTGTAGGGCTAATTTGGAAGTATTGCGTAGGGCGTGTCACTGATGAATATATTTAGCCAGTGCTCTTTCCATTCGGGTATGCCTATTTCAAACGCCTTCTTTTCTTTAATGAAGTCGATCCAGGTTATGCCAATGGCCTGATCATTTTCATGTGGGCGCATGTCGAGATAGGATGATCTAAATAGTGGGGTTCGGTAGCTTTTCTTTGGAGAGGAGATGCGGGTTATTTTTAAATAGGACATGTCGCCGAGTGGATTTAGAATTCCGGTCGCACGCACGTGCTCTATCAAGTAATCGCCAGATTTACTTATAACGATTGCGCTCGGCTGGCGATGATAAAGTTCTTCTGTCAGGCTGAAAAAGCTGAGTCCTAAAATGATAAGGTATGAAATTGGGAGAGCGTATTTTTTCATTTTCATTTTTAAAGTTCGAATGTGTTGGGGTGCACCCGTCGCCAGGTGTGTCGGCCGTGTTGTTCAGGACGGAGTGCTTCCAGCTGGTGACCCGCTTGCATCCGCTGCTTGCCTTTTGGACCCCGGGTCGAAGACTGATCGCAGTCGTCATGGCTGCGGCGCGATATACGGCAGCAGCGTATCGGAACGTTCAGGTGCTGTAATTTTTGTGCGGCTGCCGATTTTAAGGCACTTCCCAGATTATTTGGTCTGCGCACATTTCCTCGGCGGCCAGTACTTTTTTCCATAATAGCTATGCAGGCATATGGGCTTGCTGAATAAAGCTTTCGTCGTCATTTCTTCTCGCTGGGGAAAGTTGGCTGATTCTGGCCATGGTTTTTTTCCTCCAACGCTTGGTTGATCTCTGCGAAATCCCCTGGTTTTCTGCGCAATGGCATTGAGGTCAGCGATGCCGATATTCTTTCCTTTCCAATAACCACCCGGCTGTGTTCGCCGATATTGAAAAGGCCCGTGCAGCGATGCACGGGCCTTTTTGTTTGGCGGCGGCGTGGTCAGGTAGCGAAGCTGGGTTGGATAACCGCGGGACGGGTGAGCTAATCAGTGCATTCTTCGTATTCGACCGCGTGAGCTTCGCTGAAGTTAAGGCGTTCAGGCTCATCCAGATAAGCCGAGACATTGAAGAGTTTTCGTTCGTCGACATGGTACTCAATCCATCCGATTGTGCCCGTGCCGTGCGTGTCAAAAAACAGCTTGGCCAGCACGCTGTTTCCAGTGTCATTATCAATAATCAGATTGACGTTTCTGTTGCCCACCTGGCCAAACGGGAAGTCACTGCTTCTGACCAGCTCGGTCAGATGTCCATAACAGCTTGCGTGCTCCACGGCTTGATTGTCTGGCGAATGCGAGTCGGCATGGGCGACCTTGCTGCCAATCAGGGCGAAAATCAAAATCAGCGAACATGTCTTCATTTTTCTGGATCGAGCTTTGCCGTAGTTTGTTATCAGGGCCTTTGATTCACATGCGGCATGAAAAAAACCGAGGTCCAGCGTGGGGTCCGCCAGACTGCCGCTGGGCGGCGCCTGCGGTCAGCCCCTCAGCGGCGGATGCGCGCGTAGGGTGACGACATCAGACGCACCAGCGGGTTGTGCTCGATGACCCGGCGACGCAGCAAAAGCGCGATGACCATGCCGACGGCGAAGCCGCCAAGGTGCCCCCAGTAGTCGACGCCGTCCTCGCCCACCAGCATGCCGAACAGGTTCAGGCCCAGCCAGATGAGCATGTAGTAGATCGGCGTCAGCTTGGTCTGCCAGATGAAGATCATGAAGGTCAGGCTGGCGTGGCGGAACCACAGGCCGTACATGGCGAACAGGCCGGCAATGGCACCGCTGGCGCCCAGGCTGGGAATCTCGCTGCCCCAGTTGAACAGCAGCGAAACGGCGGACGCGCCGATGCCGCACAGCAGGTACAGGCCGAGGAAGCGCCAGCGGCCCAGGGCGTCCTCGATGTTGTCACCGGTCAGCCACAGGAAATACATGTTGGCCGCCAGGTGCAGCAGGTTGCCGTGCAGGAAGGTCGAGGTCAGCAGGCCCCAGAGCTGTTCGCCATGCGCCATCAGATTGGGGCGGTTGGCGAACTGGACGATGAGGCTCTCCATCAGCTCCGGGTGGTTGGCGTAGCTGGCGAAGATCAGCACGTTGAGCAGGATCAGGGCCCAGGTCACCCAGGGGGTGCGGTGCGGCGGAATGTTGTACTCCACGGGCAGATGCGCCAGGAACTGGAACAGCCAGCCGACCGCGCCGGTCTTGCGGTTGACCCGGGCGAGGGCGTCGTGCAGGCGCGGCGAATGCTGGACGGCCTCGATCTCGTCATGTTCCACCCAGACGCCCTGGCACGTCGCACAGACATCCACTTCCAACGCGAAGTCCTGCAGCAGGTGCTGGTGCTTGAGCGGGCCACGGCAGTCCGGGCACTTGAGGCCGGCCGGTCCCAGCCGGTCGCCCAGATGCCGGGTGTAGTCCACCGGCTCCGCCGCGGGCGTCTGGGCAGAGAGCAGCTCGTTCAGTTTCTGCCGTTCGAACCAGAGTCCGCCGCAGGACTGGCACAGGTCGATCTCGGTGTCCTGATGAAAGGTCGGTGTCAGGAATGACGTCTTGCAGTGCGGGCAGACCTTACGGCGCACGGGGCGCCTCCTCGGCGACCACTACGTCGTACCCCGCCAGGGTCCGGCCGATGTTCTGAATGTTGCCGCGCAGGCGGGGCAGTACCTGCTGTTCCATGTGGTCCAGTTGCTCGGTCAGCAGTTTGCCGGCTTGGCTGGCGCCGTAGCGCTGCTGCTCGCGCCCCTGAATGATGCGCTCGGTGGTGCGGTAGAAGCGCTGCACTTCGTTGAGGAAATAGCCGGGGGTTTCCAGGGTCTGGGGGGAGGCCTTCATGGTGTCCCAGACGAAATGGCTGATGCCGGGGTTGTTGAGCAGCAGTTCCTGCTGCGGCAGGGCGCGGCTCAGGTAGTTGGTGTTGTAGTGGCGCAGGACTTCCAGGTTTTCGGCCAGCTCGTCCGCCAGCGTCGATTGCAGGTTGTAGCTCTGCTTCAGGCCGTTGATTTCGTCGAACACGATCGCCTGCTGCAGACCCACCCGGGCGGCCAGGAAAACGCCCAGCACGGTGGCCACGATCATCAGGGCGTTGGTGAGCCAGTAGGCGGAGCTGCGCAGCTCGCGGTGGTCCAGTTGGTTCAGGCGTCCCTTGAGGGCGCTGCCGGTCATGATTGCGCGTAATGTCATAGTGCCTCCATACATCGGGGAGGCGATTATAGGGAGCCGACAGACGCGAGCAACCGCTCTGGATCAATCTCTCTGAGCCAGTGTGGCCCCCGGGTGCGTGCCTTACAGGGTGCCGCGCAGCGCCCGTTCGAACAGCTGCCGGTATTCTCCACGGGTAAAGGCGATCGGGTTGGTGGCCGCCGACGGGTCGAGTTCGGCCATCTGCGCGATGCGCTCGGCCTGGCTGTCATCCAGGCCGATTTCGGCCAGGCTGTGCGGAATGCCGATCTGCTCGCGCAGGCGCAGGATCCATTCCAGCACCCCCTGGGCATCGCAGCGCGCCAGGCCCAGGTAGCGGCCCAGGCGCGACAGGGGCCGCTCGATGGCGACGCGGTTGGCCTGCAGCACGTAGGGCATGAGGATGGCGTTGAGCAGGCCGTGGTGGCAGTCGTACAGCGCGCCGAGCGGATGGGCCAGCGCGTGCATGGCGCCCAGGCCGCGCTGGAAGGCGGTGGCGCCCATGGTCGAGGCGACCAGCATGTGCAGGCGGGCTTCCAGGTCGCTGCCATCAGCCACCGCGCGCGGCAGGTGATCGTGGATGAGGCGCATGCCTTCCAGGGCGATGCCTTCGGCCAGGGGGTGGAACAGTGGCGAGCAGTAGGCCTCCAGGCAGTGGGACAGCGCGTCCATGCCGGTGGCGGCGGTCACCTTTGGCGGCAGGCCCAGGCACAGCTGCGGGTCGAGGATCACGATGGAAGGCAGCAGGCGCGGATGGAAGATCAGCCGCTTGAGCTGCGCCTGTTCGTCGGTGATCACCGCAACGCGGCCGACCTCCGAGCCGGTGCCGGCGGTGGTCGGCACCGCCACCACCGGGGCCATGCGGGTCACGTTGACGCGCAGGTAGTTGTCGCCGACGTCCTCGAAATCCCACAGCGGCCGATCCTGGCCGACCATCAGCGCCACCGCCTTGCCGGCATCCAGCGCCGAGCCGCCGCCGAAGGCGATTACCCCATCGTGGCGCCCGGCCTTGAAGGCGGCCACGCCGTCGCTGACGTTCCGCCCGGTCGGGTTGCCCTTGATGGCTGAGAACAGTCCGGGCCGCAGTCCGAAGGCCCGGCATTCCGCCAGGGCCTCTTCGACCATCGGCAGCCCGGCCAGCCCGGGGTCGGTGATCAGCAGCGGCGCATGCATGCCCAGCTCGCGACAGGCTTCCGGCAGCTCGGCCAGCCGGCCGGGGCCGACGCGGATGGTGGTCGGGTAGTTCCAGTTCATCCGGTAGCGCGATGCGTCCATGACTCAGGTCTCGGTCTTGAAGTGGAAGGATTTGGGTTGGGTGAGCTGTTCATAGCCGAGCGCCGATAGCGTGCAGCCGCGTCCGGACTGCTTGACGCCGGTCCAGGCCAGCGCGGGGTCCAGGTAATCGCAGCGGTTGAGGAATACCGTGCCGGCCTCCAGGCGGTCGCCCAGCGCCAGGACGGCGTCGGCGTCCTGGCTGAAGATCGCCGCCGTCAGCCCATAGACGCTGTCGTTCATCAGCGCCAGGGCTTCCTCGTCGTCGCGCACCTTCTGGATGCCCACCGCCGGGCCGAAGGTTTCCTCGCGCATCAGGCGCATGCCGTGATGCACGTTGCTGAGGATCTGTGGCGCCAGGTAGGGCGTGCCGGGGCAGTCCAGGTCGAAGTCCGCCGGGTCGATGTGGGCGATGGCGCCCTCGGCCACCGCCTCGGCGATCTGCCCGCGCACGAAGTCCGCCGCCGCCGGGCGTACCAGCGGGCCGAGGCTGGTCTTCGGCGTATCGGGGCGGCCCAGGCGGTAGTGACGGGTGAGGGCGATGGCCCGTTCCAGGAAATCGCTGTACAGCGCCTCGTGCACATAGATGCGCTCGATGGCGCAGCACGACTGCCCGGAATTGAAGAAGGCGCCGTCCACGCAGGTTTCCACCGCGTGGGCCAGGTCGGCGTCGGCGCGCACATAGGCCGGATCCTTGCCGCCCAGCTCCAGGCCGGTGGCGATGAAGCGTCCGGCCGCCGCCTTCTCGACCATCGCCCCGCCGGCCACCGAGCCGGTAAAGGCCACGTGGCGGATCTGCGGCGCCTGGATCAGCCGCTCGGTGTCGGCATGGTCCAGGTGCAGGAACTGGAAGACGCCCGAGGGCATGCCTGCTTCATGGAACGCCTCGACCATGCGCTCGGCGCACAGCGGCGTCTGCGCCGAATGCTTGAGCAGCACCGGGTTGCCGGCCAGCAGCGCCGGCACCACGGCGTTCACTGCCGTCAGGTACGGGTAGTTCCAGGGCGCGATGACCAGCAGCGGGCCGCGCGGCTCGCGACGAATGAAACGGGTGAAGCCGGGCTTGTCCGGCAGGCGGATGTCGGCCAGCGCCTGTTCGGCGATTTCCGCCATATGGCTGGCGCGCTCGACGAAGCCGCGGATCTCGCCGGGGGCGTAGCGGATCGGGCGGCCCATCATCCAGCACAGCTCCTCGGCGAGCTGGTCCTCGCGGGCGGCGAACAGCCGCAGCGCCTCGCGGGTCAGCGCGATGCGTTCGGAGAGCGGCGTGGCCTTCCAGCTGGCGCGCGCGGCCTCGGCACGTTCCAGGGCGGCGGCAATGTCGCGCGCCTCGGCCAGCGGGCGTTCCACGTACACGGATTCGTCGATGGGGGAGACGCATTGCAGAGTCTTCATGAAGGAGCCTGTCTGATCAGATGATTTCGAAATAGCGGTCCAGCTCCCAATCGCTGACATGTTTGCGGAACTCGCGTTCCTCCCATTCGCGGGTGGCGGCGAAATGCTCGACGAAGGCGTCACCGAACAGCTCGCGGGCGGCCTGGGAGGTTTTCAGGCGCTGGGCCGCGTCCCACAAGGTGTGCGGCAAGGCCAGCTCGGCGGGATGCTGGACGGCATAGGCATTGCCGCTGATCGGTGCGGTGGGCTCCCAGCCCTGCTGGATGCCGTACAGCCCCGAGCCCAGCGCGGCGGCCAGGGCCAGGTAAGGATTGGCGTCCGCCGCGCCCAGGCGGTACTCCACCCGCTGCGCCTTGGCCCCGCCGGGAATTACCCGCAGCGCGGTGGTGCGGTTCTCCACGCCCCAGGTGGCGTCGGTAGGCGCCCAGTAGCCGGGAATCAGGCGCCGGTAGCTGTTCACCGTGGGCGCCACCAGGCTGAGGAACTCCGGCATCAGGCGCTGCTGGCCGGCGATGAACTGGCGTTGCAGGGTGCTGATGCCGTGCGGGTCGGCGGGATCATGGAAGGCCGCGTTCTGGGTGGCGCGCTCGCGCAGCGACAGGTGAATGTGCCCGCTCTGTCCGGGGTAATCCTCCGACCACTTGGCCATGAAGGTGGCCATGCAGCCGCGACGCTGGGCCAGCACCTTCATGAAGGTCTTGAACAGCGCCGCCTTGTCGGCGGCGGCCTCGGCCTGGTCGACGGCGATCGCCGCTTCGACCACCCCGGGGCCGGTCTCCGAATGCAGCCCTTCGATGGGAAAGTCCATGCGCTGACCGAGGTCGAGAATCTCGTGGTACAGCTCGGCATGCACCGAGTTGCGCAGGGTCGAGTAGCCGAACCAGTCCGGGGTCAGGGTCTTGAGGTTGCGAAAGCCCTTGTTGCGCACCGAGTTGGGGGTTTCGTCGAACAGGAAGAACTCGTACTCCAGCGCGGCGAAAGGGTCGAAGCCCATCGCCTGGCAGCGCTGGATCACCCGCAACAGGGTGTTGCGCGGGCACACCGCCTCGGCCTTTTCGGCGAATTCGCCGAGGAACAGCAACATGCCGTCCTCGAAGGGAATCTCCCGGCAGCTGGCCGGCAGGATGCGCACCGGCGCGTCCGGGTAGGCGGTGTGCCAGCCGGTGTAGCTGGTGTTGTCGTAGAGCTTGTCCTTGACGTCCCAGCCGAGCACCACGTCGCAGAAGCCGCTGCCGTGCTCCAGCGCCGAGAGGAACTTGCTGCGGTTGATGTACTTGCCGCGCATCACCCCGTCGATGTCGAACAGCCCCACCTTGACGTGGCTGAGGCCGCGTTCTTCGACGATGCGCCTGGCGTCCTCGACGGTCTTCACATTGCGTGGATCGAGCATACGGCCCCCGGATGCGGAAGTGGTTGAGTGCTGCGCTATGCGGCTAGCGGTATGGCGTGCCGGCCTTGGCCATCAGCGCGTTGTATTGCTTGAAGATCTCCACCACCCGGGCGCAGCGCGGGCTGGTCTTGGCGATCTCGTCCCAGAACTTGTGCGCCTCGTCCTCCACGGTCTTCCATTCCTCGGCGGGGATGGAGGTCAGTTCCAGCTTCTGGCCTTCCACGCGCAGGCGCGCCTCGCCGGCCCAGTACCAGTGCTGGCGGTAGTAGTGCGAGCTGTCCATGCACAGGCGGAACAGGGTCTTGAGGTGCTCGGGCACTTCGTTCCACTTGGCCGAGTTGGCGAAGTAGGAGCCGATCCAGGCGCCGGAGATGTTGTTGGTGAGGAAGTACTTGGTGACGTTGGCCCAGCCCACCGTGTAATCCTCGGTGATGCCCGACCAGGCGATGCCATCCAGCTCACCGGTCTGCAGTGCCACTTCGACGTCTTCCCAGGGCAGCGTCACCGGAATCACTCCGAAGCGGGTGAGGAACTTGCCGGCGGTGGGGAAGGTGAAGATGCGCTTGCCCTTGAGGTCGGCCAGGCGGCGCACCGGCTCGCGGGTGGCGAAATGACAGGGGTCCCAGGCGCCGCTGCCCAGCCAGGTGACGCCCTGCACCTCGCCGTAGGCCTCGGCCCAGATCTCGTTCAGCCCCCAGTTGTGGAACAGCGCCGGCACGTCGAGGCTGTGGCGGGTGGCGAACGGGAAGTAGCCGCCGAACACCGAGACGTCCACCGGCGCGGCGATGGAGTCGTCGTCGCTCTGCACCGCGTCGATGGTGCCGCGCTGCATGGCGCGGAACAGCTCGCCGGTGGGCACCAGCTGGTCGGCGTAGTACAGCTTGATCTCCATTTCGCCGTTGGCGGCCTTGTTGAAGGCCTCGATGGACGGCTTGATGACGTGCTCGCCCAGCGCCGGACCGGCGTAGGTCTGCAGGCGCCAGGTGATCTTCTTCGGTTCCTGGGCATAGATGTGCGCCGAGCCCAGGGCGGCGGTGCCGGCCAGCGCGGTGGCGCCGGTGAGGAAACTGCGTCGTGTTGTCATGGCGTTCTCCGGAAAGTGGGGTGCAACAACTCCAACTGCAGGCGCGGCGCGCAGCCGCGTTTCGTTACAGGTCGCCACCTCCCGAGGCCGCGTACCACTGCGGCAACCACAGGGCGATCTGCGGAAAGACCATCACCAGCGCCAGGGCCAGCAGCATCACCAGCACGAAGGGCAGGACCGAGCGGTAGATGTCGCCCAGGTCGATGCCGGGTGGCGCCATGGCGCGCATCAGGAACAGGTTGTAGCCGAACGGCGGGGTCAGGTAGGCGATCTGGCAGGTGATGGTGTAGAGCACGCCGTACCACACCAGGTCGAAGCCCAGCGCGCCGACCAGCGGGATGTACAGCGGCGCGACGATCACCAGCATGGCGGTGTCGTCCAGGAACATGCCCATGACGATGAAGGAGAGCTGCATCAGCACCAGGATCTGCCAGGGGCTCAGTTGCAGGCGCTCGACGAACAGGCTCTCGATGGCCGTCACCGCGCCGAGGCCATCGAACACCGCGCCGAAGCACAGCGCGGCGAGGATGATCCACATGAACATGCAGGTGATGCCCAGGCTCTTGCGCAGTGTGGCTTCCAGCACCGCCCGGCTCAGTCGGCGCTTGGCCAGCGCCACCAGGGTGGCGGCGACCGCGCCGACCGCGGCGCTTTCCACCAGGCTGGTGAAACCGAGCAGGAACAGCCCGGTCATGCTGAAGAAGATGAACAGCGGGGCGATGCCGGACCGCAGCGAGGCGAGTTTTTCGCGGCGGGTGACGCGGCGGCGCTCCTCGGCGGCCATCGGCGGCCCGAGGCGTGGGCTGATGCGGCAGCGGATCACCACGTAGAGGGCGAACAGGCTGGCCATCAGCAGGCCAGGCAGCGCACCGGCCAGCCACAGCTGGCTGACCGGCTGGCGGGCGATCATGCCGTAGAGCACCAGCACCACGCTGGGCGGCACCAGGATGCCCAGCGAGCTGCCGGCCTGCACCACGCCGGTGACCATCAGCTTGTCGTAACCGCGACGCAGCAGCTCGGGCAGCGCGATGCTGGCGCCGATGGCCATGCCGGCGACGCTCAGGCCATTCATGGCCGAGATCGCCACCATCAGGCCGAGGGTGCCCAGCGCCAGGCCGCCGGGCAGTGGCCCCATCCACACATGGAACATGCGGTACAGGTCCTCGGCCAGCCCGGACTCGGAAAGCATGTAGCCCATGTACACGAACAGCGGCAGGGTCAGCAGCGGGTACCATTTCATCAGTTTCATGGCCGCGCTGAAGGCGATTTCCGAACCGCCCTGGCCCCACAGCCAGAAGGCCGCCACCACCGCCACGAAGCCGATGGCGCCGAACACCCGCTTGCCGGTGATCAGCAGCACCATCATCGAGGAGAACATCAGCAGGGCGATGTGTTCGTAGGCCATCTACAGCGTCTCCCCGCGCGCGGTGGCCAGGTCCTTGAAGAAGGTGGCCAGCACCTGCAGCAGCATCAGCAGCACGCCCAGGCACATGAGGAGCTTGATCGGCGCCATGCGCGGCGACCAGGCGGAGTAGCTGGTCTCGTTGTATTCGAGGGCGTAGAGGGTCGAGGAAATGCCGCCGTAGAGCAGGAAGCCCAGGTAGACCAGCAGCAGGCCGACCGTGCACAGGTCGACGACGGCGCGGGTGCGTGGCGACCAGCGGCTGTAGAACAGGTCCATGCGCACATGGTCGCCCTGCTGCAGGGCGTATGCGCCGCCGAGCAGGAAGTAGGCGACCATCAGGAACTGCGCCATTTCCAGGGTCCAGATGGCCGGATCGGCGAACGACTTGCTGAAGATGGAATAGAACAGCACGCCGATGATGGCGAAGATCAGGTACATGACACAGCGCCCGACGAAACCCGTGAGTGCGTCGATGCTGCGTACGAATATCCGTATCGCCCTGGGCATGGCCGTCCCTGCGCTGAAGGCTACGGGATCAGACTAGTCCAAGTTGTCCGGATGCAAGGCCGGCCGGCGGAGCTGATCGAAGTCAGCGCGCGCACCGCCAACAGCGGCCACACTTCAGCGAACACCCCGAATCGGAGTCCCGAGCATGAATCCTGTTGAAACCCGTGAGCGGCTGCAGCAACTGGCCGAGGAATACCAAAAGCGCGCCGAGGCGATCCGTCGCGACCTGGCCAGCCAGCGCGACCCGGATTTCGCCGAGCAGGCCCAGGAGCGGCAGAACGATGACGTGCTGCGGGCGCTGCTGCTGGAGGCCGAGCACGGGCTGCGGGATGTGAACCATGCGCTGGAGCGCCTGGCGGAAGGCAGCTACGGGCAATGTGCGCGCTGCGGCGAGGCGATCGGCGCGGCGCGCCTGCAGGCGCTGCCGATGGCGGAGAAGTGCGTGAAATGTGCGGATCTGGAGGGGTAGGGAATGTAGGGCCGGTTTTACAGGGCGGAGCTGGAGTGGGGATTTGATTCTGCTGGCCGGCATAAAGCCGGCCCTACAATTCCGCGAGACCCGGTGCCTGCGGCCACACCCCTGTAGGGCCGGCTTTACGCCGGCCGACGGTGGCTGGAGCGGAGCCGGAGTGGGGATTTGGCTCCGCTGGCCGGCGTAAAGCCGGCCCTACAGAAGAAGCCTTAGTGATGCTCGCGGGTGGCGCGGAATTTCACGTCCGGCCAGCGCTCTTCCATCAGCGCCAGGTTCACCCGGGTCGGCGCCAGGTAGGTGAGGTGACCGCCCCCGTCGACGGCCAGGTTCTCGAAGGCCTTGTCCTTGAACTCCTTGAGCTTCTTCTCGTCGCGGCACTCGATCCAGCGCGCCGACCAGACGTTGATCGCCTCGTAGGCGCACTCCACCTTGTATTCCTCCTTCAGGCGGCTGGCGACCACGTCGAACTGCAGCACGCCCACCGCACCGAGGATGATGTCGTTGTTGCGCTCGGGGAAGAACACCTGGGTGGCGCCTTCCTCGGCCAGTTCCTGCAGGCCCTGGCGGAGCTGCTTGGACTTCAGCGGGTCCTTCAGGCGCACGCGGCGGAACAGTTCCGGCGCGAAGTGCGGGATGCCGGTGAAGCCCAGGCTTTCCCCCTCGGTGAAGGTGTCGCCGATCTGGATGGTGCCGTGGTTGTGCAGGCCGATGATGTCGCCGGCCCAGGCTTCCTCGAGCATCTCGCGTTCGCTGGAGAAGAAGGTCAGCGCGTCGGCGATGCGCACGTCCTTGCCCAGACGGGCGTGGCGCAGCTTCATGCCCTTCTCGTACTTGCCCGAGCAGATGCGCATGAAGGCGATGCGGTCGCGGTGCTTGGGGTCCATGTTCGCCTGGATCTTGAACACGAAGCCGGTGAATTTCTCCTCGACCGGCTCGACCACGCGCTCGTTGGCGGTGCGCGCCAGCGGCATGGGCGCCCAGTCGACGATGGCGTCGAGCACATGGTCGACGCCAAAGTTGCCCAGCGCGGTACCGAAGAACACCGGGGTCAGCTGGCCCTTGAGGAATTCCTCCTGGTCGAACTCGTGGCAGGCGCCCTGCACCAGTTCCAGCTGCTCGATGAAGCGCTCGTATTCGTCACCCAGGTGCGCGCGGGCTTCGGCGGAATCGAGTTTCTCGATGATCTTCACCTCGGTGCGCTCGTGGCCGTGGCCCGGGGTGTAGACGATGATGTAGTCGTCCTTGAGGTGATACACGCCCTTGAAGTCGCGGTAGCAGCCGATCGGCCAGGTGACCGGCGCGGCCTTGATCTTCAGCACCGCCTCGATTTCGTCGAGCAGCTCGATCGGGTCGCGGATGTCGCGGTCCAGCTTGTTGATGAAGCTGACAATCGGCGTGTCGCGCAGGCGGCAGACGTCCATCAGCGCGATGGTGCGCGGCTCGACGCCTTTACCACCGTCCAGCACCATCAGCGCGCTGTCCACGGCGGTCAGAGTGCGATAGGTGTCTTCCGAGAAGTCCTCGTGGCCGGGGGTGTCGAGCAGGTTGATCATGTGCTCGCGGTAGGGGAACTGCATCACCGAGGTGGTGATGGAGATGCCGCGCTGCTTTTCCATCTCCATCCAGTCGGACGTCGCGTGGCGGTCGGACTTGCGCGACTTCACGGTGCCGGCCACTTCGATGGCCTTGCCCATCAGCAGCAGCTTTTCGGTGATGGTGGTCTTGCCCGCGTCGGGGTGGGAGATGATCGCGAACGTGCGGCGCTTCGCGACTTCGGCGGCCTGAGTGGTCATCGGAAAAGGAACCCGTCGACGATTGTGTCGGTCTGTCAGAAAAGGGCGCGATTATAGCGGCAAACGCCTCGTCGCGTGGGCGTCGTGATCGCCGGGCATACGCTCGTTTGTGCAGCATTCCGGCCGCCTTGTGGGAAAAACTTGACAACCGAAAAACCGTCACCTTCCCGGGGTAATTTTCGATTGATCTCGGCCCGCCTTGGTCCTAAAGTGCGCGCCCGAACGCCCATGCTGGAAACGATCCATCCGGCTCAAGTACTGACGACGAGAGGTTGCGGCGCACCGCGTGGCAATTCTCGGCGACATGCCTTGGGAAGTAGGCGAACCAAAGTGGGGAAACTGTCCGGCGTTCGCGGCCCTTGAGGCCATTCCACACATTTGTTCTGTTTGTTTTGCCATTTGGAGTCCCAACGCATGTCGATCAAGGTCGAAGACTATTACCCGCGCGCCACATTCCAACGCATGAAGGCGTTCGCCGACCAGCAGGAAACCCCGTTTGTCGTCATCGACAAGCAGACTATCGCCGATTCCTACGACCAGCTGGTCAGCTGCTTCCCGTTCGCCAAGATCTATTACGCGGTGAAGGCCAACCCGGCCACCGAGATCACCGAGCTGCTGCGCGACAAGGGTTCGAACTTCGACATCGCCTCCATCTACGAGCTGGACAAGGTGATGAAGGCCGGCGTGAGCCCCGATCGCATCAGCTACGGCAACACCATCAAGAAGGCCCGCGACGTCCGCTACTTCTACGAGAAGGGCGTGCGCATGTTCGCCACCGACTCGGAAGCCGACCTGCGCAACATCGCCAAGGCCGCCCCGGGCTCCAAGGTTTACGTGCGGATCCTCACCGAAGGTTCCAATTCCGCCGACTGGCCGCTGTCGCGCAAGTTCGGCTGCAACCCGGACATGGCCCTGGACCTGCTGATCCTCGCCAAGCAGCTGAAGCTCGAGCCCTACGGCATCTCCTTCCACGTCGGCTCGCAGCAGCGCGACATCGACGTGTGGGACGCCGCCATCGCCAAGGTCAAGGTGATCTTCGAGCGTCTCAAGGAAGAAGACGGCATCCAGCTGAAGATGATCAACATGGGCGGCGGCTTCCCGGCCAACTACATCGCCAAGACCAACGATCTGCAGACCTACGCCGAGGAAATCACCCGCTTCCTCAAGGAAGACTTCGGTGACGACCTGCCGGAAATCATCCTCGAGCCGGGCCGTTCGCTGATCGCCAACGCCGGCATCCTGGTCAGCGAAGTGGTGCTGGTGGCGCGCAAGTCGCGTACCGCCGTGGAGCGCTGGGTGTACACCGATGTGGGCAAGTTCTCCGGCCTGATCGAAACCATGGACGAGTCCATCAAGTTCCCGATCTGGACCGAGAAGAAGGGCGAGATGGAAGAAGTCATCATCGCCGGCCCGACCTGCGACAGCGCCGACATCATGTATGAGAACTACAAGTACGGCCTGCCGCTGAACCTGGCCAGCGGTGACCGCCTGTACTGGTTCTCCACCGGTGCCTACACCACCAGCTACAGCGCGGTGGAATTCAACGGCTTCCCGCCGCTGAAGTCCTACTACATCTAAGTCCCGTCGCGGATAGTTCGCTCCCCGCTGGTGGGAGCGAACTCGTTCGCGAGCTTCTGGGTGGGGCCTGCTCCAGAGCTCGCGGACAAGTCCGCTCCCACGGCCCCGTCACCCAACCTTTACCTTCCTTTTACCCCCTCCCTGTTTCCCCCTGACACCCGACTGCCTACCATGGCGGCCGTTCGGAACCATTCTCGTTCGCTGTCAGGAACCCCTCATGTCTGCCTTCTCCGTCCTGCGCTCCCGCCGTTTCTGGTGGCTGGCGCTGATCGTCCTGTTGCTTGCTGGCCTGGCCGTGTTCTGGGTGCTGCGCAACGACGCCCAGGCCAACGCCAACCTGCGCACCGCCACCGTCAGCCGGGGTGATATCGAGGACAGCATCACCGCCCTCGGTACCCTGCAGCCGCGCGACTACGTGGATGTCGGCACCCAGGTCTCCGGCCAGCTGCGCAAGCTGTACGTGGAACTGGGCGACCCGGTCGAGCAGGGCCAGTTGCTGGCCGAGATCGACCCGACGCTGTTCGAGGCCAAGGTCAACGCCACCCGCGCGCAGCTGACCAGCCAGCGTGCCCAGCTCAAGCAGCAGCAGGCGCAGAACCGCCTGGCCAACCTGCAGCACCAGCGGCAGAAGGCGCTGTTCGCCGCGCAGGCCACCAGCGAGGAGGCGCTGCAGAGCGCCGAGGCCCAGGCGCAGATCACCGCCGCGCAGATCGAGGCGCTGCAGGCGCAGATCGCCCAGACCGAGGCGAGCCTCAAGGAAGACCTGGCCAACCTGGAATACACCAAGATCTATGCGCCGATGAGCGGCACCGTGGTGTCGCAGTCGGCCAAGCAGGGCCAGACCCTGAACGCCAACCAGAGCGCGCCGGTGATCGTGCAGATCGCCGACCTGTCGAGCATGACCGTCAAGACCCAGGTCTCCGAGGCGGACATCGGCCGGCTCAGGGCCGGCATGCCGGTGTACTTCACCACCCTCGGCCAGGAGCGGCGCTGGGAGGCCACCCTCGGCCAGATCCTGCCGACCCCGGAAGTCATCAACAACGTGGTGCTCTACAACGCGCAGTTCGACGTGGACAACCCGGACGGCCGGCTGATGACCCAGATGAGCGCCCAGGTGTTCTTCGTCAACGCCCAGGCCCGCGATGTGCCGGTGCTGCCGCTTTCGGCGGTGCAGGGGCTGCGCCCGCAACGCAACCCGCAGGGCCCGCTGTTCCGCCTGCAGGTGCTGGAGAACGGCACGCCGGTGGAGCGCGAGGTGCATCTGGGCTTGCGTGACCGGGTACATGTCGAGGTTCGCGACGGCCTGCGTGAAGGCGAGCAGGTGGTGCTGCCGGCCGGCGCACCGGCGGTGGCGGCCAACGTCGGCGGCCCGGGTGGCCAGCGGCGCATGGGGCCGGGCGGCGGCCCGCGCTTCTGAGGACGTGGACATGAGCACACCCCTCATCCAGCTGCGCCACATCGACAAGATCTACAACCGCGGCGAACTCGCCGTGCAGGTGCTGCACGACGTGTCGCTGGACATCCAGCGCGGCGAGTTCGTCGCCATCATCGGCAGCTCCGGTTCCGGCAAGAGCACGCTGATCAACATCCTCGGCTGCCTGGACCGGCCGACCCGCGGCGACTACCGCTTCGCCGGTCGTAACGTCGGCGAGCTGGGCCGCGACCAGTTGGCCAGCCTGCGCCGCGAGGCGTTCGGCTTCGTGTTCCAGAGCTACCACCTGATCCCCAGCGCCAACGCGGTGGAGAACGTCGAGATCCCGGCCATCTACGCCGGCCGCCCGGCGGGTGAACGACACGAGCGCGCCGAGGCGCTGCTGACCCGCCTGGGCCTCGGCGAGCGCCTGGGTAACCGGCCGAGCCAGCTGTCCGGCGGCCAGCAGCAGCGGGTGTCGATCGCCCGCGCGCTGATGAACGACGCCGAGGTGATCCTCGCCGACGAACCCACCGGGGCGCTGGACAGCCAGAGCGGCCGGGAAGTGCTGGCGCTGCTTAAGGAGCTGAGCGCCCAGGGCAAGACGGTGATCATCATCACCCACGACCGTGACGTGGCCAGCCATGCCGACCGGCTGATCGAACTCAAGGACGGCCGGATCGTCGCCGACTCCGGCGCGCGGGCTGCGGCGGACGGCTCGGTCAAGGCCTTGGACATCGACGACCAGCCGGCGCGCATCGCCCTGGCCGACACCGGCGAGGCGGTGCGCATGGCCCTGCGCGCGCTGAAATCCAACCTGTTCCGCACCGTGCTCACCCTGCTCGGCATCGTCATCGGCGTCGCCTCGGTGGTGGCCATGCTGGCGGTGGGCAATGGCGCCCGCCAGCAGGTGGTGGAGCGCATCAGCGCCATGGGCACCAACCTGCTGACCGTGCGCCCCGGCGCGCCAAACATGCCGCGTTCGGCCAGCGGCGTGATCGCCACCCTGACCCCGGAGGATGCCCGCGCGGTGGCGCAACTGAACAATGTCGGCGACGCCCTCGGCGAGCTGCAGGGCTCGGCGACCCTGCGCGTCGGCAACATCGACTACCGCACCAGCATCACCGCCACCAACGCCGGCATGCCGCGCGTGCGCGAGTGGCCGCTGGCCATGGGCAGCTTCTTCAGTGCCGAGGACGAACGCGCCTACGCCTCGGTGGTGGTGCTGGGCCAGACCGTGGCCGGCAACCTGTTTCCGAATGAGGCCAACCCGGTGGGCCGCTACCTGATGATCGGCAACGTGCCGTTCCAGGTGATCGGCGTGATGAGCCCGAAGGGCGCCACGCCCTGGGGCCAGGATCAGGATGACGTGGCCCTGGTGCCGTTCTCCACCGGCAGCCTGCGGCTGTTCGGCCAGCGCTACGTGCAGAGCATCACCGCCTACATCACCGACGTTGCGCGCGTCGAGGAAACCGAGGGGCGGATCCGCCAGGCACTGCTGGCGCGCCACAACGGCGTGGAGGATTTCCAGATCCGCAATACCGCCTCGCTGCTGGAGGCGGTGACCGCCACCCAGGACACCCTCACCGTGCTGCTCGGCTCCATCGCGGCGATCTCGCTGCTGGTAGGTGGCATCGGGGTGATGAACATCATGCTGGTCAACGTCACCGAGCGCACCCGCGAGATCGGCATCCGCATGGCCACCGGCGCGCGCACCGGCAACATTCTCCAGCAGTTCATCACCGAGGCGCTGGTGGTGTCGGCCATCGGCGGCGTGCTGGGCGTGCTGCTGGGGTTGGGCAGCGCCGCGCTGATCGGCAGCCTGGGCACCGCCGTGCAGTTCACCCTGGCGCCGGTGCTGCTGGCCTTCGGCTGCGCCTTCGCCACCGGACTGATCTTCGGCCTGATGCCGGCGCGCAAGGCCGCGCACCTGGACCCGGTGCTGGCGCTGGCCTCGGACTGACGCCATGACTCGACTTCGTAGAGGTATCGCTGTGCACAAACCGCTGCTCACCCTGCTGGCCTCGGCCATCCTGCTCTCCGGCTGCAGCCTGGCGCCGACCTTCGACGAGCCCGAGCTGCGGCTGCCGGCCCACTGGGGCCAGCCGGTGGCGGGCGGTCAGGCGCTGATCAGCGAGTGGTGGAAGCTGTTCGGCAGCGACGAGCTGGATCGGCTCATGCTCCAGGCCCAGACCGGCAACCTGGACCTGGCCACCGCGATGAGCCGGGTGCGCCAGGCCGATATCCAGGCGCGCATCGCCGGTGCGTCCCTGCTGCCCAGCCTGAACGGCACCCTGGGCGGCACGCATTCGGACAGCGAGGGCGGGGCCGCCAGCACCCGCTACAGCGCCGGCCTGTCCGCCAGCTACGAGCTGGATGTGTGGGGCAGGAACCGTGACAGCCGCACCAGCAGCGAACTGAGCGCCCGGGCCACCGCCTACGAGCGCGACAGCGTGGCGCTGACCGTGAATGCCTCGGTGGCCACCAGCTACTTCAAGGTGCTGGAGCTGCGCGAGCGCCTGCGTCTGGCCGAGGAAAACCTGGCCAGCGCCGAGCGGGTGATGGCCGTGGTGGAGGCCCGGGTGCGGCTGGGCGCCGGTACCGAACTGGAACGGGTGCAGCAGCAGACGCTGGTCGAGCAGCGCCGCGCGGCGCTGCCAGGGTTGCGCCAGCAGGTGGCGACCGCCGAAACGGCGCTGGCGCTGCTGCTGGGCGAAGCCCCGCAGGGCATTGCCGAACGCATCGAAGCCCGCTCGCTGCACGATCTGCTGCTGCCGGACCCGATCGCCACCGGCCTGCCGTCGGAACTGCTGCTGCGCCGTCCCGACCTGCGCCGCGCCGAAACCCAGCTGCGCGCCGCCAACGCCAACATCGGCGCGGCCCGCGCCGCGCTGTTCCCCAGCCTGTCGTTGAGCGCCTCGGCCAGCCTGCAGGATGCCGCGTTGTCCGGGCTGAGCTCGGCGGGGCTGGTCACCAGCGTCGGCGCCTCGCTGTTGCAGCCGATCTTTCGTGGCGGTGCGTTGCGCGGCCAGGTGGACCTGAGCGAAGAGCGCTACGTGGAACTGGTCGCCAGCTACCGGCAAACCATCCTCACCGCCCTCAAGGATGTGGAGGACGCGCTGGTGACCGTGCGCGAAGGCCAGTTGCAGTACGCCAGCCAACGCCAGGTGCTGGCCAACGCCGAGCGCACCTTCCAGCTGGCGGAAACCCAGTACCGCGCCGGTGCGACCGATCTGCTGACCGTGCTCACCGCCCAGCAGACGCTGTCCTCCGCCCGCGACACCTTCCTGCAGAACACCTCGGCGCAACTGCTCAACCAGGTGGCCCTGTACAAGGCCCTGGGCGGCGGGTTCGGCGAGCAGGGGTAGGGCGGCGACCTCAAGCGGCGGCCAAAACGCTGGCGCGCCGACCACCCCACCTGATTCTTCGGCGGTCTGCACGATCCCGTACCAACGCGCCGTCAGGCGCGCCCGGCGGCCGGAAAAAGCGCCGGCTGCGGCGCCACCCCCTAATAGAGATCCCGCCGATACCGCCCATTCCTGGCCAGCTCATCGACCCGTTCCGCGCCGAGCAGCCCGCGCAGCAGGGCATCCACCTCGCGGCCCAGGCCCTCCAGGCTGCCGCAGATCAGCAGGCTGGCGCCGCTGTCGATCCACTGACGCAGTGTCCCGGCCTGGTCGCGCAGCTGGTGCTGCACGTAGCGGCGCTCGGCCTGGTCGCGGGAGAACACCCGGTCCAGCCGGGCCAGGTGACCGCTGGCCAGCCAGTCTTCCAGCTCCTCCGTCAGCAGGCTGTCATGGGCGGCGTTACGCTCGCCGTACAGCAGCCAGTGCCCGTGCTGGCCCAGCGCTTGCCGTTCGCGCAGGTGCGCGCGCAGCCCGGCCAGGCCGGTGCCGTTGCCGATCAGGATCAGCGGGCCGCAGATGTTCGGCAACTGGAAGGACGGGTTGGCACGCAGCCGCAGATCGATGCGCTCGCCGGGTTCGGCGTGCCGGCACAGCCAGCCGGAGCCCAGACCCGGGCTGCCATCCGGGGTGTGCGTCAGGCGCACCAGCAGCTCCACGCCACCGTCGGCGGGCAGTGAAGCGATGGAGTAGTCGCGGTGGTTCAGGCGCGGGAGCTGTTCCAGCAGTTGGTCAACGCGCATGCCGGCCAGGGAAGCGTCGGCTGCCGGCCAGCGGCGGCTGGCCAGCTCGCCGATAAGCGCGTCGTCCGGCTCGCTTAGCCGCAATGCGCGCAGCTTCTGGCGGACCGTCGCCGACGGCAGGCGTGGCGCGATCTCGGCGATGTCGCCGGCCTGCCAGTGCGCGGGACCGTCCAGCGGCTCCAGGCGGATGCGGTAGACCGCAGCGCCCTGGCTGCCGGGATTCAGGCAGCCGCGCTCGGCCAGCCGCCAGGGGCTGAATGCGGGCGCAGCCCATTCCTCGTAGTCCTGTTGGCCACTCAGCTGGGCCAGCTGCCACTGCCAGCGGCTCAGCGTGGCGGGTGCCAACCGGTCCACTTCCAGCCGGTCGAACAGCGGGGTGGCCTGACCCTGGCGCAGGCGCTCATCCACGGCGCGGGCGAAGCCGCAGAACTGCCGGTAAGCGCGGTCGCCCAGGCCGAGCAGGGCGTATTGCAGCTCGCGCAGGTCGGTCTGTTGGTCCAGCAGGCGCAGGAAGCGGGCGCCGTTGTCGGGTGCCTCGCCCTCGCCGTAGGTCGCCAGCACCAGCAGCAGGCGGCGCTGGCGCACGAGATCCCGGGGCGTCAGCGCATCCAGCGGCACGGCGGCCGCAGGCAGGCCGCCCCGCACGAGTTGCTCGGCGCTGCGTTCGGCAATCCGGCGCGCCTGGCCACCCTGGCTGGCGTAGGCGATCAGCAGGTGGTCATCGACGGGGAGGGCAGGCTTCGCACGCGCGCGCCGCCAGGCCAGGCCGCACAGGCCGAGCCAGGCCAGTGTCACCAGGGCGGCGGACAGTTCGCGCGACGGCTGCCAGGCCAACAGCAGCGCAGCCAGCAGCAGGCAGGCCGCGAATGGCCAGTAGGCGAGCCAGCGTGGCATGCGGGTACTCCTTTGGAACAGGTCGAATAGCGGAGTCTGCCTGTGGGACTGCGACCTGCCTGTGGGAGCGGACTTGTCCGCGAGCCGCTGGCTTCGGAGTGCACCTCATCGCGGACAAGTCCGCTCCCACGCAAATCCCGGCAGGACCAGGGGCGGCGAATCAGGGCGCCAGCACTTCCAGCGTGGCGCTGTAGGAGGCGCGGCGCTCGGTGACCGGCTTCTTCACGCCCTTGTCGGTGCGCAGCTCAGCTTCCAGCCAGTACATGCCCGGCGCCGGCCAGGTGACGGTCAGGCGGCCCTTGCCGTCGGTCTTCAGGGTCAGCTCGTTGGTGGCGTCACGGTAGCGGTTGCCGCCGGGGATCACGGTCACGTCCACGTCCGCCGCCGGCTTGCCGTCGAGCAGGAAATCGAAGGTGGCGGTCTCCCCGGCGAACAGGTCGTTCGGGTGGGTGACCGGCACCAGTTCCAGGCCGACCTTGGTGGGTTTGAGCACGCTGGTGGTGGTGTCGCCGGAGGTGACGAACACCTCCATGCGGTTGCTGCCCTGGGTCACGCGCAGCTCGTCGGCTTGGGTCGGGATGCTCTTGCTCAGGTCCTCGAGCTTGCCCATCCAGCGGTGGGCGACGCCGTTTTCCTTCCAGGAAGCCATCAGGCCCTGGTTGGCCACGGCCAGCTTGTAGGTGCCCTTCTGGGTCAGCTGTACATCGAAGGTGGTGCGGTAGCGGCCGACGGCGCCGTTCTGCGGCTCCACTGGACTGCCGTCCGGTGCGAGGATCACCAGCTTGTTGGCCGGGCGGCGCATCGGCGCCGGCGCGGCCGGCTTGTCACCTTGCGCGGCGGCCGGTGCGGCCTGCGGGCCACGGGCGGGCAGGGCCAGCGGCTTGCCGACACCCTCGAGCTGCAGGGGGAAATGCTCGAAGTAGAACAGGTCGTTGGAGACGGCGGCGTCCACGGTAACCCAGGGTTCTTCACCCGACAGCACGGTGGCCGACGGCAGCATCCAGGCACGGTGTGCCTGGGCGGACAGGGGCAGGGTGACGGCCAGGGCCAGGGCGGTCCATTTCAGCAGGCGATTCATGAGCGGCTTCCTTGATCAGGGTTTGACGGTGAGGGTGATGGCGCCCAGCTCGCTGGTGCCCTGGGCGGTGGCGGTCGCAGCCTGCGGCCAGGTGAAGGGCACCCGCAGCAGCTCGCGCCCGCCGACTTCACGGGCGGCTTCCACCACCAGGTTGTAGTTGCCGGCCGGCAGGGACTTCAGCGGCGCTTCGCTGCCCTTGTAGCTCAACTGGTGGGCGCCCACCGTGCGGGTGGCGGCCGAAACGCCATCGACCGGCATTTCCAGGCTACGGCCGCTGCGCCGCCACCACTGGCGCAGGTCCTTGAGCCACTTCTCGCCTTCCTTGTCCTTCATCTTCACGTCGTACCACACGGCCAGGTTGGCCACGTGGCTCTGGTCCGGTGTTTCCAGCCACAGGGCCACGTAGGGGCGGTGGTACTCGGCGACGTCCAGGCGCGGGATTTCCACGCTGATGTCCAGGTCGGCAGCCAGGGCCGCCGGACTGAACAGAACCACCAGAGGCAGCAGGTGCTTGCGCATATGGGTTTCCTTAATGAATGAACAGCAGAGCCAGCACGACGGGGATCACCACACCCAGCGCGGTCAGCGGCCAGGTGCTGGGGCGCCCCACGGCATGGCGATGCAGCAACAACAGACCGGTGACACAGAAGATCACGCAGGCCACGGCGAACAGATCGATGAACCAGCTCCAGGCCGTGCCGGTGTGGCGGCCCTTGTGCAGGTCATTGAAGTAGGCGATCCAGCCGCGATCGGTGACTTCGTACTCCAGTTCGCCGGAGGCCAGCTCCAGGCTCAGCCAGGCGTCGCCGCCGGGACGCGGCAGGCCGATGTACAGCTCGCCATCCGACCACTCGGCCTCACGCCCGGCCAGGCGAAGGTCGAGGCGGTCTTCCAGCCAGTCGGCCAGCTCGGCCGGCAAGCCCTCCTCGGGCGTCTCCGCCAGCAGGCGCTCCTGCAGGAGTTCGGGCAGTTGCTCGATGCGGCTGGAGACCTGCGCCTTGCCTTCGATCTGTCCGGCGTGGTTCAGGGTGATGCCAGTGACGGCGAACAGCAGCATGCCGGCCAGGCAGAGCGCCGAGCTGATCCAGTGCCATTGGCGGAGGGTGCCGAGCCAGAGACGCATGGGAGACTGGTTCCGGTAGGTGGGGTTACGGCACAAGGCCAGTAGGAATGGGGCGGGATTCTACGGGGCTTCAGGGTGCGGATGTTAGGGATTTACCAATAACATACATTCGCAACGAGACGGCCCCGTCATCCGCTGATGAGGGGCCGTGTTCAGGGGTCAGAAGCGATAGTTTGCCGACAGCCAGTAGCTGCGGCCTGCTTCGGCGACGTTGTAGTCGTTGCTGCAGGTCCAGGAGCCCGAACCGTCGGGTTCACACGAGCGGGTGCTGAGGTCCTTGTCGAACACGTTGTTCACACGGGCATTGAACGACAGGCTCTCGTCGAACTTGTAGCTGGCGCCCAGGTGATTGAGGACGTAGGACTTGTAGTACAACTCGACGGTCTCCGGTTGCGGGCCGGTGGTCGTTGCGGTACCGCGGAAGCGCTCATCACGCGCTTCGGTGATGAAGCTCAGGTTCAGCTTCGAGGTGGCATCCCAGCTCAGCGTGGCGTTGGCCATGTGCTCGGGGGTGTTCACCAGCGGCAAGCCCTTGTTGTTGCCGCTCTTCTGCTCGCTGTCGGTGTAGGTGTAGTTACCGCTCAGGGCCAGGCTGTTGATGATCTGCCAACGGCCCGCCAGCTCGATACCCTGGGTGGTCGCCTTGTCCACGTTGGTCTTCTGCGAGAAGGTGGTGTAGCCAAGTTCCGCCCAGCCCGGCCCGATGTCCACGCAACCGCTGTTCAGGTACTTGACCCCGCTGGTGTTGTAGCAGTTCGGCACGGCATCGGCAGTGGCGATCTTGTCCTTGAACTCGTTGAGGAACAGTGTGGCGTTGAAGCTGAAGTTGTCGAGATTGTCGAAGTAGGTGGCCACTTCGTAGTTCAGGCTGGTTTCCGGTTGAAGGTCGGGGGTGCCGACCATGGGGGAAACGCCCTGGCCACCGAAGCCGGTGATGCCGTCGAACAGGTCGTTGGGCTTCGGCGTTTTATAGCCGGTGCTGACGCCGCCCTTCAGCGTCCAGTTCTCGGTGGTGCGCCAGGTGACGTAGCCGCGCGGGCTGACTTGGCTGCCGAAGATGTTGTGCTCGTCGACGCGTGCGCCGAACGTCAGGGTCACGTCATCCAACACGTCCCAGCTGTCTTCGGCGAACAGGGCCCACTGTTCGTGATCCTGGGTCTTGCCGTTCTGGTAGCCCGCGCCATCCATGCCGAACACCCCATCTTCCATTTCCGCCAGGAAGTACTGGGCGCCTACGGTGTAGTGATGGTTGCCAATGCTGTTGGTCAGCTTGGTGTCGAAGATGGTGTTGTCGATTTCGAGGGTGCGCAATTCACGGGGCAGGAATGCCGCTTCGAGCTGGGCTTTCAAGGCAGGCGTCAGTGTCGGTTTGCCGCCGGCCGTGGTGATGCCTTGATCGGCCTTTGCCTGATTCCAGATGGCTTGCAGATCCGCGCGCTCCGCCACGGTCAGCGGCAGGGAGCGGCCCAGGTTTTCACTGTTGCTACGGGTCAGGCTGGTGTCGGTGGTGCCGAAGCTCCAGCGGCCGGTGTGCGCCAGGACGAACTGCTCACGCTGGACCCGCTGCCTTTCCGTGTAGCCGACCCGCGGCTGGATAACGCCTTGGTTGCTCGCACGCCACAGGCTCTGCGCCGAGTCCAGCGTGCCGACCTGGCCGCCGGTGTTGTCGTAGCGCTGCTTGGCTACGTCGTACTCGAGCTGGAAGTCGTGGTCCTGATGGGGAGTGAAGTTGAGGGTCAGACCCGCATTCCAGTTCTTGGCTGTCACGGACTTGCGATCACCGAAACCGCCTTCGTCGATGAAGTCGCTGCCGTCACTGTTCTTGAGGCCGCTGACCACGTAGCCCGGATCGCTTTGACCGCGTTCGAAGAAACTGCCGCGCACGCCCAGGCCGAGCAGGCCGTCCACCAGCGGGCCGCTGGCGAAGAACTCGGTCTTGTGGTTGTCGCCGTACTGCGAGTCTTCCTGGAATGTGTGGCCGTGACTGATGGAGCCCCCCCATTCCTTCCTGACCTTCTTGGTGATGATGTTGATCACGCCACCCATGGCGTCTGCGCCGTAGAGGGTGGACATCGGGCCGCGTACCACTTCGATGCGTTCGATGGCGTCAAGGGATGGCATGTACATGAACTGGCTATTGCCGAAGTTGTTCGGCCCGATATCGCCGATGTCGCTCTGCCGGCGACCGTCGATCAGCACCAGGGTGTACTCCTTGGGCAGGCCGCGCATGGTGATGCTGATGTTGCCGTTCTTGTCTTGGTCGGCGCCAACGTCGATACCTTCGATGTCGCGCAGGGCGTCCGCAAGGCCCGCGAAAGGCTTTTTCTGCAATTGCTCTTGGGAGACCACCGTTACGCTGGCCGGCGCATCGGCAATCTTCTGCTCATAACCGGCAGCACTCACAACGGTGTCGCCAAGAACCAGCGCGTCCTGGGCTACGGCGGCAACGCTGGCGCCCAGCAGGGCGGTGGCCAGCGCGGTACGGGCAAAGGGCAGGGGCATCGCGAAACTCTCCATGGTGTTGTGCGGGAATGGGTCGTTCGACCTTCTGGAGCGGCATGATAATGATTCGCGATTGTGTTGAGAAGTATTTTCAATTGCGTTCAGTGCAATTTGCGCTCAAGGCGCGGTTGGCGCTGGGCGAGGCGGGCTAGAGCGGATGAAAGACCGGGGCGGGCGCTTGGCGCGCGAGGGGTGATGCCTGGGCGAATGCGGTGGCGTACAGCCACCTGCGTCGGCCGGGATAAGCCCGGCCGGGTAGGTCCAGCCGCGGTTCCGCAGGATGGGGGCGGCTCCGGGCGTGGCGGTTTCGAGATCGTCGGCCGGGATCAGCCCGGCCTCGAGGCTCAGGGCATGAGCACTTCGATCGTGCCGTCGGCCTGGATGCTGATGCGCGTGGTGCCGGCTTCGACCTGCGGCGCCACGGCATCGCTGGCGGCCTCCATCATCATCTTGGCCGGGGCGCGGTACACCGGTTGCGGGAAGCCGCTGCTGTGCAGGTTGAGGTTGACCAGTCGGTAGCCGGTGCCGCCGAGCGCCTCGCTGGTCAGCTTGGCGCGCGCCCCGAAGGACTGCACGGCCTGGCGCAGCAGCTCATCCTCGTGGCGCTTGCGCAGTGCGTCGGAGACGCTGAAGCTCATGCCGCCCATGTTCAGGGTCTGCAGCAGTTCGCCGGTCAGCTGGGAAAGCGCGGGGAAATCGGCGCTTTCCAGGCGCAGTTCGGCGCGCTCGCGCCAGGCGCGGATCTTCTGTCCCTTTTCCTCGTAGACGGGGTAGCTGCCGCGACTGCCCTGGCTGACAGTCACGCCCTGGCTCTGGCGGGCCTTGCCGAGTGCGCTGTTGAGGGTTTCGGTGACCTTTTTGGCCAGCCGGGCCGGGTCACTGTCCTGTGCCTCGGTGTAGAGTGTCACCTGCATGCGATCGTGGCCGACTTCCTGGCTGACTTCGCTGCGCAGGGAAACCTGGTTGTAGCGGGGCTCCTCCGCCAGCGCGGGCAGGCTGGCACAGGTAAACAGGGCAAGCAGCGACAGGCGGGACAAGCTGGACATGATGACTCCTCAGGATGCGGCGCCGAAGGGCGCCGGGGCAGAGACGGTGCGCGGGACTTTCGCCCGAACGGTCGACACGCGCAAGGGTGGCACGGGCGCGCTTGCGGCGCTATGCCGCAGGGGGGCGAAAGAGTCGCTGGTTATACTCGGGCGACTGCCCGGAGCCACTATGCGAGCCCCTCTCTTCCTACTTTCCGCCAATCGCCAGAACCTTGGCCGGCTGGTGCTCATCCGTGTCCTGGTGCTGAGTGCCCAGGCGGCGTCCGTGGGTGTCGCCTGGCTGTCCGGCGTGGTGGTGCTGCCCTGGGTCGCCCTGGCGATCATTCTCGGCGTTTCTACGCTGCTGTGCCTGTTCACGGCCCTGCGGCTGCGCCAGCAATGGCCGGTCACCGAGCAGGAATACGCCGTACAGCTGGCCTGCGACCTGATCATCCACAGCGTGCTGCTGTATTTCTCGGGGGGCTCCAGCAACCCCTTCGTGTCCTATTACCTGGTGCCGCTGACCATCGCCGCGGCGACCCTCCCCTGGCTGTACACGCTGGTGCTGGCCGCGCTGGCGCTGGCCAGCTACAGCCTGCTGCTGTTCGCGCATCATCCGCTGACGCTGCTGGTTACCCTGCCCGCGGAAATCATGGTCTACGGGATGTGGTTGAGTTTCGCGCTCGCCGCCTTGCTGATCACGGTGTTCGTGGCGCGCATGGCCGAGGCGCTGCGCTTCCAGGAGCAGTTGCAGGCCCAGCGCCGCGAGGCGGACATGCGCGATCAGCAACTGCTGGCGGTGGCCACCCAGGCCGCCGGCGCGGCCCATGAGCTGGGCACGCCGCTGGCCACCATGAGCGTGCTGCTCAAGGACCTGATTCAGGATTGCCAGGGGACGCCGGGCCTGCAGGACGACCTCAGGGTCCTGCAGGATCAGGTGATGCTCTGCAAGGGCACGCTGCAGAGCCTGGTGCGCGCCGCCGAGGCGCAGCGGCGGCAGGAGATTGTCGAACAGACCGTGCGCGAGTGGCTGGAGGCCGCACTGGAGCGCTGGCACCTGATGCGCCCCGAGGCGACCTATCGCTATGAGTGCGTCGGCAAGGGCGCGCCGCCGACCCTGATGCCGCCGGCCGAACTGACCCAGGCACTGCTCAATCTGCTGAACAATGCAGCCGATGCCTCGCCGGACAACCTGGCCATCCGTCTGGGCTGGGACCACCAATGGATCAAGGTAACCATCCGCGATCATGGCGCCGGTGTGCCGCTGGCGATCGCCGAGCAGCTTGGCAAGCCGTTCTTCACCACCAAGGGCAAGGGTTTCGGCCTGGGGCTGTTCCTCAGCCAGGCCAGCGTGACGCGTGCCGGCGGAACCGTAAAACTGTATAACCACGAAGAGGGTGGTACGCTCACCGAGCTGCGTTTGCCGCGCCTCTACGGTTTGCATTGATCGACCATGCCGCAGCCAAGGAGCATGCATGTCTGAAGAAGTCCTGTTCGAGGGAGATGAGCAGCCTCATCTGTTGCTGGTGGATGACGACGCCACCTTCACTCGCGTGATGGCGCGCTCCATGGAGCGTCGCGGGCTGCGTGTCAGCGTGGCCTCCAGTGCCGAGGAAGGGCTGGTCATCGCGACGCGGGACAGTCCCGACTACGCGGTTCTGGACCTGAAGATGGAAGGCGACTCTGGGCTTGCCCTGCTGCCCAAGCTGCTGGAGCTGGACAGCGAGATGCGCGTGCTGATCCTCACCGGCTACTCGAGCATCGCCACCGCCGTGGAAGCCATCAAGCGCGGTGCCTGCAATTACCTGTGCAAGCCGGCGGATGCCGACGATGTGCTGGCCGCGCTGATGTCCGAGCACGTGGAGCTGAGTTCGCTGGTGCCGGAAAACCCCATGTCGGTGGATCGCCTGCAGTGGGAGCACATCCAGCGGGTGCTGGCCGAGCACCAGGGCAACATTTCCGCCACTGCGCGCGCACTGGGCATGCACCGTCGCACCCTGCAGCGCAAGTTGCAGAAGCGCCCGGTCCGCCGCTGATCTTTCTCTGCGCCCCGCTTCGCGAGCGGCGGGGCGCGCGTTACCATGCACGCCTTCTTGCCGTAGTTCCGGGTAGTTGTCGTGCTCGCTCTCATTCAGCAAACGTTGGCGGTGACCGCTCCGGTCTTCGCCATGCTGTTCCTCGGTGTCCTGCTCAAGCGCCTCGGCTGGATCGACACCGCCTTCGTCAACACCGCCTCCAGCCTGGTCTTCAAGGGCACCCTGCCGGCGCTGCTGTTCCTCGCCATCCTGCGCGCCGACCTTGGCGCCGCGCTGCAGCCGGGATTGCTGATCTATTTCGCCCTGGCCACGGTCGCCGGCTTCCTGCTGGCCTGGGGCTGGGCGATCTGGCGCTGCCCGCACGCGGATCGCGGGGTCTATGTGCAGGGCGCGTTTCGCGGCAACAACGGCATCGTCGGTCTGGCGCTGGCCAGCAGCCTGTACGGTGACTTCGGGCTGTCGCTGGGCGGTGTGCTCGCCGGCCTGGTGATCCTCTGCTACAACGCGCTCTCGGCGCTGGTGCTGGCGCTCTACAGCCCGAGCAGCAAGACCGATCCGTGGAGCATTGCCAAGAGCATTCTCGGCAACCCGCTGGTGCTGGCGGTGCTGGCGGCGATCCCCTTCGCCTACTGGCGGATTCCGCTGCCGGGTTGGCTGCTGACTTCGGCGGGCTACTTCGCCCAGATGAGTCTGCCGCTGGCGCTGATCTGCATCGGCGCCACGCTGTCGCTGGCCTCGCTGCGCGAAAGCGGCGGCACCGCGCTGAGCGCCAGTCTGATGAAGATGATCTGGCTGCCGGCGCTTTCCACGCTGGGTGCCTGGTGGCTGGGCTTTCGGGGTGCGGAGCTGGGCATCCTGTTTCTCTACTTCGCCAGCCCGACGGCGGCGGCCAGCTTCGTGATGGCCAAGGCGGTGGGTTCCAACTATCAACTGGCGGCGGCGATCATCGTGATGACCACCCTGATGGCGGTGCTGAGCACCAACCTCGGGTTGTTCGCGCTGCAGTGGGGCGGTTGGATCTGATTCGAAAGGTCCTGTAGGAGGGGCTTCAGCCGCGACGCTTGCTCGTGCGGTTGGGCAGGGTGGTCAACTCGCGCGGCGATTGCCCACCCCTGCGCCGTTGTACCCTGCGCAGCTTTGCCCTACTTCTTGTGCGCGTTCTTCGGCAGCTGCACCACGTGGCTGTCCGAATAGATGTCGTGCCAGGTACGGGACTGCTTGTCCCACAGCATCCAGACGAAGCCCAGGCCGACGAACAGCCAGGAGCCGATGGCGACGAGGAAGCGCAGCAGCGCCTGCCAGAGGTCGATGGCCGAGCCATCGGCGTTCTGTATGCGCAAGCCCCAGACCTGCATGCCGAGGGTCTGGCCGTTGTACGTCCAGAACTTGGCGAAGAAGCCGAACAGGCTCAGCAGCAGCAGGCTGGCCAGCAGCGGGTCGTTGTCCAGGGCGCCGGCCTCGGCCAGCGCCTGCAGCTGGTCTGCGCCGTGGATCAGGCGCAGCAGGCCTTGCTGGTAGAGCAGGGTGACTACCATCACCAGGGCCACGCAGAGCAGGAAGTCATAGAAAAGCGCGGCCAGGCGACGGCCGAAGCCGGCTGTCGGGAAGTTGCCGCTGGGCTGGAGCATGCGTTTCGCGGTTGCCATGGGAAGCTCGTCGGGAAAAATCGACCGCCATTCTAGGGCTGTCGATAAACCATTGCGAGCGGCCTGGCTGTCTGGCGGGGCGTTGTTGCGGGCACAAAAAAGCCCCCGATGTTTCCATCGGGGGCTTCGGGTGTTGCGTGCTGCTTAGCCCAGAACCTGGACCTTGTCAGCCTGCATGCCCTTCTGGCCCTGGACGGCTTCGAAGGTAACCTTCTGGCCTTCCTTCAGGCTGCGGAAACCGCTGCCTTCGATAGCACGGAAGTGCACGAACAGATCCGGACCGCTTTCGGGGGTGATGAAGCCGAAGCCCTTCTCATCGTTGAACCATTTGACGGTGCCGGTTTGACGATTCGACATGTCTTTATTTCCTTGAAACTAGAGTGGATGGCAGTCCCTGTGACAACAGGGAGCTGGAACTGGTTGCAGGAGATAAGAGAAGTCGAGCGGGATGAGCAAATCGTCAAGATCTACCGCACCAGGTCACGATTCAACAGCGACCCATGCAAACAGTCAGCGCACTCTACGGAAGTTTCGGGCAAATGCCAACCCCCCGCTCAGCACCTTTTGATGACGGCCGGAATGCTCCGGGGAAAAAGCTACAACTGGGCCGTCGAGGCGGTCGTATCAGGGTCGAGACTTGACGCGGAAGGACGGTCGGGCAAGCCCGGCCGGGGGATAGAAAAAGGACATTTTCTTATCGGACTGGTGCCTTGGGAGAGACTCGAACTCTCACGTTGTCGCCAACGGCGGATTTTGAATCCGCTGCGTCTACCATTCCGCCACCAAGGCAATGGGCGCGCAGTATAGGGAGGCCAAGCCAGGCGGTCAATCGGCTCGCATGGCCAGTCCCAGGCATTTCCGTTAAGCTTTGCGCCCCTGCAAGACGGCCCCACCATGCGCGTTTCCGACTTTCATTTCGACCTCCCCGATGCCATGATCGCCCGCCATCCGCTCGCGCAGCGCCGCGCCAGTCGTCTGCTGGTGCTGGATGGCCCCAGTGGTGCCCTGGCCCATCGCCAGTTCGCCGACCTGCTCGGCTACCTGCGCCCTGGCGATCTGATGGTGTTCAACAATACCCGCGTGATTCCCGCGCGCTTGTTCGGGCGCAAGGCGACCGGCGGGCAGCTGGAAATCCTTATCGAGCGGGTGCTCGACGAGCATCGTGCGCTGGCCCATGTCCGCGCCAGCAAATCCCCCAAGCCGGGCAGCCACATTCTCCTGGAGGGTGGCGGTGAAGCGGAGATGCTCGCGCGACACGACGCGCTGTTCGAGCTGCGTTTCGACCAGCCGCTGCTGCCGCTGCTGGAGCGAATCGGCCACATGCCGCTGCCTCCTTATATAGACAGGCCTGACGAAACGGCCGACCGTGAGCGTTACCAGACGGTGTACGCCGAGCGTGCCGGCGCGGTCGCCGCGCCGACCGCCGGCCTGCATTTCGACGAGCCGCTGCTCGAAGCGATTCGCGAGAAGGGCGTGGACACTGCCTTCGTGACCCTGCACGTTGGTGCCGGCACCTTCCAGCCGGTGCGCGTCGAGCGTATCGAGGAGCACCACATGCATCGCGAATGGCTGGAAGTCGGCCAGGACGTGGTGGATGCGGTTCACGCCTGCAAGGCACGCGGCGGCCGGGTGATCGCGGTCGGCACCACCAGCGTGCGTTCGCTGGAAAGCGCGGCGCGCGACGGCGAACTCAAACCGTTCAGCGGCGATACTGACATCTTCCTTTACCCGGGCCGGCCCTTCCATGTGGTGGATGCCCTGGTCACCAATTTCCACCTGCCCGAATCCACGTTGCTGATGCTGGTTTCCGCCTTCGCTGGCTACCCGGAAACCATGGCGGCCTACCGCACGGCGGTGGCGGAGGGCTACCGCTTCTTCAGTTACGGTGATGCCATGTTCATCACCCGCAATCCCGCCCCGCGCGGCCCCGAGGATCGCCCATGACCCGTACCTGTCACATGAACTTCGACGTGCTCGCCACCGAGGGCAAGGCCCGCCGGGGGC
Organism: Pseudomonas sp.; assembly: GCF_035497915.1. Taxonomy (GTDB): domain Bacteria; phylum Pseudomonadota; class Gammaproteobacteria; order Pseudomonadales; family Pseudomonadaceae; genus Serpens. The sequence goes on from NZ_DATJCS010000012.1 coordinate 71,074, forward strand.
GTCTGACCTTCCCGCGCGGCACCGTGGAAACGCCGGCGTTCATGCCGGTGGGCACCTATGGCACGGTGAAGGGCATGCTGCCGCGCGACATCGAGGCCATCGGCGCGCAGATCATCCTTGGCAACACCTTCCACCTGTGGCTGCGTCCGGGCACCGAGGTCATCAAGGTGCACGGTGACCTGCACGATTTCATGCAGTGGCAGGGGCCGATCCTCACCGACTCCGGCGGTTTCCAGGTGTTCAGCCTCGGCGAGATGCGCAAGATCAAGGAGGAGGGCGTCTACTTCTCCTCGCCGGTGGACGGCGCCAAGGTGTTCATGGGGCCGGAAGAGTCCATGCAGGTGCAGCGCGACCTGGGTTCGGACATCGTGATGATCTTCGACGAGTGCACGCCGTACCCGGCGGACCACGACACTGCGCGCCGCTCCATGGAGCTGTCGTTGCGCTGGGCCAAGCGTTCCAAGGTGGCGCATGGCGACAACCCGGCGGCGCTGTTCGGCATCGTACAGGGCGGCATGCACGAAGACCTGCGCCTGCGCTCCCTGGAGGGGCTGATGGAGATCGGCTTCGACGGTCTGGCCATCGGCGGTCTGTCGGTGGGCGAGCCGAAGGAAGAGATGATCCGCGTGCTGGACTTCCTGCCGCCGCACCTGCCGGCCGACAAGCCGCGCTACCTGATGGGCGTCGGCAAGCCGGAGGATCTGGTCGAAGGTGTGCGCCGTGGCGTGGACATGTTCGATTGCGTGATGCCGACCCGCAACGCGCGCAACGGCCACCTGTTCGTCACCGGCGGCATCGTCAAGATCCGCAATGCGGTGCATCGCCATGACGATTCACCGCTGGATCCGGGCTGCGATTGTTACACCTGCAAACACTTCTCGCGCGCCTACCTGCATCACCTGGACAAGTGTGGGGAAATGCTCGGGAGCATGCTGAATACCATCCACAATCTGCGCTATTACCAGCGCCTGATGGCCGGTTTACGCGACGCCATCCAACAGGGTACATTGGCCGCCTTTGTCGATGCCTTCTATGCCCGGCGCGGTCTGCCGACCCCGCCGCTGGACTGAATGAATCCTTCTTTGAAACCGTAGAAACCATCCCTGCAACAGGAGTGTTACATGAGCTTTTTCATTCCCGCCGCCTACGCCCAGGCCGCCCCGGGCGCTGCAGCTCCGGGTTCCGACATGATGGGCATTCTGATGCTCGTCGGCTTCGTGGTCATCTTCTACCTGATGATCTGGCGTCCCCAGTCCAAGCGCGCCAAGGAGCACAAGAATCTGCTGGCCGGCCTGCAGAAGGGTGACGAAGTGGTCACCGGCGGTGGCATGACCGGCAAGGTCACCAAGGTCGCCGACGACTTCGTGGTGCTGGAAGTGGCCGACAACGTGGAACTGAAGTTCCAGAAGGCCGCCATCGTTGCGACCCTGCCCAAGGGCACGCTGAAGGCCATCTGATCCTGTCGGGTGGCAATGCCAGGAAGGTGCTGTCCACGTCTGTCGCCGCGTTCCTGCCAAGCCGCCCGTCCAGGCTTCACGAGTTATTGTCATTGCGGGGCGCCTAGGCGCCCCGCTCTTTGAGCGGGCGGCGTCATGCTGAACAAATATCCCCTGTGGAAATATCTGCTGATTCTTGCGGTCCTGGCCCTCGGCCTGGTGTACTCCGCGCCCAACCTGTATCCCGATGACCCCTCGATCCAGATCACCGGCACCAGCACGGCGCTGCGCATCGACGAGGTTGCGGTCGACAGGGCTGCCCAGGCGCTGCGCGCGGCGGGCATCACGGTCAAGTCCAGCGAGGTGAGCGAGCGTGGCGGCCTGCTGCGTCTGACCCGCCTGGCCGACCAGCTACCGGCCAAGGATGTGGTGCGCAAGGCCCTCGGCGACGACTATGTGGTGGCCCTCAACCTGGCGCCCACCACGCCCGACTGGCTGCGCAGCATCGGCGCCTCGCCGATGAAACTGGGTCTGGACCTGTCCGGTGGTGTGCACTTCCTGCTGGAAGTGGACATGGACAAGGCGATCGATGCGCGCCTGAAAGTCTACGAGGGCGAGGTGAAGAGCCTGCTGCGCAAGGAGCGTATCCGCTACCGCAGCATGCCGGGCGGCGACAACGCCTTCCAGCTGGGTTTCACCGACAGCGAAAGTCTCGACCGGGCCCAGAGCCTGATCCGCAAGACCTTCACCGATTTCGAGCTGACCAGCAGCGTGCGCAACCAGCTGCAGGTGCTCAATGTCGCGCTGACACCGGCCACCCTGGCCGATATCCGCGAATACTCCATCAAGCAGAACCTCACCACCGTGCGTAACCGCGTCAACGAACTCGGCGTGGCCGAGCCGCTGGTGCAGCGCCAGGGCGCCAACCGCATCGTGGTCGAGCTGCCGGGTGTGCAGGACACCGCCGAGGCCAAGCGGATTCTCGGCAAGACGGCCAGCCTGGAGTTCCGCCTGGCTGCCGAGCCGGATGCCGCGCGCGCCACCACCGAGACCTTCGATTTCCGTGAAGAAGGCCGCGCCCCGGTGGCGCTGGAGCGCAGTGTGATCATCACCGGTGACCAGGTGACCGATGCGCAAGCCAGCTACGACGAGAATGGTCGCCCGCAGGTGAACATTCGTCTGGACGGGCACGGCGGCGAGCTGATGAACCGTGCCACCCGCAACAACGTCGGGCGCAGCATGGCGGTGCTGTTCATCGAGCAGCGCCCCGTGACCCGCTACGTCAAGGAGCTGGTCGACGGCGTCGAGCAGGAAGTGGCGGTACAGAGCTTCCGCGAGGAGAAGAAAGTCATCTCCCTGGCCACCATTCAGTCGGCGCTGGGCAGCCAGTTCCGCATCACCGGCCTGGACGGCCAGGGCGAGTCTTCGGAGCTGGCGCTGCTGCTGCGCGCCGGCGGCCTGGCCGCGCCGATGTACTTCGCTGAAGAACGCACCATTGGCCCGAGCCTGGGCGCGGAGAACATCGCCAAGGGCATCGAGTCCACCTGGTGGGCACTGATCCTGGTCTCGCTGTTCGTCATTGTCATCTACAAGTTCTTCGGCATCCTGGCCACCGTCGCGCTGGCGTTCAACCTGGTGCTGCTGGTCGGTCTGATGTCGGTGATCGGTGCGACGCTGACCCTGCCGGGTATCGCCGGCATCGTGCTGACGCTGGGCATGGCGGTGGATGCCAACGTGCTGATCTTCTCGCGGATCCGCGAGGAGCTGAAGAATGGCCTGTCGGTACAGCGCGCCATTCACGAGGGCTTCGACCGTGCCTTCACGGCGATCATCGACAGTAACCTGACCACCCTGCTGGTCGGCGCCATCCTGTTCGCACTTGGTACCGGGCCGGTCAAGGGCTTCGCGGTCACGCTGTCGCTCGGCATCCTGACCTCGATGTTCACCGCCATCATGTTCACGCGCGGCCAGGTCAACCTGCTCTTCGGCGGTCGCAACGTGAAGAAACTGTGGATCTGAGGGCCAGGCCGTGATCAAGAAAACCATTCCCTTCATGGCGATCCGCAATCTTGCGTTCGCCATCACGCTGATCCTGACTGTCGTGGGCATCGCTGCCCTGGCGGTCAAGGGTCTCAATTTCGGCCTGGACTTCACCGGCGGCACGCTGATCGAGCTGCAGTACGAGCAGCCGGCTGACCTGGAGCGCATCAAGCGCGAGCTGGGGCAGGCCGGCTACACGGATGCGGTGGTGCAGAGCTTCGGCGCCACCACCGACGTGCTGATCCGCATGGCCGGCGACGATCCGCAGCTGGGCGCGAAGGTGGGCGAGGCGCTGCGTGCCATCGACCCGGCCGCGGGCTTCGAGATCAAGCGTGTCGAGTTCGTCGGTCCGCAGGTCGGTGAGGAGCTGCGCGACCAGGGTGGCCTGGCCATGCTGTTGGCGCTCGGCGGCATCCTGGTGTACCTGGCGTTCCGCTTCCAGTGGAAGTTCGGCGTTGGCGCCATCGCCTCGCTGGCCCACGACACCATCCTCACTTTGGGTCTGCTGGCGCTGCTGGAAGTGCCGTTCGACCTGACGGTGCTGGCTGCGGTGCTGGCGATGATCGGTTACTCGCTGAACGACACCATCATCATCTACGACCGCATCCGCGAGAACTTCCGGGTGCTGCGCAAGGCCAGCCTGATCGAGAACATCGATATCTCGGTCACCCAGACCCTGCTGCGCACCATGGCCACCTCGTTCTCCACCGCGCTGGCGCTGATCGCCCTGCTGGTCTGGGGTGGCGACGTGCTGGCCGGTTTCGCCGTTGCCCTGCTGATCGGCGTGGTGGTGGGTACCTACTCGTCGGTGTACATCGGCGCCACGGTGCTGGTCTGGCTGAAGCTGACCAGCGAGGACCTGATCCCGCCGGCAACCGAAGAGGCAGTCGACGAAAGGCCCTGAACCGACACGGCCATTTCCAGTCCAAGGCACGGATTTTTGATTCCGTGTGGACTGGAGGTGGCTGTGAAGAAATCGATGATCGTCGGCGTGGTGCTCGGCGCGGTCGGTGTGACGGCAGGCGGAGCGCTGGCGACCTATCAATGGACAGGCGATCGCGAACCGCAATTCGCGACCGTGCTGGACGTGAAGCCGGTGAAGGAAACCCGGCGCACCCCGCGCCAGGTCTGTCAGGACGTCACCGTGACGCATCAGCGTCCGGTTCAGGATCAGCATCAGATCGCCGGCACCGCCATCGGCGCGGTGGTCGGTGGTCTGCTGGGCAATCAGGTCGGCGGCGGCAGCGGCAAGAAACTGGCCACGGTGGCCGGTGCGGTGGGTGGCGGTTACGCCGGCAACAAGGTGCAGGAACGCATGCAATCCAATGACACCTACACCACCACCGAAACCCGTTGCGAGACGGTGCAGGACACCCATGAGGAGCTGGTCGGCTACGACGTCAGCTACGAGCTGGGTGGTCAGCGCGGCTCGGTGCGCATGGATCGTGATCCGGGGGCGCAGATCCCGGTGCGCGACGGCCAGTTGGTATTGGCGGAGCAGCAGTAATCGAGCTCGCTTCTGCGGAAATAAAAAAAGCGCCCTTGGGCGCTTTTTTCATGTCTGGCGGATCCTCACAGCTGACGCTTGAGGCTCGGCCACAGGTGCGGCTGGATGGCGGTGAGTACCGCCTTGAAGCACTTGGTGTTGCCGGCGACGATGTGCCCCTTGTCGAGGAATTCGTGGCCACCGGTGAAGTCGCTCACCAGACCGCCCGCTTCCTGGATCAGCAGCACGCCGGCCGCCATATCCCATTCGGACAGGCCGAATTCCCAGAAGGCGTCATAGCGGCCGGCGGCCACATAGGCCAGGTCCAGGCTGGCCGCGCCGGCGCGGCGGATGCCGGCGGTGTCGCCCACCAGGCTGCGGAACATGCCCAGGTAGTTTTCCAGGTGGTCGAGCTGGCTGTCGCGGAAGGGGAAGCCGGTGCCCAGCAGCGCGCCTTCCAGGCTCTTGCGGTTGCTGACGCGGATACGGCGACCATTCAGGGCGGCGCCGCGGCCACGGCTGGCGGTGAACTCTTCCTGGCGAACCGGGTCGAGCACCACGGCATGTTCCAGACGGCCCTTGTACTTGCAGGCGATGCTCACGGCGAAATGCGGAACGCCGCGCAGGAAATTGGTGGTGCCGTCCAGCGGGTCGATGATCCACTGGTAATCGGCGCCTTCGCCGGTGCCGGCGATTTCGCCGGTTTCTTCCCCTTTGAAGCCATGGTTCGGGTAGGACTTGCGCAGCAGATTGATGATGCACTGCTCGGCGGCAACATCGATCTCGCTGACGTAGTCCTTGGCATCCTTCTCGTTCGCCGAGATGCTGTCCAGGCGTTCGATGGAGCGGAAAATCAGTTCACCGGCGCTGCGCGCAGCGCGCAAGGCGATGTTCAGCATGGGCTGCATGGGGGAAAACACCTGGGCTGTTAAAGAAAGCCGCGAATTCTATCAGAAAGCCTGGCGGACGCGTGAGTGGCATTGACCGGCTGCCGGCAGGTGATGGGTGAGTCGGCAATGTTGCGTGGCGAGCGTGAACCGCCATCGGCTAAGATTCTGCCCCTTCCGTTTTCTCAAGTGGAGCAGGGCGTGCTACAGAACATCCGCGTGGTGCTGGTCAATACCAGCCATCCCGGCAACATCGGCGGGGCGGCCCGTGCCATGAAGAACATGGGGCTGTCGCGCCTGGTGCTGGTCGATCCCGAGGAGTTTCCCAGCCCCAAGGCGGTGGCGCGGGCGTCCGGCGCCACCGACGTGCTGGACAACGCCCAGGTGGTCGCCACGCTGGAGGAGGCGCTGGTCGGCTGCAGCCTGGTCATGGGCACCAGTGCGCGGGATCGGCGCATTCCCTGGCCGTTGCTCGATCCCCGCGAGGGCGCGGGCAAGACGTTGGAACAGGTTTCGCTGGGCGGCGAAGTGGCGCTGGTGTTCGGCCGCGAGTATGCCGGGCTGACCAACGAGGAATTGCAGCGCTGCCAGTTTCACGTGCACATTCCCTCCGACCCGGAGTTCGGCTCGCTGAACCTGGCGGCCGCCGTGCAGGTGCTCACCTACGAGGTGCGCATGGCCTGGCTGGCGGCGCAGGGCGCACCGACCAAGATGGAAAAGCTGGAAGCCACCGCCATCCTGGATACCCAGCCGGTGACCATGGATGAGCTGGAGCGTTATTTCGAACATCTGGAGCAGACGTTGGTGGAGATCGGCTTCCTCGATCCGCAGAAGCCCCGTCATCTGATGGCGCGGTTGCGACGGCTGTACGGGCGCAGCGGCATCAGCAAGCTGGAAATGAACATCCTGCGCGGCATCCTCACCGAAACCCAGAAGGCGGCGCGCGGCGAGCCCCACAAGCGGAGAGCAGACGATGTTTGATCGCATGCGTGAGGATATTCGAAGCGTCTTCAGCCGCGACCCGGCGGCGCGCAGCGTGCTCGAGGTGCTGTTGTGCTACCCCGGGCTGCACGCGGTGTGGATGCATCGGCTGGCGCACCGCCTGTGGCGCGCCGACTGGCGGCTGCTGGCACGGCTGGTCTCGCACATCGGGCGCTGGCTGACCGGCATCGAGATCCATCCCGGCGCGAAGATCGGCCACCGTTTCTTCATCGACCACGGCATGGGCGTGGTGATCGGCGAGACCGCCGAAATCGGCGACGACGTGACCCTCTACCACGGCGTCACCCTGGGCGGCACCAGCTGGAACAAGGGCAAGCGCCATCCGACCCTGGAGGACGGCGTGATCGTCGGCGCCGGGGCGAAGATCCTCGGGCCGTTCACCGTGGGTGCCGGCGCCAAGGTTGGCTCCAACGCGGTGGTCACCAAGGCGGTGCCGGCGGGCGTCACCGTGGTCGGCAACCCGGGCCGGGTGGTGGTCAAGACCACCGGTGAGGAGCAGGCCAAGCGCAAGGCTATCGCCGAGAAGTACGGCTTCGATGCCTATGCGGTAGGCGAGAACATGCCCGATCCGGTGACCAAGGCCATCGGCCAGCTGCTTGACCATCTGCATGCCGTGGATGGTCGCCTGGAAGAGATGAATCGCGCCCTCAAGGCGCTCGGCTACTGCTGTGGCGAGCTGCCGGCGCTGCGGGACGAGGACTTCGTCGAGATCAAGGAAGCGATTCGCGGCGAGACGAAAGAGCCTGGCGCCCAGGGTTGATGCGCGGCCAGCGGTGGCCTGCTATCATGCCGGCCGCTTTCCGCTGGTAAATCCTAGTATTTCGATCAGTCTTATAGTTGACTCAAATACTCGGAGATTGGATACTTGCGCCCATTCCAGCGAACCTGTGGTATCCCGCGATGCGACTCACCACCAAAGGCCGTTACGCCGTGACCGCCATGCTCGATCTGGCCCTGCATGCGCAGCAGGGGCCGGTTTCCCTGGCTGATATTTCCGAGCGCCAGGGCATTTCCCTGTCCTACCTGGAACAGCTCTTCGCCAAGCTGCGGCGTAACGAGCTGGTCACCAGCGTGCGCGGTCCGGGGGGCGGCTACTACCTCTCCCGCGATTCCCGCGAAATCCAGGTCGCCGAAGTGATTGATGCGGTCAACGAATCGGTGGATGCCACGCGTTGCCAGGGCCTGGGTGACTGCCACTCGGGTGACACCTGTCTTACCCATCACCTGTGGTGCGATCTGAGTGAACGCATCCATGAATTCCTGAGCGGCATCAGCCTGGCCGACCTGGTCGGTCGCAGCGAGGTGCAGGAAGTCTCTCGGCGCCAGGACCAGCGCTGCGTTCCCGGCATGAAGCCGCAATTCGACAAGATTGAAGCGTCCGCCGTGGAATGAGTGGGCTGCCGCCTGTTAGGAGAGAATCAATGAAGTTGCCGATTTACCTCGATTATTCCGCCACCACCCCGGTCGATCCCCGCGTGGCGAAGCTGATGTGCGATTGCCTGACCCTGGAGGGCAACTTCGGCAACCCGGCGTCGCGTTCCCACGTGTTCGGCTGGAAGGCCGAAGAGGCGGTGGAAAATGCCCGTCGCCAGGTGGCCGATCTGGTCAACGCCGACCCGCGCGAGATCGTCTGGACCTCCGGCGCCACCGAGTCCGACAACCTGGCCATCAAGGGTGTCGCGCACTTCTACGCCAGCAAGGGCAAGCACATCATCACCTCGAAGATCGAGCACAAGGCGGTGCTGGACACCACCCGCCAGCTGGAGCGCGAAGGCTTCGAAGTCACCTACCTGGAACCGGGCGAGGACGGCATCATCACTCCGTCCATGGTCGAGGCGGCGCTGCGCGACGACACCATCCTGGTGTCGATCATGCATGTGAACAACGAGATCGGCACCATCAACGACATCGCCGCCATCGGCGAGCTGACCCGCTCGCGCGGCATCCTGTTCCATGTCGATGCGGCCCAGTCCACCGGCAAGGTGGCCATCGACCTGGAGAACATGAAGGTCGACCTGATGAGCTTCTCCGCCCACAAGACCTACGGTCCCAAGGGCATCGGCGCGCTGTACGTGCGCCGCAAGCCGCGCGTGCGCCTGGAAGCCCAGATGCACGGTGGCGGCCACGAGCGCGGCATGCGCTCCGGTACCCTGGCGACCCACCAGATCGTCGGCATGGGCGAAGCGTTCCGCATCGCCAAGGAAGACCTGGCTAAGGACACCGCTCACGTGCTGGCCCTGCGCGATCGCTTCCTCCAGCAGGTCGAGGGCATGGAAGAGTTGTACGTCAACGGCAGCCTGACCCAGCGCGTGCCGCACAACCTGAACCTCAGTTTCAACTATGTGGAAGGCGAGTCGCTGATCATGGCGCTCAAGGACCTGGCGGTTTCCTCCGGTTCCGCCTGTACCTCCGCCTCCCTGGAACCGTCCTACGTGCTGCGTGCCCTGGGACGCAACGACGAGCTGGCCCACAGTTCCATCCGCTTCACCTTCGGCCGCTTCACGACCGAGGAAGAGGTGGACTACGCCGCGCAGAAAGTGCGCCAGGCCGTGGACAAGCTGCGTGAGCTGTCCCCGCTGTGGGATATGTACAAAGAGGGCGTCGACCTGACCCAGGTCGAATGGCAGGCGCACTAAGACGCCGCCCGCACCGTGATTCAAGAGGAGTTGCACCATGGCTTACAGTGACAAGGTCATCGACCACTACGAAAACCCGCGCAACGTTGGCAAGTTCGACGCCGAGGACCCGGATGTCGGCACCGGCATGGTCGGCGCGCCGGCGTGTGGCGACGTGATGCGCCTGCAGATCAAGGTCAACGACGCGGGCGTCATCGAAGACGCCAAGTTCAAGACCTACGGCTGTGGCTCGGCCATCGCCTCCAGCTCCCTGGCTACCGAATGGATGAAGGGCAAGACCCTGGACGAGGCCGCGGCGCTGAAGAACACCATGATCGCCGAGGAGCTGGCGTTGCCGCCGGTGAAGATCCACTGCTCGGTACTCGCCGAGGACGCCATCAAGGCGGCCGTGCGCGACTACAAGCAAAAGAAGGGTCTGGTCTGAGGAGGCGTCATGGCAATCAGCATGACTGAAGCGGCAGCCCGCCACGTGCAGCGCTCCATCAACGGGCGCGGCAAGGGCGTCGGCATCCGCCTGGGTGTGCGCACCACCGGCTGTTCCGGCCTGGCCTATGTGCTGGAATTCGTCGACGAACTGAAGCCCGAGGACCAGGTGTTCGAGAGTCATGGTGTGAACGTCATCATCGACCCCAAGAGCCTGGTCTATCTGGACGGCACCGAGCTGGACTTCACCAAGGAAGGCCTCAACGAAGGCTTCAAGTTCAACAACCCCAACGTGCGTGGCGAATGCGGCTGCGGCGAAAGCTTCAGTGTCTGAGGTGAGCATGGGTACGCCCTGCCACTTCGCCCTGTTCGAGCTGCAGCCGGACTTTCGCATCGACCCGCAGGAGCTGTCCGCGCGCTACCGGGAGCTGGCCCGTGCGGTGCATCCCGACCGTTTCGCCGATGCCGGCGAGCGCGAGCAGCGCCAGGCGCTGGAGCGTTCCGCCGCGCTGAACGAGGCCTATCAGGTGCTGCGCAGTGCGCCGCGCCGGGCGCGTTACCTGCTGGCGCTGGACGGCCATGAGCTGCCCCTGGAAGCCACCGTGCAGGACCCTGAATTCCTGCTGCAGCAGATGCACTGGCGCGAGGAACTGGAAGAACTGAGCGAAAGCCTGGACCTGGCGGGTGTCGCTACGTTCAAGCAGCGCCTGAAGCGCGCGCAGCAGCAACTGGAAGACCAGTTCGCCGCCTGCTGGAACGACAGCGCCCAGCGCGAGCAGGCCGAGCGCCTGGTGCGTCGCATGCAGTTCCTCGACAAGCTCTCCCATGAGGTGCGCGAGCTGGAAGAGCGCCTCGACGATTAACCTCCGCCGCGCCCCCGCGCGGTCTCCGATACGCAGGCAAGCATGGTTTTACTGCAGATCGCCGAACCCGGACAGACTCCGCAACCGCATCAGCGCAAGCTGGCGGTGGGCATTGATCTGGGCACCACCAATTCCCTCGTGGCCAGTGTTCGCAGCGGTCGCGCCGAGCCATTGCCAGATGCTCAGGGCCGTCTGTTGCTGCCCTCGGTGGTCCGCTATTACGCCGACCACATCGAGGTGGGTCACGAGGCCCGCGCCGCCGCAGCCATCGATCCTCTGAACACCGTGCTGTCGGTCAAGCGCCTGATGGGCCGTGGCATCGAGGACGTCAAGCAGCTGGGCGAACAGTTGCCCTACCGCTTCTCCGAGGGCGAGTCGCACATGCCGTTCATCGAGACCGCCCAGGGGGCGAAGAGCCCGGTGGAAGTCTCGGCGGACATCCTGCGCGTGCTGCGCCAGCGTGGCGAGCAGACCCTGGGCGGCGAACTGGTGGGAGCGGTGATCACCGTGCCGGCCTATTTCGACGACGCCCAGCGCCAGGCCACCAAGGATGCCGCGCGTCTGGCCGGTATCACCGTGCTGCGCCTGCTCAACGAGCCCACCGCCGCCGCCGTGGCCTATGGTCTGGACCAGCAGGCCGAAGGCGTGATCGCGATTTACGACCTGGGCGGCGGCACCTTCGACATTTCCATCCTGCGCCTGTCGCGCGGGGTGTTCGAAGTGCTGGCCACCGGCGGCGACAGCGCGCTGGGTGGTGACGATTTCGACCATGCCATTGCCGGCTGGATCATCGAACAGGCCGGCCTGTCCAGCGACCTGGACCCCGGCGCCCAGCGCCGCCTGCTGCGTGTGGCCTGCGCCGCCAAGGAGGCGCTCAGCGCCGAGACGGTCGTGACGCTGGAATACGGCGACTGGCGCGGCGAGCTGAGCCGCGAGCATTTCCACGCGCTGATCGATCCGCTGCTGGCGCGCAGCCTGAAGGCGTGTCGGCGCGCGGTGCGCGATGCCGAACTGGACATCGAGGACATCACCGCCGTGGTCATGGTCGGTGGTTCCACCCGCGTGCCGCGTGTGCGTGAAGCGGTCGGCGAGCTGTTCGGTCGCCAGCCGCTGACCGACATCGACCCCGATCAGGTGGTGGCTGTGGGTGCCGCCATCCAGGCCGACTTGCTGGCCGGCAACAAGCGCGGTGGCGATGAACTGCTGCTGCTCGATGTGATTCCGCTGTCGCTCGGCCTGGAAACCATGGGCGGGCTGATGGAGAAGGTGATTCCGCGCAACACCACCATTCCGGTGGCGCGTGCCCAGGAATTCACCACCTACAAGGATGGCCAGACGGCCATGATGATTCACGTGCTGCAGGGCGAGCGCGAACTGGTGCGCGATGGCCGCTCGCTGGCACGCTTCGAACTGCGCGGCATTCCGCCGATGGTGGCCGGTGCGGCGAAGATCCGCGTGACCTTCCAGGTGGATGCCGACGGCCTGCTCAGCGTATCCGCCCGTGAACTGGGCTCGGGCGTCGAGGCGAGCATCCAGGTCAAGCCGTCCTATGGGCTGACTGACGGCGAAATTGCCCGCATGCTCAAGGATTCCTTCGAGCACGCTGGCGACGACATGACCGCCCGCGCGCTGCGCGAGGCCCAGGTCGAGGCGCAGCGTCTGATCGAGGCTGTGCAGGCCGCCCTGCAGGCCGATGGCGAGCGCCTGCTGGATGCCGATGAACGTCTGGTCATCGACGCCGAGATGGAGCGCCTGCAGGGCTTGCTGGAGAGCACCGACCTGCATGCCATCGAACAGCAGACCAAGCGTCTGACCCAGATCACCGACGCCTTTGCCGCGCGCCGCATGGACGCCTCCGTGAAGGCGGCCCTGGCCGGGCGCAGCCTGACCGATATCGAGGAATAACCAGTCATGCCGCAGATCATTTTCCTGCCCCACGCGGAACACTGCCCCGAGGGCGCCGTGATCGAGGCCAATCCGGGCGAAACCGTGCTGGACGCGGCGCTGCGCAACGGCATCGACATCGAACACGCCTGCGAGAAGTCCTGCGCCTGCACCACCTGCCATGTGGTGATTCGCGAGGGCTTCAACTCGCTGGAAGCTTCCGACGAACTGGAAGACGACATGCTCGACAAGGCCTGGGGTCTGGAGCCGACCTCGCGCCTGTCCTGCCAGGCCGTGGTGGACAACCAGGACCTGGTGGTCGAGATTCCCAAGTACACCATCAACCAGGTTTCGGAAGGACACTGAGCCATGAGTCTGAAGTGGGTGGATGTGCTGGAAATCGCCATTCAGCTGGCCGAGGCCAAGCCGGACGTGGACCCGCACTACGTGAACTTCGTCGATCTGCACCGCTGGGTGACCGAGCTGCCGGAATTCGACGACGAGCCGGGACGTGCCGGCGAAAAGGTCCTGGAAGCCATCCAGGCTGCCTGGATCGAAGAGCGCGACTGAGGGGGGCGGGCGGTCAGCGCTTTTCTGGCCGCCATTGCGGTGGTCCGCCATTGCGGTGGCCGCCATTGCGGTGGACAAGAACAACCACCCTGCGTTTCGTCAGCCCTTGTAGGAGCGGCTTCAGCCGCGATTGCTCGGCGGGCCCTGTCGCGGCTGAAGGCGCTCCTACGAAAGCAGCCGTTTCGCTCGCGCCGGTCGTGACATTCGGGCTGGCTGTCGTGTATAGCCTGCGACTACCTTCATCCGTATAATCGTGCGCCTTCATTTTTCCGCTTCATCCAACCCCGCCTTCTGGAGTTATCCCATGGCCGTTCAACGTACCTTCTCCATCATCAAGCCGGATGCCGTCGCCAAGAACGTCATCGGTGAAATCACCAGCCGTTTCGAAAAGGCCGGCCTGCGCGTCGTCGCCTCCAAGATGGTGCAACTGTCCGAGCGCGAAGCCGCTGGCTTCTACGCCGAGCACAGCGCCCGTGGCTTCTTCAAGGATCTGGTCGCCTTCATGACCTCCGGTCCGGTCATCGTCCAGGTGCTGGAAGGTGAAAACGCCGTTCTGAAGAACCGCGAACTGATGGGCGCCACCAACCCGAAGGAAGCCGCTGCCGGCACCATCCGCGCCGACTTCGCCGTTTCCATCGACGAGAACGCCGTGCACGGTTCCGACTCCGAAGCCTCCGCTGCCCGCGAAATCGCCTACTTCTTCGCCGCCACCGAGCTGTGCGATCGCATTCGCTGATAGCGATCGCGAGAGGGTGAATCCATGACCGACCTCGTCAATCTGCTGGGCCTGACCCAGCCGCAACTGGAACAGTTCTTCGAGTCCATCGGCGAGAAGCGCTTCCGGGCCGGGCAGGTGATGAAATGGATTCACCACTTTGGCGTCGATGACTTCGACGCCATGACCAATCTCGGCAAGGCCCTGCGCGAAAAGCTCAAGGCCTGCGCCGAGATTCGCGGTCCCGAGATCGTCAGCCAGGACATTTCCAGCGACGGCACCCGCAAGTGGGTGGTGCGCGTGGCGTCCGGCAGCTGCGTGGAGACCGTGTACATCCCGGCGAACGGGCGCGGCACCCTGTGCGTGTCCTCCCAGGCCGGCTGCGCGCTGGATTGCAGCTTCTGCTCCACCGGCAAGCAAGGATTCAACAGCGACCTGACCGCCGCCGAGATCATCGGCCAGGTGTGGATCGCCAACAAATCGTTCGGCACCGTGCCGGCCAAGATCGACCGTGCTATCACCAACGTGGTGATGATGGGCATGGGCGAGCCGCTGCTGAACTTCGACAATGTGGTCGCCGCCATGACCATCATGATGGACGACCTCGGCTACGGCATTTCCAAGCGCAAGGTGACGCTGTCCACCTCCGGCGTGGCGCCGATGATCGACAAGCTCGGTGAAGTGACCGACGTGGCCCTGGCCCTGTCGCTGCACGCGCCCAACGACGAGCTGCGCAACCAGCTGGTGCCGATCAACAAGAAGTACCCGCTGGATGTGGTGCTGGGCGCCTGCCGTCGCTACATCGACAAGCTGGGCGACAAGCGCTACCTGACCGTCGAGTACACCCTGCTGCAGGGCGTCAACGACCAGCCCGAGCATGCCGAGCAGATGATCGCGCTGCTCGCCGACATGCCCTGCAAGATCAACCTGATTCCCTTCAATCCCTTCCCGCATTCCGGTTATGAGCGGCCGAGCAACAACGCCATCCGCCGTTTCCAGGATCTTCTCCAGCAGGCCGGCTACAACGTCACCGTGCGCACCACCCGGGGCGACGACATCGACGCTGCCTGCGGCCAGCTGGTCGGACAGGTCCAGGACCGTACCCGGCGCAGCGAACGCTACATTGCCGTGCGCCAGCTGAATGCCGAAGGGTAAGGCGCCGGCAACCGACCGCCGTATCTGAAGGGAGTTGCCACCATGAGTCTGCGTCTTGCGACCCTGATCTGCCTGACCGGCCTGTTGGCCGGTTGCATGTCCCACACCAGCGGCATGGACCCGCTGAGCACCGCCCAGGGGCGTGAACAGGCCCGTGACGCCTATATCCAGCTGGGCATCGGCTACCTGCAGCAGGGCGCCAGCGAGCGCGCCAAGGGCCCGCTGGGCAAGGCGCTGGAGATCGATCCGGACAACCCCGCCGCGCATGCCGCCCTGGCACTGGTGTTCCAGACCCAGATGGAGCCAGCTTTGGCTGACCAGCATTACCGCAGGGCGCTGGCCGTCCGGCCGAAGGATGCGCGCATCCTCAACAATTACGGCACCTTCCTGTTCGAGCAGAAGCGCTACGAACAGGCTTACGAGCGCTACCGCCAGGCCAGCGAGGACACCCTGTACGGCGAACGCTCGCGGGTCTTCGAAAACCTCGGGCTGACCGCCCAGGCGCTCAAGCGCGAGGAGCAGGCCGCCGAACACTTCCAGCGCGCGCTGCGCCTGAACGCCAACCGCCCGCAAGCCCTGCTGGCGATGGCCGAGCTGTCCTACAACCGCAAGGACTACGTGGCCGCACGTAACTATTACGAGCGTTTCACTGGCCTCGCGGAGCAGAATGCCCGTAGTCTTCTGCTCGGCATTCGCCTGGCCAGGGTGTTCGGCAATGCCGGCCAGGCTGCCAGTCACGGTCTGCAACTCAAACGCCTGTACCCCGCGTCGCGGGAATATCAGCTCTACCTGTCGGAGTACAAATGAACACGTCGAACAGCGAAGCCGCGATGACGACTCCGGGCAACCCGGGTGAACGCCTGCGCCAGTCCCGGGAAGCCCGGCACTGGTCGAGGGCCGAAGTGGCCCTGCAGCTGCACCTTTCCGAGGATGCCGTGCGTCACATCGAGGACGGCCTTTTCGACAAGCTGCCCGGCGCCACCTTTGCGCGTGGCTACATTCGCTCCTACGCCAAGCTGCTGGGTCTGGACGCCACCGAACTGGCCCACGAGTTCGACCGCTACACCGGCACCCCGCCGACGGCGAGCACGCCGCAGGGGCTGGGCAAGGTTCAGGAGCCGGCCCGTCTGTCGCACAATGCCCTGCGCGGCGGCCTGTTCGTGCTGTCGCTGGTGGCGGTCGGTATCGGCGTGCTCTGGTGGCAGGAACGCTACGGCGAAGCCCCGGCGCGTACGACCGCACCGATCGAGCGTGTCGAAGTGGACACCGCCGACGGTTCCACCGAGGTGCTGACCCTGGACGAGCCCGAAGATCAGGCCGTGCAGGCCGCCCAGGTGCCGATCGATCTGCTGGATCCGGCACCGGCGCAGCCCGAGGGTGAGGCGACCGTTGCCACCGAGGCGCCTGTCGCCGAACCCGAGCCGACCGCTTCCGTCCCCGCCGCCCCCGAGCTGGCCGCTGGCGAAGGTCGTCTGCAGATCATGTTCGTCGAAGACTGCTGGGTGCAGGTCACCGATGCCACCGGCAAGGTACATGTCGCCCAGCTGAAGAAGAAGGGTGAAAGCCTGGACCTGAGCGCCCCGGCGCCCCTGCAGGTGCGCCTGGGCTTCGTGCAGGGCGCACAGATCACCTACAACGGAGAACCCGTCGACCTCAGCGGTCGCCGTTCCCAGACCGCCAACCTGCGCCTGGGCGAATAGAGCCGAGCATCATGCATAGCGAATCCCCCATCAAACGCCGGCTGTCCCGCAAGATCTGGGTCGGCTCGGTCCCGGTTGGCGGCGACGCACCCATCGCGGTGCAGAGCATGACCAACACCGACACCCACGACGTGGCCGCCACCGTGGCGCAGATCCAGCGCCTGGAAGCTGCCGGCGCCGACATCGTGCGCGTCTCGGTGCCGGACATGGATGCCGCCGAAGCCTTTGGCAAGATCAAGCAACAGGTGAACGTGCCGCTGGTTGCCGATATCCACTTCGACTACCAGATCGCCCTGCGTGTGGCCGAACTGGGCGTCGACTGCCTGCGCATCAACCCGGGCAACATCGGCCGTGAAGACCGCGTGCGTGCCGTGGTGGATGCCGCCCGCGACAAGGGCATCCCGATCCGCATCGGCGTCAACGCCGGCTCGCTGGAAAAGGACCTGCAGAAGAAGTACGGCGAGCCGACCCCGCAGGCGCTGCTGGAATCGGCGCTGCGCCATGTCGAGCACCTGGATCGCCTGGACTTCCAGGACTTCAAGGTCAGCGTGAAAGCCTCCGACGTGTTCATGGCCGTGGAAGCCTACCGCCTGCTCGCCAGGCAGATCACCCAGCCCCTGCACCTGGGCATCACCGAGGCTGGTGGCCTGCGCTCCGGCACCGTGAAGTCCGCGGTGGGCCTGGGCATGCTGCTGGCCGAAGGCATCGGCGACACCATCCGCATCTCCCTGGCCGCCGATCCGGTGGAGGAGATCAAGGTCGGCTTCGACATCCTCAAGTCCCTGCGCCTGCGCTCGCGTGGCATCAACTTCATCGCCTGCCCGAGCTGCTCGCGACAGAACTTCGATGTGGTGAAGACCATGAACGAGCTGGAACAGCGCGTCGAGGACCTGCTGGTGCCGCTGGATGTGGCGGTGATCGGCTGCGTGGTGAATGGGCCGGGCGAAGCCAAGGAGGCGCATATCGGCCTCACCGGTGGCACGCCCAACCTGGTCTACATCGACGGCAAGCCGGCGCAGAAACTGACCAATGACAACCTGGTGGATGAGCTGGAACAGCTCATCCGCCGCAAGGCCGCCGAAAAGCAGGCGGCCGATGCCGCCGTGATCGCGCGCAGCTGAAGTTAAGGAATTTTCGTGAGCAAGACCCTGCAAGCCATCCGTGGCATGAACGACATCCTGCCGGCGCAGACCCCGGCGTGGCGCTACCTGGAAGGCACCTTCGCCGAGCTGCTGGACAGCTACGGCTACAGCGAGATCCGCCTGCCCATCGTCGAGTACACCGAGCTGTTCGCCCGCGGCATCGGCGAAGGCACCGACGTGGTGGACAAGGAGATGTACACCTTCCTGGACCGCAATGAGGAATCCCTCACCCTGCGTCCGGAAGGCACCGCCGGCTGCGTGCGCGCCGTGCTCGAGCATGGCCTGTCGGGTGGCGGCCAGGTGCAGAAGCTCTGGTACATGGGGCCGATGTTCCGCTACGAGAAGCCGCAGAAGGGCCGCTATCGGCAGTTCCACCAGATCGGCGTGGAGGTGTTCAACCAGCCCGGTCCGGACATCGACGCCGAGCTGATCATCCTCACCGCACGCCTGTGGAAGCAGCTGGGCATGGCCGACGCCGTGACCCTGCAGCTCAACAGCCTGGGTTCCAGCGAGGCCCGCGCGCGCTATCGCGACGCGCTGGTGGAGTACCTCAAGGCGCGCTTCGAGCAGCTCGACGAGGACAGCCAGCGCCGCCTGACCACCAATCCGCTGCGCATCCTGGACAGCAAGAACGCCCAGACCCAGGCGCTGCTGGCCGACGCGCCGACCCTGCTCGACTACCTCGACGACGAGTCGAAGGTGCATTTCGACGGTCTGCGCGCGCGCCTGGATGCGGTGGGCATCGCCTATCAGATCAACCCCAAGCTGGTGCGTGGCCTGGACTACTACGGCCGCACCGTGTTCGAGTGGGTCACCGACAAGCTGGGCGCCCAGGGCACCGTGTGTGCCGGCGGTCGCTACGATGGCCTGGTCGCCCAGTTCGGCGGCAAGCCGACGCCGGGCGTCGGTTTCGCCATGGGTGTCGAGCGCCTGGTGCTGCTGCTGGAAACCCTCGGCCTGGTGCCGGCGGAACTGTCGCGCGCCCCCCATGCCTATATCTGCGCCTTTGGCGAAGCGGCGGAGCTGGCCGCGCTGCAGCTCTCGGAGCGCTTGCGTGATACCCTGCCGGGCCTGCGCATACTGGTGAATGCCGGCGCCGGCAGCTTCAAGAGCCAGTTCAAGAAAGCCGACAAGAGCGGCGCCCATTTCGCCCTGATCCTGGGCGAGGATGAACTGGCGCAGCGCGTGGTGGGCGTCAAGCCGCTGCGCGATGACAGCGACCAGCAGAGCATTGGCTGGGATGCACTGGCCGGCCATCTGGCCGCGTCGCTGCAACTGCGCGCCTGACACGCATAAGGAGAATCAGGGTGAACATGACCGAAGACGAACAGATCGCCAGCCTGAAGGAGTGGTGGAGCCGCAACGGCATGCCGCTGGTCACCGGCGGGCTGCTGGCCCTGGCCGTGGTGTTCGGCTGGCAGGCCTGGCAGAACTATCAGACCAACAAGGCGCAGGGCGCCTCGCTGGTTTATCAGCAACTGGTGGAAACCGCGCTGGGCGCCGAAAAGCCGGACACCGCGCGGGTCGCCGAGCTGTCTGCCCAGCTCAAGAAAGAATTCGGTGGTACGCACTACGCCCAGTTCGGCAGCCTGTTCGTCGCCAAGGTGGCGGTCGAGGCCGGCCAGCTGGACGAAGCCGCCGCCGAGCTGCGTGCCGTGCTGGACAAGCCGGCCAGCGCCGACCTGGAAGAGCTGGCCCGCCAGCGCCTGGCCCGCGTGCTGAGCGCCCAGGGTAAGGGCGAGGAAGGCCTGGCCCTGCTGGACGGCGAGGTCGATGCGGCCTACCTGGCCGGCCGCGAGGAGCTGCGCGGCGACCTGCTGCTGCAACTGGGCCGCAAGCAGGAGGCGTTCGCCGCCTACAGCAAGGCCAAGGACGCGCTGCCGGTCAACGGTGCCGCCGGCACCCTGCAGCTCAAGCTGGACGACCTGGCCAACGGAGACGCCTGACGTGAGAACCCCCTGGACCTGGGCGCTGCTGTTCGGCATGGCCGTGTTGGCCGGCTGCGGTAGCTCGAGCAAGAAGGAGCTGCCGCCGGCCGATCTGCCGGATTTCGAGGCGGAACTCACGCTGCGCAAGGAGTGGAGTCGCTCGATTGGCGACGGCCAGGGGGATCTGTTCAATCGCCTGACGCCGGCGGTGGACGGCGAGCGCATCTTCGCCGCCGACGCCGACGGCCTGGTGCAGGCCATGGATCGCCTGACCGGCAAGGTGCTGTGGAAGAAGAAGCTCAAGCTGCCGGTGTCCGGCGGCGTGGGCGCCGGACACGGCCTGGTGCTGGTCGGCACGCTGAAGGGCGAAGTGATTGCCCTGGACGCCGAAAGCGGCGAGCAGCGCTGGCAGGCCAAGGCCACCAGCGAGGTGCTGTCCGCACCGGCGACCAACGGCGACGTGGTGGTGGTGCAGACCCAGGATGATCGGCTGATCGGCCTGGACGCGGCCACTGGCGCGCAGCGCTGGATTCACGAAAGCTCGCCGGCGGTGCTGACCCTGCGCGGCACCGGCGCGCCGTTGCTGACCAACGATCTGGCCATTGCCGGCCTGTCCAACGGCAAGGTCATTGCCGTGGACGCCCGTCGCGGCCTGCCGGTCTGGGAGCAGCGCGTCGCGGTGCCCCAGGGGCGCTCCGAGCTGGAACGCATCATCGATATTGATGGCGGCCTGCTGCTCTCCGGCAGCACCGTCTATGTGGTCAGCTATCAGGGACGTCTGGCAGCGCTGGATCTGAACAGCGGCCGGGTGCTCTGGCAGCGCGAGGCTTCCAGTTCGGTCGGCGTCGCCCAAGGGTTCGGCAGCGTGTATATCAGCCTGGCCAACGGCACGGTGGAGGGCATCGACGAGCGCTCCACCACCGCGCTGTGGAGCAACGACCAACTGGCGCGCCGCCAGCTGTCCGCGCCGGAAGTGTTTTCCAGCTATGTGGCGCTGGGTGACTACGAGGGTTACCTGCATCTGGTCAGCCAGGTGGATGGCCGCTTCGTCGCCCGTACCCGCGTCGGCAGCGACGGCCTGCGCGCCCGGCCGATCGCCGTGGGTGGCTGGCTGTATGTCTACGGCGACGGCGGCAAGCTGATGGCGCTGACCATCAAATAGCGGACGGGCGCGCAGCCGCGCGCCACCGCGCTGAATGATCGGCCGCTGCCCTGGCAGCGGCCTTCGTGTTTTTCGATTTTTTAAAGTGGAGAGCCGCATGGTTCCCGTAATTGCCCTGGTCGGCCGTCCCAACGTGGGCAAATCGACCCTGTTCAACCGCCTGACCCGTTCCCGCAACGCCATCGTCGCCGAGTTTGCCGGCCTGACCCGCGATCGCCAGTACGGCGAAGCCAAGTGGCAAGGCCGCACCTACATCGTCGTCGACACCGGCGGCATCACCGGCGACGAGGAAGGCATCGACGCCAAGATGGCCGAGCAGTCGCTGCTGGCCATCGAGGAAGCCGATGCGGTGCTGTTCATGGTCGACTCGCGCGCCGGGCTGACCGCCGCCGACGAGCTGATCGCCGAGCACCTGCGCAAGCGCAACAAGCGCTGTTTCCTGATCGCCAACAAGGTCGACACCGTCGACCCCGACCTGGCGCGCGCCGAGTTCAGCCCGCTGGGCCTGGGCGATGCGCTGCCGATCGCCGCCGCCCACGGGCGCGGCATCCAGCCGATGCTGGAAGAAGTGCTTGGCGTGTTCCCCAAGGACGACGAGGTCGAAGCGCTGGAAGCGGCGGCGCAGCAGGACGTCGCCGAAGGCGAGGAAGCCGCGCGCATCCCCGGCCCGAGCGAGAAGGACGGCATCAAGATCGCCATCATCGGCCGTCCCAACGTCGGCAAGTCCACGCTGGTCAATCGCATGCTCGGTGAAGAGCGCGTGGTGGTCTACGACCAGGCCGGCACCACGCGCGACAGCATCTACATCCCGTTCGAGCGCGACGACGAAAAGTACACGCTGATCGACACCGCCGGCGTGCGCCGGCGCGGCAAGATCTTCGAGGCCATCGAGAAGTTCTCGGTGGTGAAGACCCTGCAGGCTATCCAGGACGCCAACGTGGTGGTGTTCGTCATGGATGCCCGCGAGGGCGTGGTCGAGCACGACCTCAACCTGCTCGGTTTCGTGCTGGAAACCGGCCGCGCGCTGGTCATCGCGCTGAACAAGTGGGACGGCATGGAACCGTCCGAACGCGACTACGTAAAGAAGGAGCTGGAGCGCCGGCTGTTCTTCGTCGACTTCGCCGATATCCATTTCATCTCCGCGCTGCATGGCACCGGGGTGGGACATCTGTACAAGTCGGTGCAGGCCGCCTTCACCTCGGCGGTGACCCGCTGGCCGACCAGCCGCCTGACCCGCGTCCTCGAGGATGCCGTGCAGGTCCACCAGCCGCCGCTGGTCAACGGCCACCGCATCAAGCTGCGCTACGCCCACCTGGGCGGTGCCAACCCGCCGCTGATCATCATCCACGGCAACCAGGTGGAGGCGGTGCCCAAGTCGTACACCCGCTACCTGGAGAACACCTTCCGCAAGGTGCTCAAGCTGGTGGGCACGCCGATCCGCATCGAATACAAGGGCGGCGAAAACCCCTACGAGGGCAAGAAGAACCAGCTTACCGACCGCCAGGTGAACAAGAAGCGTCGCCTGATGGCCCACCACAAGAAGGCCGAGAAGAAGCGCAAGAAGAAATAGCGGCCTCTGCGTCGGAACTGCACGGTTCTTTTGTGGGAGCGGACTTGTCCGCGAGCTTTTCATCAGGCCCACCTAGTCGGCCGCCCCAAAAAGCTCGCGAATGAATTCGCTCCCACAGATGTCGCACTGAGCCGGCTTGGGTGGGAGCGGCGGGCTCCCGCTTGCACCCTCCCGCTTCCCGCTTCTATGCTCGACGCCCCGTTTCCCTGGCGTCGAAGCCCATGATCCACAGCAAGCTGCCCCACGTCGGCACCACCATCTTCACCACCATGTCCCAGCTGGC
Organism: Pseudomonas sp.; assembly: GCF_035497915.1. Lineage (GTDB taxonomy): Bacteria > Pseudomonadota > Gammaproteobacteria > Pseudomonadales > Pseudomonadaceae > Serpens. The sequence continues at coordinate 93,956 of NZ_DATJCS010000012.1, forward strand.
CACGCAGGTCGGGGCGATCAACCTGTCCCAGGGCTTCCCCGATTTCGACGGGCCGGATGCGCTGCGCGAGGCGGTCGGCCGCCACGTGATGGCCGGCCACAACCAGTACGCGCCGATGACCGGCCTGCCGGCGCTGCGCGAGCAGGTGGCGGCCAAGGTGGCGCGGCTGTACGGTCGCCAGGCCAATGCCGACAGCGAAATCACCATCACCCCCGGCGCCACCCAGGCGATCTTCTGCGCCATCCAGGCGCTGGTCCGCGAGGGCGACGAGGTCATCGTCTTCGACCCCTGCTACGACAGCTACGAGCCTTCGGTGCAACTGGCCGGCGGACGCTGCATTCATCTGCCGCTGAACCTGCCGGACTTCGCCATCGACTGGCAGCGCCTGCAGGACGCGCTGACGCCGCGCACCCGGCTGATCATCCTCAACAGCCCGCACAACCCCAGCGGCGCACTGCTGGAGCGCGCCGATCTGGAGCGCCTGGCCAGCCTGCTGCGCGGTCGCGAGGACATCTACCTGCTCAGCGACGAGGTCTACGAGCATCTGGTGTTCGACGGCCGCGAGCATGCCAGCCTGCTGCGCCACCACGAGCTGTATGCGCGCGCCTTCGTGGTCAGTTCCTTCGGCAAGACCTACCACGTCACCGGCTGGAAGACCGGCTATGTGGTGGCGCCGCCGGCGCTCACCGCGGAGCTGCGCAAGGTGCACCAGTACGTGAGCTTCACCGGCGTCACTCCGCTGCAATGGGCGCTGGCCGACTACATGGCCGCCTATCCGCAGCATGTCGACGAATTGCCAGACTTCTACCAGGCCAAGCGCGACCTGTTCTGCGGGTTGCTGGCCGAATCGCGTTTTCGCTTCACGCCGACGCCGAGCACTTATTTCCAGCTGGCCGACTACTCGGCGATTCGCCCGGATCTGGACGATGTGGCGATGAGTCAGTGGCTGACCCGCGAGCATGGCGTGGCCTGCATCCCGGTGTCGGTGTTCTACCAGGCGCCACCGCAGGACCTGCGCCTGGTGCGCTTCTGCTTCGCCAAGCGCGAGGAGACCCTGCGCCAGGCGGCGGAGAAGCTGTGTGCCGTATGAATCGATGGCTGTGAGGAACCGACATGAGTGACAAACCCGACCTGCGCCTGGCCTTGGTGCAGACCGACCTGGCCTGGCACGACGCCCAGGCCAATCGCGCGCGCTTCGCTGCCCTGCTGGAGCAGGCGCGCGGCGCCGACCTGGTCATCCTGCCGGAGATGTTCACCACCGGCTTCTCGATGGAGTCGGCAGCGTTGGCCGAACCGGAGGAGGGCGCCACCCGGGCCTGGCTGCGTGAGCAGGCCGAGCGGCTGCAGGCGGTGGTGACTGGCACGCTGATCGTCCAGGCGGCGGACGGCAGCTACCGCAACCGCCTGCTGTGGGCGCAGCCGGACGGCCAGGTGCGCCATTACGACAAGCGCCACCTGTTCCGCATGGCCGGCGAACACGAGCATTTCGCTGCTGGCACCGAGCAGGCGTTGTTCGAGCTGAAGGGTTGGCGGGTGCGTCCGCTGATCTGCTACGACCTGCGCTTCCCGGTCTGGAGTCGCGATCCCCAGGGCACCGACCTGCTGCTCTACACGGCCAATTGGCCGGCGGCCCGCCGCAACGCCTGGAATCGTCTGCTGCCGGCGCGGGCCATCGAGAACCTCTGCTACGTGGCGGCGGTGAACCGTGTCGGCACCGACGGCCATGGCTATCCCTACAGCGGCGACAGCCAGGTGCTGGATTTTCTTGGCGACAGCCTGCTGGACGCGGGGGAGGGCGACGGCGTGTTCCAGGTCAGCCTGAATGCCGAGAAGCTCGCGCGCTTCCGCGAACGCTTCCCGGCCTGGCGTGATGCGGACGGGTTTGTATTGAAGGGGTGAGCCCCACCCATCGCGGCTGAAGCCGCTCCTACTGTTTGTACGGCCTACGTGCGGGTCAGAACTCCAACGCTGGGTTTGCGGCCCAGTTTATTCACCCACAACGAGCCGACGATGATCAGGCCGCCGACCGCCAGGCGCAGCAGGTCTTCTTCCGTGTTCCAGATCAGCAGGTTGATCAGCAGCCCCACCGGCACGCTGAGGTTGTTCATCACCGCCAAGGTGCCGGCGTCCACCTGGGTGCCGCCCTTGTTCCACCAGAACTGGCCCAGCGCGGTGGCCAGCAGGCCCATCCACACCAGTACGCCCCATTGCACATCGGTGGTCGGCAGGCGCTGCGGGTTGCCCAGCAGCAGCCAGGCCGGCAGCACGACGATCAGTGCGCCGAGGAAGAAGTAACCGAAGCGCCGGAACAGCGGCACGTCGCAGGGATGGCGGGCTACCAGCCGCTTGTACAGCACCTGACCGGTGGCGAAGGTGAAGTTGGCGATCTGCAGCAGGAAGAAGCCGAGCAGGAAATCGCCGCTGACGTCGTCATAGCGGATCAGCGCCGCGCCGAACACCGCCAGCGCCGCGGCCAGCAGCGCCCAGCCGTTGAAGCGGCGGTTCAGGGCGTCGTCGATCAGCGTCACGTGCAGCGGCGTGAGCACCGTGAACAGCAGCACCTCCGGCACCGTCAGCACGTTGAAGCTCAGGTACAGGCAGATATAGGTGACGCCGAACTGCAGCGCGCCGACCAGCATCACGCCGCGGATGAAGGGCGGCGGCACGCCGCGCCAGCGGGTGAGTGGCAGGAACACCAGGGCGGCCAATACCACCCGGGTGAGTACCGCAAAGTAGCTGTCGACCTGGCCGGCCAGGAAGGCGCCGATCAGGTTGAAGGAAACCGCCCACAGCAGGGTGACGACGAGCAGGTAGATCATTTGGGACTCCCGATGAGGGCGCCGACATTACCTGCTGGCCAGGCCGACCACAATTGCCCTTGCGGCGAACTCAGCGGCGGGCCAGCGGTGTGCAGCTGGACAGGTCCACCTCGCCCACATAGGGGTTGGCGTTGCCCTGCACGCAGGCGATCTTGCGGTTGCGCCACTGCTCCCATTCGCTGACCGGGTACTGGCGGTTCCAGATGTCGTACAGGCGCTGGTCCTGGCGCGACAGGCGCAGTCGGTAGCGATCGCTCATGTACAGGTAGATGCGCGCGATGGTGCCTCGGGTATTCTCCGGTGGCATGGCGGTGCGCTGCTTGAAGTCCACCACGAACGGGCAAGCGCCGTACTGGTGCGGCTTCTGGGTGAGCATGCCGAAGCCGAAGTTGCTGCGATCGCCGTTTACCTCGCCGATGGAAGGCACCAGGTTGTGCAGGTCGGCCTCGGCGCGGCTGAATACCGGGTCGTTGGCGGTGCAGTTCTTGCGCCCGCCGTCCTGCCAGCACTGGCGCTGGTGGCCGATCACCCAGGCCGGTACCACGTGTTCCCACTCGATGCGCCCGGCACGTTGTGCGTTCTTGCGCGGCTCGTAACCACAGCTGTCCAGATCGACACGGTTGCCCTTGTAGGTGCAGCCGCAATAGAACTCCACCGGTCGCTCGGCATACAGCTTCCAGGCGATCTTCTTGGCTTCGACGAAGGTGCGGGGCGCGTCGGCCTGGACGAGATGCACAGGCAGGGCGATGAACAGCAGGGCGAACAGCAGGCGCATGGAAACTCTCGACAACATGACTGAGAGCGCATCCGTGCGCACGAGGCCGCGATTCTAGCCTGCCGCTGGTCAGCAAGTGCAAGGAATACAAGAGCTTGCGTAGGGGTCCGCCTTGGAGGGATGCCTGTCTGACGACGTGCTACACGCAAGTACATTGCGGCGGATGCACCGGCCTGTAGGAGCGGCTTCAGCCGCGATGCTTTGGAGTGGCGACGATCGCGGCTGAAGCCGCTCCCACAGAAAAGCGGTTGTGTCCGGCCCGGCCGTGAGGACGCCCGGCGAAACCCCGATCAACGGCTGGTTTACCTAAGTGTTTGTTCTATTGGCAAAAAAAATTCACTTCCGTTGAAAAATACTGTTGACAGGGGATCGGGTCGAACCTAATATGCGCCCCGTCCTGACGCACGGGGCTATAGCTCAGCTGGGAGAGCGCTTGCATGGCATGCAAGAGGTCGACGGTTCGATCCCGTCTAGCTCCACCAAACCTCTCTTGAGGTGCGGTCTTGAAGGTTTCGTCCCCTTCGTCTAGTGGCCTAGGACACCGCCCTTTCACGGCGGTAACAGGGGTTCGAGTCCCCTAGGGGACGCCATTTTCTTGCCCGTGCATTTTGCGGGAATCAAGGGTCGCCCATGTGGCGGCCCTTTTGTTTTGTCTCGAGAAAGCACTGTCATGCCGTGCCCGTCAGCGCCTTTCTGGTCGCCACAGGCACGGTGCCGGTCCAAAGGGGTTGCACGCCTGACCCCGATCCGCTGGCCTTGCTCGGGAAGTATTTGCGATCATGCGCGGGTCGCACGGGTAGATGCCAAGAGCGACCTTTCCTTTCCGTGTAGCGGGGTGCGTGTCATGAGCCTGACGATGGAAGCGATTTTGCAGGAGGCCCGTCCGGTTCTGCCGGTACTGGTGATCGAGGATGTGGGCAGCGCCCTTGAGCTGGCCCAGGCGCTGCATGCCGGTGGTGTCCGCGTCCTTGAGGTGACCCTGCGCACGCCGCGCGCGCTGGAGGCGGTGTCGATCATCCGCCGCGAATTGCCGGATCTGATCGTCGGCGCCGGCACCCTGATCCATGCCGAGCAGTTCCTCGAAGCCCGCGACGCCGGTGCGCAGTTCGCCGTCAGCCCCGGCTGCACCGAGCGCCTGGCGCTGGCGGCGGAAGACCTGCAGATGCCCTATCTGCCCGGCGTGCTGACGCCCTCGGAAGTGCTGATGGCGCTGGAATTCGGCTACCGCTCGCTGAAGCTGTTCCCGGCCAACGGCACCGGCAGCGTGAAGATGCTCAAGAGCCTCAAGGGGCCGTTCACCGGTATCCGCTTCTGTCCCACCGGCGGCATCAACGTCGACAACCTCGCGACCTTCCTGCGTCTGCCCAACGTGGCCTGCGTCGGCGGCACCTGGATTGCCCCGGCCGATCTGGTCAAGGCGCGCGCCTGGGACCAGATCACCCAGCTGGCCAGCGAGGCCTGCTCGCTGGCTGCGAGTCTGGATGCACCGCGATGAACTGGGATCTGCCCGATCCCTTCGCGCTGGAGCTGGACGTGGTCGCGAATGACATCGATGAGCTGGGCCATGCCAACAACGCCGTCTACGTCAGGTGGATGGAGCGCTGTGCCTGGAGCCATTCGCAGCATCTCGGCCTGGACTTGGCCGCCTACCGGCGACTGGACCGGGCCATGGCCGTGGTGCGCCACGAAGTGGATTACCTGGCCAGTGCCTACCAGGGCGAGCACCTGTGCATGGGCACCTGGATCGTCGAGTCCGACCACAGGCTGCGGATGCTGCGGCGCTTCCAGCTGATTCGCCCCGCCGACGGCGTCACCCTGCTGCGCGCGCGGACCACCTTTGCCTGCATCGAGCTGTCCAGCGGCCGCCCGCGCCGCATGCCCCCCGAGTTCGTCGAAGGCTACGGCAAGGCGCTGGTGACGGCGCGTCTGGTCGATCGCTGAAGGGCGATCCATCCTGCGTCGGACAAGGGTCCGACTGGCGGCCAGAAAGGCGCTGACCGCCCTACATCTCGCGCGTTCATCTCCGTACACTACGCGCCCCTTGCGCTCCACGAGTTATCCCCATGCAAATCGCCCTGGCTCCCATGGAGGGGCTGGTCGACGAACTGATGCGCGACCTGCTCACCCGGGTGGGTGGCGTCGACTGGTGCGTCACCGAGTTCATTCGCGTCTGCGACCGCCTGCTGCCGGAAAGCCAGTTCCTCAAGCTGGCGCCGGAGCTGGCGCGCGGTTCGCGCACCGCCGCCGGCACGCCGATGCGCGTGCAGCTGCTGGGCTCCGATCCCGTCTGCCTGGCCGACAATGCCGCCTTCGCCTGTGAGCTGGGCGCGCCGGTGATTGACCTGAACTTCGGCTGCCCGGCCAAGACGGTCAACAAATCGCGCGGCGGGGCGGTGTTGCTCAAGGAGCCGGAGCTGCTCTATCGCATCCTCGATGAGGTGCGCCGCGCGGTGCCGGCCGCGATTCCGGTCACCGCCAAGATGCGCCTGGGCGTCGACAGTCCGGACGGTGCGCTGGATTGCGCCCGCGCGCTGGTCGAAGGGGGCGCGGGGCAGTTGGTGGTGCATGCGCGGACCAAGGCGCAGGGCTACCGGCCGCCGGCGCACTGGGAGTGGGTTGCGCGGGTGCAGGAGGTGGTGCGCGTGCCGGTGTTCGCCAATGGCGAAATCTGGACGCTGGAGGACTGGCGGCGCTGCCGGGAAGTCAGTGGCGTGCAGGACGTGATGCTTGGTCGCGGCCTGGTGGCGCGCCCCGACCTGGCGCGGCAAATTGCTGCCGCCCGCGCCGGCGAGCCCGTCGCGCCCATGGGCTGGTTTGAATTGCTGCCCCTGTTGCGCGAGTTCTGGCAGCGCTCGCGCAGCCGCCTGGCGCCACGCTACGCGCCGGGTCGTCTCAAACAGTGGCTCGGCATGCTGGCCCGTGGCTATCCGGAGGCCATCACCTTGTTCGAGCGGATTCGCCGGGAACAGGACTGCGACCGCATCGAAGCGCTGTTGCGTGCGGAAGGCGAGGAAGCGCTCCTGCGGGCCGGCTGACTTGCCGCTGCGCTGTACACGACTATCGTGACAAAACGGTTACGACGCAGGTTCGCTGGTCGCATGGATGCACTCGGGTTGTCGTGTGCGGGAGGAACGTCGTGCCGGCAAGCCGGAGGCGTGGGTGCCGCACCGGGATTTTCTGCTTGCGGATAACCCGCGTTGCCTGGAAGCCCGTATGCCCGTTCTCAAGCCTCTCCTGCTGCTCGCCTATCTCGTTTCCGGTCACCGCTACTACATGGCGCGCCTGGCCGAACTGGAAGGCACCGCTGCCACCGTCATGTTCCTCGGGCTGTTCGCCCTGCTGGTCGTCTGCCTGTTCCTGGCGGCCTACAGCCGGCAGGCGCTTCTGCGCTGGGGCTACGCGCTGGCGCTGTTCGGCGCCGCGGCGTTCTTCGATGCCTACCATCGCGTCACGGTCGACTACCTGACCTATCCGCAGTTCGTTTCGCTGCTGCATTCCCATGCCTTCATCGACGAGGCCTACCACCAGTTTCGCGACAGCATCCTGCACGCCACGGCAATCGGTCTGCTGCTGCTGTTCGGTATCGGCCTGAAGCCGGTTGCCGCGCCAGTGTCGGGCTGGGTGGCCGGCGCCGCGCCCTGGGTCGGCCTGCTGCTGCTGGCCAGCGTGCTGTTCGTGCGCGCCGGCGCGGGCGCGCGCGGCCTGCCGGTGATGTACACGCCGCTGGCCTATCTGGGCCTGTATGGCTACGAAGCGCTGAGCGACACCGTGGGCGAGCGCCAGCCGGTCACGCTGCCGCGTGGCGAGCGGATCATCGATCACGACATCGTGCTGATCATCGATGAGAGCGTGTCCGGGCATTACCTGGACATCAATCACCCGCAGGGCGTGCCCAGCGGCCTGACCGCCCTGCCGGCCGGGGTGAGCCTGTTCAACTACGGTTATGCTGCCTCGATCGCCAACTGCAGCGCCGACACCAACGTCACCCTGCGCTATGGCGGCACCCGCGACGATTATCTGCGCATCAATTCGACCATGCCGTCCATCTGGCAATACGCCCGGCAGGCCGGCCTGCGCACGGTCTACATCGATGCCCAGCGCACCCATGGCGCCCTGCAGAACCTGATGACCAAGGACGAGGTGCTGGAGCTGGATGCCTTCATCCAGTACGACGATGTGCGGGTGCGCGACCGCGACATGGCGGTGGCGGACAGCCTGATCGAGCTGCTCGGCAATGATCAGCCCGAGCTGATTCTGGTCAACAAGATGGGCGCGCACTTCCCGGTGCACGACAAGTTTCCGGACGAATTCCTGCGCTACCAGCCGGCGCTGCCGCGCGGTCGCTACCTGGACATCGGCGACACCGGCGAGCGGGACGGCTTCAATGGCACGGCCGAGGACTGGATCCGCTACCGCAACTCCTACCGCAACACCCTGTTGTGGAATGTCGGGGAATTCTTCACCCGCCTGCTGGCGCACGCCGACCTGAGCCGCGCCGTGGTGCTGTACACCTCGGACCACGGCCAGGACCTGCATGAGCGCGGCAATCCCGGGCTGAACACCCACTGTGGTGGCGACCCGGTGGTGGAGGAGGGCCTGGTGCCACTGATCGTCCTGCAGGGCGGCAACCTGGCGACCCTCGACTGGCAGGCCGAGCTAGATGCCAATCGCAACAACTCCAGCCACTACAACCTGTTCCCGACCCTGCTGGAGCTGCTTGGCTACCAACGCGAGGCGATACGAGCGACTTATGGCGCCTCGCTGAGCCAGCGCAGCGATGACGAGTTCACCTTCAACACCCGCTTCAATGCCCGGCTGGGTGCCGAGCCCGCCTGGAAGCGCATCGAGCTCGACGACGTGGTGTCGCCGGACCTGTGACCCGACCCCGCTTTTGGCTTTTTTTGTAGGAGCGGACTTGTCCGCGAGCTCTTTCGTGCAATCCCCAAGAGCTCGCGAATGAATTCGCTCCCACGGGTGCGCTGGCCTTCGCCCTGGCAGTCGCCTTTGCCGTCGAGCGGCAAGCGGGTGCCGCCCGGCGTGTTGCTGCCTTCGATATCGTTGCGCAAGTGCCTGAAATCAAAGGGATTGTGTAGCTGGCACAGTGCTTGCTTTCCTTCTGGCAGGCAAGGCGCCCGGCAACGGCGCCCGGCAAACGATTCGAGGGAAAGGCACATGGCTATCAGTTTCGACAAGGCGCTGGGGATCCACGAGAAGGCTCTGAACTTCCGCGCGCAGCGTGCCGAGGTGCTGGCGAACAACATCGCCAACGCCGACACGCCGCACTACAAGGCGCGCGACCTGGAGTTCTCCAGCGTGCTGGCCAGCCAGACCAACAAGAGCGGCACCTTCAACCTGAACCGCACCAGCGCCCGCCACATCGAGGGCGAGGGCGTGTCGTTCAGCGCCGAGTCGCTGCAGTACCGCACCCCGCATCACCCGTCCATCGATGGCAACACCGTGGACGCCCAGGTCGAACAGGCTGCGTACACCAAGAACGCGGTGGACTTCCAGGCCAGCTTCACCTTCCTCAACAGCAAGTTCAAAGGCCTGATGTCGGCCATCAAGGGGGAATAAGCCATGTCGCTGACCAACGTATTCAACATCGCCGGTAGCGGCATGAGCGCCCAGAGCACCCGCCTGAACACCGTGGCGAGCAACATCGCCAACGCCGAAACCGTGTCCTCCAGCCTGGAAGAGACCTACCGCGCCCGCAAGCCGGTGTTCGCCACCATGCTGCAGCAGCAGGTCAATCCGGCCGGTCAGTCGCTGTTCGCCGAGCAGGACGCCGCCGGTTACGGCGTGCGCGTCGCCGGCATCGTCGAAGACCAGGCCGAGCTGCAGGCCCGCTACGAGCCGACCCATCCGGCGGCGGACAAGGACGGCTACGTCTACTACCCGAACGTCAACGTGGTCGAGGAAATGGCCGACATGATCGCCGCCAGCCGCGCCTTCCAGACCAACACCGAAATGATGAATACCGCCAAAACCATGCTGCAGAAGGTGCTGACCCTCGGTCAGTAAAGGTGAAGGATCATGAGCACGATCAATACCAATACATCCCAGTCGATTCTTGACCAGTACCAGGTCAAGCAGAAGCCGAACACCACGGGCGACGCCGCCCTGGGCAAGGATTCCTTCCTGCAGCTGCTGGTTGCCCAGATGGAAAACCAGAACCCGCTGGACCCGCAGGACAACACCCAGTTCGTTGCCCAGCTCGCGCAATTCTCCAGCCTGGAAAGCATGAACAACCTGAACTCGACGGTGGAGTCCTTCATGGGCAGCTACCAGTCGTCCCAGGCGCTGCAGGCCTCCTCGCTGGTCGGTCGCTCGGTCATCGTGCAGACCGGCAAGGCGCTGGTGGACACCAGCAAGAGCATGACCGGCAACGTGATGATGCCGGCCGATGGCAGCAACCTGAACGTGAAGATCTACGACGACAAGGGTGCTCTGGTGAAGACCATGCCCATGGGGGACTGGAGCGCCGGTACCGTCGACTTCATCTGGGATGGCGTCAACGACAAGAACGAGAAGGTCGAGTCCGGCAACTACACCTTCGTCGCCGAAGCGCAGATCGATGGTGAGGCGGTCGCGCTGCCCACCTACCTGCCCGCCACCGTCAACAGCGTCACCCTGGCGGGTGGCGAAATGCATCTGAACCTGGCTGGCATGGGGCGTCTGCCGCTCTCCAGCGTACTGACCATCGGCCAATAACCGGTTTCTGAAAGGAGTTTCACCATGTCGTTCAACGTCGCTCTGAGCGGTCTGGCTGCGGCCAACAAGGACCTCGCCGTTACCGGCAACAACATCGCCAACGTCGCCACCACCGGCTTCAAGGGTTCGCGCGCCGAATTCGCCGACGTCTACTCGGCCTCCATCCTCGGTACCGGCGGCAAGGTCGCCGGCGCCGGCGTGCGCACCGCCGCCATCTCCCAGCAGTTTACCCAGGGCAACATCAACCACACCGGCAACAGCCTGGACCTGGCGATCAACGGCAACGGTTTCTTCGCGATGAGCGCGCAGGGCCAGATGATGTACACCCGTGCCGGCGAGTTTGGTACCGACAAGGACGGCTATATCCAGAACAGTTCCGGCTTCCGTCTGCAGGGCTTCCCGGTGGGTGCGGGCGGGCAGATTCTGCAGGGCAAGAAGGTCGACCTGCAGGTGGACACCTCCAGCGTGTCACCCAAGGCTACCAGCCTGATCAACGAGACCATCAACCTGGACTCGACTGCGTCGATCATTCCGGCGGCCCCAGGTTTCGATTCCAGCGACCCGGAGACCTTCAATTGGTCGACCTCGGTGCCGGTGTACGACTCGCTGGGCAACTCGCACACCATGACCCACTACTTCTCGAGGCGGCAGGAGGTATTGCCGGCCACGGGAACCTATTGGGAGATGTACACGCTGATCGATGGGCTCGATCCGTTGGACCCGACCAGCAACGTGCCGACGCCGGAGCGTTTGGAATTCGATACCTACGGCCGCCTGACCATGCCGGCTGCGGGTGAGTTCACTATCCCGATGGGCGATCCTACTGCGACGCCTCCTGTCGTTGGCTGGGTTCCGCAGCAAATCACCGATGCCACCACCAACCCGCCGACCGCCGTGGCCAACGGTGCCGTGGCCAACCCGACCGGTGTCACCGTCAGCTTTGCCGACATGACCCAGTTCAACGCCGTCTCAGCCGTCACCAGCCAGAAGCAGGACGGTTACGCCACCGGCCAGTTGTCCGGACTGAACATCGACGAAAACGGCAATATGTTTGCCGCCTTCACCAACGGCGAGTCCAAGCTGATCGGCCAGGTGATGCTGGTGAACTTCTCCAACCCGCAGGGCCTCAAGCCGGTCGGCGGCACCGCCTGGGTGGAAACCTACGCCTCGGGCGTGCCGATCGAGGGCATGGCCAAGAGCGGTACCTTCGGTGCCATCCAGGCCGGCGCGCTGGAAGAATCCAACGTCGACCTGACCGCGCAGCTGGTGCAACTGATCAAGGCGCAGAGTAACTACCAGGCCAACGCCAAGACGGTGACCACGCAAACCACCGTCATGCAGACCACCATCAACATGACCTGATGGTTGGGTAAATGAGAAAACGGGAGCCTGCGGGCTCCCGTTTTTGTTTGCGAATTTCGAAAAGTGGAGGGGAGGTTGCGGCCTCTTGTAGGGCCGGGAGCCGAATGCCCACGCTTCGGCTGCGTTGCCCTTTGCGTCGGCCGGGATAAACCCGGCCCCACAGGTTTCGCGGTTTTAGTTTGGCACGATGCTTGCTCCTCCTCTGGCAAGGCCCGCAAGGGCGGCAAGAACCTGCCGGAGGATTGAAGTGGACAAGATGCTGTATGTGGCAATGACCGGTGCCAGCCAGAACACTCTGGCGCTGCAGTCGCATGCCAACAATCTGGCCAACGTTTCCACCCACGGTTTTCGTCGCGACTTCGAGCAGGCGCGCTCCATGCCGGTGTTCGGCGATAGCCTGCCGGCGCGCGCCTATGCCATGAGCGAGCGTCCGGGTACCGACTTCACCCCCGGCGCACTGCAGGAAACCGGTCGCGAGCTGGATATCGCCATCGAGGGTGACGGTTGGATCGCCGTGCAGACCCCGCTGGGCGAGGAAGCCTACGTGCGCACCGCCAGCCTGAAGATCGATGCCGTGGGCATCCTGCGCGCCGGCAACGATTTGCCGGTGATTGGCAATGCCGGCCCGGTGGTGATTCCGCCGGAGCAGAAGGTCGAGATCGGCCGTGACGGCACCATCAGCGTCCGCGCGCTCGGCGAGAACCCCAACGTGATGGCCGTGGTGGACCGCGTGAAGCTGGTCAACCCGGACCCTGCGAACCTGGAAAAGGGTCTCGACGGCCTGATCCACCACACCGGCGGCCCCATCGAGGCCGACGCCAATGTCCAGCTGGTTTCCGGCTTCGTGGAAACCAGCAACGTGAATGCCGTGGCCGAGATGACTTCCATCCTGGCCCTGTCCCGCCAGTTCGAACTGCAAGTGAAGTTGATGCGCACCGCCGAGGATGATGCCGCGGCGATGACCAAGGTCATGCAGATCGGTTGATTCGAGACGGCGCCAGGCGGCGCCGCATGAAGGAGATTTCCAATGCTTCAGGCCCTGTGGGTAAGCAAGACCGGTCTGTCCGCCCAGGACATGAACCTGACCACCATTTCCAACAACCTGGCCAACGTCTCGACCACCGGTTTCAAGAAGGACCGCGCCGAGTTCCAGGACCTGCTCTACCAGGTTCGCCGCCAGCCGGGCGCCAATACCACCCAGGACACCGAGCTGCCCTCCGGCCTGCAACTGGGTACCGGTGTGCGTATCGTCGGCACCCAGAAGAACTTCACCGGCGGCAGCCTGCAGACCACCGACCAGCCGCTGGACATGGCCATCAACGGCCGGGGCTTCTTCCAGATCCTCACCCCGGACGGCACCGTGGCCTACACCCGCGACGGCACCTTCCACCTGAATTCCGAAGGCCAGGTGGTCACCGCCAACGGTTATGCGCTGGAGCCGGCGATTGTCGTGCCGCCGGAAACCCAGACCTTCACCGTGGGCCAGGACGGCACCGTGTCGGTCACCGTGTTCGGGGATCCCGCCTCGCAGGTGATCGGTAACCTGCAGACCGCCGACTTCATCAACCCCGCCGGTCTGCAGGCCGTGGGCGGCAACCTGTTCCTGGAGACCGCCGCCAGCGGCGCGCCGCAGGTCGGCCAGCCGGGCATGAACGGCCTGGGCACCGTGCTGCAGGAAACCCTGGAAAACTCCAACGTCAGCACCGTGGAAGAGCTGGTGAACATGATCACTACCCAGCGCGCCTACGAGATGAACTCCAAGGTGATTTCCACCGCCGACTCCATGCTCGGTTTCGTTACCCAGCAGCTGTAAAGGTGCTTAGCGAGTCTCCAGAGGTCGTGTCCATGCTCCGGCTATTCCTGTCCCTGATGTTCCTGGCGCTGCTTGGCGGCTGCATGTCCACGCCGCCCAAGCCCGACGAGCCGTATTACGCGCCCGTGCTGCCGCGCACGCCGCTGCCGGTGGAGCAGAACAACGGGGCCATCTACCAGCCGGGCTTCGGCATGAACCTGTTTGACGACCGCAAGGCCTACCGGGTCGGTGACATCATCACCATCACGCTCAACGAGCGGACCCAGGCCAGCAAGAGCGCCAACTCGCAGCTGCAGAAGGACAGCAGCGCGAGCATCGGCCTCACGTCGCTGTTCGGCGGCGCGGTGAGCGCGACCAACCCGTTTACCGGCAACAGCATGACCCTGGGTGCCGAGTACGGCGCCGAGCGCGACACCAGCGGCAGCAGCAAGGCCGGGCAGAGCAACAGCCTGACCGGCTCGATCACCGTCACCGTGGCCGAGGTGCTGCCCAACGGGATTCTTGCGGTGCGCGGCGAGAAGTGGATGACCCTGAACACCGGCGAGGAGCTGGTGCGCATCGCCGGTCTGGTGCGTTCCGAGGACATCGGCACCGATAACACCGTGCCCTCCACCCGAGTGGCTGATGCGCGCATCACCTACTCGGGCACCGGCGCCTTCGCCAACACCAGCCAGCCCGGCTGGCTCGACCGCTTCTTCATGAGCCCGCTGTGGCCGTTCTGATGAGCGGAAATGGTTTTGTAGGAGTCAGCCCCATGATCAAACACCTCGTTCTCGCCCTCGGCCTGCTGGCCAGCCTGACGGCCCAGGCCGAGCGCCTCAAGGACATCTCCAGCATTCAGGGCGTACGCAGCAACCAGCTGATCGGCTACGGCCTGGTGGTCGGCCTCAACGGCACGGGTGACCAGACCACCCAGACGCCGTTCACCCTGCAGACCTTCAACAACATGCTGACCCAGTTCGGCATCAAGGTGCCGGCGAACATCGGCAGCGTGCAGCTGAAGAACGTCGCCGCCGTGTCCATCCATGCCGACCTGCCGCCGTTCGCCAAGCCGGGCCAGACCATTGACATCACCGTGTCCTCCATTGGCAACGCCAAGAGCCTGCGCGGCGGCAGCCTGCTGCTGACCCCACTGAAGGGGATCGACGGCAACATCTACGCCATCGCCCAGGGCAACCTGGTGGTCGGCGGCTTCGACGCCAGCGGCAACGACGGCTCGCGTGTCACCGTCAACGTGCCGTCCAGCGGCCGTATCCCCTCCGGTGCCACGGTGGAGCGTGCGGTGCCTAGCGCCTTCGGTCAGGGCAACAGTCTGACGCTGAACCTCAACCGCCCCGACTTCACCACCGCCAAGAACATTGTCGACCGCATCAACGACCTGCTCGGCCCGGGCGTGGCCAACGCCGTCGACGCCGCCTCGGTGCGCATCAGCGCGCCGCTCGACCCCAACCAGCGCGTCGACTACATCGCCATCCTGGAAAACCTCGAGATCAATCTCGGTCAGGCGGCCGCCAGGGTCATCATCAACTCGCGCACCGGCACCATCGTCATCGGCCAGAACGTGCGGGTGGCGCCGGCGGCGGTGACCCATGGCAGCCTGATGGTGAGCATCAGCGAAGACCCCATCGTCAGCCAGCCGGCGCCGTTCTCCGAAGGGCAGACCGTGGTGGTGCCCAACTCGCGCATCCAGGCCGAGCAGGAGCGCAACCCGATGTTCAAGTTCGCTCCGGGCACCACGCTGGACGAGATCGTCCGCGCGGTGAACCAGGTGGGCGCCGCGCCCAGCGACCTGATGGCCATTCTTGAAGCCCTCAAGCAGGCCGGCGCGCTGCAGGCCGAGCTGATCGTGATCTGACGGAGGCGCCATGAAATCCCCAGTGCCCGGCGTGGGCGACAGCGGTGCCTACACCGACCTGAACCGCCTCAACCAGTTGAAGACCGGCAAGGATCGCGACAGCGAGGCCAACGTGCGCAAGGTGGCGCAGGAATTCGAGTCGCTGTTCGTCAACGAGATGTTCAAGGCCATGCGCAGCGCCAACCAGGCGCTGACCGGCGACAGTTTCCTGAACACTGAAACCACCAAGCACTACCAGCAGATGCACGACCAGCAACTGGCGGTGACCCTGTCCCGCGAGGGTGGCGGCATCGGCCTGGCGGATGTGCTGGTGCGGCAGATGACCGAGCGCAAGGGCAGCAATCGGCCCAATCCCTTCGCTACGCCAGATCAGGCGGTACTGGGCCAGGTGGCGACGCCGCTTAATGCCGCGATCACGCAGGCAGAATCCCAGCGGGATGATCGTGCCGCCTTGCAGGCGCGCCGGCTCACCCATCTGCCCAAGGCCGTGCAGACTCGCCGCGACGGCCCGCCGAACGACACTGCCGCACCCATCGATACGGCGCAGGCCGGCAAGCCGCTGGTGGATCTCGGCTGGCAACCGGCGAGCGGCAATGTCTTGCCGGTCCGTTTCGACAGCCCCGAGCAGTTCGCCGCCACCCTGCTGCCGATGGCCGAGCAGGCTGCCCAGCGCCTGGGCGTCGATCCGCGCTACCTGGTGGCCCAGGCCGCGCTGGAAACCGGTTGGGGCGGCTCGATCATCCAGGGCGAGACGGGCAGCAGTCACAACCTGTTCGGCATCAAGGCCCATGGCGGCTGGGCGGGTCCCAGCGCCGAAGTGCTGACCACCGAGTACTACAACGGTCAGCCCGTGAAGGAGGCCGCGCGCTTCCGCGCCTATGACTCCTTCGCGCAGAGTTTCGAGGACTACGCGGACTTCCTGCAGGGCAACGGCCGCTATCAAGAAGCGCTCAAGTCCGCCGATAACCCGGACAAGTTCATGAGCGAACTGCAGAAGGCCGGCTACGCCACCGATCCGCAGTACGCCAGCAAGGTCAACCAGATCGCCCGCCAGCTGCAGACCTATCAGATGGTCGCCGCCGCGGGATCGAACAAAAACGGCTAGGGAATTGACGCATGGCAGGTTTGCTCTCCATCGGGGTTTCGGGTCTGCACGCCAGTCAGGCGCACCTGCAAACCACCGGTCACAACATCACCAACGCCGACACCGCGGGCTTTTCGCGTCAGCAGGCCATGCAGAAGACCGCCGGTGGCCAGTACATCGGCCCGGCCGGCTTTATCGGCAGCGGCACCACGCTGAACGATGTGCGTCGCATCTACAGCGGCTTCATCGACACCCAGCTGCAGAGCGCCACTGCGCTCAACGGTGACACCAAGGCCTACCTGGACAACATCAGCCGGCTCGATTCGTTGCTGGCCGACAGCGGCACGGGCGTCAACGTCGTGCTCAACGGCTTCTTCGATGCGGTGCAGAACGTGGTGAGCAAGCCCACCGACATCGCCTCGCGCCAGTTGCTGATCACCTCGGCCGAGTCGCTGAGCGCGCGCTTCCGCTCCGTGCAGGCGCAGATGGAAGACCAGAACGCCTACCTGAACAGCCAGCTCAAGAGTCTGTCGGGCTCGGTCAACGACCTGGCCAGCAAGATCGCCCAGCTCAACGACTCCATCCAGTACGCCCGTGCCACCGGCGCCGAGCCCAACGACCTGCTGGACACCCGCGAACAGGCGGTGCGCGAGCTGTCCGACCTGGTGGGCGTCAAGGTGGTGGATCAGGACGGCCAGTACGCGCTGTTTCTCGGCAACGGCCAGCCGCTGGTGATCGGTGGCAGCGCCAACAGCATCACCGCGCAACCGAGCCAGGACGATCCTTCGCGCATGGCGCTGGTCTTCAACACCCCGACCGCCAGCCTGGACGTCAGTGGCGTGCTGAGCGGCGGCGCCATCGGTGGCTTGCTGCGCTACCGCAACGATGTGCTCGACACGGCGATGAACGAGCTGGGACGTCTGTCCCTGGTGGTGTCCGATCAGATCAACCAGCAACTGGCCCAGGGCCTGGATCTGAACGGCGATTTCGGCGCGACGCTGTTCCGCAACATCAACGATCCGGCGCTGCTGGGGCAGCGCAGCATTGCGCAGGCGGGGAATACCAGCGCCGGTAACTTCGAGGTCACCATTACCGACAGCAGTCAGCTGACGGTCCATGACTACGAAGTGCGCTTTGACAATCCTTTGAACCCTAACGAGTTCAAGGTGTTGCGTTCCGATGGCAAGGAGATTCTCCCGGAATTGCCGGCCACCGCTTGGGACGTGACTTCTACGCCGCCGCCGGCTTTCGACGGTATCAGCCTGAAGTTTAACGGCACGCCAGCGGCTCCCGTACCACCTGCAACGGCTGACCGCTTCACGCTGGTGCCCACCCGCCAGGCCGCCGGCGATATCCAGAGCATCCTGACCGAGCCCAAGCGTCTGGGCTTCACTGCGCCGCTGAATGCCACCACCGGCACCGGCAACTACGGCACCGGCGCGGTCAGCCAGCCGGAGCTGAATACCCGGATCGATATCTACGAAGACAGCGTGGCGCAGGACAACATGCGCCAGGCGATCGAGAATGCCATGCCGGTCAAGCTGGTGTTCGATTCCGCCGCGCAACGCTACAACCTGTTCGATGCTCAGGGTACGGCCATTGCGATCAGCACACCCATCGTGCCCGGCAAGGCCCAGGAGCTGACCTTCTCCCTGGCGGCCGTGAACGATGCGAACGTCGATCTCACGCCGAAGACCGTCGATTTCACCATTACCGTCAGCGGCACGCCGGCGCACAACGATAGCTTCAGCGTGGGTTTCAACCCCAACGGCCAGACCGACAACCGCAATGCCCTGGCCCTGCAGGATCTGCAGAGCAAGGCCACGGTGGGGGTCAATACCACGACCGGCCGAGGCTCGAACTTCAGCACGGCCTATGGCTCGCTGATCAGCGAGGTGGGCGCCAAGGCCGCCCAGGCCAAGGCCGACAACGGCGCCACCGAGGCGATCCTGGCCCAGGCCACCGCCACCCGCGAGTCGTTGTCGGGGGTCAACCTGGACGAAGAAGCGGCCAACCTGATCAAGTTCCAGCAGTACTACACCGCCTCGTCGCAGATCATCAAGGCGGCCCAGGAAACCTTCAACACCCTGCTCAGCGCACTCTAAGGCCAGGTGACGATCATGCGTCTCTCCACTTCGCAGATGTTCAACGCCAGTGTCAGCGGCCACCAGAAAGGCTACGCCGCGCTGGTCAAGACCCAGGAACAGATCACCAGCGGGCACCGCATCCAGACGGCGGCAGACGACCCGGTGGGTTCGGCACGTCTGCTGCAGCTGGAACAGCAGGCCGGCCAGCTGAGCCAGTACAAGAGCAACCTGACCGATGCGACCAACTCGCTGGCCCAGGAAGAAAGCATCCTGCAGTCGATGATCAAGATCGGCGATCGCGCACGCAGCCTGGCCGGACAGGCCGGCAACGGCGCGTACAACGATCATGACCGCCGCGCCATCGCCGCCGAGCTGCAGCAGATCGAGAACGAGCTGTTCGGCCTGATGAACAGCAAGAATGCCAGCGGCGAATACTGGTTCAGCGGCAGCCAGAGCGGCATCCCGCCCTATGTGCGCAACCCCGATGGCACCTACCGCTACCAGGGCGACCAGAGCCAGCAGTATCTGCAGGTCGCCACCGGCGTGCAGCTGAGCATCAACGACAGCGGCTTCGAGACCTTCGAAAGCGCGAAGAACGTCAGCCGCACGGAGACCGCCGAGATGGCCCCGGCCACGGTCGATGGCGTGCAGCGCCTCTATATGTCCGGCGGTGCGATTGTCGATCAGCAGGCGTTCGATAAGGACTTCCGCGCCAATGGCCCCTATACCCTGACCATCAAAGCGCAAGATCCCACTAACCCCTATAGCCCCCTCAACTACGAGATCGAAGATGGGGCTGGGAACGTGACTGCCGGTCCCTACGACCCCGCTCAGGAGAATCCGAAGATCACCTTTGGGGGGGTGGAATTTGCTCTCGATCCGCTGCTGGGCGCCGGTGAAACCACCTACGGCGCCCTTTTGGACGGACATCAGTTCAGTCTTGGCATGGCGCCGGACGATTTCACCGTTATTGCCAGTTCGGCGGCGCAGATTAGCAAAGTGGTTGTAGGCAATACCCCGGCAGAGGCCGCTGCGTATGCCAACGCTTTCCCGGCGGGTGGTCTGACGCTTAAGTATGACGGCGCTACCTCCACCTTCTCCGCCATGGCCCCGGACGGGATAACACCGCTTCCCTGGCCTGTCACCTATGTTGCTGACCCGCTCCCGGCCACTACTGGCACGATCAGCATTCCTGCTGTGGGGCTGACACTGAAAACTGCCGGCGCGTTCGGGGGCGGTGATCAGTTTAAGGTCCATGCCGACTCGCAGGAAACCCGCAACATCCTCAACACCATCGTCGCGCTGCGCCAGTCACTGCAGGAGCCCGCCGACGGCATCAAGGGTGGCGGCATGCGCATTCGCGAAGCGGTTGCCGTGGCGCTGGGCAATCTGGACAGCAGCATGATCCAGATCGAAAGCACCCAGGCACACATCGGCGCCCGGATGAATGTCATCGATACCCTGACGGCGGAAAACGAGAGCCTGGGAATCTTCAACGCCCAGACCCAGTCGGCGATCCGCGATACCGACCAGTTCGAGGCGGCCTCACGACTGATGCTCCAGCAGACCAAGCTGGAAGCCGCCCATGCGGCGTTTGTGCGGGTGAGTCAGTTGAGTCTGTTCGACCGCTTGTAACAGCCGATCCGGCTCCTATGACGGCGCACCGCTTGGACAGGGTGCGCCGTTTTGCATTTCGCAGCGCCAACGCCCTGCATCAAATCGTGCACTGAATCAAGTAATAGCGCGGTGATGGCGAAAAAAACGCAGGCAACCCTAAAGCATCCGCCGGACCAGACGATAACCCTTATGACAGTTCTCCAGGCCACAACAGGCGCAAGCCCGGGGCGTGGGAACCTTAAGCCCAACCCATGAGGACTCCACAATGGCTCTCTCTGTTCACACTAACTTCGCGTCTCTGACCACTCAGAAGAACCTGAACCGCGCTTCCGACGACCTGGCCACCAGCATGCAGCGTCTGTCGAGCGGCCTGCGCATCAACAGCGCCAAGGACGACGCGGCCGGCCTGCAGATCGCCAACCGTCTGACCAGCCAGATCAACGGTCTGAACGTTGCCGTCAAGAACGCCAACGACGGTATCTCCATCGCGCAGACCGCCGAAGCGGCCATGGGCGAATCCACCACCATCCTGCAGCGCATGCGCGAACTGTCCCTGCAGTCCGCCAACGGTTCCTACGGCGCCGACGAGCGCAAGGCCATGCAGTCCGAGTTCAGCCAGCTGACCTCCGAACTGAACCGTATCGCCGAAACCACCAGCTTCGGTAGCCGCAAGCTGTTGGATGGTTCCTTCGGCTCCGCCGCCTTCCAGGTCGGCGCCAACGCCTACGAAACCATCAACGTCAGCCTGAGCAACGTGTCCGCTCGCGTGATTGGCTCCCAGCAGCTGGACAGCATTGCCATCGCGCCGGTGAACGGCGGCCATACCGCTGCCGGCGTCATCGACATCGCCACCGGCGGCGTTGAAGGCCAAATCACCGTGGCCGCAGGCGACTCGGCCGAGAAGATCGCCGGCGCCATCAACGAGGAAGGCCTGGGCGGCGTGACTGCCACTGCCCGCACCCAAGTGCAGTTCACCGGTGCCATCGCTGCCGCCACTCCGGTGAGCTTCAGCGTCACCGTGGGTGACGGCACCGACGCTGTCAGTGTCGACATCGTTAACGCCGCCGACTACGCCAGCCTGGCCGAGCAGCTGTCCGGCGCCGCCAGCAAGCTGGGCGTTTCCGTCAGCTACAACGAGAAGACCGGTGCGCTGTCCATCACCTCCGACAGCGGCAAGAACATCACCTTCGATGAGATGAGTGACGGCACCGCGGGCGTGTACAGCGGTCTGCAGGTTGCCGTGGCCAAGACCGACGGCACCTACGGCGCTGCTGTAGCTATCACCGACACCATGGTTACCACCGGTACCGTGCAGATCAACTCCACCAAGTCCGTGGCTCTGTCCGGCGCTGGCGTTACCGGTCTGTTTGACACTGCTGCCACCACTGCCTCCACCACGCTGAAGAGTGTCAGCAACGCCGACATCACCACCGCCAACAACGCCCAGCAGTCCATCGCCGTTATCGACAAGGCCATCGCCAACATCGATGCTCAGCGTGCCGACCTGGGTGCCATCCAGAACCGTTTCGACAGCACCATCAGCAACCTGACCTCGATCATGGAAAACACCACCGCTTCGCGTGGCCGTATCGAGGACGTGGACTTCGCTGCCGAAACCGCCAACCTGACCAAGCAGCAGACCCTGCAACAGGCATCCACCGCGATCCTGGCCCAGGCCAACCAGCTGCCGGCCGCCGTGCTGAAGCTGCTGGGCTAATCACCCTGCGGTAACAAGAGAGGGCGCCGCGTGCGCCCTCTCTTTTGACGGAGAACCGATGCGATGGACGTAGGACTGAACATCAACGCCTTCTACACGGCGAACAAGCCCCAGGCGAACGAGGCCGAACAGGCCCGCAAGACTGCGCCCGAGGCCAAGTCGCAAACCCCGATCTCACCCGAGCGCGAGCGCGTGGTTGAAGCGATTAAAAAAATTCAGGAATTCGTTGACGAGACTCAGCGTGGCCTGAAGTTTTCCATCGACGAAGACACCGGGCGCACCGTGGTCAAGGTGATCGCCCGCCAGAGTGGCGAAGTCATTCGTCAGCTGCCCTCAGAGGAAGCGCTGGAGCTTGCCAAGCGCCTGCAGGATGCCGGCAGCCTGTTGTTCAGCAAGCAGGTGTGATTTCAGGGTGGCGCGCGCATTGCTTGCGGCGCGGCCTTGATCGTGAAACGCGGCACTAATGCCGCTGTGGGCGCCTGCGCTACGGGGCGGGTCATCGGAATGGTCGGGTCTTGGTGCATATCTTGCTGCGCCAGGGTCACGCGTCAGCAAAATATCGGGAGTGCAGCATGGCAATCACCACCCTCACCGGCCTGGGTTCGGGTCTGGATATCAAGAACCTGGTTCCGGCGCTGATCGAAGCCGAAAGGGCGCCCAAGCAGGCGCAGATCAAGAGCCAGATGCTCCGTAACGAGACCCAGCTGTCGGCCGTTGGCATGCTGAAAAGCGCGTTGGAAGCCTTTGAAACGTCATTGTTGAGCCTGAAATCCAGCTCCAAGTCGTTCGATGGCTACAAGGCCGCCTCGTCCAAGGAGGCGGTCGCCAATGTCACCCTGCAGCCCGTTGCTGCCAAGGCCTCAAAGGTGGCCAGTGCGCCCCTGGTCGATGGACACGATACGAGCTTTGCCAGCGGCGGCACGTTGAGCATCAGCATGGGTGGGAAAACCCATGATATTTCGATCGCCGCAGGAGCCACCCTCGCGGAGGTGACCACTGCCGTCAACACTCAGCTCGGTTCCCAGGGCATCACTGCCGGGATCGAGTTTGAGGCGGGGGAAGTACGCCTGGCCTTGCTCTCCAAGCAGACCGGGGCGGGCAATGATATTTCCGTGAGCGGGACGGGCGACCTGGCTCAGTTGAATGTGGATGGCTCGGTCGAAATGACCGCCTCGAGCGCCGGCTATATCACCCGCGCAGCCAATGCCATCAACGTGACCCAAGGCTCGTATGTGCTCAAGGTCGACAGCCTGGCATCGGCATCGAAGGTGGCCTCGGCAGTACAGCCGGATGGTGTCTCGACCCGGTACGCCTCCGGCGGTGAGCTGACCATCAAGGTGGGTGGCGGCACGCCTTACAAGATCACGGTTGCCGCGAACGCGACGCTGGATCAGATTCGCGATTCGATCAATAGCCAACTGTCCGCCGTGGGCGTCTCCGCCAGCATTATTTCCGACAGCAGCGGCGCACGTCTGGTGCTGTCGTCGGAGTTGACCGGGGCCGGTAACGATATTTCGCTGACGAGCACCGGTGCCGATCTGGCGACGCTGGATATCGACGGGACGCAGCAGCAAGCCGGGAGCGGCGCGGGATGGCTGACCCAGGCGAAGGATGCCAAATACTTTATCGATGGCCTGGAGATGAGCAGCAAGGGCAACACCATTACGGGTTTGCAGGGCCTTAGCATCAAGCTGCTGGAAGAGGGCACCACCACGCTGTCGGTGTCGACCAATGCCGATGGTATTGCTGCCTCGGTCGAATCCTTCGTGATGGCCTACAACACCCTGCTGACCGTCACCAACGGGCTGACCAAGGTCACCCAGACCACCGACAAGGATGGCAATCCGACTACTCAGGCCGGCGCGCTGGTGGCGGACTCGACGCTGCGCTCGATGATGTCGCAATTGCGAAGTGCGTTCGCGAATCCGGTGCAGGGCGCTGGAGATTTGAAGCTACTGACTCAGTTGGGCGTAAAGACCAGCCGGACGACCGGCATGCTGGAGCTGGACAGTGACCAACTGAAGAAGGCGGTTGCTGAAAACCCGGCCGCTATCAAGGACTTCTTCACCGGCAAGCAGGGCATGTTCGAGCGTATCGGAAATATCACTTCGGTGTACTCCGGAAAAGGCGGTCTGCTGGCCTCGCGGGAGGCCAGCTTGACGAAGAATACGGAACGCCTGGGCCTTGATCAGGCGAATCTGGATCGGCGCATCGAAAAGCTCACCCTGACCCTGTTTGCCAAGTTCAACGCCATGGACAGCCTGGTCGCGAGGCTCAACGCGACCAGCCAAAGTGTCATGGCCACGCTCAACGCGCTGAACAAGAAAAAAGACGACTGATTGGTGCGTGCCTTTCCCAAGGAAAACGAGTTCATGCAAGAAGCCATCGAGAAGCTGGAATTCACTCAGACTGCCCTGCGCGAGGCGCTCGAGCGCCAGGACTGGGACGCCATCGGCGAGCTGGATTCGCTGTGCCGTCAGGTTGTTGATGACGTGATGGCGCAGGGTGGCGCGGGCAATGCCGAGGTGCTTGCGCGCCTGGGCGAGCTGCTGGACCTGTATCGGGAAGTGCTGGAAGCCTGCGAGGCCGAAAAGCAGCAGGTGGGCGGCGAGCTGCGCCAGCTGCGCCAGGCCAGCAATGGCGTCAAGGCCTATCAGGCAGGCGAGTGATGCCGGCGAGCTTGCCGTAGCCCCGACGGGCTGTTCTGTTTTCTTACAACGCCACCTCCGCTCGCGGCTGTGTGGCGTTTTTATTTGTGGTTGATGTGCGCCGGAGTCGATGCGATGGGCGAGTTCTTTGAAGTCAACGCCGCGGTTATTCGCGCGCGCTGGCCGGCGTTGCTGGACAGCGTGCTGCAGGAAGACCTGACAGCGCTGCAGGCCGACACGGATCTGCTGCAGGGCCTGGAAGCCACGCTGCGCATCGCCGGCATCCAGCTCACCAGTCGCCATGGCCGGGCGGCCGAAGCCAGGCTGCAGGCGCAAAGCCTGCCGCAGGACAGTCCGGTTGTGACGGTCTATGGCTGTGGCCTGGGCGATCTGCAGCGCGAGCTACTGCAACGCGACTGCCTGCGCCAGCTGCGCGTGCGCATCCTTAATCTGGGGCTGTTCGCCCTGGTCCTGCATCTGATGGACCAGAGCGACTGGCTCGCCGACCCGCGAGTGGATCTTGATCAGGCCGGTCGTGAGCCGAAACTGGTTCCGCCGCTCTTTGCGCTGCCGTCCGAGCTGCTGCTGGCGGACAACTTCAATGCCCGCTCCCGGGATCTGCTGGTGCGCTACATCCAGCAGGACTTCGTGAACCGTGCCTTTGATCCGCGGGATCCGTTCTGGCGCGAGCGGGTGAATGGCAACCTCGATCTGCTGCGGGAAGATGCTGACGTGGCCGAGCTGTTTGGCTCTCAGCGGGGCCGCGAGGTGTTCGTGATCGCCACCGGGCCGACGCTGGAGCGCCACCTCGACCGTTTGCGGCGGCTGCGCGCCCAGACGCAGCGGCCGCTGTTCGTCGTGGTGGATACCGCCCTGAGGCCGTTGCTCGCCCAGGGCATCCGTCCGGATCTGGTGGTGAGCATCGATGCGAATATCCAGGACCGGCATCTGCTCACCGCGCAGTCCGCCGGGATGGGGCTGGTGTACTTCCCGCTGCTGGCCAACGAGCTGTTGCAGGCCTGGCGGGGCAAACGCTATGCCGCCTATTCGGCCAGCCGGCTATACGCCGCCGCCCGCCGGCAGGTCGACAAAGCGGTGCTGTATTCCGCCGGCAGTGTGATTCATCCGGCGCTGGATCTGGCGGTGCGCATGGGTGCCACCCGCGTGACGCTGTTTGGCGCGGATTTCTCCTACCCCGGCGACAAGACCCATGCGGGCTGGGACGATGGGGTGCTTGGCCAGGGATTTTCCTGTGCACGGCACTGGGTGATCAACGGGCATGGCGAACGGGTCAGGACCCAGTTGAACTTCCGCTCCTATCTATATGGCATCAGCGAATACATTGCGGCACATCCCGAAGTGATGTTTCTCAATACCAGCAAGGACGGCGCATTGATCGAAGGCGCAAGCTTTCATCCGGAGTTCGTATCGTGACCCAGGTTGCCGAGCTGAAGCGGGAAGCCCTGCGTATCGCCCATCTGCTGCGTCTGGGGCAGGAGGTGCAGGCGCAACTCGATATGGTCGCCCTGGCTGAGCGGCTGCTGGGTTTCGCCAGCGGCGAGCGGGGAGGGGAAGTGGCCGCGTGGGTGGACTGGATCGGCCGGGCGACGGCCTGCCAGGAAGCGCAGGACTGGCTGGGGCTGGCGGACTATCTGGAATACGAGTTGCAGGAGCTGTTCGACCACGCCGTCTAAAGCTTCCCGTGGCCCGGTCGATATAGAACGCAGGTTTTACGGTTATCTTTCTGGAGTCGATGCGCATGTATTCCCGTTCCGCCCTTCAGCAGTACCAGCAGGTCAACGCCCATGCGCAGGTGTCCGAGGCCAGTCCGCATCGTCTGATCCAGATGCTGCAGGCCGGCGCGCTGGACCGCATCGCCCAGGCCCAGGGCGCCATGTCCCGTGGCCAGACCGAGATGAAAGGCATGCTGATCGGCAAGGCCATCGACATCATCGGCGGGCTGCGCGAGGGGCTGAACCTGGAAGCCGGTGGCGAGCTGGCCGCCAACTACGATCGCCTGTACGACTACATGGCGCGCCGGCTGATCGAGGCCAACCGCAAGAATGATGCGCGCATCCTCGACGAGGTCGCCGGATTGATGCGTGAGTTGAAGGCCGGCTGGGATGGCATCGGCGCGCAGCTGACCAAGTGAAATATCAACCCCGCTTCGGCGGGGTTTTTCTTGGCGCCGAGTACTTAACACTCGAAGTGTTAAGGGTGTCACACTTTGTTGAGTCAGCTTTCTGGCATTTTTTGATCTGTGACAGGACCGTTAGACAAAAGTCGTTTTGGTCAGTCAGGAAATTGACTTGAGACAGTCTTTTGACTTTAAATGGCCGCCATCCTGCCATCGGCCCTTTGGGGTCAAATGTAAAAAGAACTCCAGGCCAGAAGTCAGACATGTGGCGTGAAATCAAAATTCTGTTGATCGATGACTGCGCCGAGCGACGCCGTGACCTGGCGGTTATCCTTGGCTTTCTGGGTGAAGACCTACTGGCCTGCGGGTCGGGGGACTGCCGCGAGCGGATGGGCGAGGCGATCGCCGGCAAGGACGTGCTTTGCGTGCTGCTGGGTAAGATCGATGCCCGCGGCGGCGTGCTGGAACAGATCAGGCAGCTGCATGCGCAGGATGAATTGCTGCCGCTGGTGCTGCTGGAAGAGCCGGCCGACATGGCCCAGTGGCCCGAGGAGCAGCGCCGTCGCGTGCTGAGCGTGCTGGGCGACCCGATCAGCTACAACCGGCTCAACGACACCCTGCACCGCGCCCAGGTCTACCGCGAGATGTACGACGAGGCCCGCGAGCGTGGCCGGCAACGCGAGCCCAACCTGTTCCGCAGCCTGGTCGGCACCAGCCGGGCCATCCAGAATGTGCGGCAGATGATGCAGCAGGTGGCGGACACCGAGGCCAGCGTGCTGATCCTCGGTGAGTCCGGCACCGGCAAGGAAGTCGTGGCGCGCAATCTGCACTATCACTCCAAGCGTCGTGGCGCGCCCTTCGTGCCGGTCAACTGCGGGGCGATTCCGGCGGAACTGCTGGAAAGCGAGCTGTTCGGCCACGAGAAGGGCGCCTTCACCGGCGCGATCTCCAGCCGCGTCGGCCGCTTCGAGCTGGCCCAGGGCGGCACCCTGTTCCTCGATGAAATCGGCGACATGCCGCTGGCCATGCAGGTCAAGCTGTTGCGCGTGCTGCAGGAGCGCACCTTCGAGCGCGTCGGTAGCAACAAGACCCAGCAGGCGGACGTGCGCATCATTGCCGCGACGCACAAGAACCTGGAAGAGATGATCGCCGAGAACCGTTTCCGGGAAGATCTCTTCTACCGGCTCAACGTATTCCCCATCGAGATGGCCCCGCTGCGCGAGCGGGTGGAGGACATCCCGGTGCTGATCAACGAACTCATCCTGCGTATGGAGCACGAGAAGCGTGGCTCCATCCGCTTCAACTCCGCCGCGATCATGTCGCTGTGCCGCCACGACTGGCCGGGCAACGTGCGCGAGCTGGCCAACCTGGTCGAGCGCATGGCGATCATGCACCCGTATGGGGTGATCGGCGTGTCCGAGCTGCCGAAGAAATTCCGCCATATCGACGACGAAGACGAGCAGTTCGCCGTGTCGATCCGCGAGGAGCTGGAAGAGCGCGCCGCCATCGGCGGAGCGATGCAGCCGGTGATCTCGGCCACCGCGACACTCCCGCCGGAGGGGCTGGATCTCAAGGAATACCTGGGCAACCTGGAACAGGGCCTGATCCAGCAGGCGCTGGACGAAGCTGGTGGCGTGGTGGCCCGCGCCGCCGAACGCCTGCGTATTCGTCGCACCACGCTGGTGGAGAAGATGCGCAAGTACGGCATGAGCCGTCGCGAGGACGAGGCCTGAAGGTTTTCCCCTCTCCCGCAAGGGGAGAGGGCGTCGCGGCTAAAGCCCCTCCCACAAAGCGAAAGCCTGCACCTGTAGGAGCGACTTCAGTCGCGAGCTTTTGTGCGGCCTGCATGAAAAGCTCGCGGACGAGTCCGCTCCCACCAATGCAGCTTATGCCTGATCCAGCGCCTTGCCCTTCCAGCCCTGGCCGCCCGGCAGCAGCAGGTTGAGCAGCAGGGCGGTCAGCGCGGCCAGGGAAATGCCGGATAGCGCGAACGCCGGCGTTCCCAATTTCATGCCACCAATGCCGAACACCAGGGTCACCGAGACGATGATCAGGTTGCGCGGCTGGGACAGATCCACCTGGTTGCGAATCAGGGTATTCAGGCCGACCACGGCGATCGAGCCGAACAGCAGGCAGAGGATGCCGCCCATCACCGGGGCGGGAATGCTCTGCAGCGCCGCGCCGAACTTGCCGACGAAGGCCATCAGGATCGCGAACACGGCCGCCCAGGTCATGACCTTCGGGTTGTAGTTCTTGGTCAGCATCACCGCGCCGGTGACTTCCGCATAGGTGGTGTTCGGCGGGCCGCCGAAGAAACCGGCCGCCGAGGTCGCCAGGCCGTCACCCAGCAGGGTGCGATGCAGGCCGGGCTTCTGGATGAAGTTCTTGCCGGTCACCGAGCCGATGGCCACCACGCCGCCGATGTGTTCGATGGCCGGTGCCAGTGCCACCGGCAGCATGTAGAGGATGGCCCCCCAGTGGAATTCCGGCGCGACGAAGTTCGGCAGGGCCAGCCAGGGCGCGGCGGCAATGCCGGAGGTGTCGATGATGCCGAAGGCGGCGGACAGGGCGCAGCCGACCACGATGCCGGCCAGGATCGGCACCAGGCGGAACAGTCCGCGTCCCAGCGTGGCGACGAGAAGCGTGGCAACCAGCGAGCTCATCGAGATGATGATGGCGGTGGTGTACGAAATGGCGTTGTCGCCGCTGCCGCCCATGGCCATGCCCACTGCGACCGGCGACAGCGCCAGGCCGATGGAGATGATCACCGGGGCGATGACCACCGGCGGCAGCAGGCGGTCGATGAAGCCGGCGCCGCGCAGTTTCACCGCCAGGCTCATCAGGATGTAGACGACGCCGGCGGCGATGATGCCGCCCAGCACCGCAGGCAGGCCGACTTCGCCCTTGATGGCCATGATCGGCGCGATGAAGGCGAAGCTCGATGCCAGGAAAACCGGCACTTCCCGGCGGGTCACCAGTTGGAACAGCAGGGTGCCGATGCCGGCGGTGAACAGCGCCACGTTGGGGTCCATGCCGGTCAGCAGCGGCATCAGTACCAGGGCGCCGAAGGCCACGAACAGCATCTGCGCGCCGGCGATTCCCTGGCGCAAGATCGGGTCCTTGTGGGTGTCGCTCATGCTCAGCTGTCCTTCTGCTTGGTGCCGAAGATCTTGTCGCCGGCATCACCGAGGCCGGGAATGATGTAGCCGTGTTCATTCAGCCCCTGGTCGATGGAGGCGGTGTAGATCTGCACGTCCGGGTGGGACTGCTCCACTGCCGCGATGCCTTCCGGCGCGGCGACCAGCACCATGGCGCGAATTTCCTTGCAGCCGGCCTTCTTCAGCAGGTCGATGGTGGCGACCATAGAGCCGCCGGTGGCCAGCATGGGATCGATGATCAGCGCCAGGCGCTCGTCGATTTCCGGCGCCAGTTTTTCCAGATAGGTATGCGCCTGCAGGGTTTCCTCGTTGCGGGCAATGCCCACGGCGCTCACCTTGGCGCTGGGAATCAGCTGCAGCACGCCATCCAGCATGCCGATGCCGGCGCGCAGGATCGGCACCACGGTGATCTTCTTGCCGGCAATCTTCTCGACGGTGACCGTGCCGTTCCAACCCTGAATCTCGTAGTTCTCCAGGGGCAGGTCATTGGTGGCCTCGTAGGTGAGCAGGGCGCCCACTTCCTGGGCAAGCTCACGGAAGTTCTTGGTGCTGATGTCGGCCCGGCGCATCAGGCCGAGCTTGTGGCGGATCAGCGGATGGCGGATCTCTCGGATGGGCATGGAGGTTCTCCGGCAGGGGGGCGGGCAAAAAATCGCGCTAGGTTAAAGCAAATAGCATGCACATATCAGCAAAAAGGTTAATTGCCAGCGTTGCTTAGGGGCGGGCCGGTTCGCGATGCCGGACAGCCCCGAGACTTGCCTGATGGCGGCCTGGGGCATACCTTTCGCGCTTTGTTTTCGCCGTGTCCCAGCAGCAAGAGGATCTTCCCATGCCCGAACTCGCCCACATTCGCCAGGTGATGGCCGAAGCCGACTGTCTCTACAGCAATGCGCAAATCGAGGCCGCCATCAGCCGCGTGGCCGAGGACATCAATGCCAGTCTGGCCGAGCGCAATCCGGTGGTGTTCTGTGTGATGAACGGCGGCCTGATCTTTGCCGGCAAGCTGCTGACCCAGTTGGACTTCCCGCTGGAGCTGTCCTATCTGCACGCCACCCGCTATCGCAACGAAACCACCGGTGGCGAGCTGTTCTGGAAGGCCAAGCCGGAAGTGTCCTTCATGGATCGGGACGTGCTGATCATCGACGACATCCTCGACGAAGGGCATACCCTGGCGGCGATCATCGACTTCTGCCGGCATGCCGGTGCCCGTCAGGTGCACACCGCCGTGCTGATCGACAAGGTCCATGACCGCAAGGCCCGCCCGGACTTCCGGGCCGACTTCGTCGGCCTGCCCTGCGAGGATCGCTATATCTTCGGCTACGGCATGGACTACAAGGGTTACTGGCGCAACGCCGCCGGCATCTACGCCGTCAAGGGGCTGTAAACAGCTCCAGTCCCCAGTCTGCGGAACCTGTAGGGCCGGGTTTATCCCGGCCAAAGGCCGGCGTCAGCCGGCCCTAAGCTCAGAGCTCAGCCCTACGGCAGCAGCCAGAGTCGCTGTTCCCCATACACCCGCGCCTGGTTTTCCTCGCGGAAGGGAAACACCTGGTAATCGCCCTCCAGCCAGGCCTGAATGCCATCGGCGTAGTGGGGGCTGGCGGGGTTGCCGGATTGTCCGCTGCTGTTGAGGCCGCGCATCGGTTCGTCCGCCGCGAAATCCACGACGATGCGCATGGCCGGGATCAGCCAGGTGTCGAAGGATTCTCCCCAGCGATAGGCCGCCACGTTCAGGGTGCTGTGGTCGCCACCGGCCGGGTAGGGGCCGCGATCCACATAGCCGCCGAGCGCCTTCAGACCGTAGCGTTGGGTGAAGCCCAGGTAGGGGGCCAGCTTGCTGCCATCGGTCACCCAGTGATAGCGGTGCAGGGCAGCCCAGCGCCAGGCCGTGCGGTCATGGCCCAGGCGCTGCTCCAGCAGCGCGGTGGCGGCCGCCAGGCTGCGTGCCAGGATGGCGGGCTTGTCTTCCTTGTCCGGGGTGTTCACGTCGTCCCAGAAGGGACTGTCGTCGCGCCCCAGCAGATGATCGGCCTGGGCCGAGTAGGACGTGTTGGCGGCCTGCACCAGCGCCTGCCAGGCCGGGTCCTGCTCCGGTCCCAGTTCGTCGAGGAAGATCTGGCGCGCGCTTTCATGCAGGAAGGCCGCGTAGAGCGCGGCATCCGCCGACTCGGCCGTCAGCTCGCCGTCGAAGGCCAGCAGGCGCGCCAGGGCTTCCCGCGCACGGGCTTGTTCGGCGGATGCCAACGCGGTGATGGCCTGCTCCAGGGCTGCGGCCAGGGTCGGCGCGCGCAACATGGCTTGCAGTTTGGTGACGAACGGACTGGTCTGGTCGTACTGCATGGCAACCATGCTGTCGCTGTCGTGCTGCTGGCGTGCCAACAGGTCGGCCAGGCGCTCGGCCCGTTCCGGGTAGTACCAGGAGCTGCTCAGCTGCACGGGGAAGTCCGCCGGCACGCTGCGGTGGTTGGCGGTACCCAGCCAGCCGCTGTGCGGGTTTCTCGCAAAGGGGTGGCGAGCCGGGTCGGCATAGCCCCTCCAGGCGTAGCGGTCTTCCCAGCCCGGTGATGGCAGCAGTCCACGCCCGGCGTGTCGCTCGGGATAGCGCCCGGTAACCTGCCAGCCGATGTTGTCGGCATCGGCAAACACCATGTTCAGCGCCATGGCGCGCACACCACGACTGGCCTGGAAGGCCTCGGCCACCGATTCGGCGCGCGACAGGGCGAAGAACGCATCCACGCTCTGGTCGGTCTCGTTCTGGATGCTGCGATAGGCCAGCCCGTAGCCACTTTGCACGGGACGAGGCTGCAGCATGTGCCGGGGTTCACCCAGCACGGCGTTGAGCAGCGGGCCGTTGCGCGTTTCATGAATGGTCTCGGTGACCGGTGGCTGGCCCTTGATGACGAAAGTTTCCAGGCGCTCGCGGGTGGGCAGCCACTCGCCTTCCGCGAGGTAGAGCAGCTGTCCGTCACGTCCCTCGACGAGCTGCTCCAGGTACAGGTCCTGATTGTCGCCCATGACCATGGTCATGCCCCAGGCCAGGGTGCCGTTGAAACCGGCGACCACGGCGGGGAGGCCGGCGATGGCGACGCCGGCGCCCTGCAGCTCCGGGGTACGCAGGTGCACGTAGTTCCAGTAGGACGGCATGGCCAGCGGCAGGTGGGTGTCGTTGGCCAGCAGGCTCTTGCCGGCGCGACTGCGGGCGGGGGCCACCGCCCAGTTGTTGGAGGCCGCCACGCCCAGCAGGCGCGAGGCGGCAATCTTCTGACCCGTGGCGGCCAGCTCGGTAAGGCCGGGAAGGGCGTCCTGAAGATGCAATCCGGCCAGCTTGGCGGTTTCGTCGAACGGCAGCGGCTCGTCGGGGTAGACCGGCAGTAGCCAGGCCAAACGCTCCGCGCCGACGCGCCGGGCCAGTGCCAGGGCGGCGATTTCTTCCTGCAGATTGGCGGCCAGGCCGAAGTTCAGCAGGCAGAACACCAGCAGTGAGTCCTGGACTGCCCAGGGCTCCGGGTGATGGCCGGCGGCGTCCAGATCGAGCGGCAGGCGTCCCCGGTGACGGACCAGGTAGCTGTTCACGCCCTGTGCGTAGCGTTCCAGCAGATGCTCGACCTCGGGCGATAACCCGCGTTGCAGTGCCTCGGCGGCACTGCGCAGGTCGATGGTGCGCATGAAACGATCGATATCCAGCACGCCGCCGCCAAGCATCTCGGTCAGGCGCCCGGCGGCCATCAGGCGCATGCCCTCCATTTGTGCCAGGCGATCGGTGGCATGCACGTAGCCGAGGGCGAACGAGGCGTCGGCCAGGCTGTCGGCTTCGATGAAGGGCATTCCCAGTGCATTGCGGCGCACCGAAACCGGCTTCTGTGGCCCATCGAGGGTGATGCTGCCCTGTGTGGGCGGCAGCGTGTCGCGGTAATAGCCGTTGAGCAGCGAATGACAGCCGCCCACCGCCAGCAGGAGCGTCAGGGCAACGGCGCGGAACAGAAGCGTGGGCATAAGTGCATCCGTGCAGGGAAAGGGTCCACCCGCATAGGGTGGACAACGTTTGCCTTGTCCACCAGAAAACCTGTCAGTGCTTTCAGATGGACAGCACAGCCCGCCCTACGGAGGCCTTCAGCCCAGCGGCTGGTCCAGCAGCCATTTGGCGGCCGCGCGCAGCGCCTCGCCGTGCTCGCGCTCCAGCGCGGCGAAACGACTGCGATAGTGGTTGCGTTCCGTCGCGCTCAGCGCCTGCCACGCGGCATGGGTGGGCACGTCTACGGTGGCTTCGTAGAGCGTGTGGAAAACCGCGCTGTGGGTATCCTGGCTGAGCTGGGTGTCGTAGTTGTCGATCAGCACCTTGATGCGGATCGCGCCTTCGATCATCGGCAGCTGGCCGTCGAGCAGGCTGCCGGCCAGGATGTGCAGGTCCTCGCCGAGCCGTTCGCGCCGCTGATGGTTCAGCGCCTGTTGCTGGCGCTGGCGTTGCCAGACCTGGCGCCACAGCCACAGGGCGTAGCCCGCCAGTCCGGCGATGATGGCCAGCGCGGCGATCAGCAGCGGCGGCGAGAGCTCAGGCACCGTGGCACTTCTTGTATTTCTTCTGACTGCCGCAGGGGCAGGGGTCGTTGCGGCCGATGGCCTTCAACGGATTGCGGGTCGGTTCCTGAATGGCGTGGTTGCAGTGCGGGCCATGCACATGGCCGTGCTCATGCTCATGGTCGTGATTGCAATGCGGACCGTGGACATGGGGTTGTTGCGTCATGGAGCTACTCCGGTATGTGATCGCGGGGGATTATCTCGCCGCTGCGAGAAAAGCGCACTTCCCGACCGAACAGCAGTCCGGCCTTGAGCGTGCCCTCCAGGCGGTAATGCACCGGCTGGTCGGGCTTTTCCAACAACCGGGTGATCTCGCGAATGTGCCGCCAGAGGTTGGTGTGCAGGTTCGCACTGAAGCGGCGCGCGTCATTGGCCGGCACGATCAGCGAGCGCTCGTCCTGATTGCGGGCCAGGGGGATGTCGTCGAGGAACAGGCTGTAGCTCAGGTTGCGCACCGGCAGGCTGCGGCCGTTCGGGTTGCTGATTTCGAAGTCCAGGCGGAACAGCTGTTCGTCCAGCCGCGCCTCGATGGTTTCGATCCGCAGCAGGCGGACCTCCGGATCCTGAAAATCGCCCCCCATCCATGTGGAGCAGCCGCCGAGCAGGGCGAGGTAGAGCAACAGGCTGGCAAGGCGAGCGGTTTTGGCCAGGGACATGGGCTAGGGACGCGTCGGGGGAATGCGCTGGATTGTAGCGGCCACGCGCGGCGCTGCCCACCGTGGCGGATCACAGATAGGCTGCACAGCACTTCTTGAATTTCACCCCACTGCCACACGGGCAGGGATCGTTGCGGCCGGCCTGCAGCGGTACGGTGGGATCGATGAAATACCAGCGACCGTCGTGTTGCACGAACGCCGAGCGTTCGCGATGGCTGTGGTCGCCCTCTGCGCCGTGCCAGCGCGCCGTGAAGGTCACGCGCGCGTGTTCCGGCGTGCCGCCCAGCACTTCGGCGTGCTCGACTTCCAGGCCGAGCCACACGCTTTGCGCACTCCAGGCCGCCATGGCCTGGCGCTCGAGCCCCGGCTGCTGCGCCGGCAGGGTGGTGGCGACCAGATAGTCGATCAGTCCCAGCACGTAGGCGCTATAGCGCGAACGCATCAGTTGCTCGGCACTGGGTGCCGGTGTGCCGGCATGGTAGCGGCCGCAACAGTCGGCCAGCGACTGACCACTGGTGCAGGGGCAGGCGGGAGGCATGGTCTTCACTCGACATCGGACAGGGGAGCGCAATCATAGGCGAAAGCGCGGGACGGCTGACGCGCGTTCCACTGTGAACTGGCGCGCATTGGATGTGCTGCTTAACTCACTGGCGATTGGCTACACCGATTCATCCAGGAGACAGTGATGAGCATCGTAAGGAACGCGATACCGTTGGTGGTGTTGACCGGCGTACTGAGTGGTTGCGCCGGCCTGCAGAAAAGCGACTGGCCGACCTGCGCGGCAGTTGGCGGCGTCACGGGCGCCGCGCTCGGCGCCTTCGAGAGCAGCAGCTACGCAGGCTGGGGCGCGTTGATCGCCGCCACTACGGCGGGCGGCTATTGCTGGGCGCAAGGCCAGGGCCAGGAAGTCGTGACGCAGGTGGAGGTTGAAGAGCCCATGGTTCCGTCCATTGACCCTGCGCCGGCGGAGACCCTGCGGGTCGAGCTGGATGTGAAGTTCGATTTCGACCGTCAGGTCGTCAAGCCGGAAAGCTACGCGGATATCCGCGACGTGGCGGAGTTCATGAAGCAGTTCCCGCAGACCACCACGGTGGTGGAGGGGCACACCGACGCGGTGGGTACCGAGGCCTACAACCAGAGCCTCTCCGAGCGCCGGGCCATGGCCGTGCGAGAAGTGCTGGTGAGCGAGTTCGGCATCCAGCCCGGCCGGGTGGACGCCATCGGCTTCGGCGAGGCCCGTCCGGTGGCCGACAACGACAGCGAGGAAGGACGGGCCATCAATCGCCGCGTGGAGGCGGTGGTCGAGGCACGGGTGGAATAGGCCGCTGCCAATGGGCTTTATGTTCTATGTTGCCCTGCAAGCCGAACCCAGAAGCTCGCGGCTGAAGCCGCTCCCACAGGTC
The DNA here is from genome assembly GCF_035497915.1 of Pseudomonas sp. Lineage (GTDB taxonomy): Bacteria > Pseudomonadota > Gammaproteobacteria > Pseudomonadales > Pseudomonadaceae > Serpens. Next base: position 130,370 of record NZ_DATJCS010000012.1, read on the forward strand.
AGGCGCCGCTTCTGTGGGAGCGGACTTGTCCGCGAGCTTTTTTCCGCAGGGTACCCCTGACCGGGCGTCCCAAAGCTCGCGAACGAATTCGCTCCCATAGGTTTCGTGCATACCCGCTTCAGAACATCCGGGCCCCGGCAATCGCCATGATCACCAGCCCGATCGACAGATTGATGCCCACCAACCGGCGGATGCGGCCCAGCACCGCGCCGCCGGTCGGCCAGTCCTGCGCCTCCACCGCCCTGCGCAGTTGCGGCAGCTGCAACAGGCTGACGCGCAGGAACAGCGCCAGCATCGCCAGGTACAGCCCGAGCATTGCATGCACGTAGCCGGGCGCCGCATCGAAGCCGGAAAAGCGCAGGTGCATCATTGCCAGCCCGCTGACCGGCAGCACCAGCACGGCCGCCCACACCCAGTAGAAGAAGCGCACGAACACCTCGAGCCACAGGCGCAGGCGCTCCGGCGGCTGCAACACGGCGACGGCCGCCGGACGCAGGATCATCCAGGCGAAGAACATGCCGCCAACCCAGACCAGTGCGGCCAGCAGGTGCAATACGTAGAGCAGGGTAAAGGTGGGCATCGGGTGATTCTCCGCTGTCAGGGCGTAGGGTCTTTGGCCTGGGGCGGGTATCATAGCCACCCCGAAAAGTACTGAAAATATATACAGCGCGATGCTCAGCAGCGAACTCAAGTCCCAGATCCAGGGCGCCTACTCCCGCTTTCTCGACAGCAAGGGCCTCAAGGCCCGCTACGGCCAGCGGCTGATGATCGCCGAGGTGGCCAAGGTGCTGGGCGCCATCAAGGTCGATGACGAAGGGCGCCGCGACGGCGAGCCGGCGGTGGTGGCCATCGAGGCCGGCACCGGCACCGGCAAGACGGTGGCCTACAGCCTGGCCGCCATCCCCGCCGCTCGCGCCGCCGGCAAACGCCTGGTGATCGCCACGGCCACGGTGGCGCTGCAGGAGCAGATCGTCCACAAGGACCTGCCGGATCTGATCCGCAACAGTGGTCTGAACTTCAGTTTCGCCCTGGCCAAGGGGCGCGGCCGCTACCTGTGCCTGTCACGGCTGGATTTGCTCATGCAGGAAGGCCAGGCGCAGAGCGCCACCGCCCAGCTGTTCGAGGAGGAAGGCTTTCGCCTCGACGTCGACGAGGCCAGCCAGAAGCTCTACACGCAGATGATCGAGAAGCTGGCCGGTAACCGCTGGGACGGCGACCGTGACAGCTGGCCCCAGGAACTTGAGGATACCGTCTGGTCGCAACTGACCACCGATCACAGCCAGTGCACTGGCCGGCACTGTCCGAACTTCCAGCAGTGCAGCTTCTACCGCGCCCGCGAAGGCATGACTAAGGTTGACGTGATAGTCACCAACCACGACATGGTGCTGGCCGACCTGGCGCTGGGCGGCGGCGCGGTACTGCCCGATCCACGTGAAACCCTCTACGTGTTCGACGAGGGCCATCACCTGCCCGACAAGGCCATCGGCCACTTCGCCCATTTCAGCCGCCTGCGCTCCACTGCTGACTGGCTTGGCCAGGTGGAGAAGAACCTCACCAAGCTGCTGGCCCAGCACCCGCTGCCTGGCGAGCTGGGGCGGCTGATTGAAGGCGTGCCGGAGCTGGCGCGGGAACTGCGCAGCCAGCAGCAATTCATGTTCGCCGCCTGTGAGCAGGTGGCGGATTTTCAGACGGGCGAAGACATGGAGGGGCGCGAGCGTCCCCGCCACCGTTTCCAGGGCGGCGTGGTGCCCGAGCACCTGCACGAGCTGGGCATTGAGCTGAAGAAGGGCTTCTCGCGGCTGACCGATGTCTTCACCCGCCTGGCCGAACTGCTCAAGGAGGCGATGGACGGCGACGCCGGCGCTGGCTTGGCCAGCCATCAGGCCGAGGAATGGTATCCGCTGTTCGGCAGCCTGCTCAGCCGGGCGCAGTCCAACTGGGAGCTGTGGACTGCCTTCACCAGCGAGGATCCCGAAGACAGCCCGCCAATGGCACGCTGGCTGACCCTGGCTGAAAGCCATGACATTGAGGTGAATGCCAGCCCAATCCTGGCCGCCGATACCCTGCGGCGCAACCTGTGGAACGTGGCCCACGGTGCGCTGGTGACCTCGGCGACCCTGACCGCGCTGAACAGTTTCGAGCGTTTCCGCATGCGCGCCGGCCTGCCGCGCGCGGCGGTGACGGCGGTGGTGCCCAGTCCGTTCAAGCATGCCGAGGCGGGTGTGCTGCGCGTCCCCGACCTCAAGGCCGATCCGCGTGACAGCGCCGCCCACACGGCCGCCATCGTGCGCGAGCTGCCGGGCCTGCTGGAAGGCGCGCGCGGCGCGCTGGTGCTGTTTTCCTCGCGCAAGCAGATGCAGGAGGTGTTCGATGGCGTCGAGCGTGACTGGCGCAGGCGTGTGCTGATCCAGGGCAACCTGTCCAAGCAGGAAACCCTCAACAAACACAAGGCGCGGGTCGATGATGGCGAGCCCAGCGTGTTGTTCGGCCTGGCCAGCTTCTCAGAGGGCGTCGATCTGCCGGGCGCCTATTGCGAACACGTGGTGATTGCCAAGATCCCCTTCGCAGTGCCGGACGACCCGGTTGAGGCGGCGCTGGCCGAATGGATCGAAGCACGCGGCGGCAATCCGTTCATGGAGATTGCCGTGCCCGATGCCGCGCTCAAGCTCGTGCAGGCCTGCGGCCGGCTGCTGCGCACCGAGCAGGACAGCGGCATGATCAGCCTGCTGGATCGCCGCGTGGTGACCCAGCGGTATGGCAAGGCGATCCTCAATGCGCTGCCCCCGTTCCGGCGGCAAATCGACTGATTTTTCACGCTTTTCTGGTCGGGTTTCCCCTTCTCGGCGCGCGGGCTGTTCAAATTCTGCGCAGCGTGCTAAAACCCAACGGCAATGTTGGTCTAGCCGCTTGAAAAAGAAGGGAAAACCATGACCAAGTCGGAGTTGATCGAACGGATTGTCACGCAGCAGGGGCAGCTGTCGTCGAAAGACGTCGAGCTGGCCATCAAGAACATGCTGGAACAGATGTCGGAAGCCCTGGCCACGGGCGAGAGGATCGAGATCCGTGGCTTCGGCAGCTTCTCCCTGCACTACCGGGAACCACGCGTTGGCCGCAACCCCAAGACCGGCCAGTCGGTCAGCCTGGACGGCAAGTTCGTGCCGCACTTCAAGCCCGGCAAGGAACTGCGGGATCGGGTGAATGAGGAAGGCGAAACCCTCGACTGAGCCTGAGGTCATCGATAGCGTAGGCCTTGATCCCCCTACTGGCAGATTTCTTCCTGTCGACACTATCCAGCAAGTTCCCGTGCTGCTGTATGGCTGGCAACGCCGCCTGTCGCCAGCGTACTTATCCTTGCCTTTCGGCGGCCTGCGGGGACGAACCGCTGCTTGCGGGTTTCCTCATCGTTCGTCTTAGCCGCAGCCGCGTACGGCCCGGCGTGCCTTGGAGCATCGCGGGTAGGTCAGTCAGCCTCGGAAGCGGCCAAGTCGCTCTGCCAGTAACGGCACTTAATTTGCATTTCTTTCCATATGTGGCATTTTGACGCCAGGTTTCAGACGGGTCTGCTGTGATCGCCTGCTTAAGTTGGGCATTTCACGTTGCAGACGTGGAAGGAATGAACTTGTTTGAACGTTGCGTGTCGGAGCGGATCCGCCTGGTTCGTCTCTGAGCGTCAACATGGTTTCTGGTTTGCGACAAGGAGAGACCTGACCAGGTTGTACCGAGCCGAGCCCCTTTGGAGCTGAAACATGCAAGATCAGCCTTACCGCATGGTCAATGAAAACAATGACGAGATCGACCTGCGGGAATTGATCCGATCCCTCTGGGATCAGCGCTGGATAATTGTCGGCATCACCGCCTTCATCACGTTGATTGCTGTTCTTTATGCCTTTCTGGCCACGCCCTATTATCGGGTGCAAAGCATCCTGCGCCCTGTCGAAGTGGGTGTACTTGACTCCCTGAACGCCACCGAGGTCTACGAACTCAAGCCGCTGGAGGCCTTGGCGCGCGTGAGCGGCGGATTGTCGTCCTATGGCAACCGCCTGGAGTTCTTCCAGGGTAATGAGGATCTCTTTGCGGATCTGGCCCGTCAGGAGTTGACTGCCGAGCAGGCGTTCGAGAATTTCAACAGCGAATCCTTTGCCATGCTCTATCCCGACCCGAAGAAGAATCAGGGGGAGTTTGTCGGGCTGGCGCTGACCTACCCGGCTTCGATGGATGGCGTCTCGGTAGTGAATGAGTTCGTCGCCTTTGTTCTCCAGCGGGAGCGTGAGCGTGTGGCCAGTGACCTGGGGGTGGTGATTGCCAACCGCAAGGCCAACATCGAGCAGCGCATCGAGGCCGCGCGTGCCAGCTATCAGGCCGGCAAGGAGGCCGAGATTGCCGCGTTGCTCGAAAAGGCCGCCCTGAAGAAGGCCGAGCTGGAGGATGAGCTGCGCGCCTTGCGCACCGAGTTGAAGATTCGCCGTGAGAACCGCCTGAGTGTTCTCGATGAGGCGATCCGTATCGCCCGATCGCTGGGTATTCGCAAACCCACCACTCCGACCGCCATGGCGGATGCGGGGCAGGGTGTGCGCACGGAAATCACCAGTCGAGAGATCCCGCTGTACTTCCTGGGTGTCGATGCCTTGGAGGCGGAACGTGATGTGCTGCGAGCCCGCACCAGCGATGACTTCATGGAGCCGCGCATCGGTGAGATCCAGAAGGAGCTGGACATGCTGCGTCACAACCGTCAGGTGGAGGTGCTGCAGCAGCGTCAGGACGAGGATCTTTACCTCAGCGAGTTGGCCAAGTTGCGCGAAGAGGCGGCTCGTTTGGAAGGCATCGAATTCGATGCCTCGACCCTGCAGTTGGCGCGGATCGACCAGCCGGCGCAAAAGCCCCTGAAGCGCCTCAAGCCCAAGCGCGCCCTCATCCTGGCGCTGGGTGTGGTGCTGGGCGGCATGCTGGGTGTTTTCGTGGCGCTGATGCGCAATCTGATGCAGCCGCGGCGCGTACGGCCGGCTAACTAGCCGCCCTGGGACGCTGCTTGCAGTCAATGGCTGCGGCGAATTGTCACGTGTTTTGCTGTTGCCGGTCAGTCGAGGAGTGCATGGATGGCCGGCACAATCTGCGTTTGGACTACTGCAAGCTGCTCCAGGTGAGCGGTGCGCCAATCCCTTGCGTTGTCCTTTCTTTCCGGCTTCTGGCAGAATCCGCGCCGTCTTGGTGGTGTGACGAATTTCACGTTCGACATGCCGCTTGTTTTAGGCAATGAAATGGAACTTGCCAGTGACCGCAATTGATCTGCCTCTGCAAACTGCCGCCTCATCCAAGCCCTCCGACGAAATCGACCTGCTCGAACTCTTCCGCAAGCTGTGGAGCCAGCGTCTGCTGATCGCTCTTGTAACGGCCGCCTGCCTGTGCCTGGCCGCCCTCTATGCCTTCCTGGCAACGCCCGTTTACCAGATCCAGAGCGTTCTGCGTTCCCCGCAGGTCAAGGACTTGGACGAGCTGAACCGAACCGAGGTCTACAAGCTGTCCACCGCGGAGGCCCTGAAGAGGGTGGGTTCGGCGCTGGATTCCTATGAGGTGCGCTTGGAGTTCTTCCGGGCCTACCCGGCACTGTTCGCGGAGTTGGCCAAGGAGGGCATCACGCCTGAGCAAACCTTTGATGCGTTCAATGAAAAAGCCTTCAAGCTGCTCGTTCCTGACTCCAAGAAAGCTGACGAAAACCTGACGGCCTATGTTGGTCTGCAGCTGGACTATTCCGCCACGCTCGATGGTGTGACCATCCTCAACCAGTTGGTTGACTTCGCTATCCAGCATGAGCGCGACAAACTCGAACAGGATGTGCGGATCATTATCGAGAACCGTCTGAGGAACCTGGCTCTGAGCATCACCTCGGCGCGGGCCAGTTACGAGGCCAGCAAGGAATCCCGTATCGTCCAGCTCGACGAGGCTGACCGACTCAAGCGCGCCCTGTTGCAAGACGAGCTGGGTGCTCTACGCACCCAACTGAAAACCCGCCGGGAAAACCGCATCGCGCAATTGGGCGAGGCGATCCGTATTGCCGACGCCCTGGGTATTCGCAAGCCCACCACGCCGTCGGCGCTGGGGCAGGAGCAGCGCTCGACGCAGGGCAACACCGTGCGCACCGAGGTGAACAACCAGCAGATCCCGCTGTACTTCATGGGGACCGATGCGCTGGAGGCGGAACGCAAGACCCTGCAGCAGCGCAAGTCGGATGACTTCACCGAGCCGCGCATCGGCGAGATCCTCAAGGAGCTGCAGTTGCTGGAAAACAACCGGCAGATCGAAGTGCTCAAGCTGCGCGAGAACGAGGACTTGTTCCTCACCGACCTGGCCAAGTTGCGCGAGGAAGAATCGCGGCTGCGTAACCTCAAGGTGGACTTCGACAGCCTCCGCTTAGTCACCATTGACCAGCGCGCCGTAGAACCAAGCAAGCCGATCAAGCCGAAAAAGGCCCTGATCCTGGCCCTGGGTCTGGTGCTGGGAGGCATGCTCGGCGTGTTCATCGCCCTGGTGCGTGGCATGCTGCGCGGCGCGCAGCCCAGGCAGCCGCGCCTGCCGGCCGCGATCTGATCCAGTACAGGCCTCCCGGCCCGTACCCATAGCTCGTGGAGTCGTCCGCTCCCACAAAAACGCCAGCCATATGGTGGCCCTGTGGGAGCGAATTCATTTGCGAGCCTTTGACGGTCCTGTACGCGGAGCCGCGAGCATGCACCGGTAGGGTAGGGCGTCCCCGTGCTGGAGCCCGCGCCACCGCCCCTGTTACCATCGCGCCTTCGATTTGTCCCCCCCTTCGAGAGTCGCCATGACCACCGTTCGTACCCGCATCGCGCCGTCGCCCACCGGCGATCCGCACGTCGGCACTGCCTACATCGCCCTGTTCAACCTCTGCTTTGCCCGTCAGCACGGCGGTCAGTTCATTCTGCGTATCGAGGACACCGATCAGGTGCGCTCGACCCGTGAATCCGAGCAGCAGATCTATGACGCGCTGCGCTGGCTGGGCATCGAGTGGGACGAGGGTCCGGACGTCGGCGGTCCGCACGGTCCGTACCGGCAGAGCGAGCGGGGCGCCATCTACAAGAAATACTCGGACGAGCTGGTCGCCAAGGGCCATGCCTTCCCGTGCTTCTGCTCCGCCGAGCGCCTGGATGCGGTGCGCGCCGAGCAGATGGCCAACAAGGAAACCCCGCGCTACGACGGTCACTGCATGCACATCGCGCCCGAGGAGGCACAGCGTCGCGTCGCCGCCGGCGAGTCGCACGTGGTGCGCATGAAGGTGCCGAGCGAAGGCGTCTGCGTGGTCAAGGACATGCTGCGCGGCGAGGTGGAGATCGGCTGGGACCGCATCGACATGCAGGTGCTGATGAAGGCCGACGGCCTGCCCACCTACTTCCTGGCCAACGTGGTGGATGACCACCTGATGGGCATCACCCACGTGCTGCGTGGCGAGGAGTGGCTGCCATCCGCGCCCAAGCTGCTCAAGCTGTACGAGTACTTTGGCTGGGAAGCGCCGGTTAACTGCTATATGCCGCTGCTGCGCAACCCGGACAAGAGCAAACTCTCCAAGCGCAAGAACCCGACCTCGATCACCTTCTACCAGCGCATGGGCTTCCTGCCCCAGGCGATGCTCAACTACCTGGGCCGCATGGGCTGGTCGATGCCGGACGAGCGCGAGAAGTTCACCCTCGACGAGATGATTGCCAACTTCGACATCACCCGCGTGTCGCTGGGCGGGCCGATCTTCGATCTGGAAAAACTCTCCTGGCTGAACGGCCAGTGGCTGCGCGAACTGCCGGTGGAGCGCTTCGCCGCGGAAGTGCAGAAGTGGGCGTTCAATCCCGAGTACCTGATGAAGATCGCCCCGCACGTGCAGGGCCGCGTGGAAACCTTCAGCCAGATCGCGCCGCTGGCTGCGTTCTTCTTCTCCGGCGGGCTGAACCTGGACGCCGCGCTGTTCGAGCACAAGAAGCTGTCGCCCGAGCAGGTGCGCCAGGCCATGCAACTGGTGCTGTGGAAGCTCGAAGCCCTGCGCCAGTGGAGCAAGGACGGCATCACCGCGGTGATCCAGGCGGTGGCCGAGTCCATGGACCTCAAGCTGCGCGACCTGATGCCGTTGATGTTCCCGGCCATCACCGGCCAGGCCAGCTCGGTGTCGGTGCTCGACGCCATGGAAATCCTCGGTCCCGACCTGACCCGCTTCCGTCTGCGCCAGGCCATCGAGCTGCTCGGTGGCGTGTCGAAGAAGGAGAACAAGGAATGGGAGAAGCTGTTGGCGGCCATCGGCTGATCCAGTACTTTCTTTGATTCATGAGGGCCGGCATCGCTGGCCCTTTTCATTGCTGCAGTACGGGAGTCGTCTCGCATGTTTGAAATCCAGCCCATGAGCCCGGAGCGTTACCGCAAGGAAACCCGCACCATCACCCTGGCCATCCTGGCCATCTTCGTGCTGCTGGCGCTGACCTCGGCCACCGTCGCCGTGAAGCTGTTGGGTGAACCGGGCGGCGACAACTTCCGCTGGAACCTGCTGGGCGTGCTGACCGGCCTGGCCGGCACCGTGGCCATCGTCCGCCTCAAGCTCTGGTCCACACCCTGGATGGCGCCGGCGGTGTATGGCTGGCGACTCAAGCGCAGCCTGATGCGCGTCACCAACCAGATGCACCAGGTCAAGGCCGGGATCGAGGCCAAAGACCCCGCCGCCATGAAGCTGCTGCGCTTCTATCATCTGGGCGTCACGCAGATGCACCAGCTCGACGGCAACCTCAGCGAACTCAGCCAGATGGTCCGCGAGATCGACCAGCACCGCGAGGCCATGGAGGCCCAGGGGCTGGATATCGAACAGAGTCGTCTCGATCCGAATTGGTTGGAAGCGGTGAAGGGCTTCAAATAGACGTTGAGGCCGCCATGCGCCTCGCGCCCACTGGTCAGATGGCCAGCGGGGGGACTGAATGGATTCAAGGGTTTGGCTAGGCTCAGGCGTACGGTGGCCCGGGGGTAGACCCTCTCGTTGCTGTCGATGCCCGTTCGGTTAGCGATTGTGGAGGCGCATGACATGGTCAGATCCTTGAGAACCTTTCCCTCGTTAATCCTCGCGACCGCCTTGTTGGTCTTCGCGAGCCTGTTCAATCCCGCAAGCGCCGCCACTGCCGAGGAGCTGACCGCCGACGCGCGGCAGGCGCTGCAGAGCCTCTACAGGACCCAGCCATTTGCCGAAACCATTTCGCGCAATGCCAAGGCGGTGCTCGTCTTCCCGAAAATCCTCAAGGCCGGCCTGGTATTCGGCGGCAGTTACGGTGAGGGCGTGCTGTTCCGGGGCTCGAAAGTTGACGGCTACTACAACTCGGTGGGTGGCTCCTGGGGGCTGCAGCTGGGTGCCCAGTCATACGGCTATGTGGTGTTCCTGATGACCGAGAAGGCCGTGGATTACCTGCGTCAGACCAAGGGCTGGGAGATCGGCGTGGGGCCGACCGTGGTCGTGGTCGATGAGGGCGTGGCGAGGAACCTGTCGAGTTCGACCCTGAAGGATGATGCCTATGCCTTCATCTTCGATCAGAAGGGATTGATGGCCGGGATCAGCATCGAGGGCACGAAGATTTCGCCGATCAAGCCCTGAAGCGGCTTGCCCGCGCTAGCGCTCGACCCGCTGCAACGCACCCTCCTTGCCCAGGTGCAGGTGCAGGAAGTCGTCCGCCAGGAACAGTGTTCCCTGATAGCGTGCCCTGGCCTCGTCGTGCAGTTCGGTGATGCAAGCGCCGCGACCCGGCGCGTGCTGATAGCGCGCGCTGAAGTGGGTGAGCACCAGGTTCGGCAATCCGGCCTCCTGAGCGAATGCGGCAACCGAGGCGGCTGTACTGTGGCCGAAGCTGCCACGGGCGTCGATGTCGGCGTGGCTGAAGGTTGCCTCATGCACCAGCACCTGGGCGCCCCGGCAGGCTTCTGCCAGTAGCGCGGGCGAGTCATTGTCTCCGCCGATCACGATGACGCGTGGTGCTCTTCCCGCCAGCAGGTAATCCTCGCTGCGCAGCAGGCGCCCGTCATGTTCGGTATCGACGCCCCGCGCCAGTTGGCCCCACAGCGGACCGCGGGGAATCGCGTCGCGCTCCAGGCGCGCAATGTCCAGTGTCGTATCCGGCCGTGCCTCTTCGAAGCGATAGGCGAAGCTGGGGCTGCGATGGGACAGGGCGGTGCGGCGCACGCGCATCCGCGGCGTGCGCCATTCCTGCAGGGTTTCGACCGCATGGAAGACCAGCGGGTAGGGCAGCCAGGTCTGGCTCATGGCGAGCGTGGCGTTCAGCCAGGCCTCGATGCCCTGCGGCGCGATGATCTCCAGCGGCGCCTGGCGTCCCTGCAGCGCTGCGCTGGCCAGCAGCCCGGGCAGGCCGAAGCAGTGATCGCCGTGCACATGGGTGATGAAGATGGCGCGCAGCGCCGACAGCGACAGCGGCGTGCGCAGCACCTGGTGCTGCGTGGCTTCGCCGCAATCGATCAGGTACCAGCCCTTGCCATTCTCCTCCAGCAGCCCAAGCCCGCTGACATTGCGCGCCCGGGTCGGTGTGCCGGAGGAGGTGCCGAGAAACAGCAGGTCCATGGGCTCAGGCCAGCGGACCTTCGAAGGTCCAGTCTTCCTGCGGGCGGCGGTCGCTGGCCTGCTCGCGGGCCTGCAGCGCTTCCGGCAACTGCGCGGCATCGCCCTGGTAACCGATGGCGATGAAGGCGTTGATCGCCAGGTTGTCCGGAACCTGCAGGTAATCCCGCGCACGCACGCTGTCGAAGCCGCCCATGGCATGGCTGACCAGTCCCATGGACCGGGCCTGCAGCGCCAGGCTCATCCAGGCGGCGCCGGCGTCGAAGGCATGGCTGGCGAACGGTTTTTCGCCACCGTCGCTGCCCACGTAGGTGGTGGTGGACAGCAGCGCCACCAGCGCGCCGGCGTGTTTCGCCCAGACCTGGTTGCCTTCGGCCAGCAGATCCACGAAACGCTCGAACAGCGGCGTGCCCTTGAGCGCATAGCAGAAGCGCCACGGCTGCACGTTCATTGCTGACGGTGCCCAGCGCGCCGCTTCGAACAGCGCGCTCAGCTGCTCCCGGCTCAGCGCCTGGCCGGTGAAGGCGCGGGGCGACCAGCGGCCGGGGAAGCTGGCATCGACGGGATGCTGTGGCTGTCGGTTATTGCTCATGCCGTACTCCTGGCAATGGGAAAGGGACGATTAACGCAAAAAGGCCGGGCGGTGCCAACGTTGTGGTGCGTGCCTGAGCGCGCGCAAGCCGGTATCTTTCCGCCACTGACAACCGCTCAAGGAGAGCCCGATGAGCCTGCACGGCGACTACGACGCCCAGAACATCTTCGCCAAGATCATTCGCGGCGAAGCCCCCTGCTACAAACTGTACGAGGACGAGGACGTGCTGGCGTTCCTCGACCTGTTCCCGCAGTCCCGTGGCCACACGCTGGTCATTCCGAAGCAGGCGGCAGCGCGCAACCTGCTGGAAATCGATGCGGACAACCTGTGCAAGGTGACCCTGGCGACCCAGAAGGTGGCGCGCGCGGTGGCCGAGGAACTGGAGCCGGCCGGCATCCAGATCGCCCAGTTCAATGGCGCGCTGGCCGGGCAGACGGTGTTCCACATCCACTTCCATATCGTGCCGCGCTATGAAGGTCAGGGCCTGGGCGTACATGCGGCGCAGAAAGGGGACGAAGCCGACCTGAAGGCCTTGCAGGAACGCCTGGCCAAGCGCCTGGCGGGCTGAGGCTTACGCCAACATAGGGCGGTCAGCGTTTTCCTGCCCGCCGCCAGGCACGGCGCGGGGCCACTGGTGGACAAGAAAGACGTTGTCCACCCTACGGTTACATGGCCAGGAGTAGGGCGGTCAGCGCTTTTCCTGGCCGCCGTCAGGTTCTGCACGGGGCCAGTGGGCCCTCAGGCCAGTCCGGCGCGGCGCAGCAGCTGCTTGCAGCGCTCCGACAGGTGTACTACCCGCAGTTGCTTGCCGGCGCGTGCGTAGCGGTCGCGCAGTACCTTGAGCGCCTCGATCGCCGAATAGTCCACGAACGACAGGTGCTTGCAGTCCAGGGTGACCAGCCGTGGATCGTTGGCCGGGTCGAACAGCTCCAGAAAGCGGGTCGTCGAGGCGAAGAACAGCGTGCCGTGAGGCAGGTAGAGCTTGCTGCCATCGGTCTGGTCGTGGCTGTCCGCGTACAGTTCGCGGCCCTGCTGCCAGGCGAAGTTCAGCGCGGCGATGATGATGCCGCACAGCACGGCCATCGCCAGGTCGGTGAACACGGTGATGATGGTCACCGCGACGATCACCAGCGCATCGTTGCGCGGCACGCGATTCATCACCCGCAGCGAGGCCCAGGCGAAGGTCTGCTGCGCCACCACGAACATCACGCCCACCAGCGCCGCCAGCGGGATCTGCTCGATCAGCGGCGAGAGGAACAGCACGTACAGCAGGATCATCACCCCCGCCACCACGCCGGACAGGCGCCCGCGACCACCGGAGCCCAGGTTGATCATGGTCTGGCCGATCATCGCGCAGCCGCCCATGCCGCCGCACAGCCCCGAGGTGACGTTCGCCGCGCCCAGCGCCACGCACTCGCGGTTGGTATGGCCACGGCTCTGGGTGATCTCGTCGGTGAGGTTGAGGGTCAGCAGGGTTTCCAGCAGGCCGACCAGTGCCATCAGCACCGCATAGGGCGCGATGATGCCCAGCGTCTGCAGATTCCAGGGCACATCTGGCCAGGCCAGACTGGGCAGGCCGCCGGCCAGCGGCGCCATGTCGCCGAGGGTATGGGTCGGCAGCGCGAAGAACCAGGTCGCCGCGCCCAAGCTGAGGATCGCCGCCAGGGCCGAGGGAATGGCGCGGGTCAGGCGCGGTAGCAGGTAGACAACCAGCATGGTGGCGGCGATCAGCCCGAGCATCCAGTACAGGCTCGGGCCGGTCATCCACTGGCCGTCCACCTTCAGATGTTCGAGCTGGGCCAGCGCGATCACGATCGCCAGCCCGTTCACGAAGCCGAGCATCACCGGGTGCGGCACCATGCGGATCAGCTTGCCGAGTCGCAGCGCCCCGAACAGCACCATCAGCAGCCCGCTCAACAGCACGGTGGCCAGCAAGTACTGGACGCCGTGCTCGATCACCAGGGCAATGATCACCACCGCCATCGAGCCGGCCGCGCCGGACACCATGCCCGGTCGCCCGCCGAACAGCGCGGTGATCGTGCAGATGATGAAGGCGCCATACAGGCCCATCAGCGGGTTGAGCTGGGCCACCAGGGCAAAGGCGATGCACTCGGGCACCAGGGCGAACGAGGTGGTCAGTCCGGCCAGTACATCGGCGCGGAGCCGGGTGAGTTTCATGTGGTACCTGAAAGCAGTTGGCGCAGCCAGAGACGGCTGCAGGCAGAGCGGACGGCGCGGATGGTAAAGGAAGCGGAGCAGGGTGCCTAGTTCGCGTGAGGGGTAACGGTCACTCGCCCAAGGTGTTCAGCATCCGGGTGGCCAACGCCTCCTGGCCGTGCTGACGGAGCTGCTCGGCGGCCCCCTTGAGATCGCGGGACTCACGGTTCTGGCTGAGCTTGGCCTTGCCTTCCAGCCGGACGATCTCGATTTCCAGTCCGACGATGGCGGCCAGCATCTGGTCGATGTAGGCCGGGCTGGCGTCGGTCATCTTCCAGGGCTTTTCCTGCTCCAGGCGCGCCTCATGGGTGCGAGTCAGGCGGGCCACCACGCCGCGCACGAAACGGGCGTCGTCGCGGATGCGCAGACGGCCGTGGGCATGCACCACGCGGTAATTCCAGGTCGGCACCAGCCGGTGGGTTTCCTGTTTGCTCGGATACCAGTTGGGCGAGATATAGGCGTCCTCCGCCCGGAAGATCACCAGCACCTCGGCGCCCTCGGCAACCTCCTGCCAAATGGGGTTGGCGCGCGCCACATGCGCCAGCAGGCGGTCCGGCTGGCCCGCTTCGACCCTCAGCTCGAAGGGCAGGTGATTGGCATCCAGCCCGGTCGCGCCCTGGGTGACGAGAATGCCCAGCGGGTACTGGCGGATCAGGGCGTGGAGTTCGTCGAGCCGGTGCTCGGCAAAATGCGCGGGGACGTACATGGCGGGCTCCTGGACGGTGACGGCTGAAACTCGCAGATCACCCGTGCCCGAAACAAGCCCCGCCTGGCAATTTTGTTCAAGACCCGCCTCGGCGCCGTCCTTAACCTGCGCCACCGATGCAACCAAGAGGACACACGTGGTGGAACTGTACTTGTCCATGGCCGCCTTTGCCCTGGCGGCTTCGATCACTCCCGGGCCGGTCAACCTGGTGGCGCTGGGCAGTGGTGCACGCTTCGGCTGGCGACCCAGCTTGTGGCACGTCAGCGGCGCGAGCGTGGGGTTTGCCGTGCTGCTGTTGCTGATCGGCCTGGGGCTGCACAGACTGCTGGAACGGTTGCCGGTGCTGCTGGCGTTCATCCGCTTCGCCGGGGTGGCCTTCTTCCTGTACATGGCCTGGCGGCTGGCGGCGGATGATGGCGTGCTGTCCGCGGGGGTGGAGGGCCGTCGGCCGGGCTTCTGGGCGGGAGCGCTGATGCAGTGGCTCAACCCCAAGGCCTGGCTGGCCTCGCTGGCCAGCATGGGGCTGTTCGCAACAGAGGGCGGCGTGGCCCGGATCTGGGCCTTCACGCTGCTGTACTTCCTGATCTGCTACCTGTCCGTGGCCAGTTGGGCCTGGGCGGGCAGCCGTCTGGGACGCCACCTGCAACAGCCGGAGCGCATGCGGCGCTTCAATCGGCTGTTGGCGGTACTGTTGGTGGCCAGTGCCGGCTACCTGTTGCTGGATTGAGCGGCGCGGTACTGGCCGGGGGTTGCCGCCAGGTGTTTCTTGAAGGCCCGCTGAAAGTGCGCCTGATCGGCAAAGCCGGCGCTCAGCGCCGCATCGGCCAGGCTCAGGCCCTGGCGTAGCAAGTGCTGGCCGTGTTGGATGCGCCGGTTGATCAGGTAGGCATGCGGGGTCAGGCCGTAGTGCCGGCGGAAATCCCGGATCAGTTGGGAGGGGGACAGGCCGGCAGCCGTGCAGAGGGTGTCCAGGCTCAATGCCGAAGCGCCCTGTGTCGCGATGAGCGCAGCGGCGCGTTCGCACTGCCCCGGCCGCTCGATCGGCGGGCAGGTCGCCTGCGTCAGCAGCAGGCGCGTGAAGAATGCCTCGGCGGTCGCCGCCTTGGCCTGCGCGGCAACCTGAGCATCCAGCAGGCGGGCGTGCAGCTGGCAGAGCGCGTCGTAGAGCCCCGGATCGTCCAGGTGGATGGCCGCCAGCGGCTGGAAGGCGCCGTCTTCGCACAGACCCAGCGCGCGCTGCCGTTCGCCCAGCCAGGCGGCGTCCACGTACAGCATCAGATAGGCCCAGGGTTGCCCGGCGATGGGATTGCAGGCATGCACCGCCTGGGGGTTCATCAGCACCAGGCTGCCGGCGCCGATCCGCATCCGGACGTCGCCATTGCGGTACTGGCAGCCGCCGGCGGTGATGACGCCAATCGAGAAGCAGGTATGGGCATGGGCGGCGTAGCAGACCAGGCGGCCATCGCTGACCGAACGCGCTTCGATGAAGGGCAGTCTGGCATCGCGCCAGAAGCGCGGGCGGGTGTCGTCATGGCGCATGGATGTCAATCGTCCTGAGGCGGCGGTGCAGCAGCGGGAGCTGGCTGTGGTCATTTGGGGGATACCCTAGCAGGCGGGCTTGCCATGGTCAGCGCCACCTTCCGCTTCTACGCGCAGCTCAACGATTTCCTGCCGGCGGCGCGGCGTGGGCGGGACTTTACCTGTCGCTGCGCGCGGGCGGCCAGCGCCAAGCACATGATCGAGGCGCTGGGGGTGCCGCATACCGAGGTGGCGCTGATTCTGCTGAATGGCGAGCCGGCGGGTTTCCAGCGGCTGATCCGCGACGGCGACCGGCTGGCGGTATATCCGCCGTTCCTGTCCCTGGACGTCACGCCATTGCTGGGGGTGCACAGCGCTGGGCCGCTGCGCTTCATCGCCGACGTGCACCTGGGTGGGCTGGCGCACCTGTTGCGCATGGCCGGCTTCGACACCCTGTATCACAACGCCCTGACGGACGAGCAGATCGCCGATCTGGCGGCGGAGCAGGAGCGGATCGTGCTCACCCGCGACCGCGAGCTGCTCAAGCGGCGGGCCATCCGTCACGGTTGCTACGTGCGCGCGCTCAAGCCGCCGGCGCAACTGCAAGAGGTCTGCGAGCGACTCGACCTGGCCGGCCGACTGCGACCCTTCAGCCGCTGCCTGACCTGCAACCTGCCGCTGCGGCCCGTGGACAGGCAGGCGGTGGAGGACCGCCTGCCACCCGGCGTGCGGCGCCGCTACGCGGCATTCTGGTACTGCGAGCACTGCCAGCGGGTGTACTGGAAGGGCTCGCACTGGCGCAGCATGTGCCGGTTGCTCGAGCCGTTGCTGCGGCGCCCTCAGCGCGCCAGCGGGCGCACACCGTCCAGGTAGGCGCGGCCCTGGCGCTGCACGGTGGCGGGGTCGTTGCTTTCCGAGGCGATGTGCACGGCTTCCAGGTTCTCGGCGATCTGCTTGAGGTCATGATCGATCCGGCGCAGGGCATTCTCCAGCGTGTAGCTGAGCAGGTGGACCTCGCCCAGCTGTTGCGGGGTCATGGGTTGGGCGATCAGCGCCTCCAGCTTCTGGTTGTGGCTGGCGAGATTGCTCACCGCCTCGGCCAGCGTATCGGCGGGCAGGCCCTTGGCATGGGCCATGCGTTCGCTGGCCAGGGCGCCGGCGGACAGGCAGGTGGCGAGGGTGAAGACGACGGTGCGGGTGATTGCGTTCATGGTGAAGCCTCGGATGGGAAATGTGCGTATACGCTAATCCCATGCAAATGCGAACGCCTTGCATTAAATCAAGAAAAGTTGGAATCGTTGGCAGGGCGGTCAGCGCTGTTCTGGGTAGACGCGGCGGCTCGGCAGGTGACCTGAGGGCGTCTTGGTGGAGGGTTTTCGTGCAGATACAAACCAGAAGCTCGCGGCTGAAGCCGCTCCTACAGGTCCGGCGTTGCGCCAGGGGGTTGTAGGAGCGGCTTCAGCCGCGATCGCTTTTCAAACGGAACCGGTCAGATCACGGCCTTGATGGCTTCCACGACGCGACCGATGTTGCCCTGATTGAGGGCGGCGACGCAGATGCGACCGGTGCCGACGGCGTAGATGCCGAACTCGCTCTTCAGGCGCTCCACCTGCTCGGCGCTGAGGCCGGAGTAGGAGAACATGCCGCGCTGGCGGGCGACGAAGCCGAAGTCGCGGCCGCTGTCGGCCAGACCCTGCACCATGGCCTGACGCATGGCGCGGATGCGCTCGCGCATCTCGGTCAGCTCGGCTTCCCACAGGGCGCGCAGCTCGGGGCTGTTCAGCACGTTGCCGACCACGGTGGCGCCGTGGGTCGGCGGGTTGGAGTAGTTGGTGCGGATCACGCGCTTGACCTGCGACAGCACGCGCGCGGCTTCTTCCTTCGAGTTGGTGACGATGGACAGCGCGCCGACGCGCTCGCCGTACAGGGAGAACGACTTGGAGAAGGAGCTGGAGACGAAGAACTGCAGGCCGGACTCGGCGAACAGGCGCACCGCTTCGGCGTCCTGGTCGATGCCGTCGCCGAAGCCCTGATAGGCGATGTCCAGGAACGGCACGTGCTCGCGCTCGCGCAGCACCTCCAGCACGGCCTTCCAGTCGGCCAGGGTCAGGTCCACGCCGGTCGGGTTGTGGCAGCAGGCGTGCAGCACGATGATCGAGCGGGCCGGCAGGGCCTTCAGGTCGGCCAGCATGCCGGCGCGGTCCACGCCCTGGGTGGCGGCGTCGTAATAGCGGTAGTTCTGTACCGGGAAGCCGGCGGATTCGAACAGCGCGCGGTGGTTTTCCCAGCTCGGGTTGCTGATCGCCACGGTGGCGTCGGGCAGCAAGCGCTTGAGGAAGTCGGCGCCGGTCTTCAGCGCGCCGGTGCCGCCCAGCGACTGGGTGGTCACCACGCGGCCGTCGGCCAGCAGGGCGGAGTCGGCGCCGAACAGCAGCTTCTGCACGGCGCTGTCATAGCTGGCCAGGCCCTCGATCGGCAGGTAGCCGCGCGGCGCGCTGGCGGCCAGGCGCGCCTTCTCGGCCTCGGCAACGGCCTTGAGCAGCGGAATTCGGCCTTCTTCGTTGTAGTACACGCCCACGCCCAGGTTGATCTTGGTGGTGCGGGTATCGGCATTGAACGCTTCGTTGAGGCCCAGGATGGGGTCGCGCGGTGCCATTTCTACTGCGGAGAACAAACTCATGGTGACGGAGCTCGAAGAAGGAGGGTGGGGGCCATGCAATCGCCCTGGGCCGGAGGCGCTAGGGTGCTGCGCAAACGGGGCGGTATTATGGCCACAATTTTTCTCAGCCGCGATATCCCGCAGGCGCATTTGCCGCATCGTCGAAGACCGACGGCCTGCCGGCTGGCGCGTCGCCCGAGGTGCCCATGTCCGAGTCACTGTTTACACTGGAAACCCGCTACACACCCGCCGGCGATCAGCCGGAAGCCATCCGCCGGATGGTCGAAGGGCTGGAGGCCGGCTTGTCCCATCAGACCCTGCTCGGGGTGACCGGTTCGGGCAAGACCTTCAGCATCGCCAACGTGATCGCCCAGGTGCAGCGCCCGACCATGGTGCTGGCGCCGAACAAGACCCTGGCCGCGCAGCTGTATGGCGAATTCAAGGCGTTCTTTCCGCACAACGCGGTGGAGTACTTCGTTTCCTATTACGACTACTACCAGCCGGAAGCCTACGTGCCGTCCTCCGACACCTACATCGAGAAGGACGCCTCGATCAACGACCACATCGAGCAGATGCGCCTGTCGGCCACCAAGGCGCTGATCCAGCGCCGCGACGCCATCATCGTCACCACGGTGTCCTGCATCTACGGCCTGGGCAGCCCGGAGACCTACCTGAAGATGGTGCTGCACGTGGACCGTGGCGACCGCCTCGACCAGCGCGAGCTGCTGCGTCGGCTGACCGAGCTGCAGTACACCCGCAACGAGATGGACTTCGCCCGCGCCACCTTCCGGGTGCGCGGTGATGTGGTGGACATCTTCCCGGCGGAATCCGAGCTGGAAGCGGTGCGCATCGAGCTGTTCGATGACGAGGTGGAAAACATCGCCGCCTTCGATCCGCTGACCGGCGAGGTGATCCGCAAGCTGCCACGCTTCACCTTCTTCCCCAAGACCCACTACGCCACGCCGCGCGAAACCCTGATGGAGGCCATCGAGCACATCAAGGCCGAGCTCAAGGATCGCCTCGACTTCCTGCGCGGCAAGAACAAGCTGGTGGAGGCCCAGCGCCTGGAGCAGCGCACGCGCTTCGATCTGGAAATGATCATGGAGCTGGGCTACTGCAACGGCATCGAGAACTACTCGCGCTACCTGTCCGGACGCGGGCCGGGCGAGCCGCCGCCGACCCTGTTCGATTACCTGCCGGCCGACGCGCTGCTGGTGATCGACGAATCCCACGTCTCGGTGCCGCAGGTGGGCGCCATGTACAAGGGCGACCGCTCGCGCAAGGAAACCCTGGTGGAATACGGCTTCCGCCTGCCGTCGGCGCTGGACAACCGTCCGCTGCGCTTCGACGAATGGGAAGCCATCTGCCCGCAGACCATCTTCGTCTCCGCTACCCCCGGCCCCTACGAGGCCGAGCATGCCGGTCGGGTGATCGAGCAGGTGGTGCGCCCCACCGGCTTGGTCGACCCGGACGTCGAAGTGCGCCCGGCCAGCACCCAGGTGGACGACCTGCTGTCGGAGATCCACAAGCGCGTGGCCGTCGACCAGCGTGTGCTGGTCACTACCCTCACCAAGCGCATGGCCGAGGACCTCACCGACTACCTGGCCGACCACAACGTGCGGGTGCGCTACCTGCACTCGGACATCGACACCGTGGAGCGGGTGGAGATCATCCGCGACCTGCGCACCGGCGCCTTCGACGTGCTGGTGGGCATCAACCTGCTGCGCGAGGGCCTGGACATGCCCGAGGTGTCGCTGGTGGCCATCCTCGACGCCGACAAGGAAGGCTTCCTGCGTTCCGAGCGCTCGCTGATCCAGACCATCGGCCGCGCCGCGCGCAACCTGCACGGCAAGGCGATCCTCTACGCCGACAACATGACCGGCTCCATGCAGCGCGCCATCGACGAAACCGAACGCCGGCGCAACAAGCAGTTGGCCTTCAACGCGGCAAACGGCATCGTGCCCAAGGGCATCAAGAAGGACATCCGCGACATCCTCGAAGGCGCCGTGGTCCCCGGCGCGCGCAGCGGCAAGCGCAAGGCGCTCAAGGCCGCCGAGGAAGAAGCGCGCTACGACGCCGGCCTGCGCTCGCCGAGCGAGATCAACAAGCGCATCCGCCAGCTGGAAGAGAAGATGATGCAGCTGGCCCGCGACCTGGAGTTCGAGGCCGCGGCGCAGGTGCGCGACGAGATCCAGGCGCTACGGCAGCGGTTGTTGCAGGTGTAGGGCGGCGTAAAGCCGGCCCTACAGGGGGTACGCCTCGATGCCGGCGGCTGGGCTGAAATGAAAAAGCCCCTCAGGCGAGGGGCTTTTGGTCACGCTGGGGAGCGTCAGGCCTTGCCTTCCGCCTGTGCCAGCGCGCGGTTCAGGGCGCTGAACAGGGCGCGCATGCTGGCGGTGGTGAGGTTGCCGTCGATGCCCACGCCGTGCAGCGGGCGCCCGCCCGGCAGGCGCACTTCGATGTAGGCGGCGGCCTTGGCCTGGCTGCCGGCGCCGATGGCGTGCTCGCTGTAGTCCATCACCTCCAGGCGTACCGGCAGGGCGGCAACCAGGGCTTCCAGCGGACCGTTGCCGGTGCCGATCCAGCGGTGGGTCGCGCCACTGGCTTCGCTGACGTCCACTTCCACCTGGCTGATGCCGTTCTCTTCCTGCAGCCGATGGTTCTTCAGGCTGTAGGGCGCGCCGGCGTTGAGGTATTCCTGCTCGAGCAGTTCGTAGATCTGCTGGGCGGTCATTTCCAGGCCCAGACGGTCCATTTCCTTCTGCACCACCTGACTGAACTCGATCTGCATGCGGCGCGGCAGGCTGATGCCGTATTCCTGTTCCAGCAGGTAAGTGATGCCGCCCTTGCCGGACTGGCTGTTCACCCGGATCACCGCCTCGTAGTCGCGACCGATGTCGGCCGGGTCGATCGGCAGGTACGGCACTTCCCATACCGCATCGGCCTTCTGCACCGCGAAGCCCTTGCGGATGGCGTCCTGGTGCGAGCCGGAGAAGGCGGTGTGCACCAGGTCGCCCACGTAGGGATGGCGCGGGTGCACCGGCAGCTGGTTGCACTCCTCGACCACCTTGCGCACGGCGTCGATGTCGGAGAAGTCCAGCTGGGGATCGACGCCCTGGGTGTACATGTTCAGCGCCACGGTCACCAGGTCGACGTTGCCGGTGCGTTCGCCGTTGCCGAACAGGCAGCCTTCCACGCGGTCGGCGCCGGCCATCAGGCCCAGCTCGGTGGCGGCCACGCCGGTGCCGCGGTCGTTGTGGGTGTGCAGGCTCACCATCACGCTGTCGCGCTTGTCGATGTGCCGGCAGAAGAACTCGATCTGGTCGGCGTAGATGTTCGGAGTCGCCGCCTCGATGGTGGCCGGCAGGTTGAGGATCAGCTTCTTCTCGGGGGTCGGCTGGAACACCTCGATCACCGCGTTGCACACCTCTACGGCGAACTCGGTCTCGGTGGAGCTGAACACTTCCGGCGAGTACTCGAAGCGCCAGTCGGTTTGCGGGTTGGCGTCGGCCAGGCCCTTGATGATTCGGCCCGCTTCGATGGCGATCTGCTTGACGCCGGCCTTGTCCTGCTTGAAGACGATCTTGCGGAAGCTGGGTGCGGTGGCGTTGTAGTAGTGGACGATGGCCTGCTTGGCGCCCTTGAGCGATTCGAAGGTGCGCTCGATCAGGTCCTGACGGGCCTGGGTGAGCACCTGGATGGTCACGTCGTCCGGAATGTGGCCGCCTTCGATCAGCTCACGCACGAAGTCGAAATCGGTTTGCGAGGCGGACGGAAAGCCCACCTCGATTTCCTTCAGGCCCACGGCGACCAGGGTCTTGAAGAAACGCATCTTCTTCTTGGCGTCCATGGGCTCGATCAGCGACTGGTTGCCGTCGCGCAGGTCCGAACTCAGCCATACCGGTGCCTTGTCGATCACCTGGCTCGGCCAGGTGCGGTCGGGGAGGTTGATCTGCGGGAACGGGCGATATTTCTGCGACGGATCTTTGAGCATGGTCATGGTTTTTCTCTGCGGCGGCGGCCGGCCTTGCGGGGCGCGGACGGGAATCATCGGAAGCGGAATGTGCGCAAAGCTAGTGCGTGCATGGTTCTGGATGCAAGCATTGTTTGGAAATTGCTGTTTTCCACTAAAAAGAGTTTTTTAAGCGCGATTAAATTGCGAAAAAGCCGACGTTAATCGAGGCGCTTGCGGCGTTGTGTCGCACTGGTCAACCTTCCCATGCGTTGCAACCATCGCCCTGAAAGCACCGAACACAGGCTCATCCGTGAGAAGCAGGCAGCACACAACGAACGTCGGAATCTGGCTTGGCCTGTTCGCCATGCTGATGGTTCACGTCGGCCCGTTGTTCTCCGGTCTGCAGGCCCTGCAGCGAGCCGATGAGCCGCCGGCTGTTGCTGTTGCCATGCATGGGGGGCATGGGCTCGACTCGCACGCCCAGCACGCCCAGCACGCCCAGCACGCCCAGCACACGTCGCACGCCGCGCCCGAGCCGGAGGCCGGCCATGGCATGCATCATCGTTCGACGCCCGGCGAACCGGCCTGGCTGGCCGCGCTGGAAATGTGCGGCTATTGCGAGCTGCTGACCCTCAGTCCGCCGCTCAGCCTGTCCCTGCAACTGGTGCTGCCCGAGTACCAGCCCACCGTCATCCTGCCGCTGCCGGAAGCCCCCCAGCCGGCGGCGCCGCGCCGCAGCAGCGGCCATCCGCGCGCACCTCCCGTCCTGCACAGCTGATCGAGCAGTCGAGCCGCTTCGGCGGCTTGTCCGAATTCTCTGTGTGAGACCTACTTATGACTCGTAACGTCCGTTACGCGGCGCCTGCGCACGCGCGCACCGCGTTTTCCATCAATACCTCCAGTCTGCGCTGGAAACTGGCCCACGCCGCCCTGCTGGCCGGCCTGAGCGGCGGCGCCATGGCCGCCGAGGAGCTGGCGCCCACCGTCATCACCGGCGTGGCCCCGGCCGCCAGCGTGACCGTGGTCACCGATCCGAAGATCCCGCGCCAGCCGGTACCGGCCAGCGACGCCGGCGACTACCTGCAGACCATTCCCGGCTTCTCCGCCGTGCGTGGCGGCGGCTCCAATGCCGACCCGGTGTTCCGCGGCATGTTCGGCTCGCGCCTGAACCTGCTGAGCAACGGTGGCGTCATGCTCGGCGCCTGTCCGAGCCGCATGGACTCGCCGAGTTCCTACATCACCCCGCAGAACTTCGACAGCCTCACGGTGATCAAGGGCCCGCAGACGGTGCTCTGGGGGCCGGGTGCCTCGGCGGCGACCATCCTCTTCGAGCGCGAGCCGGAGAACTTCACCGAGCTGGGCGGGCGTGTCGACGCCAGCCTGCTGGCCGGCTCGGAAGGGCGCTTCGACAGCGCCATCGATGCCGCCACCGGCAGCAGTCAGGGCTACCTGCGCCTGCTGGCCAACCACTCCACCTCGAACGACTACCAGGACGGTAACGGCGATGAGGTGCATTCCCAGTGGGAGAAGTGGAGCAGCGATCTGGTGCTTGGCTGGACACCCACGGCCGACACCCTGGTCGAACTGACCGTCGGCACCGGCGACGGCGAAGCAGCCTACGCCGGGCGCGGCATGGACGGCAGCAAGTTCGAGCGGCAAAGCCTGGCGCTGCGCGTGGCGCAGGAGAACATCGGCGAGGTGCTGCAAAAGGTCGAGGCGCGGGTGTATTACAACTACGCCGACCATGTGATGGATAACTTCACGCTGCGTGATCCGGACCCGGCCGCCGCCATGGCGATGATGCGCAATCCGGCGGCCACCAACGTCGACCGTCGCACTCTGGGTGGGCGTCTGGCAGGCACCTGGCAGTGGAACGCCTACGAACTGGTGGCGGGTGTGGACGCGCAGACCAACGAGCATCGCAAGCGCGCGTCCACCTTCAACATGATGACCCAGGTCTATACCGACTACGACGAATTCGGCTGGACCAAGGACGCCGAATTCAGCCAGTACGGGCTGTTCGCGGAATTGACCCGGGAGCTGAGTGAGCGACAGAAGGTGATCAGTGGTGTGCGCATCGACCGGGCGCAGGCTACCGATGAGCGCCTGATGTTCAACAGCCACCACCCGACGGCCACCGATCCGGTTACCGGTAAGCCGATCAGCATGAACTGGGCCAACCCCAGCGCTGGAGATACCAAGCGCGATACCCTGTACAGCGGTTTCCTGCGTTACGAGCATGGCCTGGCGAGCCTGCCGGCCACCGCCTATGTCGGTCTGGGCCACAGTCAGCGCTTCCCGGATTACTGGGAGCTGTTCTCGGCCAGCCCTGGCCCGGTGGGCAGCATCCAGGCATTCGAGACGGTCGAACCGGAAAAGACCACCCAGCTGGACTTCGGCATCCAGTACGCCAAGGGTCCGCTGGAGGCCTGGGCCTCGGCCTATGTCGGGCAGGTCAACGACTACATCATGTTCAACTATGTTCCCGGCATGATGCCCGGCATGACCCGTTCGATCGCCACCAACATCGACGCCCGCATCGCCGGCGCCGAAGTGGGCGGCAGCTACAAGCTGACCGACAACTGGAAGGCCGACGCCAGCCTGGCCTACGCCTGGGGCGAGAACACCACCGACGAGCGCGCCATGCCGCAGATTCCGCCACTGGAAGCCCGCTTCGGCCTTGGCTATGAGCGCGGCAACTGGAGCGCCGCCGGTCTGTGGCGCGTGGTGGCCGCGCAGACCCGGGTGGCCGAGGGCCAGGGCAACGTGACCAGCAAGGACTTCGACGAAAGCACCGGCTTCGGCGTGCTCTCGCTCAACGCGGCCTATCGCGTGAACGAGAACTTCAAGCTCAGCGCCGGCGTCGACAATGTGCTGGACAAGGCCTACAGCGAGCACCTCAACCAGGCCGGCAACGCCGGTGTCGGTATGTCCGCCGACGAACGCATCAACGAGCCGGGCCGCAGCCTCTGGGCTCGCCTGGATGTGAGCTTCTAAATCGAGAGAGGGAGCGCAACGCTCCCTGATCGCGGGTTGGCGCTGGGCATGGAGCTCGGGCGCCGATTCGAGGGCTGGCCTCAAGGATGAGGCATGGGCAGTCCGACCGTCGGCACTCGCGCCTCGTGCGCAGCGCCAACCCGCGCTCTCGTAAGCCACCAAAGCAACGCACTGCACGAACCTGTAGGAGCGACTTCAGTCGCGAGCTCTTGGGGCGCCTGCAGGAAAAAGCATCGCGGCTGAAGCCGCTCCTACCAACCAGCAGCTAGCCCGTCGCCCGCGCTAACGCCTCACCACCAGCGTCTTCTGCCGCAGGATGTAGATGCTCACCAGCGTGGCGCTGGTCAGCATGCCGACGCGCGCCCAGAACAGCGGCACCAGCCAGCAGGCGAACCCGATGCTCGCCCACATCAGCAGCAGGGTGTAGATCTTGCCCTTGAGCGGAATGCCCTGGCCTTCGAGGTAGTCGCGAATCCACGGGCCGAGGCGCGGGTGGCCGACCAGCCAGGCGTAGAAGCGCGGCGAACTGCGCGCGAAGCAGGCGGCGGCCAGCAGCAGGAAGGGGGTGGTGGGCAGCACCGGCAGGAAGATGCCGATCACGCCGAGAACGACGCTCAGCCAGCCCACCGACAGCAGCGTATAGCGCAGCCAGAGCGGCAGCGCACGCGGCAGGCGGTGGGGCTCGCGCATGGTCTCAGTGGCGCGGCTTGAGCAGCGAGGGCTTCTCTTCCGGGGCCTGGAACAGCAGGTACAGCGCGGTGAGCACTTCCGGGATCTGCTCGATCATGCTGTCGACCAGGTCGCGGTCGGCGGCGATCTCGTCGAACTCCGGCTGCTCCTCGAACAGGCCGGAACCGACCATGATCGGCAGCAGCAGCTCGCTGACTTCATCCTCGGCGTTCTCGAACCAGGCGGCCTCGCGCAGGAACACGCCTTCCATGAAGCCGATGCACCAGCCGCGCAGGTCGGACAGGTCCGGCTCGTCGCCCAGATCCAGCTCGCAAGGCAGCTCCATGTCCTCGTCGCTGGCCAACTGCTGGGCGATGCGCGCCTTGAGCTGCACCAGGGCCTGTTCGATGTCCTGGCGCTGGGCCTCGTCGCGATAATGCGGCGGCTCGGCGAACAACGCGTCGATCCACTCGCGCTCTTCGACGGGCTCGGGAGATACCGACAGGGCGGTCAGATAGCCATGGGCGGCCACGTAGTCCAGCGCTTCCTCGTGCAGGTCGTCGGAATCGAGGAACTCCTGCAGACGGGTCAATTGTTCGGCAAACGACATACGGGCACTACCTTGGCGGATGGATAGCGACGAATTCTAGTCGAGTGCACAGGGCAGGGCTACCGGCATGCGCAGCGGCGCGCCGATCCGTCGCGCGGCGGGGCGCCGGCGGCGCGAGGCTCGCGTATACTTCGCCGCCTGTTTCGGAGACCGGCATGCTTGACCAAGCCCAGCGCATCCTCAAAGACGTATTCGGCTACGACGCCTTTCGTGGCAATCAGGCCGCCATCATCGAACGGGTGGCCGGCGGCGGCGATGCCCTGGTGCTGATGCCCACCGGCGGTGGCAAATCGCTGTGCTACCAAGTGCCGGCGCTGCTGCGTGACGGCCTGGCGGTGGTGGTGTCGCCGCTGATCGCGCTGATGGACGACCAGGTCGCCACCCTCGACGAACTGGGCGTGCCGGCCGTGGCGCTCAATTCCACGCTGAGTGCCGACGAGCAGCGCGAGATCGCCGAACGCCTGCGTCGCCAGGAGATCAAGGCGCTGTACCTGGCCCCCGAGCGCCTGGTGCAGCCGCGCATGCTGGCCTTCCTGCAGCGCCTGCCGATCGCGCTGTTCGCCATCGACGAGGCGCATTGCGTGTCCCAGTGGGGCCATGACTTCCGTCCGGAATACCTGCAGCTGGGCCAGTTGGCCGAGCTGTTCCCCGACGTGCCGCGCATCGCCCTGACCGCCACGGCGGACAAGCGCACCCGCGAGGAGATCGTCCAGCGCCTCAAGCTGGAGAACGCCGAGCGCTTCCTGTCCAGCTTCGACCGGCCGAACATCTTCTACCGCATCGTGCCCAAGGACCAGCCGCGCAAGCAGCTGCTGGCCTTCCTCGCCGAGCGCAAGGGCGACGCCGGCATCGTCTACTGCATGTCGCGCAAGAAGGTCGACGAACTGGCCGCCTTCCTCACCGAGCAGGGCTTTCCGGCGCTGCCGTACCACGCCGGCCTGCCCAGCGACCTGCGCGCCTATCACCAGAAGCGCTTCCTCAATGAGGAAGGGCTGATCATGGTGGCGACCATTGCCTTCGGCATGGGCATCGACAAGCCCAACGTGCGCTTCGTGGCGCACCTGGACCTGCCCAAGAGCCTGGAAGCCTACTACCAGGAAACCGGCCGCGCCGGCCGCGACGGCCTGCCGGCGGATGCCTGGATGGCCTACGGCCTGCAGGACGTGATCTTCCTCAAGCAGATGCTCAGCAATTCCGAGGGCGACGAACAGCACAAGCGCGTCGAACAGCACAAGCTGGAAGCCATGCTGGCGCTGTGCGAGGAAACCCGCTGCCGGCGCCAGGCGCTGCTGGCCTACTTCGACGAGGAGCTGCCGCAACCCTGCGGGCATTGCGACAACTGCGTCGACGGCGTGCAGACCTGGGACGTGACCGAGCCGGCGCGCCAGGCGTTGTCGACCATCTACCGCAGCGGCCAGCGTTACGGCGTCGGCCATCTGGTCGACATCCTGCTGGGTCGGGACAACGACAAGATCCGCCAGTTCGGCCATCAGCACCTGTCGGTGTACGGCGTCGGCAAGGGTCTGTCTGAAGGTGACTGGCGCACGCTGTTCCGCCAGCTGGTCGCCCGCGGCCTGGCCGATGTGGACCTGGACGCCTTCGGCGGCCTGCGTCTGACCGACAAATGCCGCCCGTTGCTGCGTGGCGAGGTGACCCTGGAGCTGCGCCGCGAGCTGATCGGCAAGCAGCCCAAGCAATCCTCCGGTGCCAGCCCGGCCAGCCAGCTGGTGCGCACCGAGGAGCGCGCCGCCTGGGAAGCCTTGCGCAGCCTGCGCCGCAAGCTGGCCGAGGAACACGGCGTGCCGCCCTATGTGATCTTCCCGGACGCCACGCTGCTGGAAATGCTGCGCAGTCAGCCGCGCAACCTGGCCGAGATGGGCCGGGTCAGTGGCGTCGGCGCGCGCAAGCTGGAGCGCTACGGCGAGGCCTTCCTCGAAGCGCTCGGTGGCGCCCAGGGCGAGGCGCCACGGGTGGTCACCGACCTGCGCCACGAGCTGATCAGCCTGGCCCGCGCCGGCATGACCCCGGCGCAGATCGCCAGCCAGCTCGACTGCACCGAAAAGAACGTCTACAGCCTGCTGGCCGAAGCCATCGGCAACCAGCAGCTGGCGCTGGACCAGGCCCTGGACCTGCCCGAGGAGCTGATGATGGAAGTGCAGGACGCCTTCCTCGACGGCGAAGGCGAACTGCCGCCGGTGGCCGAGATCGCCGAGCAGTTCAAGGGCCGCGTGCCGGTCGGCGTGCTGCACTGCGTGCGCGCGGCGCTGCAGAGCGAGTTCGAGCTTTAAGCCGCGCGCAACGTACGGGTCCCCGGTAGGGTGGTCGGCGCTGTTCTGGCCGCCGCTGCGCGCGACGCGCCAGCGTTGTCCGCCCTACGCTTGCTCCTCGGTCGTCTTCGCAAACAACTTCTCCCCGCAGCGGCTGCAGAACGCCGCGTGGGGTTCGTGATGGTCCTTGTGGCAGGTCGGGCAGTCGTGGTGCAGGCTGTCCTGGCGCATGGCGGTGGCCAGTTCGGCGGTGAAGATGCCGGTGGGCACGGCGATGATCGAATAGCCGGTGACCATGATCAGCGTGGCCATCGTCTTGCCCAATCCGGTGTGCGGCACCATGTCGCCGTAGCCGACGGTGGTCAGCGTCACCACCGCCCAGTACACGCTGGCGGGAATGCTGGTGAAGCCGTTTTCCGGCCCTTCGATCACGTACATCAGCGTGCCGAAGATCACCACTAGGGTGCTTACCGTCAGCAGGAACACAATGATCTTCTGCCGGCTGCCGCGCAGCGCCACCAGCAGGAAGTTGGCCTGGCTCAGGTAGGGGGTCATCTTGAGGATTCGGAACACCCGCAGCAGGCGCAGCACGCGCACCACGATCAGGTAATGGCTGCCGGGCACCAGCAGGGCCAGGAAGCTGGGCAGGAACGACAGCAGGTCGACCACCCCATAGAAGCTGAAGATGTACTTGCGCGGTTCCGGATGGCAGTAGATGCGCACCCCGTACTCGACCATGAACAGCAGGGTGAACAGCCATTCCAGCGCCAGCAGCGGCTGGCCCGCTTCGGCATTCACCGAGGGGATGCTGTCGAACATCACCACCAGCAGGCTGGCCAGGATGGTCACCAGCAGCCAGGCATCGAAACGCCGACCTTCCGGGGTGTTGGTGAAGAAGATCACCACGTACAGGCGCTCGCGCCAGCTCATTTCACTCAGGGGATTGTCCATTGCTGCTCGCCCGGATCATCGAATGTGGCTAGGGTAACCGCTGCACACCGGGCGTGCCGCGCCCGGGCGCGGAAAATCTGCGACAATCGCGCCCTTTCCGATTTGCCGCGATTGCTCGATGACCGACGCCCTGCCTGCCATTGCCACCCTGCTGCACAACCTCGATCAGGCGTTTTCCGCCGATCGTCATCGCCTGCGTCGTCAGCTGCAGGACCTGCAGAAGCAGCCCGATGACGCCCGCCTGACGCAGTGGCTGGAGCGCTTCCAGGCCAGCTGCGCCAAGGTGCAGGCGCGCCGTGAGAGCGTGCCGGTCATCCGTTACGACGACGCGCTGCCCATCGCCGCCAAACGCGACGAGATCAAGGCGGCGCTGGAGCAGCACCAGGTACTGGTGATCGCCGGCGAGACCGGTTCGGGCAAGACCACCCAGCTGCCGAAGATCTGCCTGGAAATCGGCCGCGGCGTGAACGGGCTGATCGGTCACACCCAGCCGCGCCGGCTGGCGGCGCGCAGCGTGGCGACCCGGGTCGCCGAGGAACTGGCCACGCCGCTGGGCGAGCTGGTCGGCTACCAGGTGCGCTTCGAGGACCAGAGCACCGACCGCACCCTGATCAAGCTGATGACCGACGGCATTCTGCTGGCGGAAACCCAGCACGACCGCTTCCTGGAAAAGTACGACACGCTGATCGTCGACGAAGCCCACGAACGCTCGCTGAACATCGACTTCCTGCTCGGCTACCTGAAGAAGCTGCTGCCGCGCCGTCCGGACCTCAAGGTCATCATCACCTCGGCGACCATCGATCTGGAGCGCTTCTCCAAGCATTTCAATGATGCCCCCATTATTGAGGTTTCCGGGCGCACCTACCCGGTGGAAACCTGGTACCGCCCGCTGGCCGCCGAGACCGACGAGGACGGCAACCGCGTCGAGGACGACCTGACGGTGGATCAGGGCATTCTCGCCGCGCTGGCCGAGATCGAGGCCCACGAGAAGAGCATCGGCAAGCGCCCCGGCGACGTGCTGGTGTTCCTGCCCGGCGAGCGCGAGATCCGCGACGCCGCCGAGGTGCTGCGCAAGGCCAACCTGCGCCTCACCGAGGTGCTGCCGCTGTACGCGCGGCTGACCCCGGCCGAGCAGCAGAAGATCTTCAAGCCGGCCGCCGGGCGCAAGATCGTGCTGGCCACCAACGTGGCGGAAACCTCGTTGACCGTGCCCGGGATCCGCTACGTGATCGATTCGGGCACCGCGCGCATCAGCCGCTACAGCTACCGCTCCAAGGTACAGCGTCTGCCCATCGAGGCGGTGTCGCAGGCCAGCGCCAACCAGCGCAAGGGCCGCTGTGGCCGCGTCGAGCCGGGTATCTGCATCCGCCTGTACAGCGAGGAGGATTTCCTCGGCCGGCCGGAATTCACCGATCCGGAGATCCTGCGCACCAACCTGGCGGCGGTGATCCTGCAGATGCTGCACCTGCGCCTGGGCGACATCGCTGATTTCCCGTTTATCGAGCCGCCGGACGGCAAGGCGATCAGCGACGGTTTCAACCTGCTGCAGGAGCTGTCGGCAGTGGATCGCGAGGGCCGCATCAGCGCCCTGGGCCGGCAGCTGGCGCGCATTCCCATCGACCCGCGCCTGGGCCGCATGCTGCTGGAAGCCGCGCGCCTGGGCAGCCTCGACGAGGTGCTGATCGTCGCCAGCGCGCTGTCTGTGCAGGACGTGCGCGAACGCCCGGCCGACCGCCAGCAGGCCGCCGATCAGGCCCATGCCCAGTGGAAGGATCCGGATTCGGACTTCGCCGCGCTGATCAACCTGTGGCGCGGCTTCGAGGAAAAGCGCCAGGAGCTGGGCGCCAACGCGCTGCGCAGCTGGTGCCGCAAGAACTTCCTCAACTACCTGCGCCTGCGCGAATGGCGCGACGCGCATCGGCAACTGCTGTTGATCGTGCGCGAACTCAAGCTCGGCGCCGGCAAGGCGGTGGATGGCTCCGGCCATCCACCCTACGCAGCGATCGACGACCGTAGGGTGGAAGACGGCGAAGCCTCTTCCACCAATCGCATCACCCCCACCACCGATACCAAGCTCAACGCCAAGCTCAAGGAGCAGGCCGAGGCCCAGGCCGCCGCCCAGCGCGCCAAGGGCTACGCCGCTGTGCACCAGGCGATCCTTGCCGGCCTGCTCAGCCACATCGGCAGCAAGACCGAGGACGGTGACTTCCTCGGCGCCCGCCAGCGGCGCTTCTGGATCCACCCCTCCAGCGTCATCGGCCGCAAGAAGCCGCAGTGGGTGATGGCCGCCGAGCTGGTGGAAACCACCAAGCTGTTCGCGCGCATGGTGGCCAAGATCGAGCCGGACTGGATCGAGCCGCTGGCCGGGCACCTGATCAAGAAGAACCACTTCGAGCCGCACTGGGAGAAGAAGCGCGGCCAGGTGGTGGCCTTCGAGCAGATCACCCTGTTCGGCCTGATCGTGGTCGGCAAGCGCCCGGTGCATTACGGCCCCGTCGACCCGCCGGCGGCCCGCGAACTGTTCATCCGCGAAGGGTTGGTGCGCGGCGAGATCAACAGTCGCGCCAAGTGCCTCACCGAGAACCGCGACCTGCTGGAGCTGCTCGACGAGCTGGAGGCCAAGGCGCGCCGCCGCGACATCCTCGCCGATGAGGACACGCTGTTCGCCTACTACGACGTGCGGCTTCCCCAGGACATCTACCAGGCCGCCAGCTTCGAGAGCTGGTACAAGCGCGAGAGCCAGAAGAACCCGCAACTGCTGCTGATGCGCGAGGAAGACGTGCTGGCCCGCGACGCCAGCGAAGTCACCGCCGCGCTGTACCCCGATCACCTGCGCCTGGGCGAGCTGCAGCTGCCGCTGACCTACCATTTCGAGCCCGGCCACCCGCGCGATGGCGTGACCCTGCGCGTGCCGGCGCCGCTGCTGCCGCAGTTGCCGGCCGAGCGTCTGGAATGGCTGGTGCCGGGCCTGCTGGAAGCCCGCGCCATCGAGCTGGTGCGCAACCTGCCCAAGGCCATGCGCAAGAATTTCGTGCCGGTGCCGGATTTCGTGCGCGCTGCGCTGGCCAAGCTGCCCTTCGCCGAAGGCTCGCTGCCCGAGTCACTGGGCCGCGAGCTGCAGCGCATGACCGGCGCCCGCGTGCCGGAGGAGGCCTGGGCCGAGGCCGGCGAAAAGGTGGAAAGCCACCTGCGCATGAACATCGAGGTGGTGGACGCGCGCGGCAAGTTCCTCGGCGAAGGCCGCGACCTGGCGGAAATCACCGCGCGCTTCAGCGAAGCCAGCCAGGCGGCGCTGGCGCTGCCGACCCAGAAGGCGGAACAGCAGAAGCCGGTGGAAGCCAAGGGCTTTGCCCCGGTGGCCGAGAAGACCCAGCAGAAGATCGCCGGCCTGGCCATGACCGTCTACCCGGCGCTGGTGGAAGAGGGCGGGGTGGTCAAGGAAGGGCGCTTCCCGACCCAGGCCGAGGCCGAGTTCCAGCATCGCCGCGCGCTGCAGCGCCTGCTGCTGCAGCAGTTGAGCGAGCAGGCCAAGTTCCTGCGCGGCAAGCTGCCGGGCCTGACCGATATGGGGATGCTCTATCGCGACCTGGGCCGCATCGAGGCACTGACCGAGGACATCCTGCTGGCCAGCCTGGACAGCTGCATCCTCGACGGCGTCGAGCCGTTGCCGCGCGACGGCGCTGCGCTGGCCTCGCTGGCCGAGCAGAAACGCGGCGCCTGGACCGAACACGCCGAGCGGCTGTCGCGGCTGATGCTGGAAATCCTCAAGCACTGGCATGCCCTGCAGAAGCGCTTCAAGGGCCGCATCGACCTGGCCCAGGCGGTGGCGCTCAACGATATCAAGGCGCAGCTGGGCAACCTCATCTATCCCGGCTTCGTGCGCGAGGCCCCGGTCGAGTGGCTGCGTGAATATCCCCGTTACCTCAAGGCGATCGAGCAGCGCTTCGACAAGATCGGCGCGCAGCTGCAGCGCGACCGCGTGTGGAGCGGCGAGCTGGCCGGCTACTGGGAGCAGTACCAGGCGCGCCTGAAGAAGCACCTGCAGGAAGGCAAGCGCGACCCGGAACTGGCGCTGTACCGCTGGATGCTCGAGGAGTACCGCGTGTCGCTGTGGGCCCAGCAACTGGGCACGAAGATGCCGGTGTCGGACAAGCGCCTGAGCAAGCAGTGGGCGAGCGTGGAAGGCTGAGGCACGGCGCCGCGGCGTGGCCAAAAGCTCGCGACTGAAGTCGCTCCTACAGGTCCGTGCAGCACGGCCCTTTGCTAGCGGCTGGCGCTCAGAGGGGTGGCGGGACCTGTGGGGGCCGGGTTTATCCCGGCCAACGGGGCTGCAGATTACGCTGCCGTGTCGGCCTGACCTCTGTTGGCCGGCATAAAGCCGGCCCTACAGGGGGTTGTGCGGGTCGGTCAGCGGCTCGCGAGCGTCCGGCTTTGGTGGGAGCGGCTTCAGCCGCGTTGCCTTGGCGGAATATCCCAACTGATAAAGGCCCAGCGCATCGGCGCGCCGCCGCTTTTGGCGCGTTCGGGGTCGGCCTGGTACCAGCGCTGCAGTTCGGCGCGCTGCGCCGCGTCGATGGGGCCGAAGGCCCAGGCCACGCGCTGGGCGAATTCCTCGAAGTCGCGGGTGCCGCCCAGGCGGTTGCGGGTTTCCAGGTAATCCAGGCGCGGGTGAATGTCGCGCTGGTGCAGCAAGCTCACCGTATAGAGGTAGTCGGGCAGGCGCTGGGGGCGGCGACCGAGCAGCGCGGCAATCTCCGGCTCGCTGAAGGCGCCGCCGACCAGTTGGGTCATGTAGGCGCGCAGCCGGCCGTGGCGGTTGATCTTCTCCAGGGCGTCGGCCAGATCGCCCACCAGCCCCGAACGGGATGCCACCACGATGTCGCACACCGGCACATCGCTCCAGTCCTCCTCCCACGCGCGCTGGATGCCTTGCACATTCTCCAGGCCCTGCTGCCGGGCGTTGTCCGCCAGGCAGGCGAGCATGCCGGCGCTGAAGTCCAGGCCGTACACCCGCTCCAGTCGTGTGGCCAGCGGTAGCGCCAGGGCGCCCGGGCCGCAGCCAATGTCCAGCAGCGTGCGGGCGCCGTTCAGGTTCATGCGGCCGATGAAGTCGCTGGCGTAGCGCGAGGCCTGGCTGCTGCGGTTCAGTTCGCCGGCGCGGCGGTCCCAGTCGCTGGCCGGCTTGGGCGCGCGGCCGGCCTGGCGCAGGTGCTCGCGGTACAGGCCGGCAAAATCGATGTCGTCGAGGGTCATGGTGGTTTCGCTGAGTTGGCGGGCGCAGGCGCGCGCGGTAGTAGCAGGCACGCGTTAGTGTGCCGTCACGGTCGCCCATTCCGGTGCGACCTGTCGTCGCGGCGCTGGTGCGCGGTGGGCGGATTCCAGCGGGCGAAGCGCCGCTGCTGCCGGGCCGTCGCACTGCGCGGGTGCCGCCGCGAAGAGGCCATTAGTCGCGATTTTCCCGGCAATAGTCATTGACTCGCTTCCGGGTGCGTAGGTAGCGTGCGCAGCGGCCGCACTGTCTCAGACCCGCTGACTGCAGCCAAGAGCCGAGTCGATCACTCAAAACAATAACGACGGCGCTCCATAAGGGCGCCCTTCGGAGAGTTGCATGCAGACCAGCCAACTTCTGCTCGAAGGCGTAGAAATCATGCTATTCGGCATGGGTTCCGTCTTCGTCTTTCTGGTTCTCCTCATTTTCTGCATTCGCGTGATGTCCTTCCTCACCGCTCGCTTCGTCAGCGAGCCGGCGGTTGCTCAACCGCGATCCGCCTCGGCGGCTCCCGCTATCGATGCCGATGCAGACACCCTGGCCGCGATCAAGGCCGCGATCCATCTCCACCGCGCGCGCCGCGGCTGACCCAGGAAAGGGAACATCTCCATGACCGTTTCGAACAACAAGCCGCTCGGCATTACCGATGTGGTGCTGCGTGACGCCCACCAGTCCATCCTCGCCACCCGCGTGCGCCTGGAAGACATGCTGCCCATCGCGCCCAAACTCGACCAGGTGGGTTTCTGGTCGGTGGAAAGCTGGGGTGGCGCGACCTTCGACGCCTGCATTCGTTACCTGGGCGAAGACCCCTGGGAGCGCATCCGCGAACTGAAGAAGGCGATGCCCAACACCCGCCAGCAGATGCTGCTGCGCGGCCAGAACCTGCTCGGCTACCGGCACTACGCCGATGACGTGGTGGAGAAGTTCGTCGAGCGCGCCGCCATCAACGGCGTGGACGTGTTCCGCGTGTTCGACGCGATGAACGACCCGCGCAACCTGGATACTGCGCTGCGCGCCGTGAAGCGCCAGGGCAAGCACGCCCAGGGCACCATTTCCTACACCACCAGTCCGGTGCACACCCTGGACATGTGGGTCGATCTGGCCAAGCAGATCGAGGACATGGGCGCCGACTCCGTGGCCATCAAGGACATGGCCGGCATCCTCACTCCGTACCAGGCCTTCGAGCTGGTCTCGCGCCTGAAGGCCAGCCTGGCCATTCCGGTGCACATGCAGTGCCACGCCACCGCCGGGCTGTCCACCGCCGCCATCCTCAAGGCCGTGGAAGCCGGCATCGACAACGTCGACACCGCGATCTCCTCGCTGTCCATGACCTACGGCCATTCGCCGACCGAGTCGGTGGTGGCGATCTTCCAGGGCACCGAGCGCGACACCGGCCTGAACCTGGAACTGCTCGAGGAAGTGGCCGCCTACTTCCGCGAGGTGCGCAAGAAGTACGCGAAGTTCGAAGGCACCCTGCGTGGCGTCGACTCGCGCATTCTGGTCGCCCAGGTACCCGGCGGCATGCTCACCAATATGGAAAGCCAGCTCAAGGAGCAGGGCGCGCTGGACAAGTTCGACCAGGTGCTCGAGGAAATCCCGCGCGTGCGCGAGGACCTGGGCTTCATCCCGCTGGTCACCCCCACCTCGCAGATCGTCGGCACCCAGGCGGTGATCAACGTGCTCACCGGTGAGCGCTACAAGTCGATCACCAAGGAAACCGCCGGCGTGCTCAAGGGCGAGTACGGCGCTGCGCCGGCGCCGTTCAACGCCGAGCTGCAGGCCCGCGTGCTGAATGGTGGCGAGGCGATCACCTGCCGCCCGGCCGACCTGCTGGACGCCGAGATGGACAAGCTGACCGCCGAGCTGAACGGCATCGCCCGCGAGAAGGGCATCCAGCTGGCCGCCGAGGCGATCGATGACGTACTGACCTACGCGCTGTTCCCGCAGATCGGCCTGAAGTTCCTGGAAAACCGGGGCAACCCGGCGGCCTTCGAGCCGATGCCGAACGGCCAGGAGCTGGCGCCCCGCGAGGCCGGCAAGCCGGAGGTCTACACCGTGGACGTCAACGGCAAGTCCTTCGTGGTGCAGGTCAGCGACGGCGGCGACATCGCCGGCATCAAGGCACTGAACGGTGCCGCTTCGGCAACCGCGGCTCCGGCCGCCGGCCCGGCCCCGACCTCCGGCGAGCCGCAACCGGCGCCGCTGGCCGGCAACATCTTCAAGGTGCTGGTGCAGCCCGGACAGATGGTGCAGGAAGGCGATCTGGTGGTGATCCTCGAAGCCATGAAGATGGAAACCGAGATTCGCGCCTTCAAGGCCGGCACCGTCGCCACCGTGGACGTCAAGGTCGGCGACGCAGTGTCGGTCGGCAATCCTCTGCTGAGCATCGCTTAAGGAGCGTTTCATGGAAAAGTTGCTCACGCTCTGGCAGAGCACCGGCCTGTACCATCTGGAGGCCGGCCAGGCCCTGATGATGCTGGTCTGTATCGCATTGATCTACCTGGCGATCCGCAAGGGCTTCGAACCGCTGCTGCTGATTCCCATCGGCTTCGGCGGCATCCTGGCCAACATCCCGGTGGCCAACATGGCCGAGGGCGCTGGCATCCTGCACCTGTTCTACGAGGTGGGCCTGCCGACCAGCGTGTTCCCGCTGCTGATCTTTATGGGCGTCGGCGCCATGACCGATTTCGGTCCGATGCTGGCCAACCCCAAGACGCTGCTGCTCGGCGCCGCCGCGCAGTTCGGCATCTTCGGCACGCTGCTGGGCGCCCTGGCACTGACCGCCAGTGGCATCCCGGGGCTGGAGTTCACCCTGCGGGAAGCCGCGTCGATCGCCATCATCGGTGGTGCCGATGGCCCGACGTCGATCTTCGTCACCTCCAAACTGGCGCCTGACCTGCTCGGTCCGATCGCCGTGGCCGCGTACTCCTACATGGCCCTGGTGCCGCTGATCCAGCCGCCGATCATGCGCGCGCTGACCACTCCCGAGGAGCGTGCCATCGTCATGACCCAGCTGCGGCATGTCAGCCAGGTGGAGAAGATCGTCTTCCCGCTGCTGCTGTGCCTGCTGGTCGGCCTGCTGCTGCCGGACGCCGCGCCGCTGATCGGCATGTTCGCCTTCGGCAACCTGCTGCGCGAATGCGGCGTGGTGGATCGTCTGGCCGACACCTCGCGCAATGCGCTGATCAACATCATCACCATCGCGCTGGGGCTGACCGTCGGCTCCAAGCTGTCCGCCGAGGCCTTCCTGCAGATGAAGACCCTGGGCATCCTGGCGCTGGGCATGGTGGCGTTCTCGGGCGGTACCGCGGCGGGGATCATCATGGCCAAGATCATGAACCGCTTCAGCACGACCAAGATCAACCCGCTGATCGGCTCAGCCGGGGTCTCCGCGGTGCCGATGGCGGCGCGGGTCTCCAACAAGGTCGGCCTGGAGGCCAACCCGCAGAACTTCCTGCTCATGCATGCCATGGGGCCCAACGTGGCCGGGGTCATCGGCTCGGCTGTGGCGGCGGGGGTGCTGCTCAGCTTCGTCGGCTGACACGCTTTCGAGCGTTCGGTAAAAAGGACCCCGCCGTGTGCGGGGTTCTTTTTTGGGGCTCGACAACCTTGGGGCCGGAGTCGGCGCGAAACCATTGTGGGGCCGGGTTTACCCCGGCCGGACGGAGGCGAAGCTGCCAGCCAGGCGAGTATCCCCACTGCCGCTGCCGGCCCTACAGGGTCTGTAGGAACCTTGTGGGGCCGGGTTTATCCCGGCCAACGGGGCCACGGGCTGTCCGTCGGCCGGGCATGTCGCGTGATGCGCGTCACGCTTTGCCGCCCGCAAGCGCGGGCCGCAACGGCATCGACTACAGTTCGCACTGCCTTTCCCCGGCAGTCGCGCCTCGGGCCGACGCCGCGCAGCAGGATGCCGAACGCCGACATGGACTTTCCCCGCCTACCGCCCGCACTCGTCCGGGTGCTCTTCTGCCTGCTGTTGCTCCTGCCGGCGAGCCAGGCCCGGGCCGGAAGCCCGAACGACGAACTCAATGGCTTTATCGTCGATCAGACGATCAGCCACATCGGGCACCAGTTCTACCGATATTTCAGCGAGCGGCTGCGGGACACCAGTCGCCTGGACTTCAATCTGGTGGTGCGCGAGCGACCCTCGGCGCGCTGGGGCAGCCTGGTCTGGGTGGAGTTCGA
Organism: Pseudomonas sp.; assembly: GCF_035497915.1. Taxonomy (GTDB): domain Bacteria; phylum Pseudomonadota; class Gammaproteobacteria; order Pseudomonadales; family Pseudomonadaceae; genus Serpens. The sequence goes on from NZ_DATJCS010000012.1 coordinate 169,556, forward strand.
ACAGCGCACCGTATACCGCAGCTTTCTGGCGCCCAACACCGCGCAATTGCAGGCGATCGCCTACGCGGCCGCCGACCAGGTCAAGGAAACGGTCACCCGCCGGCGACTGGAAATCCTCCTGCAGGACACCACGGACATGGAGCGAGACGAACTATGAGAAGGCAATGGAGGGCGCGGTCCGCCGCGCTGGGGCTGGCCTGCGGGGGCCTGATCGCCGTGGCGCAGGCCAGCGAACTGGTCTACACGCCGGTGAATCCCTCATTCGGTGGCAACCCCCTGAATGGCACCTGGCTGCTGGGCAACGCCCAGGCGCAGAACGACCATTCCAGCTCGAGTCCCGGCATGGGAGCTGGCTATACCGGCACCACGGCGCTGGAGCGTTTCACCGCCCAGCTGGAGTCGCGGCTGCTGTCGCAACTGATGACCAACATCGAAAGTGGCCAGACCGGCACCCTGACCACCAGTGCCTTCATCATCGAGATACAGGACAACGCCAATTCCGGGATCCTCAGCATCCTGGTGACCGACCGCACCACGGGCGAGGTGTCGGAGATCGTACTCAGTGGCTGGACGCCGAACTGATCCATGGAACAAGGACGTGGCATGAGAACCTTACTAGCGGTGGCACTGGCCGGTGCGTTGTTGCAGGGCTGTTCGCTGCGCGAGCCGATGCCGGCCGAGCACGACGCGGAAATCCCGACGCTCACTCCCCGGGCATCGACCTACGATGATCTGGTCAACATGCCCAAGCCCAAGGGGCTGGTGGTGACGGCGGTGTACGGCTTCCGCGACCAGACGGGGCAGTACAAGCCGACCCCGGCCAGTTCCTTCTCCACCAGCGTGACCCAGGGCGCGGCAAGCATGCTGATGGACGCCCTGCAGGCCAGTGGCTGGTTCATGGTGCTGGAGCGCGAGGGGCTGCAGAACCTGCTGACCGAGCGCAAGATCATCCGCGCCTCGCAGCAGAAGAACGGCACGCCGGCCAACATCCTCGCCGAGTTGCCGCCGCTGCAGGCGGCCAACATCGTGCTGGAGGGGGGCATCGTCGCCTTCGACAGCAATGTGCGCACCGGTGGCGAGGGTGCCCGTTACCTGGGTATCGGCGGGTCGAACGAATACCGGGTGGATCAGGTGTCGGTCAGCCTGCGGGCGGTGGATGTGCGCAGCGGGCAGGTGCTGGCCAATGTCATGACCAGCAAGACCATCTACTCGGTGGCGCGCAGCGCCGGGGTGTTCAAGTTCATCGAACTGAAGGACCTGCTTGAAGTGGAGGCCGGTTACACGGTCAACGAGCCGGCGCAGCTCTGTGTGCTGTCGGCCATCGAAGCGGCCGTTGCGCATCTGATTGCCCAGGGCATCGAGCGTCGCCTCTGGCAGGCGACCGATCAGGTGTCGCTGAAGGATTCGCCGCTGGGCAAGTATCTGGCGAAGTACCGCAAAGAGGCAGGCTGAAATGAAAAACCGGAGCCGAGAGGCTCCGGTTTTTTGTGTGGGAACAGGCCGCCGCAAGGCGGCGGCACCGATCCTCAACGCTGGATGGCAATGGCCTGGTTGGCCGTACCGTACTGAGCGATGTTGCTGACGTGGTTGTAACCCGCCTGATTGATGACCGCCTGGTTCAGCGCCCCCGACTGAGCGACATGGGCGCTGTTGTAGCCGCCGCTCTGCACGAATTCGGCAGTGTTGAGGTAGCCGCTCTGGTACGCATAGGCGCTGTTGTAGGCGCCGCCCTGGTCGAGGCTGACGCTGTTTTCCGCACCGTTGCTGCTGCCGCCGAAGTGGTTGTTGCTGCCGCGCTGGTCAGCCACCAGCAGGCTGTCGCTGCCGTTCTGGTCGAAGTACAGCTCGTTGTAGCTGCCGGCCTGGGCTACCTGGGCGCGGTTGTTGTCGCCGTAGGCGCCGAGGTCCACCGTGTTGCCTTCACCGCTCTGCGCCAGCTCGTGACGGTTGCCGACACCGTGCTGGGTCAGGGTGGCGCTGAGGTTCACCCCCGGGCCCTGCTCGGCCAGCAGGCTGTTGGCTTCGCCGGTCTGCTGGGTGCTGATCTGGCTGTGGTCGGCCTGGAACTGGTGAACCGAGGCATCCTGGAGACCGCCGAACTGCTGCACATCGATGCGGCTGCCGTCCTGGGCGATCTGCGAGATCAGCGCGGAGCTGTTCGCGCCGTCTTGCAGGGTCGTCACCTGGTTGTTCTGGGTGTCTCCCTGGTAGACGCGGATGCTGTGCAGATTGCCCAGCTGCTGGATTTCGATGATGCCGCCGTCGTTGAGGGTCTGGATCGCCGACGCCTGGTGCTGCGAGCCTTGCTGGTCGATCAGTGCGCGGTTGTGGCTGCCGTGCAGTTCCTGGCGAATGGTCGCCTCGTTGTGCGCGCCTTGCTGGTTGGCTGTGGCGCTGTTGTGCGCGCCGCCCAACTGGACGACGGAACTGTCGTTGCCATGGCCTTGCTGGATCTGGGTGATGCTGTTGGCCCGGCCGCCGAACTGGCTCGCCTGGCCGTCGTTGTGGTGGCCGTCCTGGAACTGCTTGATCAGGCTGCCGGCACCGGCCCGGTACTGGTCGGCCTCAAGCTGGTTGAAACGGCCGATCTGGGCCTGACCGACCGAACCGGCGCTGCCAACCTGGGCCGACTGGGCGTCGTTGCGGAAGCCGCTTTGCGCCTGGGCGGCATTGGCGCGGCCGCCGATCTGCTCGACCAGCGCGCTGTTTTCGGTGCCCGTTTGGGCTTGCAGCGAGAAGTTGTCGGCCAGCGCGGGGCCGGCGGCCAGAACCAGAATCGCTGCTGCGAGGGGGGTCTTCCTGAACATGTGTTGCCTCCTTGTTTGGTGTACTGCTTTTCTTTTGGTACTGCCTTTGTGGGGACGCGTCAGCGCTGGCGCACATGGGCGGTCTGCCCGACGCCAACCTGGGTGATACGGCTGTACAGCCCCGAGCCGCTCTGCTCGATGCTGGCGGTGTTGTGCGCGCCGGACTGGATGATCTGTGCCTGGTTGCCCATGCCGAACTGGGCAATGGCCGCCTGGTTGCCGTAGCCCTGCTGCCAGATGCTGGCCATCAGGTCGCTGCCCTGCTGCAGCAGGTAGGCTTCCTGGTGGCTGCCGTGCTGCACGACGCTGCCGAGCAGCGACTCGCCGCTCTGCTCGAGGGCGGCGAGGTTGTGCTGGCCGACCTGGCGCAGTACCAGCAGCGCGCCAGTATCGGGCAGGCGTGCCTCGACCAGGTCCCGGTCGGTGGCCAGGTCGGCGTTGTCCATCAGGTCATAGGCCGCCGCTGCGGTGCTGTGCAGTACCCAGGCGACAAGCGCGGCGGCATAGGCAGGCTGGCGTTTCATTCCCTTGTCCTTCACGGTCCGTGTGCGGGGTTTGGCAGGCCAAGCGTGATGCGGGTCCGTTTGCGCAAGAGCATGGTTCAGGTTCCGCATTCCGGCAAATCGGCGCAACAGGGCTGCGGCAGTGCCTTGCGCTCGGCGCCGGATGACTACACTGGCAGTGCCCGGCCGCGCAGCGCGGCCAATCGTCTCCCTCCACGGCACTGGAAAAACAATCGTGGAGACATATGGCGCGGAGTTTCTTGGAACGTTCTGGCTGGTCCTGGGGGGATGCGGCAGCGCCGTGCTGGCGGCCGCCTTCCCGGAGCTGGGTATCGGGTTGCTGGGCGTGTCTCTGGCATTCGGGCTGACTGTGGTGACCATGGCCTATGCGGTCGGACATATCTCCGGCGGGCACTTCAATCCCGCCGTGTCGGTCGGGCTGTGGGCCGCCGGGCGTTTTCAGGCCGGACAGCTGCTGCCCTACATCGCCGCCCAGGTACTGGGCGGGCTGGCCGCCGGTGGCGTGCTGTACCTGATCGCCAGTGGCAAGGCCGGTTTCGAGCTGTCCGCCGGCTTCGCCTCCAACGGCTACGGCGCGCATTCGCCGGGCGGATATTCGCTGGCTGCGGCGGCCCTGAGCGAAGTGGTGATGACCGCGTTCTTCCTGCTCATCATCATCGGGGCCACCTCGCCGCGGGCCCCGGCCGGCTTTGCGCCGCTGGCCATCGGTCTGGCGCTGACGCTGATCCACCTGATCTCGATTCCGGTCACCAACACTTCGGTGAATCCGGCGCGCAGCACCGGTGTTGCCCTGTATGTGGGTGACTGGGCGGTCAGCCAGTTGTGGCTGTTCTGGGTGGCGCCGATCGCCGGCGCACTGCTCGGTGCGCTGGCATACCGGCTGATCGGTCGCACGGATGATTGAGACAGGGTCGCTGTGGCGCTACTACGGCCGTCCAACCGGTGGGCTGTCCAGCGAGTCGTTACCGGTGACCGTGCTGGTGCGGGTGGCGGCCTCGGCGTTGCGCCGTTGCTGTTCATGTTCTTCGATCGAACAGTAATCGCCGTTGGAGCAGGATCGACACAGGGCGCGCTTGGCGGCGCACTGGCCGGTCATGCCCCGGGCCAGCGCCATGCCGCCAAGACCCAGTTCCACCAGGCCGGTGAGGCCTCCCTTGCGCAGGCCGCAGGCCAGCAGGAAGAAGCCGCCGGCGATGGACAGCGTGCGTTCCCAGCCATGGACGTTCTGCGGGTGAATCGAGTGGGTGTCATAGCCATGCATGGTGAGTACTCCCGGTTCGAGGCTGTCCTCTGCTGACTGCCGGTCACGCGCGCTGTTCGCGGCAGGCGACTACCGGCCCCGGACGTGGTGGTGAACTTCCGCGGGTGCGCTCCGTCCTTTCAGTACCGGGATGACGAGGGCGGAGCATGTTCGATCTGCGCGGGCTGGGCTTCGTCGAGCTGATGAAGCGATCGTTCAAGGAGTTCGGCGAGGATGAAATGGAAACCTATGCCGCCGCGCTGGCCTTTCGCGGGCTGTTCTCGCTGTTTCCCTTTCTGCTGTTCCTGGTGGCGCTGATCGGTTTTCTCGATCTGCAGCACTTCTACGACTGGCTGCGCAGCCAGGCCGCGCTGCTGCTGCCACCCCAGGCCATGGAGCAGGTGGACGGGGTGATCGTGCAGTTTCAGGAGCAGAAGTCCGGGCTGTTCTCCATCGCCATCCTGTTCGCCTTGTGGACGGCGTCGGCCGGCATCCGTTCGGCAATGGTGGCCATGAATCGCGCCTACGATGTGCCTGAAGGGCGGCCATTCTGGAAGCTGTATCCACTGTCGGTGCTCTATACGGTGGGTATCGCCGCGATGCTGCTGACGGCGGCCGCGCTGATGGTGGTCGGTCCGGCGCTGATGGGCTGGCTGGCCGAACTGTTCGGCCTGAAGCAGGTGGTGGTGACGGTCTGGGCCTGGCTGCGCTGGCCGGTGGCGGTGTTCCTGCTGGTACTGGCAGTGGCTGTGTTCTATTACGTCACGCCGGATGTGGAGCAGGAATTCCGCTTCATCACCCCCGGCTCGCTGATCGCCGTGCTGACCTGGATTGCCGCGTCGCTGGGCTTCGGTTACTACGTGCAGAACTTCGCCGATTACAGCGCCACCTACGGCAGCATCGGCGCGATCATCGTGCTGCTGATGTATTTCTACCTGTCGGCGGCGGTGCTGCTGTTCGGCGCGGAGCTCAACGCGGTGATCGAGCACCAGGATCCGAGCGGCAAGGATCCCGGCGAGAAGGTGAAGGCGTAACCGCCCTGCTTTTGTAGGAGCGGCTTTAGCCGCGAGCTTTCAGGTTCGGGCTGCACAAAAGCATCGCGGCTGAAGCTGCTCCTACGGGTTCGCCGTGGCTTCAGCCTTCTGTCATGCCCAGCACCTTGAGCAGGAACGCATACTCCAGCGCCACGTCGTGCAGGGCCTGGTAGCGGCCGCTCATGCCGCCATGGCCGGCGCCCATTTCGGTCCTGAGCAGCAGCAGGCGGTCATCGGCCTTGCTGGCACGCAGCCGCGCGACCCACTTGGCGGCTTCCCAGTACTGCACGCGGCTGTCGTGGTAGCCGGCCACCACCAGCAGTGGCGGATAGGCCTGGGCGCGCACGTTCTCGTAAGGTGCGTAACCCTGGATGCGCGCATGCACCTCGGGATCGCGCGGGTCGCCCCATTCGTCGTACTCGGTCACGGTCAGCGGCAGGTCCGGGTTGAGCATGCTGTTCAGCACGTCGACGAAGGGCACTTCAGCGATGGCGGCGCCGAACAGCTCCGGGCGGTGGTTCAGCACCGCGCCGATCAGCAGACCGCCGGCGCTGCCGCCGCTGATGGCCAGTTTTTCCGGTTGGGTCAGGCCGCTGGCGACCAGGGTTTCCGCCACGGCGATGAAATCGCCGAAGGTGTTGGCCTTGTGTTCCAGCTTGCCGGCGCGGTACCAGGCCTCGCCCATCTCGCCGCCGCCGCGCACGTGGGCGATGGCGAAGATGAAGCCGCGCTCCAGCAGCGACAGGCGCGCATGGGAGAACCAGGGATCGAGGCACTCGCCATAGGCGCCGTAGCCGTAAAGGTACAGCGGCGCCGGCTGGCCGGCGGCAAGCACCTCGCGGTGCGCCACCAGGCTGACCGGGATGCGCGTGCCATCCGGTGCGGTGGCCCACAGCCGGCGGCTCTCGTAGGCCTGGGCATCGAACGGGCCTTCCACCGGGGTTTCCTTGAGCACCTGCTGGCTGCCGCTGGCCAGCTCCAGCTGGCGCAGCTGCGCCGGCCGGTTGAGCGATTCGTAGCGCAGGCGGATCACCGGGCTGTCGAATTCCAGGGTGCTGGCCACATGCAGGCTATAGACGGCGTCGGGCAGGGTGACGCGGTAGGGTGCGGCGCCGTTTGGATGCACCTCCAGCACCGACAGGCCGCCTTCGCGCAGGCTGAGCACATAGGCCGTGCTGTTCAGGTCCAGGTCCTCCAGCATCACCTCGGGGTCGTGACCGCGCAGCAGCTGCCAGTGCGCGCGCTCCGGGGTGCCCTGTGGTGCGGTGTACAGGGCGAAGTTGATGCCCGCCTGGTTGCTGCGGATGAACCAGGTCCACTGGCCGTCGAGCAGCCCGTGGTCGAGGTCGTATTCGTGACCTTCCTCGCGCGGCGCCACGCAGACGAAGGCGTCGTGCGGCCGCTCGGCATCCAGCACCCAGGCCTCGCTGGTGGTCTTGCTGCCGCTGGCCAGCACCAGCTGGCGTTCCGAGCTGGTGCGGTAGCAATGGATGAAGAAGCGCCCATCCGGCTCGTTGAACACCAGCTGCGCCTCGGCGTCGCCCAGCCGATAGCGGTACAGCTTGTGGGGGCGGTGGGTGTCGTCCAGTTCGGCGAAGAACAGTGTCTGGCTGTCGTTGGCCCAGCACAGGCTGCCGTCGCAGTCCTCGAACGGCAGCTCGCTGATTTCGCCGTTGTGCAGGTCCTTGATGAACAACCGATAGATCTCGTCGCCGGTGGTGTCCAGGCTGTAGCCGAGCAGGCGCTGGTCGGGGCTGAGGCTGAAGGCGCCCAGCGACAGGAAGCCGCCGTCGGCCAGGACGTTGGGGTCCAGCAGCAACTGCTCGCTGGCGCTGTCAATGACCAGCGAGCCGTCGGCCGGGCGCCGGCAACGGTAGTGGCGCGGATACTCGTCGCCCGCCGTGGTGCGCTGGTAGTAGAGGAAATCCTTCCAGGGCGCCGGCAGCGACAGGTCGGTCTCGCGGATGCGGCCCTTGATCTCCTCGAACAGCCGCTGGCGCAGCCCGGCCTGGTCGGTCAGGCAGGCGTCGGTGTAGGCGTTTTCCGCCTGCAGGTACTCGAGTACCTCGGCACTGTCGCGGTTTTCCAGCCACTGGTAGGGATCGGCGCCGGGGATGCTGCGGGCGAGGGGGGCTTGACTCATGGGAGGCCTCTGGGACGAAGGTCGCACCGGGTAGGTCGCCCGCTGCAAAAGTCGCTATGATATGCGCCCATTTCACCGCCCGAAACGCCAATGATCGACAACGACTACCTGCTCGCCTGGTCCCTGTATGCCAGTGCGGCCCTGGGCCTGATGCTGGTGTGGATGCGCCTGACCCGCTGGATGTGGCGCTGGCTGCGCGAGATCCTGCGCCTGCTGGCCGCCGTGCTGCTGTTCACCCCGACCCTGGTGGACCCGTCCCGCGATCTGCTGGCGCCGGCCATCGCCATCGGTGCGCTGGACCTGGGCTTCCAGATGGGCGACAGCCTGTGGCGGGCGCTGGCCGACCTGTCCATGTACGGCCTGATCGCCCTGGTGCTCTATCTGATTTTCGCCGCCGCGCGCTGGCCGATCGAGCGCTGGCTGCGTGAACGCGCCGCTGCGCGGGCGGAACCGGCGAACGGCGGGGATGCCCGTCGCGTCGAGCCGCAGGCCTGACGCGGAGACCCTGTCATGTGCGAACTGCTCGGCATGAGCGCCAACGTGCCCACCGACATCCTGTTCAGCTTCACCGGGCTGATGCAGCGCGGCGGCCGCACCGGCCCGCACAGCGATGGCTGGGGCATCGGCTTCTACGAGGGGCGTGGCCTGCGCCTGTTCCAGGACCCCGCCGCCAGCGCCGACTCCGAGGTGGCACGTCTGGTGCAGCGCTATCCGATCAAGAGCAAGGTGGTCATCGGGCATATCCGCCAGGCCAATGCCGGGCCGGTTTCGCTGGCCAACACCCATCCGTTTTCCCGCGAGCTGTGGGGGCGCTACTGGTGCTTCGCCCACAACGGCCAACTGCGCGATTTCCACGCCGAGACGGGGTTCTACCGGCCGGTGGGCGAAACCGACAGCGAGGCGGCGTTCTGCGACCTGCTCAATCGGGTGCGCCAGGCCTTTCCCTCTCCGGTGGACGTGACGCTGCTGCTGCCGACGCTGGTCGCGGCCTGCGTCGACTATCGCGACAAGGGCGTGTTCAACTGCCTGCTCAGCGACGGCGACTGGCTGTTCAGCTTCTGCACCACCAAGCTGGCGCAGATCACCCGCCGCGCGCCCTTCGGACCGGCACGTCTGAAGGACGCCGACGTGACCGTCGATTTTCAGGCGGAAACCAGTCCCGACGATGTGGTCACCGTGCTGGCTACCGATCCGCTGACCGACAATGAGCGCTGGATCGCCCACGAGCCGGGCGACTGGACGCTGTGGCGGCGCGGCGAGTGCATCGCCAGCGGCAAGGCCTGAGCGGCACGCCGCTTGCAGTCGGCCATTACCTTTCGTCAGGAATCCCCCCATGTTGCGAAGCTACCTGCGTTTGCTGCTGTTCGCCTTCGGCCTGCTGGTGGGGGTGCAGATCCCCGCGTTCATGGACGCCTACACCCAGCGCCTGGAGGCCCATCGCCTGGAGTCGGCGCACAGCCTGGAAGGCTTTCGTGACACCGCGCGGCGCTTCTTCGCCGGCGACCTGCAGGCGCTGCTGCGGCATTACCGCGCCAGCGACGATCCGGTGATGCGCAGCGATGCCGGCAGCGTCGAGCGCCTGGTGGGCCGCGCCGAGCTGCTCGAACGTGAATGGCAGGCCATGCAGGGACCCTGGTACGCGCGCGCCTGGCACCTGTTCAGCGCCGCCGATGCGCGGCTGACCCGCGATGCGTTGCGCGGCTATCAATACCAGGTGCCGCTGGATCCGGCGGCCATCGCCTGGGGCCTGTCCTGCGGCCTGCTGCTGGCGGCGCTGGTGGAGAGCCTGCTGGCCATGCTGGGCTCGCTGCTGTTCACCCGCCGCGTGCGGCCCCTCTGATCTTGCGACCAGCGTACCCCCACCGACCCGTAGGAGCGACTTCAGTCGCGAGCTTCTGGCAGCGGCCCGCACGAAGGCGTGAGCGGCTGAAGCCCCTCGCCGCTATTCCACCCGCAGCTCGCCGGTGAACTGCAGCGTCGCCCTGCAGCGTCGGCACAGGTAGCGCCGACCCTTGGCGACCAGGCCGTGGCGTTGGGCGCTGAACGGGAACAGGCCTTCCGGGCATTGGCAGCGATAGACGTAACGGGTCGCCTTGCGCCGTGGCACGTCGTAGCTATGGCAACGCTCGGGGGGCAACTGGAAGACGCCGCGCATGATCTTCTGCCACTCCTCGCCATGCGGGCGGATGCGCAGGCCGAACAACTGATGGGCGACCAGATGGGCCACCTCGTGGGCCACGGTCTGGCGCAGGAAATGCTCGGTGTTCTCCCGATACAGCTGGGCGTTGAAACGCAGCAGGTTCTCCTGCAGATGCGCGACGCCGGCCTTCTGCCCGCGCAACTGCAGGCTGACCCTCGGGCGGGGAAAGCTGCGTTTGAAAAACGTCTCGGCCTGGCGATAGCACGCTTCGACGCGTGCTTCGAGCAAGTGGGGCATGGCGGCCTCCCGGTAAAACAGGCGCGCCAGTATAGAGAAGTCGCGGGGCGCGCGGCAGGCCGCGCCCCGACTGCGGGTCAGAGCGTGTAGATCGGGCCGATGCCCATGCCCCAGAGCACCACCGAGGCGGCCAGCATCGCCACCAGCACCACCAGGCCTACCGCCAGCACCGAGCTGGAAAACAGGAAACCCTCGTCCGGGTGGATATCCATGAAGGTCGGCAGTCCGACGTACAAAAGGTAGGCGGTATAGGCCACCGCCGCCGTGCCGATGATCATGC
>NZ_DATJCS010000013.1:0-1900 GCF_035497915.1 Pseudomonas sp.
GCGGCCGGGTTGTCGGGGTTGCCGAACTGGTTGATGAAGTAGGCGCCGGGGGTTTCGCGGGCGATCCGCTCGGCCATGTCCTGGTAATACTCGGGATGGCCCTTGGCCACGTCCGAACGGGTCAGCACCACTTCCGCGCCCATCGCCTTGAGGTTGAGGATCTTCTCGCGGCTCATCTAGTCCGGCACCACCAGGATCAGCCGGTAGCCCTTCTGCTGCGCGACCAGGGCCAGCCCCAGGCCGGTGTTGCCGGCGGTGCCTTCGACCAGGATGTCGCCCGGGCGGATGCGCCCATCCTTCTCGGCGCCCTCGATCATCGACAGGCCGATGCGGTCCTTGATCGAACCGCCGGGGTTGGCGCTTTCCAGCTTGAGGAACAGCTCGCAGGGCCCGGTGTCCAGGCGCTGCGCGCGCACCATCGGGGTACGTCCGATCAGTTCGAGGACACTCTGGTGGACCGTCATGGGGGCTCCGTCATTGGAAAGGCGCGCCTGCGGGCGAAACCGCAGGGGCAGGACGCCCATGATAACCGCGGCCGAACGCCGGATGCGCAGCGGCCCCGGCACCCATTCCGATACACCGGATGAGCCCGAGGCCGCACTTCAGTTGAAATCACAGAGTCAGTGGATGAGGTGTGCCCGATCCGCCCACATGCGCTCCAGTCGAACCTTGGCCAGCAGCTTCTCCTTCTTCATGCTGGTCAGGGTGAGATCGTCCAGGGGGAGCACACCGATATCGGCGTCGTGCAACTTGCTGTCGAGTTCCCGGTGGTGCTGGTAGAGCCGACGGAATTCCGCATCGGCCTTCATCAATGCCTCGACATCATCACGCTGCTGGTTTTCAAACATGATCCGACCTCCTCGCGAGTGGGTTGGCGGATGCCCGTGATTACGGAACGCCCGCCGACGGTTGACTCATGCGTACACCCACGACCCACGCCGGAATTCCGGAGCGCAGGTGGAGCATTGAAACGTGGAATGGACGCATGATTCAGGTCAGTGACCCATGAAGCTGGGGTGCCTCATGGGACTCTGACCCTACTCCCCCGCCAGAGGGGGTGCAAGCCTTTCGACGAGGCTTCGCTAATACTGTGATCTCGTCGTAAAAAGCTGTTAAAACAGTGTTTTACATTTGTCCCCGAAACCCGCGGCCGCCGGTGCCAAGCCGGCCACAGGGCGCCCCGATGGCGCCCTGCCAGGTCGCCTCAGCGGTGCGTTTTCGCGGGGCTCGGGGCCGGCTCGGCCGGCTGGTTGCTGTCTTCCATCTGCGAGCGCATCGCCTTCGCGGCTTCGGCCGCCAACGCGGCCTGGCGGCGGGCAGCCTTGGCCACCTTGCTCTGTGCCGCGGCCAGTTTCTTCGCGCGATCCGCTTCGGCGCGCGCCTGATCCGCCGCCTGCGAATACTCCTCGCCCTGCTGCTGCAGCCGGCTGGCTTCTTCTTGGGCCAGCTGGTACTGCAGGCGCTGGCGCTCCAGTTCGCGCCGGGCCATTTCCACGTCGCGCCGGCTGTTGTCGAGCAGGATCTGGTCGTGTTCGCGGTCGAGCTGATTCAGCTTGATCTGGGCGCCCTGGACCTGCGCCGCCGTCTTGGCCAGGTCGACCCGGCGTTCGGCCAGGTACAGCGCGTGCGGCCGTTCGCGCGAACTGGCCTGGGCCAGCCGGTTAATCGCATCGCGTGCGCGCGCCTGCTCGGCCTGGGCATACGTACCCATGCCCGGATCATCGGCGAGCTGGTCCAGGCTGCTGCTCAGCCGGCTGATATCGATATCGTCCTGCCTGGCATGCGCCGATCCGATCAGGGTCAACGCCAGCGCCATGGCGGCAAGGATCTTTGCAGTGGAGCGCTTCATGGCTGACCTCCCTGAGCGGGCTGTTGATTGGTATCGGGCACGGTCTGGAAG
>NZ_DATJCS010000014.1:0-115801 GCF_035497915.1 Pseudomonas sp.
CCAGTGCGGTACTTCACGAACTTGGGGCTGCCGGCCATTGCGGTGCGGCAGGAATATATTCATCGAACCGCCGTGTACGTGACCCGTATGCACGGTGGTGTGGGAGGAGAGGCGCCGTGAGGCGTCTCCCTATCCCGATTAGATTACTGAATCACTATGAAAGTTAAATTATCCAACATCAAAACTGACGGATGGGAGCTTGATGATGGGGAAGCCATTCATAGTGAACATCCAGACACCTTCTGGATTCCCGCTTTTGATGTCAGGAATAGCCTCCAAACAGAGCAACTGGTTAAGCTCATCTTTCGAATAGTTACTGTAGATGAGGCTGGCGAGGAAGAAGTCAATGTTGAACGCATGTGGGTTATTGTTAAGGACCGAATCGGAAGCCTCTATAAAGGCCAACTTGACAATGATCCATACTGCACCGAAGGCATACGAGCTGGCATGGAAGTATGGTTTCTGCCAAAACACGTAATAGATATTTACGCGGAGTAGCAATCTAACAATGCGCTCAACGTCGCTCACTTCGTTCGCTGGACGTCCAAAAGCTGCGCTTTTGGCCGCTCGTTAGCTTAATCGTTAGAAGCCAAAGGATTGTTCTGTGTTCGCCAAAAACCGAAATCCTGATAACCACCTACTCGACCCTTTAGTAAAACCTCTCGCGTCTAGAGCGTTCTTGGTTGTTATTTCCCTGGCTGCCATTGGTGCAGGAATCTTCATTTCTGTTATTCATAAGGACTGGTCATGGATCAATAGATTTGGGGCGGTAGTAATAGTGGTCGGACTGCTATTTACAATGTCCCCGCTATTCTCAAATGGCATCTATAAATCACAGTCCGGTGCCGGCCGCTTTGCTGATCTCCACACTGACGGCACGCCAATAACCACAACTCATGAAGAACGAAAAATTGGCAATAACGTTGTATTGGGGATAGTTGTTACAGTAATTGGAACATTAACAAATGCTTTTGGCGACTTACTAGGAGCTTGCGTATATGGCTTCTAACAATGCGCTTAACACCGTTCGCTTCGCTCACTGGACTCGCAAAAGCTACGCTTCTGCTCGCCTGTTAGCTTAATCGTTAGCCGCCAAGACCTTAAGATCCACAGCGAGAGAGCAATCATGTTCGCGGAGTTGAAAAACAAGGAACTGCATCTTCACGGCAAGACAGCTGAGTTCAATGCAATCGCTAGGTCAATTCATAAAGGCAGGCACGGCGCATCAGCATCCTTTGGTCTTTGCAGTTCAATCTCCTTATTTTCCTCACTGCACACCAAGTGTCATGGCAAGCTCGCCGCCATAGAAATTAAAGAATCGGAGATTCACATCACTTACTCCGAGTCTGTAAAAAATCACCTCTACACCTATTTCTCAATGCCATCTGATACACAACCGGGCTCTGTATTTTTCCTTACTCACTCAAGTCCCGGCTATCCACCATTGCTGGCAGACAGCTCACTTGACTTAATCATTCATGTCATTTCTAGCGAAACATGAGAGTTCGGCTAACAAATGGTTCAAGCCGCTCGCTTCGCTCACTGCGGGACCGGCTAAAGCCGGCCCCTTAACCAAACGTGTGTGCCGGGCATGGCACGTAACTATGTCCAAATAAATGGGACAGATTTATTTAGATTTTCCCCTTAAATAGAGTGCGCTGCATTTCAATCTGCCCGGAAGGTTTTCTCCGCGCACCGTCACTGTTCTCCCAACATCCGTAGGCCTTCTATGACGAACCATGCCGCTTTCCGCCTGTTTACCCTTTGGGCACACCTCTCGTTGTTGGCGGTCGTCCCAACCGCTTGGGCTCAGCCGGACAGTGAGCCCGCGCCCGCTGTGCTGTTGAAGCAGATCGAACACCTCAGCGAACTGCTGCGCGACCCCTATGCCAGCTGGTATCAGGAGGCAACCATGGTTCAGCAGGTGGCCGTTTCCGGTGGCCCGCCGCTGGCGCTGGCTGTGTTTACGGTGGAAGGCTTCGGTGGAGGGAATAACCACTCCCAGTATTTCGCGGTATTCAGCCCGGAAGAGGGCATGGACGGTACCGTGCATTACACGCTGCTGGATGTGCTGCCCATCGCGGGCAAGGGCTGGCGGGGCGTGTGGGAGTTAAATGCCCGGGTGAGTCGGGCACACGATTCCTATGCAACCGATATCCACCTGGATGCACTGGCGGTCGGGGAGGACGACGCGCCGAATTTTCCCAGCGTGCCGGTGACGCTGCACCTGCGCCTCAAGGATGGTCGTCTGGAAGACCTGACTTCGCAAAGTTGAGCGTGGTCGGCCTGTGCCACCCTACAAGGGGGCGTGCTTTGGGGCGGTGCTTCTGAGCGCGCGCCTCGGATCTTGTTGTTCAAGCCGCGAGCGCTACGGAGCCTACAAAAACAGCGCAAGGAGAAACGAGTGCAGACGATCCGCGATCCAGCCGAGCTTGAGCGTTGCAAACAAGGCGCCGCCCTGCTGCTGTTCGGCGGCGAAGCGTGTGGTGTTTGCCGTGCGCTGAAGCCACAGCTTGAGGTGCTGCTGGCGAACGAGTTTCCCGCACTGGAAGGTTGCTACCTGGACTGTCAGGGGCAGGCTTCAGTGCTCTGCGCGCAGGAGGGTGTGTTCTCGCTGCCCGTGGTGCAGGTCTGGTTCGATGGGCGCAAGTTCGCCGAATTCGGACGCGTATTTTCCCTGGGGCAGGTGCGCGAGGCTATCGCGCGGCCCTACCAGATGGCGTTTGGATCTGAGTGAAGATCAGCTTGCGCAGCAACCAGAACGAAAACTAGCGTCCCTGCCAGCGCCGGGGGCTGCGGCTCCCATGTAGCTGGCTACGAATCGCGCTCAGCACTTCATCGGCGGGTTTTCCGGCATTGCCATCGGTTGCATAGGCAGCCAGTCGAGCGTCCAGTTCGGCCCGCTGTTCATCGGTGAGCTGTAGCGCGCGCTGGTCTGCAGCGATGCTGTCCCACAAGTCCTCGACCAGGCGGATGCGTTGCTCGATAGGCAAGTCATGGAGCGGTGTATTCATGATGGTCTCCAGATTGATTCGTACCTTAACCGTGCTCGGACTCGCTGCACATCACCCTGCGTCGGCCGTACGCAGAAGGCCCGCTTGCCGGTCTCAGTATTCACACCTCAACAGCCCGAGCCCGTGCCGCCAACAGCTGCCGAGCCAGCGGCAGCACCTGGTCGCGGGTCAGGGGCGCCAGCGGCAGCTGCTCGGCGTCGTGCAGATCGACCCAGCGCGCCTCGGCGATTTCGGCGCGGGCGGTGATGGCCTGGTCGAGGGGCAGGGCGAACAGTTCGGCGACCACCTCCAGGCCGGGCTCGTTGGCCGCCGGGGCGCTGAAGTTGCCCAGGTAGGTGGCCTGCGCGGCGTCGATGTGCAGGCCGAGCTCTTCGTGCAGTTCGCGGCACAGGGTGTCGACCGGGCGCTCATCCGCCTCCAGCTTGCCACCGGCCTGCATGAAGGCCGTGGTGCCGGCCTTGCGCACCAGCAGCAGCTGGTGCCTGGCGTTGTAGATCAGGGCTGCGGCGATGGAAATGTAGGGCGAGTTCATGGGGTTTCCTCGAGCGGGGGGCTGGCGGCGTGGCCGGCGCTTCGTATACTGTTTGCATATACAGTATTCGCGGAGAGCCCATCGTGCAACTCATCGACAAGCTGAGCATTCTCGCCGATGCCGCCAAGTACGACGTGTCCTGCGCCAGCAGCGGAGCGCCCCGGCGCGGTTCGAAGGGGAAATCGGGCATCGGCGCCGCCGGTCCGGGCATCTGCCACAGCTTCACGCCGGATGGTCGCTGCGTATCGCTGCTGAAGATCCTGCTCACCAACTTTTGCCTGTACGACTGCCAGTACTGCGTGAACCGCCGCTCCAGCGACGTGCCGCGCGCGCGCTTCACGCCCGAGGAGGTGGTGGCGCTGACGCTGGATCTGTACCGGCGCAACTGCGTCAGCGGGCTGTTTCTCAGCTCGGGCATCATCCGCTCGGCGGACTACACCATGGAACAACTGGTGCAGGTGGCGCGCCTGCTGCGCGAAGTGCACGAGTTTCGCGGCTATATCCACCTGAAGACCATTCCCGATGCCGATCCAGCGCTGATCGAGCAGGCCGGCCAGTATGCCGACCGCCTGAGCGTGAACATCGAGCTGCCCAGCGACGCCAGCCTGGTGCGCCTGGCGCCGGAGAAGACCGTGGCGGGCATCCAGCGCGCCATGGGCACCATCCGTTATCGCCAGCAGGCGGTGGAAGGCGAGGCGCGGGCGCCGGCGTTCGCGCCGGCCGGGCAGAGCACACAGATGATCGTCGGTGCGGACGACAGCGACGACCACCGCATCCTGCACACCTCGCAATCGCTGTACCGGCGCTTTCGCCTCAAGCGCGTCTACTACTCGGCCTTCAGTCCGATCCCCCACAGCCCGGCCACGGTGCCGCAGGCGGCGCCGCCGCTGCTGCGCGAGCACCGGCTGTACCAGGCGGATTTCCTGATGCGCGGCTACGGCTTTCGCGCCGAGGAATTGCTGGGCAAGCCGGGCAACCTGGCGCTGGACGTCGACCCCAAGCTGGCCTGGGCGCTGGAGCATCGCGAGCAGTTCCCGGTCGATCTCAACCGCGCCGAGCCGAGCCTGATCGCCCGTGTGCCGGGCATCGGCGTGCTCAGCGCGCAGCGCATCGAGCAACTGCGCCGCCAGCGCAAGATCCGCTACGAGGACCTGCGCCGGCTGCGCTGCGCGCTGGACAAGGCCGGCCCGTTCATCGTCACTGCCGACTACCGGCCGCGCCAGGACAGCAGCGAATCCCTGCGCCTGCGCCAGCAACTGGCCGAGCGGCCGGCGCAGCAGATGGCGCTCTGGTAATGCGCTGCGTAGGCATCGAGGGCGGCTTCGCCGACTGGCGCGACAAGGCGCGCACGCTGCTGCACGAGGGCGTGCCGCCGGACTATGTCAGCTGGCGCGATGAGCTGATGCCGGCCGACCTGTTCGCCGAGGAGGCGCTGGCCCGCTACGCGCCCGGCCCGCAGGTCACCGTGCCGCGCCAGGTGCTGGAGCTGCTCGAGCGTGCCGCGCGCTATCGGGTGGCGGAGCGCTGGGCGTTGCTCTACCGCGTTCTCTGGCGGGTGGCGCAGGGCGATGCGGCCGCCGCGCTGCCGGGCGACCCGGACGGCAGCGAGCTGCATCTGCGGATCAAGGCGGTAGGGCGTGACATTCACCAGCTGCATGCGCTGCTGCGCTTCGTGCCGCTGGGCGGCGCGGGCCTGCCCGACTACGTGGCCTGGTTCGAGCCGGAGCACGAGGTGCTGGATATCGCCTGCGCGCATTTCGCCGAGCGCATGGGGCGGCACAGCTGGCTGATCGCCACGCCGCGCGACGGCGTGTGGTACGACGGCGAACGCTTCGACTACCGCGTCGGGGCGCCGGACGAGTGGCGACAGCTGGCGCGCACGCCAGACCCCGAGGGCCAGGCGCTGTGGCTGGCCTACTACCGCAGCACCTTCAACCCGGCGCGGGTGAATCCGCAGGCGTTGCGTCAGCACCTGCCGCAGCGCCTGTGGCAGCAGGTGCCGGAAGGCCGGCTGATTCCCTCGCTGCTGGTGCAGGCGCGCATCGGTGCGCAACGCGATGGGCAGGCGTCCGAGGTGAGCGCGCGCCCCGGCAAGCGCATCCGTCTGCGACAGGAAGACTGAGAAAAGGCGTGCGTACGGTGGGCGCTGACAGGGCAACACAGGCTAAAATGCGGCACTTTCACTCTCGCCCACCCGGAGCCCCTCCATGTCCAGCATCACCCTGAGTCGCTATCTGATCGAGCAGACTCGCAACTTCAACACCCCGGCCGACCTGCGTTTCCTGATCGAAGTGGTGTCGCGCGCCTGCCGCCAGATCAGCCACGAGGTGTCGCTGGGCGCGCTGGGCGGGGTGCTGGGCAGCATGGGCACCGAGAACGTGCAGGGCGAGGTGCAGAAGAAGCTGGACGTGCTGTCCAACGACATCCTGCTGGAAGCCAACGAGTGGGGCGGCCACCTGGCCGGCATGGCGTCCGAGGAAATGGAGCAGGCCTACCAGATTCCCGGCAAGTATCCGAAGGGCGCCTACCTGCTGGTGTTCGACCCGCTGGACGGCTCCTCGAACATCGACGTTAACGTCTCCGTGGGCACCATCTTCTCCGTGCTGCGCTGCCCGAATGGCCACAACGGCAAGGGCGATCTGTCCGAGGACGCCTTCCTGCAGAAGGGCACCGAGCAGGTGTGCGCCGGTTACGCCATCTACGGTCCGCAGACCATGCTGGTGCTAACCCTGGGCAACGGCGTGAAGGGCTTCACCCTCGACCCGCACATGGGCAACTGGGTGCTGACCCACGACAACATCCGCGTGCCGGAGCAGACCGCCGAGTTCGCCATCAACATGTCCAACCAGCGCCACTGGGAAGCCCCGGTGCAGCGCTACGTCGGCGAACTGCTGGCCGGCAAGGAAGGCCCGCTGGGCAAGAACTACAACATGCGCTGGATTGCCTCGATGGTCGCCGACGTGCACCGCATCCTCACCCGTGGCGGCATCTTCATGTACCCGCGCGACGCCCGCGAGCCGGAAAAGCCCGGCAAGCTGCGCCTGATGTACGAGGCCAACCCGATGTCGATGATCATCGAGCAGGCCGGCGGCGCCTCCACCAACGGCACCCAGCGCATCCTCGACATCCAGCCGGAATCCCTGCACCAGCGCGTGGCGGTGTTCCTCGGCTCGAAGGAAGAAGTCGAGCGCATCACCGGCTACCACAACCAGGCCTGACGCCATGCAGCCCTGGCAGCCGCTGCTCGACTGGTGGTTCGGCGCGCCCGCCGCGCCGGGCGAGCAGGCGGCGCGCCAGAATGGCCTGTGGTTCGGCTACCGGCCCGAGCAGGACGCCGAGGCGCGCCAGCACTTCGGCGGGCCGGTCGAGCGGGCCCTGCGGGGCGAGCTGAACTGGGCAACGGAGCCGCGCGGCTGGCTGGCCGAGCTGATCTGCCTGGACCAGCTGCCGCGCATGATCCATCGCGGCACGCCGCAGGCCTTCGCTGGCGATGCCCGCGCCCAGGCGCTGCTCGATGAAGGGCTGCAGCGTGGCTGGGATCACCAGCTGTCAGACCTGGAACGGGTGTTCTGCTATCTGGTGTTGGAACATGCCGAAGACCTGTCCCGCCAGGACCGCGCCGTGGCAGCCTTCGCCGAACTGCTGGCGCGTCAGGCCGGCGCCGATCGCGCGCCCTTCCAGTCCTTCCACGATTACGCCGAGGCGCATCGCCGGGTGATTGCCCGCTTCGGGCGCTTTCCGCACCGCAACGCCATCCTCGGCCGCCCGGGCAGCGACGCCGAACGGGCGTTTCTCGCCGAGCCCGGCTCGTCGTTCTGAACGCGACCCTTCATCGCCGCGCCACCGTCCCAGGCTCGCCGCTCGCGGGCTTTCCCGTTAGGCTGCCGCCGATCGTTTTCTGAGGAGTTGCGCCATGTTACGTCTCGCCATCCTGCCGCTGTGCCTGCTGCTGGCCGCCTGCAGCAAGCTGACCCAGGAAAACTACGCCCAGCTCGAGGCCGGCATGCCGCGCGCCGAGGTCGAGGCGCTGCTCGGTAAGCCGGCGCAGTGCTCCGGCGCGCTGGGCCTGTCCAGTTGCACCTGGGGCGACAGCGAGCGCTACGTGAGCGTGCAGTTCGCCGGCGACCAGGTGCTGATGTTCTCCGGCAAGGGACTGCGCTGACGTTTCCTCGCTATCATCCCGTGATCCGCAGCCACGCCTCGGGAGCAACCCATGCAACCCCTCTACCCGGACATCAAGCCCTACGCCTGCCACGCGCTGGCGGTCGATGACACCCACACCCTGCACGTCGAGGAAAGCGGCACGCCGGACGGCCTGCCGGCGCTGTTCGTGCACGGCGGGCCCGGCGCCGGCTGCGATGCCAGTTCGCGCTGCTACTTCGATCCGACCCTGTATCGAATCGTCACCTTCGACCAGCGCGGCTGCGGCCGCTCCACCCCCTTCGCCAGCCTGGAAAACAACAGCACCTGGCATCTGGTGGAGGACATGGAGCGCATCCGCGAACAGCTGGGCATCGACAAGTGGCTGCTGTTCGGTGGCTCCTGGGGCTCGACCCTGGCGCTGGCCTATGCGCAGAAGCATCCCGAACGGGTGCTGGGGCTGGTGCTGCGCGGCATCTTCCTGTGCCGCCCGCAGGAGTTTCACTGGTTCTATCAGGAAGGCGCCAGCCGCCTGTTCCCGGACTACTGGCAGGATTACCTGGCGCCGATCCCGCCGGCCGAGCGCGGCGAGCTGATGCAGGCCTACTACCGGCGCCTGACCGGCGAGGACCAGATCGCCCAGATGCAGGCCGCCAAGGCCTGGGCCGGCTGGGAAGGGCGCACCGCCACGCTGCGTCCCAACCACGAGGTGGTAGAGCGCTTCCACGAGCGCGCCTTGTCCATCGCCCGCATCGAATGCCACTACTTCGTCAACGATGCCTTCCTGCAGCCCAACCAGCTGCTGCGCGACATGGAGCGCATCGCCCACCTGCCGGGGATCATCGTGCACGGCCGCTATGACGTGATCTGCCCGCTGGACAACGCCTGGGCGCTGCACCAGGCCTGGCCGAACAGCGAGCTGCAGATCATCCGCGACGCCGGCCATTCGGCGGGCGAGCCGGGCATCGTCGATGCGCTGGTGCGCGCCACCGACGCCATGGCCCACCGCCTGCTGCGCCTGCCCAACGGCGGTGACGCATGAAGGCACTGATCCAGCGGGTGCGCGCGGCGCGGGTGGAAGTGGCCGGCGAAGTGGTGGGCGCCATCGACCAGGGGCTGCTGGCGCTGGTCGGCGTCGAGCCGCACGACACCCCGGCCAGCGCCGACAAGCTGCTGCACAAGCTGCTCAACTACCGGGTGTTCGCCGATGCCGAGGGCAAGATGAACCGCTCGCTGACCGATGTGGACGGCGGGCTGCTGCTGGTCTCGCAGTTCACCCTGGCGGCGGATACCAAGAGCGGCCTGCGCCCGAGCTTCTCCACCGCCGCGCCGCCGGCGCTGGGCGAACAGCTGTTCGACGACCTGCTGGCCAAGGCCCGCGCCCGCCACGACCAGGTGGCCAGCGGCCGCTTCGGCGCCGACATGCAGGTGCATCTGATCAACGACGGGCCGGTGACGTTCCTGCTGGAAACCTGATGGGCTGTACGGGCGGAACGGCGGCCAGAAAGGACCCCACGTCCCTGGCGGTCCGAAGGCTATGGCGAAACCTGTAGGGCCGGGTTTATCCCGGCCGACGCGGTGTCGATGCGCGCCCCGCTGGCCGGGGTAAATCCGGCCCTACAAAGGGTCAGGCGCCGCGCTTAATACAACCGCGCCAGCAGCGCGGTGACGGCGGTTTCCACGCGCAGGATGCGTTCGCCCAGCTGCACCGGCTGCAGGCCGGCCTCGCGCAGCTTGTCCACCTCGTAGGGAATCCAGCCGCCTTCCGGGCCGATGGCCAGGGTCACCGGCTGATCCAGGGGCAGGCCGCGCGGGCAGGCGGGAAACTCGCCGGGATGGCCGAGCAGGCCGAGGGTGCCGCCCGCCAGGGCCGGCAGGCGGTCCTCCACGAACGGCTTGAAGCGCTTTTCGATGCTGATCTTGGGCAGCACGGTGTCGCGGGCCTGCTCCAGGCCGAGAATCAGCTGCTCGCGAATCGCCGCCGGCTCCAGGAACGGCGTCTGCCAGAAGCTCTTCTCCACCCGATAACTGTTGAGCAGCACCAGGCGCGCCACGCCCATGGTCGCCACGGTCTGCAGGGTGCGCTTGAGCATCTTCGGGCGGGGCAGGGCGAGCAGCAGGGTGATGGGCAGCTTGGGTGGCGGCGGCTGGTCGAAGCTCACCTGCAGCTCGGCTTCCTGCGGATCAAGACGCAGGATGCGGCCTGCGCCCATCAGCCCGCCCAGACGGCCGACGCGCAGGCTGTCGCCTTCGTCGGCACGGTGGACTTCATGCAGGTGGACCAGCCGCCGATCACGCAGGATCACACGGTCGGCGGCAATGAAGTCCGCCTCTTCGAGCAGCAGCAGGTTCACGGCTGGGCGCTGGGGGGCTGATCGTTGTGCTCGGTCGTTTCGACCTCGGTCGAGGTTTCGCTTTCCTCTTCGGCCTTTTCCTTCTCGCGACGGATCATCGCGCCGAAGAACAGGCCCACCTCGAACAGCATCCACATCGGCACGGCCAGCAGGGTCTGCGAGAACACATCCGGGGGCGTCAGCAGCATGCCCACCGCGAAGCAGCCCACCACCACGTACGGCCGGCTCTTGCGCAGGGTGGCCACGTCGACGATGCCGACCCAGATGAGCAGGAAGGTGGCGATGGGAATCTCGAAGGCCACGCCGAAGGCGAAGAACAGGGTGAGGACGAAGTCCAGGTACTGGCCGATGTCGGTCATCATCGCCACCCCTTCCGGGGTCACGCTGGCGAAGAAGCCGAACATGATCGGGAACACCACGAAGTAGGCGAAGGCCATGCCGGCGTAGAACAGCAGGATGCTGGACACCAGCAGGGGCACGGCAATGCGCTTCTCGTGGGAGTACAGGCCGGGTGCGATGAAGCCCCAGGCCTGTTGCAACACCACCGGCATGCCGAGGAACAGCGACACCACCAGGGTCAGCTTGAACGGGGTGAGGAACGGCGACGCCACCCCGGTGGCGATCATGGTGGCGCCTTCGGGCAGGTAGGCGCGCAGCGGCGCGGCCACCAGCGCGTAGATGTCCTGGGCGAAGTAGAACAGGCTGACGAAGATCACCAGCACGGCGATCACGCAACGCAGCAGGCGCGTACGCAATTCGGTGAGGTGCGAGACCAGCGGCATTTCCTGGTCGCCGGGTTGGCGCGTACTCATGATTGCGGCGGTTTGTCCGGGCTGGTGGAGGCGGAAGTGGCGGTCGGAGCGGGTTCGGCGGGCACTGCGGGAGTCGGCTGGGGTTCAGCCGCCACCGCTGTCGCCTCGGCGGCAGGCGTCGCTGGCGGGTCGGCGGGCTTGTCCGTCGCCTCCAGTCCCAGGCTCTGTTTCATCTTGCGCTCCATATCGAGGATGTCCTCGTTATGCAGCTGGCGACGGATCTCGTCGGCGCCGATCTCGCGCTCGACCTCGCTCTTGATGGACAGGAAGCTGCGCTTGATCCGCCCGATCCACAGCCCGGCGGTGCGCACCGCGCCGGGCAGGCGCTCCGGACCGAGGACCAACAGGGCGACCAGGCCGACCAGCAGCAGTTCGGTAAAGCCAATGTCGAACATGGAGAGGCCCCGGTTGTGGACTTAGTCTTTCTTCGCCGGGTCTTCGACCTTGCGGGCCTCGCCGTTGATCACGGTGCCCTGCTGCTGGTTCGGTACCTGCTGGTTGGCCTGGGTTTTCTGCTCCTCGGCGGCCTTCTCCTCGTCGGCGTTCACCGACTTGCGAAAGCCCTTGATGGCATCGCCCAGGTCGGAGCCAAGGCTTTTCAGGCGCTTGGTGCCGAACAGCATGACGACGATGAGCAGGATGATGAGCAGTTGCCAGATGCTGATGCCGCCGAATCCCATGAGGATGTCTCCGAATTGAGTGTCAGGATTGCGGGCGCGCGGCCTTTTCCGCGTGCCCGGAGAGGCCGAAACGGCGCTCCAGTTCGTCGAGTACCGCCTGCGGGTGCTGGCCGAGGGCGGCGAGCATCACCAGGCTGTGGAACCACAGATCGGCGGTCTCGTAGATCACATCGCTGCAGTCGCCGCTCTGCGCGGCGTCCTTGGCGGCCAGGATGGTTTCCACCGATTCCTCGCCGACCTTTTCCAGAATCTTGTTCAGGCCCTTGTGGTACAGGCTGGCCACATAGGAACTGTCGGGCGCCGCGTTCTTGCGCGACTCCAGGACCTCGGCCAGACGGTTCAGGGTGTCACTCATGGCTGTGTGCCTTGTGATAGATGGCGTCGGGGTTCTTCAACTGGGCGTCCACGGTGTGCCAGGCGCCGTCGCGGTAGACGCGGTAGAAGCAGCTTTCCCGGCCGGTGTGGCAGGCGATGCCGCCTAGCTGTTCGACCTGCAGGACGATGACATCGGCATCGCAATCCAGGCGCAGCTCGTGCAGCTTCTGCACGTGGCCGGACTCCTCGCCCTTGCGCCAGAGTTTGCCGCGCGAGCGTGACCAGTAGATGGCGCGACCTTCCGCGACGCTCAGGCGCAGGGATTCGCGGTTCATCCAGGCCATCATCAGGATGCGGCCCGTCTTGTGGTCCTGGGCGATTGCCGGCACCAGGCCGTCCTCGTTCCAGTTGATCTCTTCCAGCCAATCGGTCATTGCGTGTTCGCTACTGCTTCTTCGGTGAGGTCGGGACGCCGACCGGGTGTTGAGTGTGCCACCCCCAGCGCGCTGCTGGCTATCGGCGGATGATCAGATAAAGCCCGGTGGTCGTCATCAGCCAGATCGGCCAGGCCTCCAGGCTGTCCAGGGCCTGACTGTTGGCCACAGCAAATAGCGAGCCACCCATCAGCAGCGCGGCGCCGATCAGGCGCATCGCCCAGCTGTCGCGACGCCGCCAGGGCTCGGGCGGATCGTTCAGGTGCGGGCGCGACAGGCGCTCCAGCAGGTCGCGGGTCATGTTGGCCAGGTGCGGCAGCTGTTCGAGCTGCGACTTGGCCTGCATGGCCAGGTTCAGCGGGCTCATGCGCTCGCGCATCCAGCGCTCCAGGAACGGCTTGGCGGTGGTCCACAGGTCCAGGTCAGGGTACAGCTGGCGGCCGAGGCCCTCGATGTTCAGCAAGGTCTTCTGCAGCAGCACCAGCTGCGG
The DNA here is from genome assembly GCF_035497915.1 of Pseudomonas sp. GTDB lineage: Bacteria > Pseudomonadota > Gammaproteobacteria > Pseudomonadales > Pseudomonadaceae > Serpens. The sequence goes on from NZ_DATJCS010000014.1 coordinate 12,772, forward strand.
CTGGATTTCCATGTTGAAGCGCCGGGCGGTCTGGAACAGGCGCAGCAGCAGCTGGCCGAAGGAAATGTCCTTGAGCGGCTTCTCGAAGATCGGCTCGCACACGGTGCGGATCGCCGCCTCGAACTCGTTCACCTTGGTGTCGGCCGGCACCCAGCCGGAGTCGATGTGCAACTGCGCCACCTTGCGGTAGTCGCGCTTGAAGAAGGCCACCAGGTTGCGTGCCAGGTAGTCCTGGTCCTCTGGGGTCAGGCTGCCGACGATGCCGCAGTCGATGGCGATGTACTGCGGATTGCGCGGCTGCCGGGTGCTGACGAAGATGTTTCCCGGGTGCATGTCGGCGTGGAAGAAGCTGTCGCGGAACACCTGGGTGAAGAAAATCTCCACGCCGCGTTCGGCCAGCAGCTTCATGTCGGTGTTCTGCGCGCGCAGGGCGGCGATGTCGGTCACCGGCACGCCGTAGATGCGCTCCATGACCAGCACCTTGGGCCGGCAGTAGTCCCAGTGGATCTGCGGCACGTAGATCAGCGGCGAGCCTTCGAAGTTGCGCTTGAGCTGGCTGGCGTTGGCCGCTTCGCGCAGCAGGTCGAGCTCGTCGTAGATGACCTTCTCGTAGTCGCTGACCACTTCGACCGGATGCAGCCGGCGCGCTTCGCTGGACACGCCTTCGGCGATGCGCGCCAGCAGGAACAGCCAGGCCAGGTCCTGGGCGATGATCGGCTTGAGGCCCGGGCGGATCACCTTGACCACCACGTCCTCGCCGCTGTGCAGACGCGCGGCGTGCACCTGGGCGACCGAGGCGGAGGCCAGCGGCTGCTGGTCGAAACTGGCGAACAGCGTGGCGATGGAGGCGCCGAGTTGTGCCTCGATCAGCGCCACGGCCTTGGCGGGCTCGAACGGCGGCACCTGGTCCTGCAGCAGGGCCAGCTCGTCGGCGATGTCCTCGGGCAGCAGGTCGCGGCGGGTGGAGAGGATCTGCCCGAACTTGACGAACACCGGCCCCAGGTCCTGCAGCGCCAGGCGCAGGCGGGCGCCACGGGATTCGCTGCGCCGTGCGCGCGGCAGCCAGCGCCAGGGCAGCAGATAGCGGGTCGCGTCCAGCCACCAGGGCAGCGGCAGGGCGTACAACAGGTCGTCGAGGCGATAACGGATGACGACCAGCAGGATGCGCAACAGGCGGCGCAGGGCGGCAAACAGCTTCATGGGGTCCGGGTTCCTCGGCCCAGGCGCTCGACCCGGGCTTCAAGGCGGTCAAGGGCCATTTTCAAAGTGTCGAGTTCGGCAAAGCGTGCTTCGGCTTCGCGCTGCCCGACCAGGGTGCGGGCTTCCTCGGTCAGGTAGTCGGCCAGGCTGCGCTGCAGGCTGCCGAGGCTGTCGCCGGTCCAGCCGGCGGCACTGCGCAGGCGTCCGCCGATCAGCGCGGCGCCCAGCGGGCCGAGCCAGCGGCCGAGCTGGTATTCCCAGTCCAGCTCCAGGGATTGCAGGATCTCCGCCAGTTCGGTGAGCGCCGTGGCGTCACCCTGCAGATCCACCTCGGGGCCGTGCAGCACGGCGACCTTGTCCTGGCTCGTGGCCAGGCGCAGCAGTTCGCCGGCCGGAGCGATCAGCCGGCAGTCGGCCGGCGCTTCCCAGTGGCTGGCCAGCATCAGGCCTTCGGCGCCGGGCAGCACATACACCTGCAGGGCTGGCGACGGGCATTCGATGGCCAGCACCTTGCCTTCCAGGCGCGCCAGGCGCGTCAGCGCCACGGCATCCAGCGCCAGCAGGGGATTCAGGCCGCGCTCGACGGCGGCGAGCAGGGCGGTGCGCAGCATCAGGGCTTGATGCCGCGGTGCAGGGCGACGATGCCGCCGGTCATGTTGTGGTAGGTGACGCGCTCGAAGCCGGCCTCTTGCATCATGCCCTTGAGGGTTTCCTGATCCGGGTGCATGCGGATCGACTCGGCCAGGTAGCGGTAGCTTTCCGCGTCGTTGGTGATCAGCTTGCCGAACAGCGGCAGCAGGCTGAAGGAGTAGGCGTCATAGGCCTTGGAGAACAGCGCGTTGGTCGGCTTGGAGAACTCCAGCACCAGCAGGCGTCCGCCGGGCTTGAGCACGCGCAGCATGGAGCGGATGGCCGCGTCCTTGTGGGTGACGTTGCGCAGGCCGAAGGCGATGGTCACCACGTCGAAGTAATTGTCCGGGAAGGGCAGCGCCTCGGCGTCCGCCTGCACGAAGCTGACGTTGCCGGCCACGCCGCTGTCCAGCAGCTTGTCGCGGCCGACCATGAGCATCGAGGCGTTGATGTCGGCCAGCACCACTTCGCCGGTGGGGCCGACGATGCGCGAGAACTGGCGGGTCAGGTCGCCGGTGCCGCCGGCGATGTCCAGCACGCGGTTGCCCGGGCGCGCGCCGGACAGCTCGATGGTGAAGCGCTTCCACAGGCGATGCACGCCGCCGGACATCAGGTCGTTCATCAGGTCGTACTTGGCGGCCACGGAGTGGAACACCTCGGCGACTTTCTTCGCCTTCTCGCTCTCGGGCACGGTCTGGTAACCGAAGTGGGTGGTCGGTTCGGCCTCGGGCTTGCGGGAATCGTTCATGTCGGTCACCTGATGAAAAGTGGCGGGCATTCTAACCGCTGGCGCTGGAGCCGACCATGTATGCGATCAGCAACCCGGCGTGGCGAACTGGAGTATATTGGCGCGTTTTTTTGTCCGACCCTGGAGTACGTGATGGCCACCATTCGTGTCGAACGATCCCACCAGCTTGGCCGCGAGGCCGTGCGCGACAAGGTCGAGGCGCTGGCTGCGCGCCTGGCGCGCGAATATCAGCTTCGCTGCCAATGGCGCGGCGATCGCCTGGATGTCGAGCGCAGCGGGGTGAAGGGCCATATCGCCATCGACGAGCGCGCGGTCCGCATCGAGCTGAGCCTCGGGCTGCTGCTGTCGGCCATGCGCGGGCCGCTGCAGAGCGAGATCGAGTCGGCCCTGGACCGCGAGCTGGCCTGAATCTCGCGCCGCCACTGGAACGGATGGCCGACTGCTGCCCGTTTTTTCGCTTCTAGTATGAGATTTCTAATCCCGCCGACTAGCGTGCACCTCGAGCCCAGTGAAACGGGCGTTCTTTCCCACCAGTGAGAGGTGCAACATGGTCAAGGCAGCATTGAAGAAGGTCAACGAGGAAGGCGCCCGTCCGGTGCTCGACGGTGTGCGTTACTCCGCCCGCCAGCTGTGGCTGGCCGGCATCGGCGTCTACGCCAGCCTGGGTCGCCAGGGCCTGAACTACTTCCGTGAGCTGGTCCGCAGCGGCGAAGAAGCCGAAACCCAGGGCAAGCAGCTGGTCAGCGAGAAGCTCGAGCAGGCCAACGACAGGTTCAAGTCGGTCCGCCGCCGGGTCGACTCGCGGCTGGAAAAGGTCGAGGACCGGGTCGGCGTACGCGTGGGTCGCGTGCTCAAGCGCGCTGGCGTACCCAGCCGTGCCGAAATCGAGGCGCTGTCGGACAAGCTCGACGGTCTGAATGAAATGCTGGTGCGTACGGCCAAGCCGTAACAAGGAGGCCATCATGGCTGACAAGCGCAAGCAGAGCGGCTGGAGCGAGGATGTCGAGAAGTATTCGCGGCAGATCTGGCTGGCCGGTCTGGGCGCCTACGCGAAGATCGGCGAGGACGGCAGCAAGCTGTTCGATGCCCTGGTGCGCGAAGGCGAAAGAACCGAGCAGATGGTGCGCGACGAGATCGAGTCGGTGAAGAGCGGCGCGCGCAGCCGGGTCGCCGAGGCCAAGGACAAGGCGCTGGGCAAGTGGAACGCGCTGGAGGAGGCGTTCGACAAGCGCCTGAACAGCGCGATCACCCGCCTGGGCGTGCCGAGCCGCAACGACATCCTGGCCCTGGACGACAAGATCGAGTCGCTGAACCGGCAACTGGATCGGCTGAGCACGCTGCGGCTGGTTTCCGACGAGCCGGTTGACGAGACCCCGGCCAAGCCCAAGGTGGCGCGCACCAGCAAGCCCGCGCGCAGCGCCGAGAGCAAGCCGCGTACGCGCAAGCCCAAGGCGGCGGAAAGCCAGCCGCAGGACGAAACCCCGGAAGCCGCCTCGCAATGAGGCCCTGAAACGCCCCGCCCGTGCGGGGCGTTTTGTTTCAGGGGTTGGCCGCGTCACTGCGAGCCCCTGTGGGGCCGGCTTTACGCCGGCCGACGGAGCCGACGCGCTGCTACAGGCGCGAGATGGCCAACCTGCCTGTTCCGCTCCTCCCTACCCCCGATAGCGCTGTGCCAGGCTGGCCGTGTCCTGGCGCGATTCATCCGACAGGTGTGGGGAGATCAGCATCATCAGCCGATAGACCACCTGTTCGATATCGGTTCGACGCCCCAGGATGCGCTGGTAATCCAGGGCGAACAGCAGGGTCAGGGTGATTTGTTCGACCAGCTCGCTGATCACCGAGGGTTCGCCGTGCAGACGCGCCTGGCCCTGCAGCTGGCCGAGCAGGCTGGCCAGGCAGTGGCGGAGTTGCCCCAGCCAGGTGCGGATGCCGCGCGCCAGGGCGGGCTGGCGGTCGGCCAGATTGGCCAGGTCCTGGAACAGGAAACGGTAGGCCTCCAGCCGCTCCACCAGCAGTTGCAGGAACAACCAGTAGTCCTCGATGTCCAGGCGGGTGTCGCTGGGTGGCGGCTGCAGCAGTGGCGCCAGCTCCTGGCGAAAACGCTCGAACAGCGCCAGCACCAGGGGTTCCTTGCCGCGGAAGTGGTAGTAGAGATTGCCCGGGCTGATGCCCAGTTCGGTGGCGATCTCCAGCACCGAGACATTCGCCTCGCCCCGCGCGTTGAAGCACTGCAGCGCGCATTCCAGGATGCGATCCCGGGTCTTCATCGCCTGGCCTCCAGACGCTGATGCACGTAGCGCCCCGGCGCGGGCTCCAGGGGCGGATAGTCGGTGTTGCCGTCCGCCTTGCGCGCCGGGTGCAGTGGGCCGGCGTGCGCCTGTAACCATTCGATCCAGCGCGGCCACCAGCTGCCCCGGTGCGTCTGGCTGACGGTCTGCCAGGTCTGCGGATCGGCATCCAGCAGATCGGTTTCCTGATAGCTGGCCTTCGGGTGTCCCGGCGGATTCACGATGCTCTGCACGTGCCCGCTGTTCACCAGCAGGAAGCGGTGCCGGCCGCCGAGCAGGCGCGCCGAGCGGTAGGCCGCCTGCCAGGGTGTGATGTGGTCGTTGCGCCCGGCCACGCTGAAGCTGTCCACCGCGACTTGCGCCAGATCCACGGGGTGGCCGCAGACCTCCAGCCCGCCGGGGCGTGCCAGCGGATTGAACTTGAAGAAGTCCAGCAGATCGCCATGCAGGGCGGCGGGCAGGCGCGTGTTGTCGTTGTTCCAATAGAGGATGTCGTTGGGCGGCGGCTGCCGGCCGAGCAGGTAGTTGTTCACCCAGAACGGCCAGATCAGCTCGTTGGGGCGCATCCAGGCGAACACCCGCGCCATCTCGCGGCCGTCCAGCACGCCCTGCTGGTAGGAGTGGCGCTTGGCGGCTTCCAGGCCTTCCTCGTCGACGAACAGCAGCGGCGTGGAGTCGAGCTGGCTGTCCAGCAGGCTGACCAGGTAGGTGGCGCTGGCCACCTGGTCGAGGCGCCCGATCGCCTGCAGGTAGCCCTGCAGGGCGGCGATGGTCAGGCCACCGGCGCAGGCGCCGAGCAGGTTGACCTGCTCGCTGGCGCAGATCGCGCGGCAGGCGTCCAGCGCCTCCTCCAGGGCCTGCACATAGCTGGACAGCCCCCATTCGCGCTGGGCGCGGTCGGGGTTGCGCCAGCTGACCATGAACACCTGGATCTGCTGCTTCAGGCAGTACTGCACGAAGCTCTTCTTCGCGTTGAGGTCGAAGATGTAGTACTTGTTGAGCTGCGGCGGCACGATCAGCAGCGGCACGGCGTGCTGCTGTTCGGTCATCGGCCGGTACTGGATCAGCTCCAGCACCTCGTTGCGCAGCACCACCGTGCCGGCGCTGGTGGCCAGGTTGACGCCGAGCCGGAATACCCCGTCCGGCACCTGGTTGGGCATGCCGTTCGGCAGGTCGCGCAGCAGCTGGCGCAGGCCGTTCAGCAGGCTGCCGCCGCCAGTGTCGAAGCACTCCTTGAGCGCCGCCGGATTGAGCGGGCTGTTGGAGGGCGAAAGCGCCTGGCTCAACTGCGCGACCAGGAACAGCACGCGGTCCCGGTCGTCGCTGGACAGGTTGCTCTGCTCGACCCAGCTCAGCCACTGGTCCTGGCAGGCCAGGTAGGCCTGCAGGGCGCGGCGGTACAGGGGATTCAGGCGCCAGGTCGGGTCGGCGAAACGCGGGTCTTCGCCGACCGGGTGCAGGATATCGCCGCGCAGCACGCGGGCCAGCTTGCCGGTCAGTTCCAGGCCGCTGCGCAGGCTGTGCAGCGGCTGGCGCAGGCCCTGGCCGAGCAGCAGGCCGAGGCTGGAGCGCAGATCGCGCCCGCGCAGGCCGATGATGGCCTGGCGGGCAGTGAAGCGCGTCGGGGGGGAGCCGGCGCCAGCCGGCCTGTGCTCATGCATGGGGCAACACTCCTTGTAATGGGTCAGCCGGCGCGCGCCAGCCCGCCGGGCGGGCGCATGACCGCGCGTTTCGGCTCTTCTTCGAGAAAGGCCATGATGATCGGCGCCACCGCCTGCGCACGGGTCACCAGGAACAGGTGACCATCATCGATGACATGCAGCTCGGCGTGGGGAATGCGCCAGGCCAGCAGGCGCATGTTCACCAGCGGGATGATCGGGTCGTCGTCGCCGGCCAGGATCAGGGTCGGCTGGCGGATGCGGTGCAGCCAGGGCAGGCTGGTCCAGCCCAGGCCGGCGAACAGCTGCCAGTAGTAGCCCAGCTTGCCGCCGGAGCGGATCTTGCTGGCATGTTCGAGCGCCAGCTCCGGGTCGCGGCGAAAGGCGCCGCCATAGATGTGCGGCGCGATCTTCGCGCCGTAGGACGGCTGCAGGTAGCGCCGCGGGCTGGCCATGCGCATCAGCACCCTGGGCTTGCCGGGCACCATGAAAGCGCCGGCCGACGTGGCGGCCAGCACCAGTTTCTTGCAGCGCTCGGGGAAGTCGTAGGCGAACTGCTGGGCCAGCGCGCCGCCCCAGGAGACGCCGATGACATTCACCTGGCCGTAGTTCAGGTAATCGAGCATGCGGGCCATCAGGCGGGCCAGGCCGCCGAAGCGATAGGGCAGCAGCGGCGTGGACGAGCCGCCCACGCCGGGCACGTCGAAGGCGATGACCTCCAGGTCGGCGGGCAGCGCGTTGACGAAGGGCAACACCAGCTCCAGGTTGGCGCCGATACCGTTGCAGATCAGCAGCGGTGGCAGGTGCGACGAGCCTGGGCGCACGGCGGTGCGCAGCGTCTGTGTATCGAGGATGAGGGTGCGGAAAACGAATGACTGCGACATGCGCCAATCCTCCGGTCGGTGAGCGTGCTGCGGCCGAATGCCGCCACCCGCGTGGCGGGCGGTGGCATCCTGTCCGGGGTCGGTTATGGCCTCGTTCACCCAGCGCTTCGCACGTGGCGCATCAGCGCTCGTGCACGTAGGTGCCCGGCGCCGGCTCGGCCGCCGGGAAGGCGCGGTTGCCGGTGCGACGGGGAGCTTTCTTCAGCTCGCCGGAGCGGGCCTGTAGCCAGTCGCGCCAATACAGCCACCAGCTGTCGCGCTGCTCCGTGGCGCCGTTCTTCCAGGTGTCCGGGTCGTCCTCCAGGGCGGCGCCGTGCAGGAAGCGCGCCTTGGGGTTGCCCGGCGGGTTGAGGATGCTCTGCACATGCCCGCTGTTGGACAGCACGAACTCGCAGTGTTCGCCGAACATCCGCGCGGAGCGGTAGCTGGCCTGCCAGGGCGTGATGTGGTCGGTGGTGCCGGCGATGCAGAACACCTCGGCGTCGATGGCCTTCAGATCGATCGGCGTGCCGCAGACTTCCAGCGCGCCCGGGGTACGCAGCGGGTTCTGGCGGAACATCTCGATCAGGTCGTGGTGCAGCGCGGCCGGCAGACGGGTGGTGTCGTTGTTCCAGTAGAGAATGTCGAACTCCGGCGGCAGGTTGCCAAGCAGGTAGTTGTTCACCCAGTAGTTCCAGATCAGGTCGTTGGGGCGCATCCAGGCGAACACCCGGGCCAGGTCGCGGCCTTCCAGCACGCCGGCTTCGCTGGAGCGGCGCTTGGCGGCGTCCAGGGTCTTGTCGTCGACGAACAGCGCGTACTGGCTGTCCAGATCGGTATCCAGCACGCTGACCATCAGGGTCAGCGCCTTGACCCGGCTGTCCTGCAGCGCGGCGTAGTGGCCGACCAGCATGGCGGCGGTGAGGCCGCCGGAGCAGGCGCCGAGCATGCTCAGGTCCGGGCTGCCGGTGATCGCCAGCGTGGCGTCCACGGCTTCCTTGAGCGCCTCGATATAGCGGTTCAGGTCCCAGTGGCTGTGCTGACGGGTCGGATTGCGCCAGCTGACGATGAAGGTCTGCAGGCCGCTGTCCAGGCAGAAGCGCGCCAGGCTCTTGTCGGGGCTCAGGTCGAAGATATAGAACTTGTTGATCTGCGGCGGCACCACCAGTACCGGGCGGGTGTGCACCTGTTCGGTGGTCGGCTGGTACTGGATGAGCTCCAGCAGTTCGTTGCGAAACACCACCGAGCCGGGGGTGGTGGCCAGGTTGCGGCCGACTTCGAAGGCCGCCTTGTTCACCTGGGAAGGCAGGCCGCCATTGCTGACCAGGTCCCGCGACAGTTGCGACAGGCCGCTGAGCAGACTGGCTCCGCCGGTTTCGAACAGGCGCTTGAGTGCCGCCGGATTGGCCAGGCTGTTGGTGGGCGCCATGGCTTCGGTGAACAGGTTGAGGATGAAATGGCCGCGGCGGATGTCATCGGCGGGCAGGCTGCTGGTTTCCAGCCAGTCGTGCAACTCGTTGCGCCAGGCCAGGTAGGCCTGCTGGTAGCGACGGTAGACGGGGTTGAGCGTCCAGGCCGGGTCGCTGAAGCGGCGATCGTTGGGCTCGGGGCGCAGGTTGGCCTTGTCCAGCAGGACATCCTTGAGGGTGCTGCCGAAGCGCAGCAGGTGCCGGGCGCTGTGCACCGGCTGGCGAAGGGTCTGGGTGAGAACCTGGCGGGAGGAATTGAGCAGATCCTTTCCCCGCAGGCCGGCAATCGGATGAGGCTTGCAGCCGTGCAGTTCCAGGGGTTGTTGCATGTCCGTGCTCATTGAAATGAAGCTCCATCTCCTGATGCGAGAATGCCACGCGACCCCGAATGGGGCATGCGGCGTGAGCGGAGGACGGCCCAGGCGCAGAGGGCCGGGCCAGACCGCAACAGGTGTATAGGCGACATTCACGCACTTGCCAGTTCCAGACGGTTTTTTTGCGCCGAATGGTGGTGTGGCAAACAAAACGGCGCAGCGGCCGCACGGGGGCGCGCCGGCCTGGGGCATTGGCCGGCGCAAAGCCCTGGAAAGGGGCGCTGGGGCGAGGTCAGAGCATCAGGCGCACGGCCGACTCGTCGGGATCGCGGGAGCGGCCTGCGGCATTCAGTCGCTGCAGATAGTCCTGCCAGAGTTCGTCCTGATGGGTGGCCAGCTGGTGCAGGTAGTCCCAGCTGTACAGACCGCTGTCATGGCCGTCGTCGAACACCAGCTTGAGGGCATAGTTGCCGGCCGGCTCCAGGCCGGTGAGGGCCACGTGCTGCTTGCCGTACTGCAGCACCGGATTGCCATGCCCCTGCACCTCGGCAGAGGGCGAGTGCACGCGCAGGAAATCGGCGCTCAACTGGTAGCGCTGCTCGCCGTAGTGCAGCTCCAGGGTTTTCGAGGCCTTGTGCAGCTTGATGGCGGTGGGGATGTGCATGGGGAGACTCGCTGAGACCGGAAGCCGTAGGGTGGACAACGCGCGCAGCGATTGTCCACCGCTTGGGGCGGGGTGCGAAGGCGATGGAAAACCGCTGCGCGGGTTTTCTACCCTACGGTTTTCCAGCTGCCGTCAAAGGATATACCGCGACAGGTCCTCGTCCTTGGCCAGTTCGCCCAGGTGCTGATTGACGTACGCGGCGTCGATGCGGATCGGCTGGTCTTCGTGAGCTGCGGCCAGATCGCCGGCGCTGAACGATACCTCCTCCAGCAGGCGCTCCAGCAGGGTGTGCAGGCGGCGCGCACCGATGTTCTCGGTCTTCTCGTTGACCTGCCAGGCGATCTCGGCGATGCGCTTGATGCCGTCGGCGGCGAACTCGATGTCCAGCCCCTCGGTCTTCAGCAGCGCGCAGTACTGCTCGGTGAGCGAGGCATGCGGTTCGCTGAGGATGCGTTCGAAATCCTGCGGCGAGAGGGCCTTGAGTTCGACGCGGATCGGCAGGCGCCCCTGCAGTTCCGGGACCAGGTCGCTGGGCTTGGACAGGTGGAAGGCGCCCGAGGCGATGAACAGGATGTGGTCGGTCTTGACCATGCCCAGCTTGGTGTTGACCGTACAGCCCTCGATCAGCGGCAGCAGATCGCGCTGTACACCCTCGCGGGACACGTCGGCGCCGCCGACATTGCCGCGCTTGGCCACCTTGTCGATCTCGTCGATGAACACGATGCCGTTCTGCTCGACGGCCTCCAGGGCGCGGGACTTGAGTTCCTCCTCGTTGACCAGGCGCGCGGCTTCCTCGTCGCGGATCAGCTTGAAGGCTTCGGCGATCTTCAGCTTGCGGGTCTTGGTCTTGCCCTTGGCCATGCCGGAGAACAGGTTCTGCAGCTGGCTGGTCATCTCCTCCATGCCCGGCGGAGTCATGATCTCGATGCCGGCGGGGCTATCAGCCACCTCGATGTCGATTTCCTTGTCGTCCAGCTGGCCTTCGCGCAGGCGCTTGCGGAACAGCTGGCGGGTATTGGTGTCCTGTGCCTGGCCGGCTTCTTCGCCAAAGTTGCGTGCCGGCGGCAGCAGGGCGTCGAGGATGCGCTCCTCGGCGGCGTCCTCGGCGCGGTGGCGCATCTTCGCCACCTCCTGTTCGCGGAACATCTTCAGCGCGGCGTCGGCCAGGTCACGCACGATGGATTCCACGTCGCGACCGACATAGCCGACCTCGGTGAACTTGGTGGCCTCGACCTTGATGAACGGGGCGTTGGCCAGACGGGCCAGGCGACGGGCGATCTCGGTCTTGCCGACGCCGGTCGGGCCGATCATCAGGATGTTCTTGGGGGTGACTTCCTGGCGCAGCTCGGTCGGCAGCTGCATGCGCCGCCAGCGGTTGCGCAGGGCGATGGCGACGGCGCGCTTGGCCTCGTCCTGGCCGATGATGTGGCGATTGAGTTCGTGGACGATCTCGCGGGGGGTCATGGACATGCGGTTACTCCGGAGTGGACGCGATCGGATCAGACCGCGGAATCCAGCTCTTCGAGGGTCAGGTTCTGATTGGTGAAGACACAGATGCTGCCGGCGATGTTCAGCGCGGTTTCCGCGATTTCGCGGGCGGACAGGGCCGGGTCGCCCTTCTGCAGCAGGGCCATGGCGGCCGCCTGGGCGAAGCCGCCGCCGGAACCCATGGCGATCAGGCCGTGCTCGGGTTCGACCACGTCGCCGTTGCCGGTGATGATCAGCGAGGCGTCCTTGTTGGCCACCGCCAGCATGGCTTCCAGGCGGCTCAGGGAACGGTCGGTGCGCCAGTCCTTGGCCAGCTCCACGGCGGCGCGCACCAGATGGCCCTGGTGTTTTTCCAGCTGGCCTTCGAAGCGCTCGAACAGCGTGAAGGCATCGGCGGTGGCACCGGCGAAACCGGCCAGCACCTGGCCGTGGTAGAGGTGGCGGACCTTCTTGGCGTTGCCTTTCATCACGGTGTTGCCCAGGGAAACCTGGCCGTCGCCACCCATGACGACTTTGCCGTTGCGGCGCACTGAAACGATGGTGGTCAAGGGAACAATCTCCACGCAGCGGGGCCGACGGCCCGAATGCGAACCGATATGGGGGTGCCGGGTGGAGGCTTCAAGCGAAGGGCGACGAACGTCGAAGGTGGGGCTGGGGCTTGATGGGTAGGAGCGGCTTCAGCCGCGATGCTTCTGCGAGAACAGCATCGCGGCTGAAGCCGCTCCTACAAAGCCGAATACCGAACCTGTGGGGCCTGTCTGCCTCAGTTCAGCTTGCGCTGCTGCGGCAGCAGGTTGCTGAAACCGTTCCTGGTCAGTATCTGCTGGGCCTGGCCCATCTGTTCGCGGGTGCTGAACGGGCCGACCAGCACGCGGTGCCAGGTGCGGTCGCCGACCGTGCCGGATTCCAGGCGGGCGATCTGGCCGAGCAGGGTGACCTGCGCGCGCACGCTTTCGGCCTGGGCCTGGGTGGGGAAGGAGCCGGCCTGCAGGAAGAACTGGCTGTTGCCGGCGGGCGCGGCGCTGGCGATCACCGGCGGCGCTGGCGGCGGCACCTTGCCCTGCAGGGCCATCTCGGCGCGCCGGGTATCGATGCGCGCCGCTTCCTGCGGGCTCACCGGCTTGGGCGCCGGCCTGGCGGGTGGCGGCCTGACCGGTTCCGGCGGCACGATGACCTCCGACTCCGGCAGCAGGGTATAGAAGTCGTACTTCGGCTTGGGCGTCGCCGGCTCGGCGGGCTTGGCCTTCGGCGCGGATTCCTTCGGCCGCTTCACCGCGTCGCCGCCCGGTTCCAGGGTGGCGAGAAACACCACGAAGCCGCCGATCAGCAGGCCGCACGCCAGCCAGGCCCAGGCCGGCAGCTGCTTCTTGCTGGCCGGTGCCTGCGGGCGGCTGGCGCCGCGCCTGGGGGTGGGTTTCTTGCGTGCGGCGGCAGCCATTTACATGCGCTCCAGGGGTTCCAGTCCGAGCAACTCCAGGCCCTGCTTGAGGGTGCGGCCGGTCAGGGCGGCCAGGCGCAGGCGGCTTTGCTGGGTGGCTTCATCCCCGGCGGCGAGGATCGGGCAGTGCTCGTAGAAGGCGGAGAATAGCCCGGCGAGGTCGTACAGATAGGTGCACAGCAGGTGTGGCACGCCCTTTTCGCCGACACTGTTGAGCACTTCACCAAACTGCGCCAGCTTGGCGGCCAGCGCCTGCTCCTGTTCGGCCTGGATGGCGATCTGGCCGCCGACCTGGTCGAGGCCCTTGCCCAGCTTGCGGAACACGCTGGCCACGCGGGTGTAGGCGTACAGCAGGTAGGGCGCGGTGTTGCCCTCGAAGCTCAGCATCAGCTCGAAATTGAAGCTGTAGTCGCTGGTGCGGTGCTTGGACAGGTCGGCGTACTTCACCGCGCCGATGCCCACCGCGCGGGCGATGGTGCGCAGCTCGGCTTCGTCCAGCTCGGGGTTCTTGCCTTTCACCAGGGCGTAGGCGCGCTGCTCGGCTTCGTCGAGCAGGTCGATGAGCTTCACGGTGCCGCCGTCGCGGGTCTTGAACGGCCGGCCATCGGCGCCGTTCATGGTGCCGAAGCCCATGTGCTCCAGCTCCATGCCGGCGTGCACGAAGCCGGCGCGGCGCGCCACCTCGAAGGCCATCTGGAAGTGCAGGGCCTGACGCTGGTCGACGAAGTACAGCGCGCGGTCGGCCTTCAGCTGCTGGCTGCGGTAGCGCATGGCGGCCAGGTCGGTGGTGGCGTACAGGTAGCCGCCGCCGGCCTTCTGCACGATCACCGGCAGCGGGTTGCCTTCGGCGTTCTTGAACTCGTCGAGGAACACGCACTGGGCGCCCTGGTCTTCGGTGAGCAGGCCCTTGGCGCGCAGCGCGTCGATGATGCCGGGCAGCTCGGCGTTGTAGGCGCTTTCGCCCTTCACGTCGGCCGGACTCAGGCGCACGTTGAGGCGGTCGTAGACCTTCTGGCAGTGCGACAGGGAAATCTCGTTGAAACGGGCCCACAGGCGCAGGCAGTCGGCATCGCCGGCCTGCAGCTTGACCACCAGCTCGCGGGCGCGAGTGGCAAAGGCCTCGGATTCGTCGAAGCGCTTCTTGGCGGCGCGGTAGAACTGCTCCAGGTCGGACAGCTCGGTTTCGGCGGAGCTTGGGTTCTCTTCCAGGTAGGCCAGCAACATGCCGAACTGGGTGCCCCAGTCGCCAACGTGGTTCTGGCGGATCACCTCGTCGCCGAGGAACTCCAGCACGCGGCCCACGGCGTCGCCGATGATGGTGGAGCGCAAGTGGCCCACGTGCATTTCCTTGGCCAGGTTCGGCGAGGACAGGTCGACCACGACGCGCTGTTGCGCGCCGGCCTTGCGCACGCCGAGGTGCTCATCGGCCAGCGCGGCTTCCAGGCGCTGGGCCAGGGCATCGGTGTTCTGGAAGAAGTTCAGGAAGCCGGGGCCGGCAATGTCCACCTTGCTGATGGCGGCGTCGGCCGGCAGGGCGGCGATCAGCTTCTCGGCCAGGTCGCGCGGCTTCATGCCGGCGGGTTTGGCCAGCATCATGGCGATGTTGCTGGCGAAGTCGCCGTGGCTCTTGTCCTTGGTGTTCTCCACCTGGATAGCCGGGGTCAGGCCCGCGGGCAGCACGCCATCGGCAGTGAGGCGGTCAAGGGCTTGCTGGATCAGGTGGCGAATGCTGTCTTTCATCGGAGGACTCGGTCGGCGGGGCTGCTCGAAAACCGCGCATTATAGAAGCAGCGGCAAGGGTCAGGCCACCGGCGGCTCGCAACAGTCTTGTGGGAGGGGCTTCAGCCGCGACCGCCGGCAGGCAACGCCAAAGCATCGCGGCTGAAGCCCCTCCTACAAGAGCTCTGTAAGCATCAGGCCGGCGAGCCGGAACGCTAAAACAGGTCGATCGGATCGACGTCCAGCGACCAGCGCACCGCGCGGCTGTCCGGCAGTTGCTCCAGGCGCGGCAGCCAGGCGTGCAGCAGCTTGTGCAGCGGCGCGCGGGTGTTGCCCTGCAACAGCAGCTGGGCGCGGTAACGGCCGGCGCGGCGTTCCATCGGCGCCGGCACCGGGCCGAGCAGTTCGATGCCGCCGGCGACCTGCAGTTCCTCCAGCAGCGTTTCGGCCTCCACGCAGGCCAGATCGAGGAAGCCCTCGGCCTGGCCGGGGCGGTGCGCCTCGGCGCGCAGTAGCGCCAGGTGGCTGAATGGCGGCAGGCCGGCGGCGCGGCGTTCGGCCAGCGCCTGCTCGGCGAAGGCGAAGTAGCCCTGTTCGGTGAGCTGTACCAATAAAGGATGGTCGGCCAGCTGGCTCTGGATGATCACGCGCCCCGGCTGTTCGGCCCGTCCGGCGCGACCGGCGACCTGCACGATCAGCTGGGCCATGCGTTCGGGGGCGCGGAAGTCGGCGGAGAACAGCCCGCCGTCGGCGTCGAGGATCGCCACCAGGGTGACGCGCGGGAAGTGATGCCCCTTGGCGAGCATCTGGGTACCGACCAGCAGACAGGGCTCGCCCTTGTTGATGGTGGTGAACAGCTGCTCCATGGCGCCCTTGCGGGCCGTGCTGTCGCGGTCGATGCGCAGCACCGGATAGTCGGGGAACAGGGTGTTCAGGCGCTCCTCGGCGCGTTCGGTGCCGGTGCCCAGCGGGCGCAGGTCCACATGGTTGCACTTGGGGCAGTTGTGCGGTGTGCGTTCGGCATGGCCGCAATGGTGGCAGCGCAGCTCGTGGTGGCGCTGATGCACGGTCATGCGCGCGTCGCAGCGCGGGCACTGGCTGAGCCAGCCGCAGTCCTGGCAGAACAGCGTCGGCGCAAAGCCGCGGCGGTTGAGGAACACCAGTACCTGCTGGCCCGCTTCCAGTGTCTGGCGCATGGCCTGCTGCAACGGGCCGGAAATGCCGCTGTCCAGCGGCAGGCTCTTCACGTCCAGGCGCAGGAAGCGCGGCGCCTGGGCGCCGCCGGCGCGCTGGGTCAGCTTGAGCAGCGCGTAACGGCCGGTTGCGGCATTGTGCAGGCTTTCCAGCGATGGCGTGGCCGAGCCGAGCAGGATCGGCAGGTTCTCCTGGCGGGCGCGCATCAGGGCCAGGTCGCGGGCGTGATAGCGCAGGCCCTCCTGCTGCTTGTAGGAGGCGTCATGTTCCTCGTCGACGATGATCAGTCCCGGGTTCTTCAGCGGTGTGAACAGCGCGGAGCGGGTGCCGATGACGATCTCCGCGTCGCCGTCGCGTGCCGCCAGCCAGGCGTCGAGGCGCTCGCGGTCGTTGAGTCCGGAATGCAGCAGGGCGATGCGCGCGTTGAAACGGCGGGCAAAGCGGTCCAGGGTCTGCGGCCCCAGGTTGATTTCCGGAATCAGCACCAGCGCCTGCTTGCCGGCCTCCAGGGTCTGGCGGATCAGCTGCAGGTAGACCTCGGTCTTGCCGCTGCCGGTCACCCCGGCCAGCAGGAAGGGCCGGAAGCCGCCGAAGCTGGCGCGCACCGCTTCGGTAGCGGCGCTCTGCTCGGCGTTCAGCGGCAGCTCCGCCTGGGCCAGCCAGCCGCCGTGGTGTGGCTTGACGGTGCGCGCGCGCACGCTGACCTGCACCAGGCCCTTGGCGCGCAGCAGCTCCAGGCTGTCGCGGTTGAGCTCCAGCTTGCCGAGCAGGCTGTGCGGCACGCCCTGCGGATGCTGGGCCAGGGTGCGCAGGGCGTCGCGCTGGCGTGGCGCGCGGCTCAGGCGCGGATCGTCGAGGCTGGCGCCCGGGGCCGGAGTCCACACCTGTTCCTGGCGCACTTCTGCCGGCTCGCCCTGGCGCAGCAGCACCGGTAGCGCCCAGCTCAGGGTGTCACCCAGGCTGTGCTGGTAGTACTGCGCCGTCCACAGGCACAGCTGGAACAGCGCGGGCGGCAGCAGCGGCCGGCTGTCCAGCAACTGCAGGGCCGCCTTGAGCTTGTCTTCGGGCACTTCGCTGTGCCCGGCGGTTTCCACCAGCACGCCGACCACTTCACGGCGGCCAAAGGGAACCCGCAGACGCACGCCGGGCTGCAGCGCGGCCGCCGGTACGCCGGCCGGGGCGCGGTAGTCGAACAACCGGCGCAGCGGCGAGGGAAGGGCGAGGCGGAGAATGAGGTTGGTCACGGTCGATCCCTGGCAGATTGCCGGCGATCTTAACAAGAGCGCGCGGGTGTCGTGCGCTCTTGCAACGAGGGGGCGCTCTGGTATCATCCGCCGCCTGTTTTGCGTGCGGTATTCGGCATAGGGCCGGATGGCGGCACGCCCACTCGAGGACGTACCCATGAAAGCCGATATCCATCCGAACTACGTCGAGGTCGCCGCGACCTGCTCCTGCGGCAACGTGATCAAGACCCGCTCGACCCTGGGCAAGGATCTGAGCATCGACGTGTGCAACGAGTGCCACCCGTTCTACACCGGCAAGCAGAAGGTGCTGGACGCTGGCGGCCGTATCGATCGCTTCAAGCAGCGCTTCGGCGTGTTCGGCGCCAAGTAAGGCCCGACATTTCGGGAAGCCCCATGGGTATTTCCGTGCTGCACAAGAAGGCGCCCCGCTGGGGCGCCTTTTTTATTGCCGCGCTGTTGATGGATTCTGCCGCGGCGCTGTGTGCGCTGCCCGGCGAGGGCGAGGTGGTGCGGGTCGAGCGCGTGGTGGATGGCGACACCGTGCGTCTGGAAGGCGGGCGGCGCGTGCGGCTGATCGGCGTGAACACGCCGGAGCTGGGCGGGCAGGGGCGACCGGGCGAGCCGTATGCGCAGGCGGCGCGGCGCTTCGTTGCCGACCGGGTGAGCGAGAACGGTGGGCGTCTGCGCCTGCTGCCCGGCGTCGAGCGTCGCGACGCGCACGGGCGCGAGCTGGCGCACCTGTATGACCGCCACGGGCGCAATCTGGCCGCCTTGCTGCTGGACGAGGGCCTGGCGCTGCAGGTAGCGGTGGCCCCCAACCTGCGCCTGGTGGATTGCCACCACCAGGCCGAGCGCCGCGCCCAACTGGCCGGCAAGGGCGTCTGGCGAACGCCGCCGGCAATAGCCCCCGCACAGCTGACGCATCCCGGCTTTGCTCTGGTGCGCGGCCGCGTCGCCCGGGTGGCGCGCAACCGGGGCGGTCTGTGGCTAGAACTGGACGGCGGGCTGGCGCTGCGCATCAGGCCGCAGCATCAGGCGCGCTTCGGCGCCCTGGAGCCCGAAAGCCTGACCGGCCTCACGGTGGAGGCGCGCGGCTGGGTGCTGGAACGTACGCGCCCGGCGCCCGGACAGGCGCGCTGGCTGCTCGAGCTGGAGCATCCGGTTTCGCTGCGCCGGGACGCTGATGCGGGGATGTGACGCTCTGTCGCATTGCATTGCGCAAATTCGCGACCTTTTTACGCACCGTACGGCACCCGCTTGTGGGGGGGTATTCTTCTTTCGTATGCTCGCTGCCCTGCACAAAAAAAGCGGATACCTACACCATGTCTGATCTGAAAACAGCCGCTCTCGACTACCATGCCCTGCCGCGCCCCGGCAAGCTGAGCGTCGAACTGACCAAGCCCACTGCCACCGCCCGCGACCTGGCCCTGGCCTACAGCCCCGGCGTGGCCGAGCCGGTACGCGAAATCGCCCGCGATGCCGAGCTGGCCTATCGCTACACCGGCAAGGGCAACCTGGTCGCGGTGATTTCCGACGGCACGGCGATCCTCGGCCTGGGCAATCTCGGCCCGCTGGCCTCCAAGCCGGTCATGGAAGGCAAGGGCGTGCTGTTCAAGCGCTTCGCCGGCGTCGACGTGTTCGACATCGAGGTGGACGCGGAAAGCCCGCAGGCCTTCATCGACACCGTCAAGCGCATCTCCATCACCTTCGGCGGCATCAACCTCGAAGACATCAAGGCACCCGAGTGCTTCGAGATCGAGCGCACGCTGATCGAGCAGTGCGACATCCCGGTATTCCACGATGACCAGCACGGCACCGCCATCGTCACCGCGGCCGGCATGCTCAACGCGCTGGAAATCGCCGGCAAGAAGATGGAAGAAGCGAAGATCGTCTGCCTGGGTGCCGGCGCCGCCGCCACCTCGTGCATGAAGCTGCTGATCAGCATGGGTGCCAAGGTCGAGAACATCTTCATGATCGACCGCAAGGGCGTGATCCACGCCGGCCGCGACGACCTGAACCAGTACAAGGCGATGTTCGCCCACGAGACCGACAAGCGCACCCTGGACGACGCGCTGGAAGGCGCCGACGTGTTCGTCGGCCTGTCCGGCCCGGATCTGCTGAGCGCCGAAGGCCTCAAGCGCATGGCGGCCAACCCGATCGTGTTCGCCTGCTCCAACCCGGATCCGGAAATCAAGCCGGAGCTGGCCCATGCCACCCGCAACGACGTGATCATGGCCACCGGCCGTTCGGACTACCCGAACCAGGTCAACAACGTGCTGGGCTTCCCCTTCATCTTCCGTGGCGCCCTGGACGTGCGTGCCAAGCGCATCAACGAGGAAATGAAGATCGCCGCCGCCCTGGCCCTGCGTGACCTGGCCAAGCTGCCGGTGCCCAAGGAAGTCTGCGACGCCTACGGCCTGTGCGGTCTGGAGTTCGGTCGCGAGTACATCATTCCGAAGCCGATGGATCCGCGCCTGATCACCCTGGTGTCCGACGCGGTGGCCAAGGCCGCCATCGAGAGCGGTGTGGCCACGCTGCCCTACCCGAAGAACTACCCGCTCAAGTCGGTGGACGACGTGTTCAACGTCTGATGCGCTGAGCAGAAACAGAAAACCCGCCGAGAGGCGGGTTTTTTGTGGGCGGGATCTGCGGTCTCGCAGATCAGAACAGGTCGATCGGCGCCACCTCGTCGGCTGGCAGCGGGCTGCCTGGCGTGCCGGCGTCCAGCTCGCCCAGAGGCGGCGGCGAATCCTCGCTCTTGAAGACTTCGAAGTAGGCGTTCGGCGTGGCGGCCGACGCGGCGCGACCGGTGACCGGATCGATGCGCAGGCTCAGCAGGCCGCCGGGCTCGGGCAGCGTCCGGGACGGCTTGCCGCTGAGTGCCGGACCCATGTAGTTCATCCAGATCGGCAGCGCCACGGTGCCGCCGTACTCCCAGCGGCCGAGGCTTTCCGGCTGGTCGAAGCCGGCCCAGACGGTGGTCACGTAGTCGCCGTTGTAGCCGGTGAACCAGGCGTCCTTGGATT
Organism: Pseudomonas sp.; assembly: GCF_035497915.1. Classification (GTDB taxonomy): domain Bacteria; phylum Pseudomonadota; class Gammaproteobacteria; order Pseudomonadales; family Pseudomonadaceae; genus Serpens. The sequence continues at coordinate 32,715 of NZ_DATJCS010000014.1, forward strand.
CGTTGGTGGTGCCGGTCTTGCCGGCCAGGTCGTCGCGCTCCAGCGCCAGGGCGCGGCGGCCGGTGCCCTTGGTGATCACGTCCTTGAGCATGCTGTCGAGGATGAAGGTGGTGCGTGAATCGACGATCTGCTCGGCGATGCGCGGCTGCGTGTCGTCTGCCGGTGCCACGTCGCTGACCGTCTGCAGGCTCTCGGTCCTGGCGCTGGCGGCAACGGTTTCGCCGGGCCGGGGTGCGCGCGCCGGGTTGGCCTGGAAGATGACCTTGTTGTCGCGATTCTCCACGCGCTGGATCAGGTACGGAGTGACCTTGTAGCCGCCGTTGGCGAACACGCTCCAGCCGGCGGTGATCTCCAGGGGCGTAAGCGCGGCGGTACCCAGCGCCAGCGACAGGTCGCGGGGCAGGTTTTCGCGCGGGAAGCCGAAGCGGTCCATGTAGTTCAGCGCGTACTGGATGCCGATGTTCTGCAGCAGGCGGATCGATACCAGGTTGCGCGAGCGGTACAGCGCCTCACGCAGGCGGATCGGGCCGAGGAAGGTATTGTTGTCGTTCTTCGGTCGCCAGGCCTCGTCCATGCTGGAGTCGTGGTAGACGATTGGTGCGTCGTTGACCAGCGTGGCCGGCGTGTAGCCGCGATCCAGCGCTGCGCTGTACAGGAACGGCTTGAAGCTGGAGCCGGGCTGGCGGCGCGCCTGCACCACGCGGTTGTAGTTGCTCTGCTCGAAGGAGAAACCGCCGACCAGGGCGAGGATGGCGCCGTCCTGCGGATTCAGCGAAACCAGCGCGCTTTGCGCGGTGGGCAGCTGACTGAAGGCCAGGCTGCCATCCGGCTGGCGCTGCACGCGGATCAAGTCGCCGGGTTGCACCACGTCGCCGGGCTGCTTCGGCCAGTCGCCGACGTTGTCGGTGTCCAGGTAGGGGCGGGCCCACTTCATGGTTCCCCAGCTCACCGGCTCCTCGCCCTGGCTGGTCAGCACCAGGATGCCGTCTTCTTTCAGCTCGCTGACGATGGCCGGCTGCAGGCCGCCGAGGCTGCGCTGCTCGGCCAGCTGCTGCTGCCAGGCTTCGTGGGTTTGGCCGCGATAGCGGGCTTCCGGGCCACGGTAACCGTGACGCTGGTCGTAGCTCTGCAGGCCCAGGTGTACGGCGCTGTTGGCGAAGCTCTGCAGGTCGCTGGGCACGGTGGTGTAGACGTTGAAGCCTTCCGTGTAGGCCTCGCTGCCGTACAGACCGACCATTTCCGAGCGGACCATCTCCGCCACGTAGGGGGCGTTCAGTTCCGGAGTCGGAATGTGCAGGCGTACCTCGACCGGCTCGGCCAGCGCGTCCAGGTAGCGCTGCTGGTCGATCTTGCCGAGGCGATACATGCGCCCGAGGATCCAGTCGCGGCGCTCCTTGCTGCGCTCCGGGTTGGCCACCGGGTTGTAGCGCGAGGGCGCCTTGGGCAGGCCGGCGATCATCGCCAGTTGGGCCAGGCTCAGCTCCTGGATGGATTTCCCGTAATAGATCTGTGCGGCGGCCTCGATGCCGTAGGCGCGGTTGCCCAGGTAGATCTTGTTCACGTACAGCTCGAAGATCTCGTCCTTGCTCAGGTCGCGTTCGATCTGCAGGGCCAACAGGATTTCCGTGATCTTGCGCGAGAAGCTCTTTTCGCTGGTCAGGAAGTAATTCTTCGCCACCTGCATGGTGATGGTGCTGCCGCCGGACTGGATCTGGCCCGATTTCAATAATTGCGTGGCAGCGCGCATCAGCCCACTGACGTCAACGCCATAATGATTCGCGAAATTGTCATCCTCCGCAGCCAGCAAGGCTTCGATGAAATCGCGGGGGATGGCTGCGAAATCCACGGGGGTTCGCCGCATTTCGCCGTACTCGGCGATGAGCTTTCCGTCGCTGCTGTAGATCCGCAGGGGAATCTGCAACTGGATGCTGCGCAGCGCCTCGACGGAAGGCAGTGTGGGATTGATGTAGAGGAAGGCGCCGCTGAGGCTCAGCGCCAGACCGCAAACGACGGCGAAGCCGGACCACACGACGAATTTCAGCAGGCGAATCAAGGTGGCGGATTTCCAGAATTGAGGGTGGGCGTCAGGCCGACGGGCCGGGAAAAGCGGCTCGCATTATAAGCGCTTTCCCTTCCGGCGAGCCATTTGGCCTCCTGTCAAGAGGGCTGCTGGATGTCGAGCGGCATCACAGTGTTGCTAAGTCACGGATGCGGATGGGGAAACGGGCGTGCCAGGACTCTTCAGTAAAAAGGCCAATGCGGTGCTCGGCGTCGATATCAGTTCGACCTCGGTCAAGCTGCTCGAATTGAGTCGCTCGGGAAACCGCTACAGGGTCGAGGCCTATGCGGTCGAGCCGCTGCCGGCCAACGCGGTGGTGGAAAAGAACATCGTCGAGGTGGAAGGCGTGGGCCTGGCGCTGGCTCGCGTGCTCGGCAAGTCGCGCGCCAGCGCGCGCCAGGCGGCGGTCGCGGTGGCCGGCTCGGCGGTGATCACCAAGCTGGTGGAAATGGATGCCGGTCTGAATGACGAAGAGCTGGAAACCCAGCTCAAGCTTGAGGCGGACCAGTACATCCCCTATCCGCTCGAGGAAGTGGCGATCGACTTCGAAGTGCAGGGTCCGGCGCCGCGCAATCCCGAGCGGGTCGAGGTGCTGCTGGCGGCCTGTCGCAAGGAAAACGTCGAGGCGCGCGAGGCGGCCCTGGCGCTGGCCGGGCTGACGGCGCGGGTGGTGGATGTCGAGGCCTATGCGCTGGAGCGCACCTACGAGTTGCTGGCGCCCCAGCTGGACAAGCGGCGCGAGGACCTGGCCGTCGCGGTGGTCGACATCGGCGCCACCATGACCACCCTGAGCGTGCTGCGCAACGGGCGCACCTTATATACCCGCGAACAGCTGTTCGGCGGCCGCCAGCTCACCGAGGAAATCCAGCGCCGCTACGGCCTATCGCTGGAGGAAGCCGGGCTGGCCAAGCGCCAGGGCGGCTTGCCCGAGGATTACGAGCGCGAGGTGCTGCAGCCGTTCCGCGAGGCGGTGGTGCAGCAGGTGTCGCGCTCGCTGCAGTTCTTCTTCGCCTCCGGCCAGCTGCATGAAGTGGACTGCATCCTGCTGGCCGGCGGCACCGCCTCCATTCCCGGCCTTGCCCGTCTGATCGAGGAAAAACTCGGCACGAGCACGCGGGTGGCCAACCCGTTCGCCGACATGACGCTCAACAGCCGCATCAATGCCGCGGCGCTGGCCGCCGACGCGCCGGCGCTGATGATCGCCTGCGGCCTGGCGATGAGGAGTTTCGACTGATGGCCCGCATCAACCTGCTTCCGTGGCGCGAGAAGCTGCGCGAAGAACGCCGGCAGCGTTTCCTGGCGACCCTGGGCGGTGTGCTGCTCGCCGCCGCCGGGCTCGTGTTCCTCAGCGACCAGTACCTGAGTCTGTCCATCGAACAGCAGAGCGCGCGCAACGATTACCTGCGCAAGGAAATCGCCGTGCTGGACGCCCGCATCAACGAAATCAGCGAGCTGCGCACCCGCCGCCAGCAACTGCTCGAACGCATGAAGATCATCCAGGACCTGCAGGGCAACCGTCCGATCATCGTGCGGGTCTTCGACCAGTTGGCGCGCACCCTGCCGGACGGCGTGCATTTCAGCGAGCTGAACATGGCCGGCAAGAATATCGCCATCCGTGGCGCGGCCGAGTCCAACAGCAAGGTGTCCAGCCTGATGCGCAACCTGGACGGCTCCGACTGGCTGGCCGCGCCGAACCTCACCGAGGTCAAGGCGGTAACCGCCGGCGCGGTCGAGCAGGCCAACGTCTTTCAGCTGACGGTGCAGCAGGTGGTGCCCGAGGTGCGCGAGGAACGAGAGGTGAAGCAATGAGTCTGGCCCAATCCCTGGAAGGGCTGCGCAAGGTCGACCTTGCCGACCTCGATCTGAACAACCTCGGCTCCTGGCCGGCGCCGGTCAAGGTGATCGCCGCCGCGCTGCTGTTCGCCGTGACGCTATTTCTCGGCTACCAGTTTCATCTCAAGGAGCTGCAGGGGCGGTTGGATCATCAGCGCGGCGAGGAAGTCTCCCTGAAGGAGGACTTCACCAAAAAGGCCTTCCAGGCGGCGAACCTGGAGGCGTACCGGGCCCAGCTAGTGCAGATGGAGGAATCCTTCGGCGCCATGCTGCGCCAGTTGCCCAGCGACACCGAGGTACCCGGCCTGCTGGAGGACATCACCCGCACGGGGCTGGGCAGTGGCCTGGAATTCGAGGAAATCAAGCTGCAGCCCGAAGTGGTGCAGCAGTTCTACATCGAACTGCCGATCAAGATCAGCGTGGTCGGTGGCTATCATGACCTGGCCACCTTCGTCAGTGGCGTGGCCAGCCTGCCGCGCATCGTCACGCTGCATGATTTCGAGATCAAACCCGTCAAGGATGGCGGCGCCAGCAAGCTGCGCATGGCCATCACCGCCAAGACCTACCGCTACAACGACAAGGGGGTGACGCCATGAGCCGCCTTCGCGCCGTGCCGGTCGCCGCATTGCTCGCCAGTCTGGCGGGCTGCGGTATCGGCCACGATTTCCAGGATCTGCAGGGCTTCATGGACGAGGTGCGCGCCCGCCCGAAGGGACGCATCGAACCGATGCCCAGCTTCCAGCCCTATGAAGCCTTCACCTACAGCGCCGCCAGCCTGCGCAGCCCGTTCCAGCCGCCGGTGCCCATCGACCTGGCGCGTCAGCAGCGCGGCTCGAAGGACATCAAGCCGGACGAGCAGCGCGTGCGGCAGTTCCTCGAGGGCTTCAACATCGAACTGTTCGAGATGGTCGGCAGCCTGTCCAACGCCGAAGGCATGTTCGCCCTGGTGCGGGGCGCTGGCGGCGTGCACCGGATTCGCATCGGCGACTACCTGGGACGCAACCACGGCAAGGTGGTGGCGATCGAGACCGGCAAGGTCGATGTGCTGGAGATCGTCCCCGACGGCGACGGCGGCTGGCTCGAGCGGCCGCGCAGCATGACGCTCAAGGAGCGCTCCTAATGATCAACAACCAGAACAGCCTGTCTGTACAACGGAACGCACGCATGAACAGCATTTTCACGCGCCTTGGCCTGTCGCTGCTGGCGACCCTGCTCGCCCCGCACGCATTGGCGGCTACCCTGCAAAGCCTGGATGTGGCAACCCTGCCGGGTGACCGGGTCGAGCTCAAGCTCGGCTTCGACCAGCCGGCGACCACGCCACGCGGCTACACCATCGACCAGCCGGCGCGCATCGCGCTCGACCTGCCCGGCGTGACCAGCCGGATCGGCGCGAAGAACCGTGAGCTGGGCATGGGCAACGCGCGCAGCCTGAACATCATGGAGGTCAAGGACCGCACCCGGCTGATCGTCAACCTCGACCGGCTGACGCCCTACAGAACCCGGGTCGACGGCAACTATCTATATGTGGTGCTGGGCGAACAGGCGGCCGCGCCGGCGCCGCTGGTGGCCAGCGTGCCGACGCCGCAGGCCGCCACGGCCGGCGGCCGGGTGATTCGCGGCGTGGATTTCCAGCGCGGCGAGCAGGGCGAGGGCAACGTCATCATCGACCTGAGCGATCCGAGCATGGCGCCGGATATCCAGGAGCAGGGCGGGCGCATCCGCCTGGAGTTCGCCCGGGCCCAGTTGCCCGAGTCGCTGCGTCTGCGCCTGGACGTCAAGGATTTCGCCACCCCGGTGCAGTTCGTCAGCAGCAGCGTGCAGGGTGACAAGGCGGTGATCAGCATCGAGCCCAGCGGGCAGTATGACTTCATGGCCTTCCAGACCGACCGGCGCCTGACCCTCAGCGTCAAGCCGCTCAGCGATCGCGAACTGGAGCGCCGCAAGGCCGAGCGCTTCGCCTACACCGGTGAAAAGCTTTCGCTGAACTTCCAGGACATCGAAGTGCGCTCGGTGCTGCAGCTGATCGCCGACTTCACCAACCTCAACCTGGTGGCCAGCGACACGGTGCAGGGCAGCATCACCCTGCGCCTGCAGAACGTGCCCTGGGACCAGGCGCTGGAGCTGGTGCTCAAGACCAAGGGGCTGGACAAGCGCCAGGTCGGCAACGTGCTGCTGGTGGCGCCGGCCGCCGAGATCGCCGAACGCGAACGCCAGGAACTGGAAGCCCAGCGCCAGGTGGCCGAGCTGGCGCCGCTGCGCAAGGACGTGATCCAGCTGAACTACGCCAAGGCCTCGGAGATCGCCAAGCTGTACGAAGATGAGTCCGCCAAGGGCACCCTCAAGGATGACATGCGCGGCTCGGTGATCTTCGACGACCGCACCAACAGCCTGCTGGTCACCCTGACCCAGGAACGCATCGACGAGCTGCGGCGCATCGTCACCCTGCTGGACGTGCCGGTGCGCCAGGTGATGATCGAGGCGCGCATCGTCGAAGCCAACGTCGACTACGACAAGAGCCTCGGCGTGCGCTGGGGTGGCACCCAGACGTTCGCCAACGACCGTGGCGCCTTCTACGGCAACGACGACCGTGGCGACGAGGGCGGCAAGAGCGGCGCGGACAGCAACGGCAACTTCCCCTTCGTCGACCTGGGCGTGCTGGGCCGCACCTCGGGCTTCGGCATCGGCTACGTGACCGACAACCTGATCCTCGACCTCGAGCTGACCGCCATGGAGAAGACCGGCAACGGCGAGATCGTCTCCCAGCCCAAGGTGGTCACCGCCGACAAGGAAACCGCCAAGATCCTCAAGGGTTCGGAGATTCCCTACCAGGAAGCCAGCTCCAGCGGCGCCACCTCCACCTCGTTCAAGGAAGCTGCGCTGTCCCTGGAAGTGACCCCGCAGATCACCCCGGACAACCGCATCATCATGGAAGTGAAGGTCAACAAGGACGCCCCGGACTTCGCCAACGCCATGAACGGCATTCCGCCGATCAACAAGAACGAGGTGAATGCCAAGGTGCTGGTGGCCGACGGCGAGACCATCGTCATCGGCGGGGTGTTTTCCAATACCCAGATCAAGGGTGTGGAGAAGGTGCCCTTCCTCGGCGACGTGCCTTTCCTCGGCCGGCTGTTCCGCCGCGACATCGTGCAGGACAAGAAATCCGAGCTGCTGGTCTTCCTGACTCCGCGTATCATGCACAGCCAGGCGTTAGCTGTGAGTCGTTAGGGTTGTGCAAAATCTGATCATCGTGGGCCCGATGGGCGCTGGCAAAAGCACCATCGGGCGTCTGCTTGCCAAGGAACTGCGTCTGGACTTCAAGGACTCCGACAAGGAGATCGAGGTGCGCGCCGGCGCGAACATCCCCTGGATCTTCGACGTCGAGGGCGAGCAGGGCTTTCGCGACCGCGAACAGGCCATGCTGGCCGAACTGTGCGAAGCACAGGACCAGGTGATCGCCACCGGCGGCGGCGCGGTGATGCGCCCCGAGAACCGGCGGACCTTGCGCGCCGGCGGCCGGGTGATCTACCTGCACACCTCCGTGGAACAGCAACTGGCGCGCACCGCCCGGGATCGCAATCGCCCGCTGCTGCGCACCGCCAACCCCGGGCAGGTACTGAGCGACCTGCTGGCCATCCGTGATCCGCTGTACCGCGAGATCGCCGATCTGATCATCGAGACCGACGAGCGTCCCCCGCGCCTGGTGGTGCTGGAAATCCTGGCGCGCCTCAAGGGCCTTCCCGAGCGTTAATGCCGGCGTCTAACTGGGGTATCCTAGCCCCCTGATCAAATCGGGGGCCCCATGCAGACTCTTCACGTCGATCTCGGAACGCGCAGTTATCCCATCTATATCGGCCGCGGCCTGCTCGACGACGGCACGCTGCTGGCCCGCCACATCGTCGGCCGCCAGGTGGCCATCGTCAGCAACGAGACGGTGGCGCCGCTGTATCTCCAGCGCCTGTCGACGGCCCTCGCCGATTTCAAGCAGACCCACATCGTGCTGCCCGACGGCGAGGCCCACAAGAACTGGGAAACCCTGCAGCTGATCTTCGACGGCCTGCTGCAGGCCCGCCACGACCGGCGCACCACGGTGATCGCCCTGGGCGGCGGGGTGATCGGTGACATGGCCGGCTTCGCCGCCGCCTGTTACCAGCGCGGCGTGAACTTCATCCAGGTGCCCACCACGCTATTGTCCCAGGTCGATTCCTCGGTGGGCGGCAAAACGGGCATCAACCACCCGCTGGGCAAGAACATGATCGGCGCCTTCTACCAGCCGCAGGCGGTGCTGATCGACACCGCCAGCCTGGCCACGCTGCCGGCCCGCGAGTTCTCCGCCGGGCTGGCCGAGGTCATCAAGTACGGGCTGATCTGCGACGAGCCGTTCCTCGGCTGGCTGGAAGCGCACATGGACGCGCTGCGCCAGCTCGACGATGCCGCCCTGAGCAGCGCCATCGAGCGTTCCTGCGCGGCGAAGGCCCGCGTGGTGGGTGCCGACGAGCGCGAATCCGGCATCCGCGCCACCCTCAACCTCGGGCACACCTTCGGCCACGCCATCGAAACCCACATGGGGTATGGCGTGTGGCTGCATGGCGAAGCCGTCGGCGCCGGCACCGTGATGGCGCTGGAGATGTCCCGACGCCTGGGCTGGATTTCCGAGGCCGAGCGCGACCGCGGCATTCGCCTGCTGCGCCGCGCCGGTCTGCCGGTGGTGCCGCCAGGCGAGATGACGCCCGAACATTTCCTCGAGCACATGGCGGTGGACAAGAAGGTGCTCGATGGCCAGCTGCGCCTGGTACTGCTGCAGCGCCTGGGCGAGGCGGTCGTCACCGCGGATTATCCCCGCGAAGTGTTGCAGGCTACCCTGACTACCGATTACCGCGCCCTCGTCGATTCGCTAGGAGATTGAGTCATGAGCAACCTTCACGCCGAGGACGTGTTCCTCAGCCACTACCAGTTCAGCCATGACCCCTTCGCGGCGCGGGTGCCCAACTTCAAGTTCTTTCCGGCGCAGCGCAAGCCGCTGCTCGCCCAACTGCTGCACCTGGCCCGCTACAGCCAGCTGCTGCTGCTGGTGAGCGGCCCGCTGGGCAGCGGCAAGACCCTGCTGCGCCAGGCGCTGGTCGCCACCTGCAACAAGCAGACGGTGCTGCCGGTGGTGCTCAACGCCAGCGCCGGCGGCAGCGCCCAGGCCCTGCTGTTGCAGATTTCCCAGGTGCTCGGACTGCCCGCCGCCGATTCGACCACCATCCAGCAGCATGTCGAGCAACTGGCGCAGACCGGCCAGGCGGTGTTCCTGCTGGTGGACGACGCCGAGCTGCTGAACAGCGAGGCGCTGGCCGAACTGCTGGTGCTCGCCCAGGGGCCCGAGGAAGGCCGCGCCCACGTATTCCTGTTCGGCGAGCCGCAGACCGCCGAGCGACTGACGGCGCTGGGCGACGATGACCAGGAGGAGCGCTTCCATGTCATCCCCCTGCAGCCCTACAGCGAGGAGGAGACCCGCGACTACCTGGCGCTGCGCCTGCAAGGCGCCGGCCAGGGCATCAACCTGCTCAGCGACGAACAGGTGAGCGAGATTCACCAGCGCTCCGGCGGCTGGCCGGGGCCGATCAACGAGGTGGCCCGCGACCTGATGGTCGAGGCCATGCTGGAAGAACGCGGCCTGCTGCGTCCGACGGGCTTCCAGTTCAACCTGCCACGCAGGCACCAGCTCGGTCTGCTCGGCATCCTGCTGGCGGTGGCAGCCGGCTGGTTCTGGCTGGGCGGCGGCGAGGAACCGGCGGACGACGCGTTGGCGCCGCGCGCGGCCGCGCCGGTCGAGCGCCACGCCGTGACTCGCTCGGCGGCACCCGAGGTGCCGCGCGTGGAATTCGCCAATGCGCCGCAGCCGCTGCCGTTGCCGAGTGCGCCTGTGCGCCCGGCGGCCGCGCCCGTTGCCGCGCCGCAGCCGGCCCCGGCCCCGGCCCCAGCGCTGGCCCTGCCATTGCCCGCCGAATCGGCGACTGCCCAGCCGGTGGCGGCGCCTGTCGCGCCGACTCCGACTCCGGTTCAGCCGCCCGCGCCGGCTGTGGTGCAGGTGGCCAGCGAGCCGCCCGCGACGACCGTTACCCTGCCGCTGCCCGAGCCGGTAAGCGCCGCCCCCGTCGCCCCGCAATCCCGGCCGGCCACTCCGCAGGTCGCCAGCCTGCCGCTGCCGCCGACCCAGGCGATGATCCAGGGCCCCTCCACCGACTGGTATCTGAGTCAGTCCGCCCAGCACTACACCTTGCAGGTGCTGGCGGTCAGCTCTGAGTCGGCGGCCCGCGACTTCGTCAAGGAACTGGGCAGCGACTACCGCTACTACCGCAAGGTCCAGCAGGGCAAGGCGCTGTTCGTGGTCACCACCGGCAGCTTCGCCGATCAGTCCATCGCCAAGGCGGCTATCGACAAGCTGCCCGCCAAGGTGCGCGGCGGCAAGCCCTGGGCGCGCAGCTTCGCCGGCATCCAGCAGGAGATCGCCCGGCCCTGAGCCGGTCGGACCTTGGGCGGGGCCGTCGCCCACCCAGCAGCTCGCGGCTGAAGCCGCGAAGCTCTTCCACAGAGCCCGGCGGACAAGAAGCGCCTTGTCCATTCTCCGGATCTTTGTCGCTTTTCAGACAATTAACTTCGCCTTTCTGACTCTAAAAAGGGCTGGAGGCCGCGTCGTGCGCGGTTTTCGTGCACTTGCCCTAACATGGTGCATTAACCGCATCGTTCGCTTTTGCGACATAAACTTTCAGTTTTCAGCCATTTTTGCGTTGTCCGGGATTTGGGCGCTGTGTAAGATGGCCCCCGTTTCAGTCGCCACGGCCCCTGTCAAGCGCGCCTGGGCGATGCGCTAACTGATTGATTTTGAAAGCAATGTGCCTTCCCAGCGAAGGCCGTCAGGCGAGATTCCCCTATGAAAGCAGGTCTGTACCAACCCGAAGCGTTCAAGGACAACTGCGGCTTCGGCCTGATTGCCCACATGCAGGGCGAGGCCAGTCATCACCTGCTCAAGACCGCCATCCAGGCGCTGACCTGCATGACCCACCGGGGCGGCATCAACGCCGACGGCAAGACCGGCGACGGTTGCGGCCTGCTCATCCAGAAGCCCGACCTGTTCCTGCGCGCCGTGGCCCGTGAAGAATTCAATGTCGAGCTGCCGAGCCAGTACGCAGTGGGCATGGTGTTTCTCAATGCCGACCCGGTGAAGGCCGAAGCGGCGCGTGCCAACATGGACCGCGAGATCCAGGCGGCGGGCCTGAAACTGATCGGCTGGCGCAAGGTGCCGGTGGATACCTCCGTGCTGGGTGAACTGGCCCTGGCACGCCTGCCGCAGATCGAGCAGGTGTTCATCGGTGGCGAGGGCCTGTCGGATACCGCCTTCGCCGTGCAGCTGTTCCGCGCCCGCCGCCGCTCCTCGGTGAGCAACGCCGCCGACACCGACCACTACGTGTGCAGCTTCTCGGCGCAGACCCTGATCTACAAAGGTCTGATGATGCCGGCCGATCTGACCCGCTTCTATCCGGACCTCAACGACGAGCGTCTGCAGACCGCCATCGCGGTGTTCCACCAGCGCTTCTCGACCAACACCCTGCCCAAGTGGCCGCTGGCCCAGCCGTTCCGCTTCCTGGCCCACAACGGCGAAATCAACACCATCCCGGGCAACCGCAACTGGGCGCAGGCACGTCGCCTGAAGTTCGCCAACGAGCTGATCCCCGACCTGCAGGAGCTCGGCCCGCTGGTCAACCGCGTCGGTTCCGACTCCTCTAGCATGGACAACATGCTGGAGCTGCTGGTGACCGGCGGCATGGACCTGTTCCGTGGCCTGCGCATGCTGATGCCGCCGGCCTGGCAGAACGTCGACACCATGGACGTCGATCGCCGCGCCTTCTACGAATACAACTCCATGCACATGGAGCCCTGGGACGGCCCGGCCGGCATCGTGCTCACCGACGGCCGCCACGCCGTGTGCCTGCTCGACCGCAACGGCCTGCGTCCGGCGCGCTGGGTCACCACCAAGAATGGCTACATCACCCTGGCCTCTGAAGTCGGCGTCTGGGACTACCAGCCCGAGGACGTGCTGGCCAAGGGCCGGGTCGGTCCGGGGCAGATCCTCGCCGTGGATACCCACACCGGCGACGTGCTGCACACCGACGACATCGACAGCCGCCTGAAGTCGCGCCACCCCTACAAGAAGTGGCTGCGTCAGAATGCCCTGCGCATCCAGTCGACCCTGGACGACAACGACCACGGCGGCCCGCAGTACAGCAGTGAGCAGCTCAAGAGCTACATGAAGATGTTCCAGGTCACCTTCGAGGAGCGTGACCAGGTGCTGCGTCCGCTGGCCGAGCAGGGCCAGGAGGCGGTGGGCTCGATGGGCGACGACACGCCGATGGCCGTGCTGTCGCGCCGCGTGCGTTCGCCGTATGACTACTTCCGTCAGCAGTTTGCGCAGGTCACCAACCCGCCGATCGACCCGCTGCGCGAAGCCATCGTCATGTCGCTGGAAACCTGCCTGGGTGCCGAGCGCAACGTCTTCGAAGAAACCCCGGAGCACGCCAACCGCGCGATCCTCAGCAACCCGGTGATCTCCCCGGCCAAGTGGCGGACGATCATGGAGCTGGATCGTCCCGGCTTCGAACGGCATGTCATCGAGCTGAACTACGACGAGTCGGTCGGCCTGAAAGCCGCCGTGCGCGGCTTCGCCGACCAGGCCGAAGCGGCGGTCAAGGCCGGCAAGGTGCTGCTGATCCTCAGTGACCGCAACATCGCTCCCGGCAAGCTGCCGGCGCATGCTGCGCTGGCCGTCGGCGCCGTGCACCACCGCCTGGTGGAGAAGGGCTTGCGCTGCGACTGCAACATCCTGGTGGAAACCGGCACCGCCCGTGACCCGCACCACTTCGGCGTGCTGCTGGGCTTCGGCGCCACCGCCGTGTACCCGTACCTGGCCTATGAAGTGCTGGCCGACCTGATCCGCACCGGCGAAGTGCTGGGTGACGTCTACGAAGTCTTCAAGTACTACCGCAAGGGCATCTCCAAGGGCCTGCTGAAGATCCTCTCGAAGATGGGCATCTCCACCGTGGCTTCGTACCGTGGCGCCCAGCTGTTCGAAGCGGTCGGCCTGGCCGACGAGGTGGTCGAGCTGAGCTTCCGTGGCGTGGCCAGCCGCATCAAGGGCGCGCGCTTCGTCGATCTGGAAAGCGAGCAGAAGCTCCTCGCCGCCGAAGCCTGGACGCCGCGCAAGGGCATCCAGCAGGGTGGTCTGCTGAAGTTCGTGCACGGTGGCGAGTACCACGCCTTCAACCCGGATGTGGTCAACACCCTGCAGGCCGCGGTGCAGACCGGCGACTACGCCACCTTCAAGCAGTACACCGCGCTGGTGGACAGCCGTCCGGTGTCCATGCTCCGCGATCTGCTCAAGGTCAAGGAAGCCGCCCAGCCGCTGTCCCTCGACGAGGTCGAGCCGCTGGAAGCGATCTTCAAGCGTTTCGATGCCGCCGGCATCTCCCTCGGCGCGCTGTCGCCGGAAGCCCACGAAGCCATCGCCGAAGCCATGAACCGCATTGGCGGGCGCTCCAACTCGGGCGAGGGCGGCGAGGACCCGGCGCGCTACGGCACGCTGAAGAGCTCGAAGATCAAACAGGTCGCCACCGGCCGCTTCGGCGTCACCCCGGAGTACCTGGTCAATGCCGAAGTGCTGCAGATCAAGGTCGCCCAGGGAGCCAAGCCGGGTGAGGGCGGTCAGCTGCCCGGCGGCAAGGTCAACGGCCTGATCGCGCGACTGCGCTACGCCGTGCCGGGCGTGACGCTGATCTCCCCGCCGCCGCACCACGACATCTATTCCATCGAGGACCTGGCGCAGCTGATCTTCGACCTCAAGCAGGTCAACCCCAAGGCGCTGGTCTCCGTGAAGCTGGTGGCCGAGCCGGGCGTGGGCACCATCGCCGCCGGCGTGGCTAAGGCCTACGCGGACCTGATCACCATCTCCGGCTACGACGGTGGCACCGGCGCCTCGCCGCTGACCTCCATCAAGTACGCCGGCTCGCCGTGGGAACTGGGCCTCTCCGAGGCGCACCAGACCCTGCGCGGCAACGACCTGCGCGGCAAGGTGCGCGTGCAGACCGACGGCGGCCTGAAGACCGGCCTGGACGTGATCAAGGCCGCCATCCTCGGCGCCGAGAGCTTCGGCTTCGGCACCGCGCCGATGATCGCCCTGGGCTGCAAGTACCTGCGCATCTGCCACCTGAACAACTGCGCCACCGGCGTGGCCACCCAGAATGACCTGCTGCGCAAGGAGCACTTCATCGGCACCGTGGACATGGTGGTGAATTTCTTCACCTTCATTGCCAGCGAAACCCGCGAGTGGCTGGCGCGTCTGGGCGTGCGCAGCCTGGAGGAACTGATCGGCCGCACCGATCTGCTGGAAATCCTGCCCGGCGAGACCGACAAGCAGGGCCAGCTGGATCTGACCCCGCTGCTGGGCAGCGACCTGATCCCGGCCGACAAGCCGCAGTTCTGCCAGGTGGAAAACAACCCGTCCTTCGACCCCGGCCTGCTGGCCGAGGAGATGGTCAAGCTGGCCGGCATGGCCATCGCCGACAAGCTCGGCGGCGAGTACGCGCTGAACATCTGCAACTGCGACCGCTCCATCGGCGCGCGGGTCTCCGGCGAAATCGCCCGGCGCCACGGCAACCAGGGCATGGTCGATGCGCCGATCACCTTCCGCTTCAAGGGTACGGCCGGGCAGAGCTTCGGCGTGTGGAACGCCGGCGGCCTCAACCTGTACCTGCAGGGCGACGCCAACGACTACGTGGGCAAGGGCATGACCGGCGGCAAGATCGTCATTACCCCGCCGGCCGGTAGCCAGCTGGATACCCGCGAGTCCGCCATCGTCGGCAACACCTGCCTGTACGGCGCCACTGGCGGCAAGCTGTTCGCCGCCGGCACCGCGGGCGAGCGCTTCGCGGTGCGCAACTCCGGCGCCCACGCGGTGGTGGAAGGCACCGGCGATCACTGCTGCGAGTACATGACTGGCGGCTTCGTCTGTGTGCTGGGGCGTACCGGCTACAACTTCGGCTCGGGCATGACCGGCGGCTTCGCCTACGTGCTGGACGAGGACAACAGCTTCTTCGACCGGGTGAACCACGAGCTGGTGGAAATCCAGCGCATCACCGGTGAGGCGATGGAAGGCTATCGCAGCCACCTGCAGAAGGTGCTCGCCGAGTACGTGGCCGAAACCGGCAGCCCGTGGGGCACCGAGCTGGCCGAGAACCTCGACGACTACCTGCGTCGCTTCTGGCTGGTCAAGCCCAAGGCCGCCAGCCTGAAGAGCCTGCTGGCCAGCACCCGCGCCAACCCGCAATAACCCGTGACCCGGGGCAGAACCTTCTGCCCCGACCCAGATTCCGCGAGCGGGCACCCAAGATGCGCCGCCGCTGCCAAGAGGTTTTTAGTCATGACTGAACGTCTGCATAACGACTTCCAGTTCGTCGACGTTGATCGCCAGGACCCGAAGAAGAAGCTGCTGCGGGTGCGCAAGAAGAACTTCGTGGAGATCTACGAGCCCTTCAAGCCTGACGAGGCCGGTGAGCAGGCGCACCGCTGCCTGGAGTGCGGCAACCCGTACTGCGAGTGGAAGTGCCCGGTGCACAACTACATCCCGAACTGGCTGAAGCTGGTCTCGGAAGGCAACATCCTGGCCGCCGCCGAGCTCTCCCACCAGACCAACACCCTGCCGGAAGTCTGCGGCCGCGTCTGTCCGCAGGACCGCCTGTGCGAGGGTGCCTGCACCCTGAACCAGACCGGCTTCGGCGCGGTGACCATCGGGTCGGTGGAGAAATACATCACCGACACCGCCTTCGCCATGGGCTGGCGCCCGGACCTGTCCAAGGTGGTGCCGACCGGCAAGCGTGTCGCGGTGATCGGCGCCGGTCCGGCGGGCCTGGGCTGCGCGGATATCCTGGTGCGCAACGGCGTGACCCCGGTGGTGTTCGACCGCAACCCGGAGATCGGCGGCCTGCTGACCTTCGGCATCCCCGAGTTCAAGCTGGAAAAGCAGGTGCTGACGCGTCGTCGCGAAGTGTTCACCGGCATGGGCATCGAGTTCCGCCTGAATACCGAGGTCGGCAAGGACATCGGCATGCAGCAGCTGCTGGACGAGTTCGATGCGGTGTTCATGGGCATGGGCACCTACACCTACATGAAGGGCGGCATCCCGGGTGAGGACCTGCCCGGCGTGCATGCCGCGCTGGATTTCCTGGTGGCCAACGTCAACCGCAACCTGGGCTTCGAGAAGTCGCCGGCCGACTTCGTCGACATGAAGGGCAAGAAGGTGGTGGTGCTCGGCGGTGGCGATACCGCCATGGACTGCAACCGCACCTCGATCCGCCAGGGTGCCAAGAGCGTCACCTGCGCCTACCGCCGCGACGCCAAGAACATGCCGGGCTCGCGCCGCGAGGTGAAGAACGCCAAGGACGAGGGCGTGAAGTTCCTGTTCAACCGCCAGCCGGTGGCCATCGTTGGCGAAGACCGCGTGGAAGGCGTCAAGGTAGTGGAAACCCGCCTGGGCGAGCCGGATGCCCGTGGCCGCCGCAGCCCCGAGCCGATCCCGGGTTCCGAGCAGATCCTGCCGGCCGACGCCGTGGTGATCGCCTTCGGCTTCCGCCCCAGCCCGGCGGCCTGGTTCCAGGACTTCGAGATCGGCACCGACGAGCAGGGCCGGGTGGTTGCGCCGGAGCAGGGTCGCTTCAAGTTCCAGACCGGCAACCCCAAGGTGTTCGCCGGCGGCGACATGGTGCGCGGCTCGGACCTGGTGGTCACCGCCATCCACGAAGGCCGCCAGGCCGCCGAGGGTATTCTCGATTACCTGGGCGTTTGATCCGTCGTAATCGCGGCTGCAGCCGCTCCTACAGGGTTTGATGCGTACTGGTAGGAGCGGCTCAGCCGCGATCGCTTTTCATGGTGGAGGTCCGGCCCCACGGGACTCCCTGCCGTTCGCGCCTGACGCCGATCAAACCAAAGATGAAAGGCCCTGCCGTCGCCGTGCCTTTTGTCGCGCGCTTTGCGACAATGCCGGCACTTTTTTTGGCTGGAACCCCGGACATGACTGCTCTGAAGAACGATCGCTTCCTGCGTGCCCTGCTCAAGCAACCCGTCGACGTGACCCCGGTATGGATGATGCGCCAGGCCGGCCGCTATCTACCGGAATACCGCGCTACCCGGGCCAAGGCCGGCGACTTCATGAGCCTGTGCATGAATCCCGAGCTGGCCTGCGAGGTCACCCTCCAGCCGCTGGAGCGCTACCCGCTGGACGCCGCGATCCTCTTCTCCGACATCCTCACCGTGCCGGACGCCATGGGCCTGGGCCTGTACTTCGAGACCGGCGAAGGTCCGCGCTTCAAGAAGGTGGTGCGCACCCTGGCCGACATCGAAGCGCTGCCGATTCCCGATCCGGAAAAGGACCTGGGCTACGTGATGGACGCCGTGCGCACCATCCGCCGCGAGCTGAACGGCCGCGTGCCGCTGATCGGCTTCTCCGGCAGCCCCTGGACCCTGGCCACCTACATGGTCGAAGGCGGCTCCTCCAAGGACTTCCGCAAGTCCAAGGCCATGCTCTACGAGAACCCGCAGGCCATGCACGCGCTGCTCGACAAGCTGGCGCAGTCGGTCACCAGCTACCTGAACGGCCAGATCAAGGCCGGCGCCCAGGCGGTGCAGATCTTCGATTCCTGGGGTGGCAGCCTGTCGGCCGCGGCCTACCAGGAATTCTCCCTGGCCTACATGAAGAAGATCGTCGACGGCCTGATTCGCGAGCACGACGGCCGGCGCGTGCCGGTGATCCTGTTCACCAAGGGCGGCGGCCTGTGGCTGGAGTCCATGGCCGATGCCGGCGCCGAAGCGCTGGGTCTGGACTGGACCTGCGACATCGGCAACGCCCGCGCCCGCGTGGGTGACAAGGTGGCGCTGCAGGGCAACATGGACCCCAGCGTGCTGTATGCCAAACCGGACGCCATCCGCGCCGAAGTGGGCCGCATCCTGGCCGCCTACGGCCACGGCAACGGCCACGTGTTCAACCTCGGCCATGGCATCACCCCGGAAGTCGACCCGGCCCACGCCGGCGCCTTCATCGAGGCGGTGCACGAGCTGTCGGCGCAGTACCACCGCTGAGCCGCTGCGGATCCGCATGAAAATACGCCACTGTCCGTGGCGTTTTTTCATTTCGGCCCGCCTGGCGAAATGCCCGATCTTGAGCCTTCCGTAGGGGTCGCGCAGGTACCGGTCATGACATAGACTCCAGAGTCATTGTCAGAATCGGGAGACCAGCATGCGGCGAGTCGTGTTCAACCAGAAGGGCGGCGTCGGCAAGTCGAGCATCGCCTGCAACCTCGCCGCCGTGAGCGCCGCCGAGGGCTACCGCACCCTGCTGATCGACCTGGATGCCCAGGGTAACTCGAGCCATTACCTGACCGGGCTGAGCGGCAACGAGCTGCCGGTCGGCATCGCCGATTTCTTCAAGCAGGTGCTGTCCTCCGGGCTGACCAAGAAGGGCCGCGTGGACATCTACGAAACGCCGTTCGACAACCTGCACCTGGTCACTGCCACCCCCGAGCTGGCCGAGCTGCAGCCCAAGCTGGAGCAGAAGCACAAGATCAACAAGCTGCGCAAACTGCTCAGCGAGCTGTCGGGAGACTACGACCGCATCTACCTGGACACCCCGCCGGCGCTGAACTTCTACACCGTGTCGGCGCTGATCGCTGCCGATCGCGTGCTGATCCCCTTCGACTGCGACAGCTTCTCGCGCCAGGCGCTGTACGGCCTCTTGGAGGAGATCGACGAACTGCGCGAGGACCACAACGAGAAGCTGCAGGTGGAAGGCATCGTGGTCAACCAGTTCCAGCCGCGCGCCAGCCTGCCGCAGCAGATGCTCGACGAGCTGATCGCCGAGGGCATGCCGGTGTTGCCGGTGTACCTGAACAGCTCGGTGAAGATGCGCGAGTCGCACCAGGCGTGCATGCCGCTGATCCACCTGGACCCGAAGCACAAGCTCAGCCAGCAGTTCGTCGAGCTGCACCGGCATCTGGATGCCGATAGCTGAACCTTGTGAGGCCGGCTTTACGCCGGCCGACGGAGCTGAGGGTACCTGCCTAGGGCCGGCTGGCACCGGCCTTTGGCCGGAATAAACCCGGCCCTGCAGGTTCTTGCCGCCTTGTTGCCTACCCGCGGCTGATCAGGATGTCGCAGGGCGGCTGGCGCAGCAGGTCCTGGGCCATGCCGCCGAGCAGCGCGTCACCCATCAGGCTGCGGGTGTGCTTGCCCAGCGCCAGCAGCTGCGGCTGTCGTTCGGCGATGGCCGCCGCCAGGCAGGCGCCGCGTTCGCCGCTGCGCACACCGTATTCGAGTACCCGACCGGGCGGCGCCAGGCGCGCCTGTTCGTCCGCCACCAGACGGCTGAACAGGCTGCATTGCAGGTCGAGATCCTCCTGCTGTTCGTCCGCCTTGCTCGGCGCCACCTCGAACACGTTCAGCGCGTACAGCTCGGCCTCGCTCGGCAGCAGGCGATGCGCCTGATGCAGGGCGGCACAGGCGCACTGCGAGAAGTCCAGCGCCACCAGCGCGCGCTGATAAGGCGAGACATCCCGGTTGATGGCCAGCAGCAGCGGAATGCGGCTGCCGCGCGCCAGGCGTTCGAGGGTGGTGCCGGCGAACAGCTCGGGGCTCGACTTGTGATGGGCGCCCAGCACCAGCAGGTCGGCGCCGACGCCCTCCGCCTGGCTGGCGATGGTGGCCGACGGCTGGCCCTTGGCGATGCGCAGCTCGGCGCCCGGCAGGCCCAGGGCCTGCAGGCGATCACGCAGCGGTTGCGGATCGGTTTCCCGCTCCTGCACATGCAGCAGGGTCAGGCGACCCTCCAGCTGGCGGGCCAGCTGGGCGGCGCGCTGCAGGGCCAGGTCGGCCTCCGGGGTCAGGTCATGGGCGATGAGGATGTGCATGGTGGACACCTGAGGGGCTGCCGTTTTGAGTGCCGACAGCCTAGCAGAGGGCAGCCCCCGGGGGCTGCCCTGGGTCAGGTCACAGCGCCGCACCGCGCAATTCGGCGACCCGCTGCTGCAGGGTCAGCCGGTCGGTGTCCGGCGCCAGCGGTTCGCCGGCCAGCAGGGTGACCCGCGACCAGATGCGGCGGAACGGCCGGCGCGCCGGGTCACGACTGAAGAAGCTGCCCCACAGCCCGCGCAGCGCCAGCGGAATCACCGGCACCGGAGTGTCGCGCAGGATCAGCTCGACGCCGCCCTTGAACTCGTTCAGCTCGCCGGTGGTGGTCAGCTTGCCCTCCGGGAAGATGCACACCACTTCGCCGGCCTCCAGGTAGGCCTTGATACGCGCGAAGGCCTGCTCGTAGATCGCGCGATCCTCATGCTGGGCGGCGATGGGCACCGCGCCGGCGGTGCGGAACACGAAGTTGAGCACCGGCAGGTTGTAGATGCGGTAATACATGACGAAGCGCACCGGGCGACGGATGGCGCCGCCGAGCAGCAGCGCGTCGACGAACGACACGTGGTTGCACACCAGCAGCGCGGCGCCCTCGTCGGGAATCGCCTCCAGGTTGCGGTGCTCGACCCGGTATAGGGTGTGGCCGAGCAGCCAGATGATGAAGCGCATGCTGAACTCGGGGACGATGGTGAAGATGTAGCCGTTCACCGCCAGGTTGAGCAGCGAGACGATCAGGAACAGCTCGGGAATGCCCAGCCCGGCCCAGTTCAGCACGGCGATGGCGAGCAGCGCCGCCAGCACCATGAACAGCGCGTTGAGGATGTTGTTGGCGGCGATCACCCGGGCGCGCTCGTCCGGCTCGCTGCGCGACTGGATCAGCGCGTACAGCGGCACGATGTAGAAGCCGCCGAACACCCCCAGGCCGAGGATGTCGAGGAGGATGGCGCGCCCCGGCGCGCTGGCCAGGATCGCCAGCCAGTCGTGGGGCGCGCCGCTCGGGAAGCTGGCGACGTGCCAGGCCAGCAGCATGCCGAACAGGCTCAGGCCCAGCGAGCCGAAGGGCACCAGGCCAATCTCCACCTTGTGGCCGCTGAGCCGCTCGCAGAGCATCGAGCCGAGCGCGATGCCCACCGAGAACACCAGCAGGATCAGCGTCGCCACGCTTTCGTCGCCGTGCAGCCAGTCGCGGGCCAGCGCGGGAATCTGCGTCAGGTACACCGCGCCGAGCAGCCAGAACCAGGAATTGCCGAGCAGCGAGCGCGACACCGCCGGGCGGCGGGTCAGGCCCATGCGCAGGGTGCGCCAGGTCTGCCGGGGAATGTTCCAGTCGAACCTCAGACCCGGCAGCGCCGCCGGCGCGGCGGGAATGCTCCGGCTGGCCAGGTAGCCGAGCAGGGCCACCATCACCAGGCTGGCGCCGATCCACAGGCTGTAGTCCGCGCGCGCCAGCAGCAGGCCGGCGCCCAGGGTGCCGAGCAGGATGGCCAGGAAGGTGCCGGACTCCACCAGCGCGTTGCCGCCGACCAGTTCGGTGTCGTCCAGGTGCTGCGGCAGGATCGAGTACTTCACCGGGCCGAACAGCGCCGACTGGGTGCCCATGGCGAACAGCGCCAGCAGCATCAGCGGCACGCTGCCCAGCCAGAAGGCCAGCGCGCCGAGCAGCATCAGCGCCAGCTCGAGCAGCTTGAGGCGACGGATCAGCAGGTCCTTGGCGTACTTCTCGCCCAGCTGGCCGCCGAACGCCGAGAACAGGAAGAACGGCAGCACGAACAGCAGCGCGCAAAGGTTGACCAGGGTGTCGGCGCTGCCGGATAGGGTCAGCTTGAAGAGGATGGCGAGGATGATCGCCTGCTTGAACAGGTTGTCATTGAAGGCGCCGAGCGCCTGGGTCAGGAAGAACGGCAGGAAGCGCCGGCTGCGCAGGAGGCTGAACTGGGACGACGAGGACATGGTTTCCATCCGTGAACAAGGCCGAGGGGCCGCTCACGGCCCCGTTCGGCGCATAGCATATCGCCACTGAGGCGACAGTCCCATGTCAGGCGCGCCGGCCTGTGATCAGATGCCCTGCTGGCGCAGCCAGGCGAGCAGCTGCGGCAGCGGCAGCGCGCCGCTCTGGCGGGCCACCTCGCGACCGTCCTTGAACAGCAGCAGGCTGGGAATCGAGCGGATGCCCAGCTGCCCGGCCAGCTGCGGGTTGGCCTCGCTGTCCAGCTTGGCCAGCCGGCAGCGGCCCTGCAGCTCGCGGGCGGCCTGGGCGAAGGTTGGCGCGAAGCTGCGGCACGGCCCGCACCAGCTGGCCCAGACATCCACCAGCAGCGGCAGGTCGCCCTTCAACTGGTTGGCGAACGAGGCCTGGTCGAGATCGAACGGCGCCGCCGGCAGCACGGCGGACTTGCAGCGCCCGCAGCGTGGCGCGTCGTGCAGGCGATCGGCGGGAATACGGTTGAGCCCGGCGCAGGACGCGCAGGGCACCAGCAGGGTGTCGGACATGGAGTCGGCTCCGGAATGGGCAATGCCCTTTAGGTGGAGCCGGGAAGGGGAGAAATCAACGGGGAAGGGCGAAGGCTGATCTGTTGGGGCAGCCCGTGCCAGGCGTTCCACCCTCTCCCCCCGCCCCTCTCCCATCAAGGGAGAGGGGAGCAGAGCGGCGCTCTGCACAGGTCATGAGCCCGCGCACGTCAACTCCCTCTCCCCTTGTGGGAGAGAGTTGGGGAGAGGGGGCAGACAGCCGTCAGCCCTTCGCCGCTTCCAGCGCCTGGGTCAGGTCTTCGAGGATGTCATCGATATGCTCGATGCCGATCGACAGGCGCACCAGGTCGCGGGACACGCCGGCGCGGGCCAGTTCCTCGTCGTTGAGCTGGCGGTGGGTGGTCGAGGCCGGGTGGCAGGCCAGCGACTTGGCGTCGCCGATGTTCACCAGGCGCACCACCAGCTTGAGGGCGTCGATGAACTTCGCCGCGGCGGCTTCGCCACCCTTGATGCCGAAGGACATGATCGATGCCGGTTGGCCGCCCATGTAGCGCTGCGCCAGGGCGTGTTCCGGGTGCTCCGCCAGGCCGGCGAACTGCACCCAGCTGACCTGCGGGTGGCCCTTGAGGAACTCGGCGACCTTCTGGGCGTTCTCGCAATGGCGCTCCATGCGCAGCGCCAGGGTTTCCAGACCCTGCAGGATCAGGAAGGCGTTGAACGGCGACAGCGCGGCGCCCATGTTGCGCAGCGGCACCACGCGGCAGCGGCCGATGAACGCCGCCGGGCCGAAGGCCTCGGTGTAGGTCACGCCGTGGTAGGAGACGTCCGGGGTGTTGAGCAGCGGGAAGCGCGCCTTGTTCTCGGCCCAGGGGAACGTGCCGGAGTCCACCACGATGCCGCCGATGCTGGTGCCATGACCGCCGATGTACTTGGTCAGCGCATGCACCACGATGTCGGCGCCGTGCTCGAACGGCCGGCACAGGATCGGCGTGGCCACGGTGTTGTCGACGATCAGCGGCACGCCATGGCGGTGCGCGGCGTCGGCCAGCGCCTGCAGGTCGATGATGTTGCCGGCCGGGTTGCCGATCGATTCGCAGAACACCGCCTTGGTGTTGTCGTCGATCAGCGCTTCCAGCGCGGCGATGTCGTCGTGGGCCGCGAAGCGCACCTCGATGCCCTGGCGCGGCAGGGTGTGGGCGAACAGGTTGTAGGTGCCGCCGTACAGCTTGGCCACCGAGACGATGTTGTCGCCGACGCCGGCGATGGTCTGGATCGCGTAGGTGATCGCCGCCATGCCCGAGGCCACCGCCAGCGCCGCCACACCGCCTTCCAGCGCCGCCACGCGCTTTTCCAGCACGTCGGTGGTGGGGTTCATGATGCGCGTGTAGATGTTGCCGGCCACCTTGAGGTCGAACAGGTCGGCGCCGTGCTGGGTGTCGTCGAAGGCGTAGGAGGTGGTCTGGTAGATCGGCACCGCCACGGCCTTGGTGGTCGGGTCCGGGCTGTAGCCGGCGTGGATGGCCAGGGTTTCCGCTTTCATGGGCGTTCCTTGTGACAGACGGGTTTTTTGTGGTGCGCAGCATGGCCAGAGCGCCCGGGACGGTCAATGACCCGGAGCAAGGGGGGCGCGCCGCAAACTAGATTGATTTGAGCTGGTTTAGAACACAGAGGAATAAATGTTGTAAGCGCTTATCGCGGTTATCAGCGCCCCGACGATGATCAACAGGGTGCGGGCCGGCAGCTTCTTGCACAGCAAGGCCGCGAACGGTGCTGCGAACAGCCCGCCGAACACCAGCCCGGCCACCATCAGCCAGGTGTTCGGTTCGCCGGCGAGGAGGATGAAGGAGGTGGCGCTGGCCAGGGTCAGGAAGAACTCGGCGAAGTTCACCGAACCGATGGTGGTGCGCGGGTCGCTGCCCGAACCGATCAGGCTGCTGGTCACCACCGGACCCCAGCCGCCGCCCCCGGCGGCATCCACGAAACCGCCGAACAGCGCCAGCTTGCCGACATGCCGGGGCGCCTTGCGCTGGAAAACCTGACGGCAGGCCTTGCACAGGATGTACAGGCCCATCAGCAGCAGGTAGGCGGAAATGAAAGGCTTCATCACCGCGCCATCGAATTGGGTGATCAACAGGGCGCCGAGGAAGGCGCCGAGCATGCCGGGCAGCAGCAGGCTGAGGAACAGCCGGCGGTTCACGTTGCCCAGCTTCACGTGGGAAACCCCGGACAGGCCGGTGGTGAACACCTCGGCGATGTGCACGCTGGCGCTGGCGGCTGCGGGGCTGGCACCGGCGCTGAGCAGGAAGCTGGTGGCGGTGATGCCGTAGGCCATGCCCAGCGCGCCATCCACCACCTGAGCGAGAAAGCCGACTGCCACCGCGCTCCAGAAGGTCGGGCTGTGCAGCGTGCGGTCGATGATCTCGAAGCCGCTGAGGCCGCCGTTGTCGCCGAAGAACAAGCGCCAGGCCAGGAAGCTCAGCAGACTGGCGAGAATGACCAGCGCCGCCCACATGGCGATGCGCAGGGCCGGGTGATTGTCCGGGTGGGTGATGGTGTCTTCGATGGGAGGCAGACCCAGCTGGGCATGCTCAGCGTTCAGGGTGGATTCGCTGAGATCGAGGGAGCGGATTTTCATGCGTGAGCCGGGGCCTGACGGTGAGTGATGGAACAGAGCCGGCAGTGACCTTATTTTTCGCGGCTTAGTACGTCCAAGACTGTTTCAGCTGAAACTTATGACGCGTAGTTCTAATGCGGGTGAAACAACCGTAACCTGTGGCGTGCAGAACGTGAGCGGTGCTCAAGAGCAGGCCGGCAGAGTCGATAAGATGCATGCGCTTGAGTCCCCACCGATTTCTCCCGGGCCTTTTGCCCTTCACTGTTCATAAGAGTCGAACGCATGAAAAAGACAGGGATAGCCCTTGCCATCCTGCTGGCCGCCGGTGTGGCGGCTACCGCTGGCGCCTGGTACACCGGCCAGCAGCTGGAAGGCGTGCTGCAGGACAAGATCGCCGAAGCCAACCAGGAGCTGGCGCGCCAGCTGCCGGGCAGCGGCGTCCAGGTCGCACTGGCCTCGCTGGAGCGCGGGGTGTTTTCCAGCGACGTGCGCTACCGGATCGAGCTGGGCGGGGTCGCCCAGGAGTGGCCGGCCTCCGAGCTGTTCCTGATCGAGCGTATCGAGCACGGCCCGCTGCCGTTGTCCCGGCTGCGCGAACTGCGGCTGCTGCCGGTCATGGCGCACAGCCAGGCGCGCCTGGAGGAAACCGCGCTGACCGCGCCGCTGTTCCAGCAGGCCCAGGGAGCCGAGCCGCTGCGCATCCAGACCACGCTGGGCTACGATCTGGAAGCCAGCGTGTGGCTGAACGTGGCGCCGATGCGCTATGCCGATGCCGAAACCAGCGTCAGCTTCAGCGGATTCGAGGGTGAATTCCAGGGCTCCGCCGAGCGTGTGGCGGGCAGCGGGCATTTCGAACGGCTGGAGCTTGTCGCGCTCGGCGCCGAGCCGATGCGCCTGGACCTGCAGGGCTTCCAGCTGACGGTGGACCGCCATCAGGGACCGTCCGGCCTGTTCCTCGGCGAGCAGTCGGTCGCGCTCGACAGGCTCGAGCTGCACTGGCCGGGTCTGGAGGCGCTGGTGCTGAGCAAACTGGCCCAGCGCGACCAACTGAGCCAGACGGACAACCAGCTGGCCGCCACGCTGAATCTGGAGGTGGGTGAACTGGCCTATGCGGGCCAGCCGCTGGGCGCGCTGCGCATGGACTGGAGTGCCAACGACCTGAACGCCGAAGCGGTTGTGGCGCTGGCGGACCTGATTGGCGGCTATGCCGAGACCCTGGAAAGCGATCCCGCGGTCGCGGGCTTCAGCCCCGAGCAGGAAGAGCAACTCAGGAGCGCGCTGGAAGTCCTGCTGGCTGGCAACCCCAGCCTGAACCTGGATCGCCTGTCGCTGAAAACCGCCAACGCGGAAAGCCGCCTGAGCCTCAAGGTCGGGCTGAGCAAACCGTCGATGGGCGAGGCGCTGCCGCCCGAAGCGCTGATCCAGCAACTGATCTCCCGCCTCAACCTGCAGCTGGACGTGCCCAAGGCCAGTATTCGCGATCTGGTGGGCTATCAGGCGTTGCTCGACGCCAGCCTCGACCCGCAGGCGGTGGCCATGGAAGCCGAGATGATGGCCGAGATGGCCGCCGACATGGCGGTGACCACGGAACTGGCCACCCTGCAGGGCGACAGCATCCAGACGCGTCTGGACTATACCGACGGCCAGGTGACCCTGAACGGCCAGACCCGGCCGCTGGAAGAGTTCCTCGCCATGCTGAGCCTGCTGGCGGGCGACGGTGTCGCAATCGAATAGGACTGGCGTGATCGTAGGGAGGTCAGCGCCTTTCTGGCCGCCCTACGTGACGGGACGCGTCACGACGAGCAACTGATCTCCAGATGCTTGCCCCATTCCGGCGGGCGCTCGGTGTAGCGCTCTTTGCCGGGCTGCTCCTCGAAGGGACGACTGAGCACCGCGTGCAGTTCGTGCAGCGGCGCGAAGTCGCCGGCCTCGGCGGCCTCGATGGCCTGCTGGGCCAGGTAGTTGCGCAGGCTGTAGCGCGGGTTCACCGCGTGCATGCGGGCCCGCCGCGCTTCGGCCGAGCCGCCCTCGCGCGCCACCCGGGCGCAGTAGTCGGCGCTCCAGGCATCGAAACCCGCCAGATCCACGAAGTCGTCGCGCAGCGTCTGCACCGCCGCCTCGGCAGGCTGCTCGCCCAGCGCGCGGAAGAAGTTCGGGTAATCCACCGCGCCGCCCTGCATCAGCTGCAGCAGGCGCTGGATCAGCGCCTCGTCGCCGTCCTCGGCGGTGGTCAGGCCCAGCCGGCGGCGCATGTGGTCCAGCCAGTGCGCCTGGTACAGCGGCAGGAACAGCGCCAGGCTCTCGCGCAGGGCCTCCACCGTTACGAACGGCGTCAGCGCCTGGGCCAGCGCCGAGAGGTTCCAGTGGGCGATGGGTACCTGGTTCTCGAAGCGGTAGCGCCCCGCGTCGTCCGAGTGGTTGCAGATGAACCCGGCGTCGAAGTCGTCCAGGAAGGCGTAGGGGCCGAAGTCGAAGGTCAGGCCGAGGATCGACAGGTTGTCGGTGTTCATCACCCCGTGGCAGAAGCCGTAGGCCTGCCAGGCGCCGATCATCGCGGCGGTGCGCTCGACCACCTGGCGAAACAGCGCGGCGTCGTCGGCGCAGTCGGGGAAATGATGGGCGCGGGTGAAGTCCAGCAGCTGGCGCAGCGCCGCGTGCTGGCGCGTGTAGTAGAAGTATTCGAAGTGGCCGAAGCGAATGTGGCTGGGCGCCAGGCGCAGCAGCATGGCGGCGGTTTCCTTGCGCTCGCGCCACACCGGGGTTTCCGAGGCCACCACGCACAGCGCGCGGGTGGTGGGAACGCCAAGGGCCGCCAGGTATTCGCTGGCCAGGAACTCGCGAATGGAACTGCGCAGCACGGCGCGGCCATCGCCCATGCGCGAATAGGGCGTCGAGCCCGCGCCCTTGAGGTGCAGGTCCCAGTGCTCGCCGGCGTCGTTGACCACTTCGCCCAGCAGCAGCCCGCGACCATCACCCAGGCGCGGGTTGTAGACGCCGAACTGGTGCCCGGAATAGACCATCGCCCGGGGCTCGGCGTCGCGCCACAGCGCATTGCCGGAGAACAGGCGGACGAACTCCGGCCGCTGTGCTTCGGCCGGGTCCAGATCGAGCAGCGCCAGGGCCGCCGCGCTGACGACGGCCAGCCGTGGCTCGGCGATGGGCTCGGGCTGCACGGCGGTGGAGAAGTCATCGCCCAGCCGCGCGAAACGGTTGTCGAAGTGCAGCTGGTCCAGGTGTTTCATGGGCAACCTCAGGGTTTGGCCGGCGGTGGAATCGGCTGCTCGGTGGCCGCGCCAGCGGCGCCCAGCACGGCCGTTTGGCCGATCTGCGCTTCCTGCCCCTCCAGGTTCTTCACGAACACGTCGACCTGGCGGAAGGCGATCTCGATGTCGTGCTCGCGGAACAACTGCTCGATGCGCCGGTTGATCTCGTCGGTGGCGCGGCCGCGATCGCCCAGTTCGCGCACATGGATGATCAGGTCGTGGTCCAGGGTGCTCTCGCCGAAGGTCTGGAACAGCACCAGCGGCTCGGGGTCGCGCATGACCCGCACGTTCTCCTGGGCCGCCTGATAGAGCAGGCGACGCACCAGCTCAAGGTCCGAGCCGTAGCCGACACCGACCTTGAGCACCAGGCGGGTGACGGTGTCGCTCAGCGTCCAGTTGATCAACTGGTCGGTGATGAAGGTCTTGTTGGGCACCACCACCACCTTGCGGTCGGCGTCGACGATGTGGGTGGCGCGGATGCGGATGCGGTTCACCGAGCCGGTGACATTGCCGATGGTCACCAGGTCGCCGATGCGCACCGGGCGCTCGAACAGGATGATCAGGCCGGAAATGAAGTTGGCGATGATCTCCTGCATGCCGAAGCCGATGCCCACCGACAGCGCCGCCACCAGCCACTGCAGCTTGTCCCAGCTGACCCCCAGGGTGGACAGCGTGGTGACGATGCCGAAGCCCATGATCAGGTAGGACAGCAGGGTGGTGGTGGCATAGGCGCTGCCCTGCGCCAGGCTCATGCGCGACAGCACCAGCACTTCCAGCAGGCCGGGCAGGTTGCGCGCCAGCACCAGGGTCAGTGCCACGATCAGCAGCGCGCCCAGCAGGTCGAGCAGGCTGATCGGCCGCAGGCTGGCGGTGGCGCCGCTGCCCTGGGTGAACTCGTAGAGGGTGACGTTATCCAGGTAGCTGAACACCGTCAGCAGGTCGGCCCAGACCCACCAGAGCACCGCCAGCAGGCCGGCGAACAGGCCCAGGCGGATCAGCCGCAGGGATTGCTGGTTGACCTGCTCGATGGCCAGCCCGGGCTCCTCGACGGGCGCCGCCATGCCGTCGACGCCCTCCGGCGTCTGCGCCTCGGTTTCGCGGCGGGCCTGCGCGCGCTGCCAGGCCAGGCGCCGGGCCGCCACCGCCAGGCCACGCGCCAGCAGGGCTTCCAGCAGCACCCAGAGCAGCAGGGCGTAGAGGGTGTCGATCAGCCGGCCGCTCAGCTTGAGCGCCGTGTAGTAGTAGCCGGCGAAGATCGCCGCCATCAGCAGCAGGGGCAGCAGGGCGACCAGCGCGCCCAGCAGCCGGCGCAGCGGCGGCGCCTCGCTGCTTTGCGGGCCCTGGAACATCAGGCGGGCCAGCAGCCAGCTCAGCAGCGCGAACCCGACCAGCAGCAGGAGCACGCCCAGCACGTCCTGGTCGAGTAAGCGCGGCTGGTTCTCGGCGAACGCCACCACGCCGACCAGGATCAGCAGCACAAGGCCCAGCCAGCGCATCTGCCGGTGCAGGAAGGACACCTGGGCGCGGCTCCAGCCGAAATGCCGCTCGGCCACTCCGCCCGGGGCGAGGATCTGATACGCGGTGTACAGCACCAGCCAGGCGCCGGCCATGGCATACAGCGCGGCGCCCAGGTGGACGTTCTGGCCGCGGGCGTCGATCTGCAGCGCATAGCCGCCCAGCGCCAGCATGAGACTGACGGGCAGGGCCTGCACCAGGCAGAACAGGATGGCCAGCGGTGTGTGGCGCTGGCTGTCGCGCCCCACCTGGCCGATGTCCTCATGCAGCGCCTGCAGCTTGCGTTGCCAGAACTGGCGCCGGGCGATCAGCAGGCCGCTGAGCAGCAGCGGCAGGAACACCCAGGGTCGGCTCAGCAAGCCGTTGGCCAGTTCGCCGAGGGCGCCCTGCCAGTCCAGGCGCGCCGCCTGCTCGACCAGCCGGCTGGGCAGGCGCTTCCACCAGTCCGGCTGCAGCGGCGGGTGGCTGGGAATCCAGAACAGCTGTTCTTCCAGCGTGTTGCTCAGGCGGCTGGCCAGGTCGCGCAGCTGGCGCTGGTTGAGCTGCAGGCTGACCGCTTCGCCCAGCAGCGCGTTGAGCTCGCGCGCCAGGCGGTCGGCCAGTTCGGCGCGACTGTCGATCAGTTCCAGCAGCGCGGCGCGCAGTTGCTCATTCCCGGGCTCGCCGCTATCGGCGAGCAGTCGATCGACGAAGGCGCGCGGATTGGCCAGCTGCTCGCGGCTCTGGTTGAGCTCGAACTGGTAGAGGCGGATGTCGGCAATCTCGTCCGCCAGCTTGCCATCCACCGCGACCTGCGGCAGGCGGCGCTTCTGTTCCATGAGGATCTGCGCCAGCAGCAGGCTGCCCTTGAGCGCCTCGATCTGCTCGCCGAGCACCTGTTCGCTCTGGGTCAGGCTTTCCAGGCGCTGGCGGGTGCGCAGATTGGTCTGAGTCACTTCGTTGCGGCGATCGGTGATGCGCAGCAGGTGATCGGTCAGTTGCAGGTTGCGTGCGGTTTCATGGGCAATCAGGCGATCCGGGCTGGCGCTGCGGGCTTCAAGGGTGGCCTGCTCGCGGGCCTGCTCGGATTGCGCCAGGCGCTTGGTGTTGATCAGTTCCTGCAGGGCGAGGATCTCCTGCTCCAGGCGCTCGATGCGCGTGGTGAGCAGCTCGCGGCGACGGCTGCCCAGGTCCAGCAGGGTGTCGTTGCCGGCCAGGGCGCGACGGCTGAATTCATTGCTGAGGGTCAGGGTGGCCAGCTCGGCCGTCAGCAGGTCGCGCTGTTCGGCGCTGAGCGCCTGGCCGTCCAGGCGGTCGTCCTTGAGGGCTGCCTGCAGTTTCTGCATGCGCGCCTGGTTGCCGCTGATCTCGGTCTGTGCCCGCTCTGGACGTGTCTGCGCATTGATGACCAGGCTGTTGGCGGCGGTCAACTCCTGTTGCCACTCGGTCAGCTGCTGGTTGCGCGCGTCGAGGATGATCTCCAGCTCGACGATCTGGGCGCCGGCCTGCTCCCGCGCCGGATCGCTCTGTGGCCGGGCCTGCAGTTCCTCATAGGCGCGGCGGGCCTCGCTGATCTGCTCGGGCGCGTCGGCCAGCTCCCGTTCCAGGGCGCTGATCCGCTCGCGCAACTCGTCCTGGCGGGCCAGCTGCGCGAGCGTCTGTTCCAGGGTCTGCTGCACCTGCAACTGCTCGCTCTCCGGCAGTTTGCGATCCGGCAGGGCCGCCAGGGCAGCCTCGACGGACTCCCGGCTGGGCGGTTCGGCAGCATGGAGGGGAAGGCAGACGAGTAGCAGGAGGAACAGCGAACGAATCAGGGGCATGGGCTGGTCGGTGAACGGCGGGCCGGCGCGCAATGCGCGCCGGCCTCTGGCTAGAAGGACGGCCCCGGCGGCAGGGATTTGCTGCCCTCGGGGAATTTCAGACCGATCTTGCGGATGCGCGGACCGTCCATCTTGGCGACGGTCCAGGTCAGGCCGTTCCATTCGACCTGATCGCCTACCACGGGTTCGCTGCCCAGGCGCCGGGCGATGAACTGTCCGAGCGGCATGTCGCCGGCCTCTTCACCCAGGTTCAGCCCGTACACGGCGGCGACCGCGCCCAGCTCGGCCGAGCCTTCGAGGATGAAGTCGCCGAAGAAGTGCAGGTCCTGGCCGCGCTTGGGCGGTTGGCTGAACAGATTGCCGAGGGTGGGCAGGTCTTCTTCCTGGCCGATCACGCAGAGGATGTCACCCACCTGCAGCGTGGTGCTGCCGCTGGGGTGCAGCAACTGCTGGCCACGGAACAGCGCCGCGATGCGGGTGCCGGCAGGCATGTTCAGCGCGCGCAGCGGCGCGCCGATGTACCACTTCTTCTCGCCCAGGCGATAGACGAACAGTTCCCAGGGGCTGGTGGGGTGTACTTCCAGGCCGGTACGGGAAATCGGCGACGGCGACGGCGGCACTTCCACCCGCGCCTTGCGGGCCGCCCACGGCAGGGTGCTGCCCTGCAGCAGCAACGACACCAGCACGATGAAGAAGGCCACATTGAAGAACAGCTGGGCATTTTCCAGCCCGGCCATCAGCGGGAACACCGCGAGAATGACCGGGACCGCGCCGCGCAGGCCGATCCAGGAGATGAAGCTGCGCTCACGCAGGTTGAAGCCCTTGAACGGCAGCAGGCCGATGAACACCGACAGCGGCCGGGCAAAGAAGATCATCCACAGCGACAGCGCCAGGGCCGGTACGGCGATGGGCAGCAGCTCGCTGGGCGTCAGCAGCAGGCCGAGCACCAGGAACATGCCGATCTGGCTTAGCCAGGCCAGGCCGTCGAACATGTGCAGGATGCCGTGGCGGTTGCGGATCGGCCGGTTGCCCAGCAGCAGGCCGCAGACGTACACGGCGAGGATGCCGCTGCCACCGATGGCGCTGGCGATGGCGTAGATCATGATGCCGCCGCTCACCGCCAGCAGCGGGTACAGGCCGCTGGCGATCTCGATGCGGTTGATCAGCTGCAGCAGCAGCCAGCCGCCGGCCAGGCCCAGCACGATGCCCAGGCCGAACTGCTGGATCAGGCTGACCAGGAAGCCGAGGCCGAAATCGGCTTCACCGGTGGCGATCATGGCGATCAGCGACACGGTGAGGAACATCGCCATCGGGTCGTTGCTGCCCGATTCGATTTCCAGGGTGGAGCCGACCCGCTCGTTCAGCCCCTTGCCGTTGAGCAGGTTGAACACCACCGCGGCGTCGGTGGAGCCGACGATAGCGCCGATCAGCAGGCCTTCCAGCAGGGTCAGGTTGAACAGCCAGGCGGCGGCGATGCCGGTCAGGCCGGCGGTGATCATCACCCCGACGGTGGCCAGCGACATGGCTGGCCACAACGCCACGCGGAAGGTGGCGGCGCGGGTGCGGATGCCGCCGTCCAGCAGGATCACCGCCAGCGCCAGGTTGCTGACCAGGTACGCCAGTGAGTAATCGTTGAAGACGATGCCGCCGATGCCGTCGACGCCGGCCAGCATGCCCACGGCCAGGAAGATGACCAGCACCGGGATGCCGATGCGGGTGGAGAACGAGCTCACCAGGATGCTGCTGGCCACCAGAAGCGCGCCAATGAAGAACAGGCCGTTGATGCTGCTGGCGTCCAAAGGCGTCGCTCCTTCTCGTCTGACTGTGTCGGGTTTCGAAGAGCGACGCTATGTCAATAAGCCCTCGAATATCAAGCGCTTAATGCAATTTGAGGGCCATGACGAAAATGCGCCTCAGCGGTCGAGTCCGCCCGCCAGCCGCTGTGTCAGTTCGGCCGCCGGCAACCCCTGCGTGTTGCCGACATGCTGACCGGCCCACAGCGGCGAACAGGCGTCGGATCCCTGGCGCTCCGCCGCGGCGCGCAGCGGGCCGATCGCATTGCCGGCCAGCGGGAACGGGGCAATGCCCTCGGGGCGCGGGCCCAGGGCCTGGATGAGACGGTTGACGATGCCGCGCGCCGGCCGGCCGCTGAACAGCGTGGTCAGCTCGGTGTAACGGGCCGCCGGACTGCCCAAGGCGGCCCGGTGCAGGGCGCTGGTACCGGCTTCCGGGCAGGACAGGTAGGCGGTACCCACCTGCACACCGGCGGCACCCAGGGCCAGGGCGGCGCGCACGCCGCGCGCATCGGCGATGCCGCCGGCGGCGATCACCGGCACGTCCAGGGCATCCACCAGTTGCGGCACCAGCGCGAAGATGCCGAGCTGACGACCCAGGTCCGCGGACAGGAAGTGGCCGCGATGGCCACCGGCTTCCAGGCCTTGGGCGATCACCGCGTCGACGCCGTGCGCCTGCAGCCACAGGCCTTCCTCCACCGTGGTGGCGCTGGACAGGATGCGCGCCCCGCTGGCCTTGACGCGATCGAGCAACTCGGGCGCCGGCAGGCCGAAGTGGAAGCTGACCACCGCCGGCCGATGGCGCTCGACGATGTCGGCCATCGCCGCGCTGAACGGCTGGCGTCCCGGGCCGTCGGGAATGCTCGCCGGATCGACGCCGAACTCGGCGTAGAAGGGCGCCAGCAGTGTGCGCCAGTGCTGCTCGCGCGCAGCGTCCGGGGCCGGTGGCGTGTGGGCGAAGAAGTTCACGTTATAGGGCTGATCGGTGAGCGCCCGGAGCTTGCCCAGCTCGGCATCCAGCGCCTCGGGGGCAAGCAGCGCCGCCGGCAGCGCGCCGAGGCCGCCGGCCTGGCAGACGGCGGCGGCCAGGCGGTGGTCCTGGGAGCCGGCCATGGGGGCCTGGAGGATCGGCAGTCGGCAGCCGAGCAGGGAAGTCAGGGCGTTCATCGTTGCAAAGCTCCTTGCGAGCGAAGGGTGGAAGGACCCGGCACCGCCCACATCCAGCCCAGCGACCAGATGAAGGCGCCCAGGCCCAGGGCAAAACTCTGCACCAGGGTGCCGCCGGCCTGCAGCCACAGCTCGGCCAGCCACGGGCCAGAGAGCTGCGCGCCGCCGTACAGGGCAATCAGCGCGGCCGACAGGCGCGGTCCCTGATGGGGCTGCAGGCTGCGCGCCAGGCGCTGGGTGAGCAGCACACTGCCGATGAAACCGCCGCCCACCAGCGCCGCGCAGAGCAGCACGCCGGTGGCGTTCGGCAGCAGCAGCGGCGCCGCGCAGCCGATGCCCTGCAGCACGTAGGTGCCGAACAGCGCGCCGCGATCGCCCAGGTGCGCGCCCAGGTAGTTCCAGGTCGGCACGGAGAGCAGGCAGGCGAAGGCGGTCCACAGCCAGACCTGGCCGATCAGCGGATCGCCCACCGGCAGCAACTGGTTGGCCAGCGTGGGCAAAAAGGTCATCGGCAGGATGTAGCCCAGCCCGGCGCCGGCGTAGGCCATGAACAGCGGCGTGCTGGCGCGGTCGAACAGCCGCCTCGACGGCGGGGTGGCATCGCCGCGCGGCGCGGCCGGCGGGATGTGCAGGCGCAGCAGCAACAGGCAGCTGAGCAGTGCCAGCGGCACCGCCAGTGCGGCCATCGGCCACCAGCGCGCCGCACCGCGCAGCCACTCGGCGGGCGCTTCGGCCAGCCAACTGGTGAGCAGCAGGCCGGCGGCGAAACCCAGGTACACCAGCCCGCTCAGGGTGGCGCGGCCACGTTGCGCCAGCCATTCCAGCACCAGCGCCGGGGCGAGCACGAACACCAGGCCGTTGCTGATGCCGTTGGCCAGGCGCAGCAGCAGCAGGCCGAACACGTCCTCGCAGGCGCCCTGCGCCAGGGTGATGGCGGCGTTGCCGAGCAGTGCCAGCGGCAGCGCAATGCGCAGGCGCTGTGGCGCGGCCAGCAGCAACGCGAGCAGCGCGCCGAGCAGGTAGCCGATGTAGTTCCAGGTGGCCAGCCGCGCGCCCTGTTCCAGGCTCAGCAGGCCATCGGCGAGCAGGTGGGGCAGCAGCGGGGTGTAGGCGAAACGGCCCAGGGCATGGACAACGACCAGGGCGGCGCTGCCGGCGAACAGGGCGAGGAAAATCTGGCGGGGAGAAGCGGCTGGCATGTTCTTGTACTTCCTTGGGGCAACCACGGCCATCACCTTAGCCGTTGCCCAAGGCGGATCGTTAGTGAAAAATCCTGAGCCTTGCTTTCACTCCGGATGAAACCCCTTGGCTACCTGGGAACGCCTCAACCCCTATCTGCTGCGGCACTTTCTGGCCATCAGTCGTGCCGGCTCGCTGAGCGGCGCGGCCAAAAGCCTGCATTGCGTGCCGTCCAACGTCTCGGCCCGCCTGCGCCAGCTGGAGGAGCAACTCGGCGTCAGCCTGTTCCGCCGCCAGGCCCAGCGCCTGAGCCTGACGCCGGCCGGTGAGCGCCTGCTGCCGCACGCCGAGCAGCTGGAACAGCTGTGCCGGCAGGTGTGGAGCTGCGTGCACGAGGATCCCTGGAGTGGCGAGCTGCGCCTGGGCTCCATGGAAACCACCGCCGCCGTGCGCCTGCCGGAAGTGCTGGCCGCCTTCCACCGCGAGGCGCCGCGGGTCAGCCTCAGCCTGCTGACCGGGGCCAGCCGGCAACTGATCGACGAGGTACTGGCCGGACGCCTGGACGCCGCGCTGATCGGCGGGCCCTACAGCCATCCGCACCTGCTCGGCGAAGAGGTCTGGCGCGAGGAGCTGGTGCTGGTGCTGCCGGCCCGGGCCCGTCTGGACACGCTGGCGCAGGCGCCGGTGACCCTGCTCGGCTTTCCCAGCGGCTGCCACTATCGCGAGCGGCTGGAGCGCTGGAGCGAGCGGCAGTCGCTGCAGATCGCCGCGCGGCAGAGCTACGGCTCGATCGACGCGATCCTCGGCGGCATCGCCGCCGGCATGGGCATCGGCCTGTTGCCGCGCAGCCTGTTGCAGAGCCATGCGCGCGGCCAACTGGTGGCCTGGCAGCCGATCGATGCGGAACTGGCGGCGGCGCCGACCCTGCTGGTGCGCCGCCGTGACGCTGCTCCCCATCCGGCCCTGGAGAGGCTGCGCGAGCTGCTGCACGGGCGCTAGGCCTGCACGGACCTGTAGGAGCGAATTCATTCGCGAGCTTTTGGCTGGCGCCCGCCACCGAAACAGCTCGCGGACAAGTCCGCTCCCACAGAAGCGGCGCCTGACTTGTGGGAGCGGCTTCAGCCGCGAGCTTCTGGGTTCGGCTTGCAGGGCAACATAGAATCTCCCACCAAAGCGGCTGCGGTGCCTAGGCGCTGCCGACCTGGAACTGACCGACCAGACGCGTCAGGTGTTCCATCTGGTCGCGGATCTCGCTGGCCGCGCCGACCGTCTGCCGGGCGGCACGGGTGCTTTGTCCGGCGACCTCGGCGATGGTGTCGATGTTGCGCTGCATGTCGGTGGTAACGCTGGCCTGTTCCTCGGCGGCGGTGGCGATCTGCCGGGTCATGTGGCTGATGGTGCTCACCGCCGCCGCGATGCGTTCCAGCGCGGCATTGGCTTCGCGGGTGCGCTCGACGCTCTGCCCGGCCTCGCGGTGGCTGACCGACATGCCGCCGACCGCCTGGCGGGCCTGCTCCTGCAGATGAACGATCATGCTGCGGATCTCCCCGGTGGACGTGCTGGCCCGCAGCGCCAGGTCGCGCACCTCGCCGGCGACCACGGCGAAGCCGCGGCCCTGCTCGCCGGCCCGGGCCGCCTCGATGGCCGCGTTGAGCGCCAGCAGGTTGGTCTGCTCGGCAATCTCGTTGATCACGTCCAGCACCCGGCCGATGTCGTCGCTGTCGTTCTGCAGGGCGCGGATGACGCCGGCGGAGGTTTCGATCTCCGCGGCCAGCAGGCTGATGCCCTCGGCCATCTGTACCACCACCGCCCGGCCGCTGTCCGCCTCGCTGTGCCCGTCGCGGGCGGCCTGGGCGGTCTCGGCGGTGTTGATGGCGACTTCCTGGACCACCGCGACGATCTGCGTCATGGCGGTGGCCAGCTGGGTGAGCGACTCGCGCTGCTGGCTGACGCCGCGTTCGGTTTGCGTGGCGGCGGCGGCGACCTGGCCGGCACCGAGGCTGACCTCCTGAGTGGCGTCGCGCACCGCGCGGATCAGCTCGCTGAAGCGCGCCAGCATGGCGTTGTAGGCACGCCCCAGCAGCGCCAGTTCGTCGCGGCCGCGCTCGTCGAGCCGCAGGCTCAGGTCGTTGCTGTGTTCGGCCTGCTGGATCAGGCTCACCGCCTGGTGCAGGCGCCGGGCGACCATGCGCACCAGCACGGACAGCACCAGGGTCAGCACCACCACGCCGGCCAGCAGCACCAGGGAGAACCACAGGTTGTAGCGGGTCTCGGCGGCGGCGGAGTCGGTGTCGGCCGCCGCGCTGCGGCTGATCGCCAGGCCCAGGGCCAGCAAACTGTCGATGCCGGCGGTCGATACCGTCAGCCATTGCTGGTCGTCGAGTCCGTAGGCGCCACTGTCGACACCGGCGTACACCCGTTCGCGCGCCGCGCCGAAGCGCTCGACGAACTCGCTCTGCACCTGCGCCCAGGCGCTGTCGATGCCCCTGTCGGCGCCCTGGCGCAGCACGGGCAGGCCGACGTCGTGCAGGTAGGCCAGCTGCCGATCGACGATGCTGCGAAAGCCGAGCAGTTCCTGGCGAATGCCGGCGGGCAGGGGTTGCCCGCTGGTGATCGCCATGGCCAGCTGGGCGCGTTCGCGACCGGCGTATTCGGAGGCGAGCCAGACCGCCTGCTTGAGCTGGGTGTTCTTGAACGCGGCGCTTTGCAATGGGGTGCTCGGCAGGAAGGGCGTGTCGCGCAGCTGGGCTGTGCTGTCGATCAGCGCGGTCATCGCCGCCACCCATTCGGCCGGCGGGATGGCCAGGTTGCCCGGGCCGCTGCGCTCGACCCGCTGGCGCGCCTCCAGCGCCGTGCTCCAGGCCGCGCGCACCTGCTCCAGGCTGGTGCGTAGCGAGCCGTCCGGAGCCTCGTCGACCGCCAGTTCATCGCCCAGCGCCAGGGCCGCTTCGAGGGCCGCATCGCCCTGGGCGCGCAGCCCCGGCAGGCGCTCGAGCAGGGCGGGATCGCTGCCGCCCTCGGCGTAGCGGCTGAGCAGCGCGGCGCCCAGGCCGCGTTCGCGGGCCTGCTCGGCGGCGGCGGCCAGCAGGTGGTCGGCCATCTGGTTGGCAGTGCCATAGGTGGCAGCCATGCGCGAGGCCGGCTGGTTGACGAAGGCCAGTTGCCAGAGGATGACCAGGATCAGCAGCGTGGAAATCAGCATGACCGGCACGGAGAGGGTCAGGCGCAGGGGCAGGAATCGCAGCAGTGCGAGCATTGGATGTCTCCCTTCTTCTTGTTGTTATGCGCGACGCTGAGGCAGCTCCGGATGCGCCGGGCGCGGCGGCGGCCTGTTAAACTGCGCCACCGCAGGAGTCCCGACCCATGAACTACCGTCACGCCTTCCACGCCGGCAACCATGCCGATGTGTTCAAACATGTCACCCTGACGCGGCTGATTGCCTTGATCGCACGCAAGGACACGCCGTTTGCCTATGTGGATAGCCATGCCGGCGTGGGCCTCTACGACCTGCGCGGCGACCAGGCCAGCCGCACCGGCGAATGGCTGGAAGGCATCGACCGCCTGTGGCTGGCCGAGGATTCACCGGCGCTGCTGGACGACTATCTCGGCGTGCTGCGGGCCATGAATCCCTCCGGCGAGCTGCGCCATTACCCCGGTTCGCCCGAGCTGGCGCGGGTGCTCAGCCGCGAGCAGGACCGCCTGCACCTCAACGAGAAGCATCCCGAGGACGGCGAGCTGCTCAAGGACAACATGCGCGGCGATCGCCGCGTCGCCGTGCACCGTGGCGAAGGCTGGCACGTGCCGCGTGCCTTGTTGCCGACCCGCGAGAAGCGCGTGCTGCTGCTGATCGACCCGCCCTTCGAGCAGCCCGACGAGCTGGAACGCTGTGT
Source organism: Pseudomonas sp. (assembly GCF_035497915.1). Lineage (GTDB taxonomy): Bacteria > Pseudomonadota > Gammaproteobacteria > Pseudomonadales > Pseudomonadaceae > Serpens. The sequence goes on from NZ_DATJCS010000014.1 coordinate 72,280, forward strand.
GCAGGCCCTCGACGAGGCCCATGGGCGCATGCGCCAGGCTGTCGTGGCGATCTGGTACCCGATCAAGGACCGCCGCCAGCTCAAGCGGTTCTACCAGCGCCTGGAGAAGAGCGCCGCGCCCAAGCTGCTGCGCGCCGAGCTGTACGTGCACAGCCCAGACGACGCCGAGCGCCTGACCGGCTCGGGGCTGGTGATCAGCAACGCGCCCTGGGGCCTGGAGGACGAACTGCGCGAGCTGCTGCCCTGGCTGGCGCAGACCCTGGCGCAGAGCCAGGGTGGCTGGCTTCTGGATTGGTTGATTGCCGAACGGTAAGGACGAGATGACAAGCGACTATTCGATCTATCGGGAACTGGTGGCCGCGATGATGCGCGGCGAGGAAACCCTGCCCAGCCTGCCGCAGCTCACCTTGCAGATCCGCGCGGCGTTGGCCCGTCCGGATACCAGCCAGACCGAGCTGGAGCACCTGATCAGCCGGGATCCCGGGTTGGCTGCGCTGCTGGTCAAGCATGCCGGTGGGGCGCTGTACCGACGCGCCCGGCCGGCCAAGACCCTGCGCGAGGCCATTGACCTGCTCGGCCTGCGCCAGGTGGGCAGCATCACCCTGGCGCACAGCCTGAAGAGCCTGTGCGCTCCGCGCAGCGCGGCCTACAAGCTGTTGTACCTGGATGCCTGGCGCAACCAGGTACTCAAGGCCAGCACCTGCGCGGTGCTGGCCCGCGAGCTGGGCGGCGTGGTGCCCGAGCAGGCGCTGCTGGCCAGCCTGCTCAGCGGCGTGGGCAGCCTGGTGCTGCTGTCGGCGTTCATGGAAGACCGCGAGCCGGTCAGCCTGGAGCATTACCGCGCGCTCTGCGAGGAGTACGCTCAGAAGCTGGGCGTACTGCTGCTCAAGCGCTGGGATCTGGAACCGGCGTATATCGATGTGGTGCGCCAGGCGGGTGACTGGCAACTGGATGCCGGGCCGCGCCTGCAGGCCATCGATCTGGTGAACCTGGCGCTGTATCACGCCACGCTGCAACGCGAGCCGAACCGGTCACTGCCGCCGCTGAGCGAGCTGCCGGCCTGGCGCAAGCTGCCCAGCCCGGAAAACCAGCTGGACGACCGGGGCCGGCTGGCGCTGATCGACCAGCAGCGCGAGCAGATCCAGAGTCTGGCGCGCAGCTTCGGCGGCTAGGGCAGGCACACCCCGGTGCCGCGCAGCCCGCAATACCCATAGGGATTGCGCTCCAGATACTGCTGGTGTTCGGGCTCGGCGTAGTAGAACGCCGGTGCCTCGATGATCTCGCTGCTGACCGGCCCGTAGCCGGCTCCGGTCAGCGCCTTGGCATAGGCGTCGCGGCTGGCCAGCGCGGCCTCCAGCTGCGCGGGGCCGTGGCAGTGGATTACCGAGCGGTACTGGGTGCCGATGTCGTTGCCCTGGCGCATGCCCTGGGTCGGGTCGTGGGATTCCCAGAACAGGCGCAGCAGGCTGTCGTAGTCGATTCGCTGCGGGTCGAACACCACCAGCACCACTTCCGCATGGCCGGTCAGCCCGCTGCACACTTCCTCGTAGGTGGGATTGGGCGTCAGGCCGCCGGCATAGCCCACCGCGGTGCTCCACACGCCGGGCTGCTGCCAGAAGCGCCGCTCGGCGCCCCAGAAACAGCCCATGCCGAATACCGCCTGCTGCAGATAGTCCGGGAACGGACCGCGCAGGGGATTGCCCAGCACCCGATGGCGTTCCGGCACCGGCATGGGCGTGGTGCGACCGGGCAGAGCCTGTTCGGGGGTGGGCATGGAGAGGGAGTGGGCTGGCATGGCGCGGTACCTCATGAACTCTGTGATAGACAACCTAAGCCGGCTGGCGCGGAGAGTGAACCCGGCACCCTACGCCACTTCGGGGGAGGCGCGGTCGCCGCCGATCAGCGCTTGCCGAGCCGCTGATCCAGTCCGGCCAGCAACCGCTCCAGGGCCCCCTGGTTGGCCCTTAGTACGCCAAGCCCGCCATCACGCATGGCCTGGGCCTGCTCGGGCTGCTCCAGCAGCGTGCCGACCGCCAGCGCCAGGCCGGCGGCATCGCTGACTTCGCGCAGCGCCCCGGCATCGCACAACTGCTGGGAGATCTCCAGGAAATTGAACAGGTGCGGGCCGCTCAGCACCGGCTTGCCCAGCGCCGCCGGCTCCAGCAGGTTGTGACCGCCGTTGGCCACCAGGCTGCCGCCGACGAACGCCACATCGGCCAGCGCATAGAGAAACAGCAGCTCGCCCATGGTGTCGCCGAGCAGCAGGTTGTGCTCGGCGGTCACCGATTCGTTGCCCGAGCGCCGGCAGGTGGCGAAACCCTGCTTGCGGCACAGCTCGAAGACATCCGCGAAGCGCTCCGGATGGCGCGGCACCAGGATCAGCAGCGCGTCGGGATGGCGTTCCAGCAGCTTGCGATGGGCGATCAGGATCACCTCGTCCTCGCCGCCGTGGGTGCTGGCGGCAATCCACACCGGCCGTTCGCTGGCGGCCCACTGGGCACGCTGCGCGGCGGCGCGTTCCACCAGGGCCGGGTCGATGCGCAGGTCGAACTTGATCGAACCGGTGACGCTTACCCGCTCCGCGCGGGCACCCAGTCGGCGGAAGCGCTCGGCCTCCGTCTCGGTCTGCACCGCCAGCCAGTCCAGTTCGGCGAGCATCGGCGCGGTCAGCTTCCTGAAGCGTGCATAACCGCGCGCCGAGCGCTCGGACAGCCGCGCGTTGGCCAGCACCACGGGGATGCCGCGCCTGGCGCACTGGTGGATGTGGTTGGGCCACAGCTCGGTTTCCATCACCACCGCCAGTTTCGGTTGCAGGCGATCAAGGAAACGCGCCGCCGCCCAGGGCAGGTCGTAGGGCAGGTAGCAGTGCTGCACCTGGTCGCCGAACAGCGCGCGGATGCGCTCCGAGCCGGTCGGCGTCATGCAGGTCACGGTGATCGGCAGCCCGGGATGGCGGGCCATCAGCGCGCGGATCATCGGCGCGGCGGCGATGCTCTCGCCGACGGAAACGGCATGCACCCAGATGCCGCCGGGACGGAAGGCCGGCAGGCCGAGGGAGAAGCGCTCGCCGGTGCGCCGGGCATAGGCCGGCGCCTTGCGCGCGCGCAGCAGCAGGCGGATGGCCACCAGCGGCAGGCCGAGATGAAGCAGCAGGGTATAGAGGAGTCGGTTCATGGCGCGCAGCTTAACAAAGCGCACCGCTGGGGCGTGAGAGGGGCACCGGCGCCGCACGTGCCTGTCCATACCGGCACAGGAAACTGGGAGCCCCGCACGCCATGCCAGACACGCCGCTCAGCCTCGCCTACTACCTGCCGCAGTTTCATGTCATTCCGGAAAATGACGCCTGGTGGGGCGCCGGATTCACCGAATGGCGCCACTTGAAGAATGCTCGAACCCATTACCGCTGGCAGCGCATCCGTAGGCCGGTTCCGCCCCTTGGGGAATACAGCCTGCTGAGCGGCGATGCCATCGAGCTGCAGTACCGTATCGCCAGCGCGCATGGCATCAGCGGCTTCCTGATCTGGGATTACTGGTTCGGCGATGGAAAGCGACTGCTGGAAACGCCCGCGCAACTGATGCTCGATCTGGACCTGAAGGTGCGCTACTGCTTCGCATGGGCGAACCATGACTGGCTGGACAAGAGCAACGGACGCCTGTTGCAGGCTCAGCATTACCTGGGGCGCAACGACTACCGGCGCTACTTCTACGCGAACCTGTCGCATTTCCAGCGTGAGAATTACATCCGGGTCGACGGGCGCCCGGTGCTGGCCATTTTCAAGCCCGCCGACATTCCAGATCTGCCGGTGCTGGTGGAAACCCTTCAGGAGCTGGCGATCCGCGAAGGCTTCGCGGGCCTCTACCTGCTGGCCGACCACACCGCACCCGACCGTCCCTACACCCGCTGGTTCGACCGCCATTACGACTCCTCGGCCTTCCTGCAACGCGAATGCCTGCATGGTCCCCTCGACCGGGTGCGCAGTCATCTGGCGCGGCGCTGGCGCCGGCACTGGCTGGGGCCGGTGAACTACGACTACCTGAAGATGATCGATGCCCTGGATAAGCCGCATCCCCGGCAGTTGCCCATCCTGTTGACCGGCTGGGATACCACACCTCGCCATAAGCAGCGTGGCGTAGTGTCACGCAACTTCGACGTGGCGGGGCTGCGCCAGCACCTGCAACGCATCGGGCAACGGCTCGCGGATCAGTCCGGGCCGCCGATGCTGATCATCAAATCCTGGAACGAGTGGGCCGAGGGCAACCTGCTGGAGCCGGACGACCAGTTCGGCTTCCAGTTGCTGGAGGCCTACCGGGACTGGCTGGCCGCCGGGTTCGAGTCGGCAGCGGCTGAAGACCGGTGTGGGGCCGGGTTGATCCCGGCCGGGGGTGTTTCGACCGACTCTTAAAGGGCGGCCGGCGTAAAGCCGGCCCTACAGGTTACGAGGGTGATGATTCCCCCGGGTCCTTCGCGGCTGAAGCCGCGCCCACACCGGTGGGCACGGTTTATACTGCCGGCCCGTTTCGATCACGAGCCCGCACCATGTCCGAAGCCCTGAGTACCGATGTCCTGATCGTTGGTGGCGGCATTGCCGGCCTGTGGCTGAATGCCCGGCTGCGGCGCGCCGGCTACGCCACCCTGCTGGTGGAGAGCGACCGGCTGGGCGGCGGGCAGAGCGTCAAGTCGCAGGGCATCATCCACGGTGGCACCAAGTACGCCCTGCACGGCGCGCTGACCGGCTCCTCCGAGGCCATCGCCGACATGCCGGGCCGCTGGCGCAAGGCACTCAACGGCGAGGGCGAGCTGGATCTTTCCGGCGTGCGCCTGCTCTCCGACGCCCACTATCTATGGTCGCCCGGCAGCCTGGCCGGCAACCTGACCAGCTTCTTCGCCAGCAAGGCCATGCGCGGCCGGGTCGACGCGGTGAAGGGCGAACAGCTGCCGCCGGCGCTGCAGCACCCGCAATTCAAGGGCAAGGTCTACCGGCTGGCCGAACTGGTGCTCGACGTGCCCAGCCTGATCACCCGCCTGGCCGAGCTGGCCGCCGACGGCCTGCTGGCCGCCGAGCGTATCGAGGCGCTGCACGAGGACGGTGCGCTCACCGGCCTGCGCGTCGATGGTCGCGAAATTCGTGCCCGGCGCATCGTGCTCAGCGCCGGCGAAGGCAATGCCGCGCTGCTCGCCGCGCTCGGTCTGGAGCAGCCGAAGCAGCAACTGCGCCCGCTGCACATGGTGCTGGTCAAGGGGCCGAACCTGAAGCCGATCTACGCCCACTGCCTGGGCGGCGGACCCAAGCCGCGCGTCACCATCACCACGCACCCGGCCGCCGATGGCCAGTGGGTCTGGTACCTGGGCGGCGACCTGGCCGAAGCCGACGGCGTGGCCCGCGACGAGGCCGCGCAGATCGCCGCGGCGCGCAAGGAAATCGCCGACCTGCTGCCCTGGGTCGACCAGCAGGCGCTGCGCTGGGCCACCTTGCGCGTGTCGCGCGCCGAGCCGGCACAGTCCGGCCTGGTGCGCCCGGACAACGCCTTCCTCGCCGAGCAGGGCCGCCTGCTGGTCGGCTGGCCGACCAAACTGGCGCTGGCGCCGGACTTCGCCGACCGCGTATTCGCCAGTCTGGAGCGCGACGGCGTTCGGCCGTCGGCGCAGTCCGCCTTGCCGGCGTTGCCGCGCCCGGCGGTGGCCCGCCCGGTCTGGGAGGAACTGCTGCCGTGAGCGATCTCAAGCAGCTGCATGATCTGCATCGCCCGCTGGGCAGCACCGGCCTGACCGTTTCACCGCTGGGGCTGGGCACCGTCAAGCTGGGCCGCGACCAGGGCGTGAAATACCCCAACGGCTTTCGCATTCCCGACGATGCCGAGGCTCGCCAGCTGCTGGCGCTGGCCCGCGAGCTGGGCATCAACCTGATCGACACCGCGCCAGCCTACGGCACCAGCGAGGAGCGCCTCGGCCCGCTGCTGCGTGGCCAGCGCGACCAGTGGGTGATCGTCAGCAAGGTGGGCGAGGAGTTCGAGAACGGCCAGTCGCGCTTCGACTTCTCGCCGGCGCATACCCGGTTGTCGGTGGAGCGCAGCCTCCAGCGGCTGGAAACCGAGCATATCGACCTGGTGCTGGTGCATTCGGACGGCAACGACGTGGCCATCCTGCGCGACAGCGGGGTCTACGAGACCCTGGCCGAGCTCAAGCGCGAGGGCAAGATCGGCGCCTTCGGCATCTCCGGCAAGACCGTGGCGGGCGGCCTGCTGGGGCTGGAACGCGGCGATTGCGCGATGGTCACCTACAACCTCAACGAACAGGCCGAAAAACCGGTGCTGGACTACGCTGCCAGTCACGCCAAGGGCATCCTCATCAAGAAGGCCCTGGCCAGCGGCCATGTCTGCCTGGCGCCGGGGACGGATCCCGTGCGCGCCAGCTTCGAGCTGCTGTTCGGTCACCCGGGTGTGTGCAGCGCCATTGTCGGCACCATCAACCCGCTGCACCTGGCCCACAACGTCGCGACGGCTGCCGCCGTCATCCGTTCCATCCGCTAAGGCCGCAATCGCGGCCGCTTCCCCGCAAGGAGGCACCATGCCGCGAACCCTGCTCAGCAAACTTCCCGGTGACTTCAAGACCCTGCCGCTGCGGGTCGAGGCCAGCAGCGAGGGGTTGCGTTACCAGAGCCTCGGCCTGCCGCTCAACTTCGGCCAGATGCTGGCCCGCCGGCGGCCGGTCGCCATCGATGACCCGCATTGCTTCAGCGTCGAACTGGCCAACCTCGGCGTCTCGGTACGCCTGACACTGCACTGGCAGGGCCGCGATTACTGGATCCTGGTGCGCCAGCAGCGCGCGGATCGCCAGGACGACGTGCTCAAGCTGATTTCCGGCTACGTGCCGGCCCACGAGCTGGGCCTGCCGCTGTTTACCGCCATGCAGGAAATCGCCGAGGAGTGTCTGATCGAGCACGCCGATGGCTGGCTGGCCGGGCGCTTCGCCGATGCCTGGCTGCCCATGCCCTACCGCGACAGCCTGCGTTACCTGGCCAACAGCCATTTCAGCCTGCAGGCGCTCGGCGGTGGTGACAGTCCGGTGCGTTGCGGCGCGTTGTGCCTGGCCGGCGAGCCCCACGCCTACGTGCACCAGCCCACCGCGTCGCTGCAGCTGGTTTACGACCTGCGCCTGAAACTGCCGGACGATTGCCAGCGGCCCAGCCTCTACCACGTGGACGAGTGCCTGGAGGAGGATCGCCTGGTGGCCCGCCTGGACCGCGACCGCCCGGACATCTACCTGCTGGAACCGCTCCACGGCGAACTGCACAGCCTGCGTAACGGCCGCCTGCAGTCGGTGGACACGCGCGATCTGTGGCTTTCGGAAAGCTTTGCGGTCCAGGAAGGCTGGCTGATCCGTGACGAGCGGGTGGCGTTCGAGCAGTGGCGCGCGCAACGCCAGGCGGCGAGTTAGCCAGAGCCAACCGTGCAGGCCTTGCCTGAAAGCTCGCGAACAAATTCGCTCCCACGGGATTAGTGCGGGTTCTTTTGTGGGAGCGGACTTGTCCGCGATTTGCGGTTCGTCAGGCGTTCACGGTGTAGCCGCGCAGGCGCTCCAGCAGCTCGCGGCCGTCGATGGGCCGGTCGAACAGGTAGCCCTGGCCGGTGTCGCAACGCTGGCGGCGCAGGAAATTCAGCTGCTCCTGGGTCTCGATGCCTTCGGCCACCACGCGCAGGCGCAGCTTGTGGGCCATGGCGATCACTGCGGCGGTGATTTCCATGTCGTCCTGGTTGCCCGGGATGTCCTTCACGAAGCTGCGGTCGATCTTGATGGTGTCCAGCGGAAACTTCTTCAGATAGCTGAGCGAGGAATAGCCGGTGCCGAAGTCGTCCATGGCCAGGGTGAAGCCCAGCGCCTTGAGCTGATGCAACTGCTCGTGATTGGCCTGGCTGGCGTCCAGCAGCAGGCTCTCGGTCAGCTCCAGCTCCAGGCGCGACGCCTCGATGCGCTCCTGCGCGAGAATGTCGCGCAGCGCGTTGACCAGTTCGGTGTCGTGGAACTGGCGGGGCGACAGGTTGATGGCGATGCGCACCTCGCCCATGCCGGCGGCGTCCAGGCGGTGCAGCATGCGGCAGGCCTCGCGCACCACCCATTTGCCGATCGGCACGATCAGCCCGGTTTCCTCGGCCAGGCCGATGAAGGCGTCCGGCGGGAACATGCCCTCGGTGGGATGCTGCCAGCGCAGCAGCGCTTCCAGGCCGGTCAGGCGGTCGGTCTTCAGGCACAGCTTGGGCTGGTAATACAGCAGCAGCTCGTTGCGCTCGATGGCGTGGCGCAGGTTGTGCTCGATGAACTGGCGGCGATGGGCTTCGGCATCCAGCTCCGGGGTGAACATCTGCCAGCGGTTCTTGCCGCTGGTCTTGGCCTTGTGCAGCGCCAGGCCGGCTTGTTGCATCAGCTGCTGGGCATGGCCGTCGGGCTCGATATTGCGCACCAGGCCGATGGAGGCGGTGACGTTGATCAGCTGGTTGGCCACGAACAGCGGGCGGCTGAGCAGGTGCAGCAGTTGCCGGGCCACTTCCTCGGCATTCATGTCGGCGGCGTCGAGCAGGGCGGCGAACTCGTTGCTGGCGAAGCGCGCCAGACAGGCCTTGGGCCCCAGCGCGTTGCGCAGGCGCCGCGACAGGCTGGTCAGCACCTTGTCGCCGGTCTCGTGGCCGAGGGTCTCGTTGATGCGTTTGAAGTTGTCGATGTCCATCAGCAGCAGGCTGAAGGGCGCGTCTGGCGCTTCGCTCAGCTGCTGCTCGAGGCGATCGATGAAATAGGGGCGATTGCCCAGCCCGGTGAGGCTGTCGCGCAGGGTCTGCTGTGCCTGGCGCTGATAGTTCAGCTTGTTGAGCGTGACGTCCTCGCACAGGCCGAGCAGGTGGGTGGTGACCCCTTCGGCGTCGCGGACCCGGGACACCCACATGTGTCCCCAATAGGGTTCCAGGCTCTTGCGCTGGCTGCGGAACTCCACCTGCCAGCTGTCGTTGTCCGGCTTCTGGCGCAGCGCGGTGCGCACCAGTTCCGGCAGGCTGGCCAGGGCGGGAATTTCGTCCAGCAAGCGACCCTGCAGTTCGCTGGGACTGTACTGGGTGATGGCCTCGAAGCGCGCGTTGGAGAAGACCACGCGCCCGTCGATGTCGACCAGCAGGAAGGCTTCGGCGCTCTGTTCCAGGGCGCGACGACACAGGTCGGCGGTGGTAGTCACGGCGTCACCTGGGTGAAACGCAGGGCGGGGAGAGACAAGATCAGATCCATACGATCCATGAGATGCGAACGATTCCCTAGTGTAACGGCTGAGCGCGTTACTGGCACGTGGCCATTATCCCGCTCCCGGCCGGCAAAGGCATAGCGTCGGATACGGGCGAGCGTGCTGCGAATCACAAAACGGGAGATGGCCGGCCGCGTGGCGGCGGCAAAAAAAAGCCCCGCCTTGCGGCGGGGCTGGAGAGACGAGCGTGGCGTGCTCGTTTGAGGAAAGCGGCCGGGCCAAAGCCCGGCGAAGGGTTACAGCAGCAGCGTGCGGATATCGGCGAGCAGCTCGGACAGGCGCTTGGTGAAGCGCGCGGCGGCGGCGCCGTTGATCACGCGGTGGTCGTAGGACAGTGACAGCGGCAGCATCAGGCGCGGCTGGAAGGCCGCACCGTCCCATACCGGCTGCAGGGTGGCCTTGCTGACGCCGAGGATCGCCACTTCCGGCGCGTTGACGATCGGCGTGAAGCCGGTGCCGCCAATATGGCCGAGGCTGGAGATGGTGAAGCAGGCGCCCTGCATGGCGTCGGCGCCGAGCTTCTTGTTGCGCGCCTTGTCGGCCAGCTCGGCGGCCTCGCCGGCCAGCTGCAGCAGGCTCTTCTGGTCTACGTCGCGGATCACCGGCACCAGCAGGCCGTCCGGGGTGTCCACGGCGAAACCGATGTGCACGTACTTCTTGCGGATCAGCGCGGCGCCACTGGGCGCCAGCGAGCTGTTGAAGTCCGGCATTTCCCTGAGCAGGTGCGCGCAGGCCTTGAGTAGCAGCGGCAGCACGGTCAGCTTCACGCCGGCCTTTTCCGCCGCCGCCTTCTGCGCGGTGCGGAAGGCTTCCAGTTCGGTGATGTCGGTCGACTCGAACTGGGTCACGTGCGGCACGTTCAGCCAGCTGCGGTGCAGATTGGCGGCACCGACCTGCATCAGGCGGGTCATGGCCACTTCTTCGATTTCGCCGAACTTGCTGAAGTCCACCGCCGGGATCGGCGGGATGCCCGCACCACCAGCAGCCGTGGCCGGCGCGGCCTGGGTCTGCTGCATCATCGCCTTCACATAGCCCTGCACGTCTTCCTTGAGCACGCGGCCGTGCGGACCGGTCGGGGTGACACGGGCCAGGTCGATGCCGAACTCGCGGGCCAGTTGGCGCACCGCCGGACCGGCATGCACCTGGGAGGCGGGCCGCCTGGGCGGCTCGACCAGCGGGGCGATGCTGGCCAGCGGCGGGTTGTCGCCGCTGGCGCTGGGCGCCGGTGCTTGCGCAGGCTTCGGCTGTTCAGCCGCCGCCGGAGCAGGCGCCTTGGCAGGTGCTTGCGTGGCGGCTGCTGGCGCCTCGGGTTGTGCCGCCGCAGCCGGCGCGGCGCCTTCCACCTTGAGGGTGAGGATCAGGTCGCCGGTGCCGACTTCGGCATCCAGCTGCACGGCAATGGCTTCCACCACGCCGGCGGCCGGCGAGGGGATTTCCATGCTGGCCTTGTCGGACTCCAGGGTGATCAGCGACTGCTCGGCGCTCACCGTGTCGCCGGCCTTGACCAGCACTTCGATGACGCGCGCCTTGCCGGCCGAACCGATGTCCGGCACGCGGATTTCCTGGCTGCTGGCCGGTGCCGGCGCGGCGGCGGGTGCCGTGGCTTTCTCGGCGGCAGGCGCGGCGGCCGGCGCTGCCGGTGCAGCGGCCTCGGCCTTGGCGGCGGCGGCCGGCTCGGGAGCCGGCGCGCTGGCGCCGGCATCGTCGCTATCCAGCTCCAGCAGTTCGTCGCCTTCCTTGAGGCGGTCGCCCAGCTTGACCTTCAGGCTCTTCACCACGCCGGCCTTGGGCGCGGGAATCTCCATGCTGGCCTTGTCGGATTCCAGGGTCAGCAGGCTCTGCTCGGCCTCGATGCGGTCGCCCACCTTGACGAACAGCTCGATGACTTCGCCTTCGCCGCTGCCGATGTCCGGGACACGAATCAGTTCACTCATGGTTCGCTCCTCAGCAGTCCAGCGGGTTGGGCTTGTTGGTGTCGATGCCGAAACGGGCGATGGCTTCGGCCACCACCTTGCGCTCGATCTCGCCACGGTCGGCCAGGGCTTCCAGCGCGGTCAGCACGACCCAGTTGCGGTCCACTTCGAAGAAGTGGCGCAGCTTCTCGCGGGTGTCGCTGCGGCCGAAGCCATCGGTGCCCAGCACCTTGTATTCCTTGACCGGCACCCACTGGCGAATCTGGTCGGCGAACAGCTTCATGTAGTCGCTGGAGGCGATGACCGGGCCCTTGCGGCCGCCCAGGCACTGCTCAACGTAGGTCTGCTGCGGCTTCTGCTCCGGGTGCAGGCGGTTGTGGCGCTCCACCGCCAGGCCTTCGCGGCGCAGCTCGTTGAAGCTGGTGACGCTCCACACGTCGGCGCCGACCTTGTACTCCTCGCGGAGGATCTTCGCCGCTTCGCGCACTTCGCGCAGGATGGTGCCGCTGCCGAGCAGCTGCACGTGACAGGCGGCTTCCTTCTTGTCCTCTTCGAGCAGGTACATGCCCTTGATGATGCCGTCCTCGACGCCCTCGGGCATGGCCGGTTGGGTGTAGGACTCGTTCATCACCGTGAGGTAGTAGAAGACGTTCTGCTGCTCCTCGGTCATCTGGCGAATGCCTTCGCGGATGATCACCGCCAGCTCGTAGCCGTAGGTCGGGTCGTAGCTGCGGCAGTTGGGGATGGTGCTGGCCAGGATGTGGCTGTGACCGTCCTCGTGCTGCAGGCCCTCGCCGTTGAGCGTGGTGCGTCCGGCGGTGCCGCCGACCAGGAAGCCGCGCGCGCGGCTGTCGCCGGCGGCCCAGGCCAGGTCGCCGATGCGCTGGAAGCCGAACATCGAATAGAAGATGTAGAACGGCAGCATCGGCTGGTTGTGCGTGCTGTAGGCGGTCGCGGCGGCGATCCAGCTGGACATGGCGCCGGCCTCGTTGATGCCTTCCTCGAGGATCTGGCCCTTCTTGTCCTCGCGGTAGAACATCACCTGGTCCTTGTCGACCGGCTGGTACAGCTGGCCGACGGAGGAGTAGATGCCGAGCTGACGGAACATGCCTTCCATGCCGAAGGTACGCGCCTCGTCCGGCACGATGGGCACGATGCGCGAACCGAGGTCCTTGTCCTTGACCAGCTGCGCCAGGATGCGCACGAAGGCCATGGTGGTGGAGATCTCGCGATCGCCCGAGCCGTCGAGGATGGCCTTGAGGGTCTCCAGCGGCGGGGTCGGGATGCTGAAGCTCTTGGCGCGCCGCTGCGGTACCGGGCCGCCGAGCTTTTCACGGCTCTTGAGCAGGTACTTCATTTCCGGGCTGTCCAGCTCGGGCTTGAAGAACGGCAGGTCCTCGAGCTGGTCGTCGGGGATCGGCACACCGAAGCGGTCGCGGAACACCTTCAGGCTGTTCAGGTCGACCTTCTTCACGTTGTGGGCGATGTTCTGCGCCTCGCCCGAGCCGGTGCCGTAGCCCTTGATGGTCTTGGCCAGGATCACCGTCGGCTGGCCGGTGTGGTGCACCGCCGCGTGGTAGGCGGCATACACCTTGAACGGGTCGTGGCCGCCGCGATTGAGCTTCCAGACCTCGTCGTCGGAGAGGTCTTCGACCATCTTCAGCAGCTCGGGGTTGGCGCCGAAGAAGTGCTGGCGCACGAAGGCGCCGTTGTTGGCCTTGTAGTTCTGGTAGTCGCCGTCGACCACCTCGTCCATGCGCCGCTGCAGGATGCCGTCCTGGTCCTTGGCGAACAGCGGGTCCCACAGGCGGCCCCAGATCACCTTGATGACGTTCCAGTCGGCGCCGCGGAAGTTGCCTTCCAGCTCCTGGATGATCTTGCCGTTGCCGCGCACCGGGCCGTCCAGGCGCTGCAGGTTGCAGTTGATGACGAAGATCAGGTTGTCCAGCTTCTCGCGGCCGGCCAGGGAAATGGCGCCCAGGGATTCCGGCTCGTCGGTCTCGCCGTCGCCCAGGAAGCACCAGACCTTCTGCTTGCCGGCGGGGATGAAGCCACGGCTCTCCAGGTACTTCATGAAGCGTGCCTGGTAGATGGCCTGGATCGGGCCCAGGCCCATGGACACGGTGGGGAACTGCCAGAAGTCCGGCATCAGCCAGGGGTGCGGGTAGGAGGACAGGCCGTTGCCGTCCACCTCGCGGCGGAAGTTGTTCAGCTGGTCTTCGGTGATGCGGCCTTCCAGGAAGGCGCGGGCGTAGACGCCGGGCGCGGCGTGGCCCTGGAAGTAGATCAGGTCGCCGCCGTGTTCTTCGGTCGGGGCCTGGAAGAAGTAGTTGAAGCCGATGTCGTACAGGGTGGCGCTGGAGGCGAAGGTGGAGATGTGACCGCCCAGGCTGGAGTCCCGCTTGTTGGCTCGCGCCACCATGGCCAGTGCGTTCCAGCGCACCAGCGAGCGCACGCGGCGCTCCATGAACAGGTCACCGGGCATGCGCGCCTCGTGGGTGACCGGGATGGTGTTGCGATAGGGCGTGGTGATCGCGTAGGGCAGCTGCGTGCCGCTGCGCGAGGCCCGCTCGCCCATGCGGGTGATCAGGTACTTGGCGCGGTCCTCGCCTTCTCGGTCGAGGACCGATTCCAGGGCGTCCAGCCACTCCTGGGTTTCGATGGGATCATGGTCTTGCATGGCTTGCTCCAGGACTCCAGGCGACCTTTTGAGTCGCCCCGATGACACCGCTGCGTCGTGGCTGCGGGGTCTTTTGTTGTTCATTGTGTACCGGGGACAATCGGCGCTTGTAGTTTTACTACAAAAATCGCTGACCCAACAGTCATCGCGAAAATTATGTAGCTCAACTACACGAGTGACCGCCGTCCCTGGACAGGTCCTGTCCGCGAAAGGGAAGCATAGCCGGGATGCCCGCGGATGGGCCGGGCCACTGTCTGTGCAGGAGGGCTTCGGCCGCGAGTTGTTGCGTGACGCCCCCCGCATGTGCGCTTCTTGCTTGCGACCGCGCGCCGCTTGACTAACCCCCCCGCGATGCCCTCTGCTGGCGCCCTGTTCGTCCCCTCGCACAAGGAATCCCCCATGAGTCTGCCCTCCCTGGTTGCCATCCCGGCGTCGCTGGCCGATCTCGCCGAGCGGCCAGCTGCCGCGCTGCGTGCCCGCCTGGCTGAGCGAGGGCGGGCGGACGACTGGCCGGCGGCGCGCCGGGAGGCCTTCGCCCGCGCCTGCGCGGCCAGCGATTTCGTCGCCGAGCAGGCGCAGCGGGATGTCGAGGCGCTGCTCGAGCTGGCGGAGTCCGGCGAGCTGGAGCGCAGCCTGCGTCCCGGTGAGTTGCGCGCTCAGCTGCAGACGCTGTTGGCCGACTGCGAGCAGGAAGACGACTTGGCCCGCCGCCTGCGACGTTTCCGCAACCGCCAGCAGCTGCGCATCATCTGGCGCGATGTGAATCGTCTGGCCGACTTGGGTGAAACCTGCCGCGACCTCTCCGATCTGGCGGACGCCTGCATCGACCTGGCCTACCACTGGTTGTACCCGCGGCATTGCGAGCAGTTCGGCACGCCGATGGGGCGCCGCTCCGGCACGCCGCAGCAGATGGTGATCCTCGGCATGGGCAAGCTGGGTGCCCACGAACTGAACCTGTCCTCGGACATCGACCTGATCTTCGGTTTCCCCGAAGGCGGCGAAACCGAAGGGGTGCGCCGTTCCCTCGACAACCAGGAATTCTTCAATCGCCTCGGCCAGCGGCTGATCAAGGCGCTGGATGCCATCACCGTCGACGGCTTCGTGTTCCGCGTCGACATGCGCCTGCGTCCCTATGGCTCGGCCGGCGCGCTGACCCTGAGCTTCGCCGCGCTGGAGCAGTACTACCAGGACCAGGGCCGCGACTGGGAACGCTACGCGATGATCAAGGCGCGCGTGGTCGGCGGCGACCAGCTCGCCGGCGCGCAGCTGCTGAAGATGCTGCAACCCTTCGTTTACCGGCGCTATCTGGATTTCTCGGCCATCGAGGCGCTGCGCAGCATGAAGCAGCTGATCCAGCAGGAGGTGCGCCGCAAGGGCATGAGCGAGAACATCAAGCTCGGCGCCGGCGGCATCCGCGAGGTGGAGTTCATCGCCCAGGCCTTCCAGCTGATCCACGGTGGTCGCGACCTCAGCCTGCAGCAGCGACCGTTGCTGCCGGTGCTGGCCGTGCTGGAGGCCGAAGGCTACCTGCCGGCGCCGGTGGTGGCCGAGCTGCGCGACGGCTACCGCTTCCTGCGCTACGTCGAGCACGCCCTGCAGGCGCTGGCCGACAAGCAGACGCAGATGCTGCCCGAGGATGCCCGCGAGCGGGCGCGGGTCGCCTTCATCATGGGCTTCGATGACTGGACATCCTTCATGGCGCGTCTGGAGCAGTGGCGCGAGCGCATCGACTGGCATTTCCGCCAGGTGATTGCCGACCCGGACGAGGACGCCGAGGAGCAGGCCGGCGGCGGCGAGTGGCTGGCGCTGTGGCAAGGCGATCTGGAGGAGGACAGCGCCATCCGCCAGCTGGCCGAGCTGGGCTTCGCCGGCCCGGAACACGCCTGGCGACACCTGCACGACCTGCGCGGCGGCAGCCAGGTGCGCAGCATGCAGCGCCTGGGCCGCGAGCGGCTGGATGCCTTCATGCCGCGTCTGCTGGCGCAGGTGGCCGAACAGGACGATCCGGACCAGGTACTGGAGCGTGTCATGCCGCTGGTGGCGGCGGTGGCGCGGCGCTCGGCCTACCTGGTGCTGCTGTCCGAGAACCCCGGCGCGCTGACCCGGCTGCTGCAGCTGTGCGCCGCCAGCCCGCTGGTCGCCGAGCAGATCGCGCGCTTCCCCCTGCTGCTCGATGAGCTGCTCAACGAAGGCCGCCTGTACAGCCCGCCGCAGGCCCCGGAGCTGGCCGCCGAATTGCGCGAGCGGCTGATGCGCATTCCCGAGGACGACCTCGAACAGCAGATGGAGGCGTTGCGCCACTTCAAGCTGGCGCACAGCCTGCGCGTGGCCGCCTCGGAGTTCGCCGGCACCCTGCCGCTGATGAAGGTCAGCGATTACCTGACCTGGCTGGCCGAGGCGATTCTCGAACAGGTGCTGGCGCTGGCCTGGCGGCACACGGTGGCCCGGCACGGCACACCCAAGCGCGCCGATGGCGGCGACTGCGACCCGGACTTCATCATCGTCGGCTACGGCAAGGTGGGCGGCATCGAGCTGGGTCACGGCTCGGACCTGGACCTGGTGTTCATCCACGACGGCGACCCGCAGGCGGAAACCGACGGGGCCAAGCCCATCGACGGCACCCAGTTCTTCACCCGCCTGGGGCAGCGCATCATCCACCTGCTGACCGCGCAGACCACCTCCGGCCAGCTCTACGAGGTGGACATGCGCCTGCGTCCCTCGGGCGACGCCGGGCTGCTGGTCAGCTCGCTGGCGGCTTTCGAACGCTACCAGCAGCAGGAAGCCTGGACCTGGGAGCACCAGGCGCTGGTGCGCGCCCGGGTGCTGGTGGGCAGCCCGCGGGTGGCGCAATGCTTCGAACAGGTGCGCGGCGAGGTGCTGGGCCGCGCCCGCGATCTGGACAAGCTGCGGGCCGAAGTCAGCGAAATGCGCGCCAAGATGCGCGACAACCTGGGCACCCGCGCCACCGATGCCGGTCGCGGCGAAAACGCCTTCGACCCCGCGCAGAGCTTCGATCTCAAGCAGGATGCCGGTGGTATCGTCGATATCGAATTTATGGTGCAATACGCGGCCCTGGCCTGGTCGCACCAGCATCCGGAGCTGCTCCGCTACACCGACAACATCCGCATTCTGGACGGCCTCGGCGCGGCCAACCTGCTGCCCGAAACGGACGTCCAGCTATTGCAGGAGGCCTACAAGGCCTACCGAGCCGCAGCCCACCGCCTGGCCCTGCAGAAACAACCCGGCAAGGTGCCGGGCGATCAGTTCCCCGACTCGCGCCGCCTGGTACAGCGCATCTGGCAGGAACTGGGACTGAACTGACTTCACGCAGGCGGCCGTGGGCCGCCTCACTTGACCTTTGAGGAATGCAACGATGTCGATGGCTGACCGCGACGGTGTGATCTGGTACGACGGCAAACTGGTGGAATGGCGCGGCGCGACCACCCATGTGCTGACCCACAGCCTGCACTACGGCATGGGCGTGTTCGAAGGCGTGCGTGCCTACGAGACCCCGCAGGGCACCGCGATCTTCCGTTTGCAGGCGCACACCGACCGCCTGTTCGATTCGGCCCACATCATGGGCATGAAGATCCCCTACACCAAGGAAGAGATCAACGAAGCCACCAAGGCGGCGGTGCGCGAGAACGGCCTGGCCAGCGCCTACATCCGTCCGCTGGCGTTCTACGGTTCCGAAGGCATGGGCATCCGCGCCGACAACCTGAAGGTGCACGTGATCGTCGCCGCCTGGCACTGGGGCGCCTACATGGGTGAGGAGGCGCTGGAGCGCGGCATCAAGATCCGCACCAGCTCGTTCACCCGTCACCACGTGAACATCTCCATGACCCGCGCCAAGGCCAGCGGCCACTACATCAACTCGATGCTGGCCCTGCAGGAAGCCGTTTCCGCCGGCGCCGACGAGGCGCTGCTGCTGGATCCGGAAGGCTACGTGGCCGAGGGTTCGGGCGAGAACATCTTCCTGGTCAAGGACGGCGTGATCTACACCCCCGAGGTGACCGCCTGCCTGAACGGCATCACCCGCAACACCGTGCTGACCCTGGCCCGCGAGCTGGGCGTGGAGATCGTCGAGAAGCGCATCACCCGTGACGAGGTGTACATCGCCGACGAGGCCTTCTTCACCGGCACCGCCGCCGAAGTGACGCCGATCCGCGAGCTGGACGGCCGGCAGATCGGCATCGGCCGCCGCGGTCCGGTCACCGAGAAGTTGCAGAAGGCCTACTTCGACCTGGTCACCGGCAAGACCGACGCCCATCCCGAGTGGCGCACCCTGGTCAAGTGATTCACCAGCGTAGGGTGGGTTAGACCGCAGGTCGTAACCCACTATCCGGCCCGCAGGGGCGGCCAACGGATGCCTGGCGACATCCTTGGTGGGTTACGCCGCGAGCGCGGCTGACCCACCCTACGGGGACAATTCCTAGTATGAACATTCTGATCATCGGACCCAGCTGGGTCGGCGATATGGTGATGGCCCAGACGCTGTTCACCTGTCTGAAACAGCAACACCCCGATTGCGCCGTCGACGTGCTGGCCCCGGAGTGGAGCCGGCCGATCCTCGAGCGCATGCCCGAGGTGCGCGAAGCGCTGAGCTTCCCGCTCGGCCATGGCGTGCTGGAACTGGCCACCCGCCGGCGCATCGGCAAGTCCCTCAAGGGGCGCTACGACCAGGCGATCCTGCTGCCCAACTCGCTGAAGTCCGCGCTGGTGCCGTTCTTTGCCGGCATCCCCAGACGCACCGGCTGGAAGGGCGAGATGCGCTATGGGCTGCTCAACGACATCCGTGTCCTCGACAAGCAGCGCTATCCGCTGATGATCGAACGTTTCATGGCGCTGGCCTACGCGCCGGGCGCCGATCTGCCGCAGCCGTATCCGCGCCCGTCGTTGCAGATCGACGAGGCCAGCCGCGCCGCCGCGTTGCAGAAGTTCGGCCTGACCCTGGATCGTCCGGTACTGGCGCTGTGCCCTGGCGCCGAGTTCGGCGAGGCCAAGCGCTGGCCGGCCGAGCACTACGCCAAGGTGGCGGAGGTCAAGATTCGCGAAGGCTGGCAGGTCTGGTTGTTCGGTTCCAAGAACGACCATCCCGGCGGTGAGACCATCCGCGAGCGGCTGATTCCCGGCCTGCGCGAGGAAGTCAGCAATCTGGCCGGCGAAACCAGCCTGGCCGAGGCCATCGACCTGCTGTCCGCCGCGTCCGCGGTGGTCTCCAACGACTCCGGCCTGATGCATGTGGCGGCGGCGCTGAATCGTCCGCTGGTGGCGGTGTACGGCTCCACCTCGCCGCAGTTCACTCCGCCGCTGGCCGAGCAGGTGGAAATCGTGCGCCTCGGCTTGGAGTGCAGCCCGTGCTTCGAACGCACCTGCCGCTTCGGTCACTACGACTGCCTGCGCCAGCTCAAGCCGCGTGCGGTGATCGAGGCGCTCGATCGCCTGGTGCCGCAGCCGGTCGAGGTGAAATGAGTGAAGGTGCTGCTGATCAAGACGTCGTCCATGGGCGACGTCATTCACACCCTGCCGGCGCTCACCGATGCCGCGCGCGCCATTCCCGGCATCCGCTTCGACTGGGTGGTGGAAGAGGGCTTCGCCGAGATTCCCGCCTGGCACCCGGCGGTGGATCAGGTGATTCCGGTGGCGATTCGCCGCTGGCGCAAGAACCTGTGGAAAACCTTCAAAAATGGCGAGTGGCGCCAGTTCAAGCAGCGCCTGCGTGAAGGCAATTACGATCTGATAATCGACGCCCAGGGCCTGCTGAAAAGCGCCTGGCTGACCCGCTACTCTCGCGCGCCGGTGGCCGGCCTGGACCGCGACTCGGCCCGCGAGCCGCTGGCCAGCCGCTTCTACGACCGCACCTTCCACGTGCCGAAGGAGCAGCACGCCCTCGAGCGGGTGCGACAGCTGTTCGCCCAGGCGCTGGGTTATTCGCTGCCCGACTCGATTGGCGATTACGGCCTGAACCGCGCCGCGCTGGCCGAACCGTCCGCCACTCCCTATATCGTGTTCCTGCACGGCACCACCTGGGCCAGCAAGCACTGGCCGGAAGCCGACTGGCGCGCCCTGGCCGAACGGCTGAGCGCCGACGGCTGGGCGATCCGCCTGCCGTGGGGCAACCCCGGCGAAAAGGCCCGCGCCGAACGCATCGCCGCCGGCCTTTCCGGCGTCGAGGTGCTGCCCAAACTGAACATCGTCGGCGTCGCCCGCGTGCTGGCCGGCGCCCGCGCCTGCGTGGCGGTGGACACCGGCCTCGGCCACCTGGCCGCCGCGCTGGACGTGCCGAGCATCTCCCTCTACGGCCCGACCCGCCCCGGCCGCGTCGGCGCCTACGGCAAGGGTCAGGTGCACCTGTGCGCCAGCGGCCCGAACGCCGGCAGCGGTGACCGCGAAAAGCCCTGTTTCGAGGGGCTGGGTGCGGAAAGGGTGTATCCCGAACTGCAGCGCCTGTTGGCGGCACCCGCCTGACAAAGCGAGTGGCGGCGCGCAATGCGCCGCCGGTTTCACTCTTTCACCTGCCAAGGCATGACTCGTTTCGCAGACGGTCCGGGTTCCGGGGTGCGACTGTGTCTGCCGATCCTGGCATGAGCCGAGTGGGGTCCTGCGGCGAACCTCCGTGATTGTGACAATTGGCCTGTCGATGCGCGTGTATCGCAAAGCGGGATACTGTATCGTTTCGCGCCTCGCAGAACTTAAGCTTCGCTTGCTGATCTAGGCACGGATGCCCTTAACCGCAGGCAGGGCTGTATCGGAGGTGGAGATTTGATGAACCTGTTTCTTGCCGAACCACTATCGACCCTCTGGGCCGGCAAGGATCCTTTCGCCGAGGTCGAAACGCTGCAGGGTCCCGTCTACCGGCAGAAGGAAGGCCGGAAAGTGTTCCGGGTGGAGCTGTTCGGTCGCGGCTATTTCGTCAAGCTGCACCGTGGGGTGGGCTGGGGCGAGATCTTCAAGAATCTGCTGAGTTTCCGGCTGCCGGTGCTGGGCGCCCGCCAGGAACTGAGTGCCATTCGCCGTCTGGAACAGGCCGGCATCGCCACGCTCAACCCGGTGGGTTTCGGCCAGCGCGGATTCAATCCGGCCCGGCAGTTCTCCTTCCTGATTACCGAGGAGCTGGCTCCCACCATCAGCCTGGAGGACTTCTGCCAGGACTGGGCGCGGACCCCGCCGCCCGTTGCGCTCAAGCGGGCGCTGATCGGTCGGGTGGCGCAGATCGTGCGCGACATGCACGCCGCCGGCCTCAACCACCGCGACTGCTACCTGTGCCATTTTCTGCTGCATACCGACAGCCCGCCCACGCCCGATCACCTGCCGCTGTCGGTGATCGACCTGCATCGCTCGCAGGTGCGCACCCGGGTACCGCTGCGCTGGCGCGACAAGGATCTGGCCGGGTTGTACTTCTCGGCGCTCGGCATCGGCCTGACGCGCAGTGATAAGCTGCGCTTCCTCAGGGCCTACTTCGGGAAGCCGCTTCGCCAGGTGCTGGTCGAAGAAGCTTCGGTACTGGCCTGGATGGAACGCAAGGCGGCGCGCATACAGGCGCGCGATCAGCGCAAGATCGCCGAGGGCGAGCAGAGATGAGGGGTAGCCGGTGGAGTTGCATGAACTGGTGCGGGTTGGCAGCGAAGGGCCACTGCCAGCGACCATAGAACTGGCGGACTGTGCCGGCTCGCAGGTGCGCTTGCAGGTATGTGAGTGGCTGCATGTCACGCCGGCCCGTCATGATGTGCTGGCTCGCTGGGGTGACCGCTACGTATTGGCGCGTTTCCTGACCGGCCCGGATTCGGGTCTGAGTCTGGAGCGTGAGAAAACCGGTGCGCGCCAGTTGGCCGCGCAGGATCTGCCCAGGCTGGTTTTGCTCAGGGAAGGCCGGACGCCGGATTTGAATGCCTGGCTGCTGTATGAGGCTGGCGATGACGCGCAGAGCCTGGACGTGGTCTGGCGCGACCTGGCCAGCCTGCCGCCACTGGCCG
The DNA here is from genome assembly GCF_035497915.1 of Pseudomonas sp. Taxonomy (GTDB): domain Bacteria; phylum Pseudomonadota; class Gammaproteobacteria; order Pseudomonadales; family Pseudomonadaceae; genus Serpens. The sequence goes on from NZ_DATJCS010000014.1 coordinate 94,124, forward strand.
ATGCCCAGCAGGCGCTGATGGGTGAAGCCCTCGGTGCGCTGGGCAGCCTGCACGGCAAGGGGCTCTGGCCGGCTGATCCGGAGCTTCGGAACTTCATTCGCTATCAGGGGCAGGTCCATCTGCTCGATGCCGGCACACTGTGCAGCGAGACCCCCGGCTCGCCTCTGGGGCGAGACAAGGTCCTGGTCAATCTCGGCCAGTTCTTCGCCCAGTTTCCGGCTCGCTTCGAACCCTGGTACGAGGAGTTGCTGGTCTACTACCTGCTGGCCAATGGCGAGCATGCGCTGCCTCTTGAGGCGCTCCTCAAGGAGGTCGCCAAGGCCCGCGAGCAAGGCATGCGCCAGCAACTGGCTCAACTGGACCGGGAAAGTCCTGTCTGCGTAGCGAAGCGTGGCGCTGGAATGCTGCGGGTAGTGCTGCGCAGCGAGGAGGCGCGACTGCGGGCCATCATGGCCGATCCGGAGGCTGCCATTCGTCGTGGCGTTCCAAGCGAAGCCGGTGGCGATGTGCTCGCTGTTCGGCTGGAAACCTCCGCAGGGCCTGTGCGACTGATCCGCTGCCCAGCCCCAGCCGGGTGGCGGCGTCTGCTCGCCAGCCCGGCCTGGCGGGCCTGGATCAATGGGCAGCGCCGTTACCTGCTCGGCGAAACAACCAGGCGCCCACTGGCCGTGCTGGAGCAGCGCCGCTTCGGCCTGCGCGGCGCGAGCTACCTGATTACCGAGGCAGACACAGAGGATCGAGGATGAAAATCGTCTTCGTCGGCGAGGCGGTCTCCGGATTTGGCGGCATGGAAACCGTCATTCGCACGCTGGTGCGCTGTTTCCGCGAGGATGCAGTGCCGGTGGATTGCGCGATCTATTTCTTCTGCCGCGATGAGCGGATGGACAAGGGCTGGCTTGCAGGCCTCGACGCTGCCTATTCCTATTCGCGCAACCGGATTGCCTACCTGCGCAACCGAACCCATGTTCGACGCTTCTCGCGCTTTCTCCGGGAGGAGCGCCCGGATGTCGTCATCTCGATCGATCCGATTTCCTGCCTGCTGGCGGCTCGCGCCCGAAAGGCGGCGAAGCTGGCCTTGCCGCTGTACTCCTGGGTGCACTTCTCGCTGGACCACAAAAAGCACGCGGATTGCATCGTCCATGCGGATTACCACCTGGCGATCAGCTCCGGCATCAAGGCGCAGATTGCCGCCCGAGGGGTCGATCCACAACGGATCTTCACGGTATTCAACCCGGTCGAGCCGCAGGCGCAAACCATCCCGCACCCAGCGCCGGGCGAAGAATGCGTGTTTCTCTACATGGGGCGGATGAAGTTCGAAGGACAGAAGCGCATCAAGGATCTGCTGGACACATTGGCGCAGGTCAAGGGCGCATGGCGGCTGCATATGGTCGGCGACGGCTCGGACATGGAGCGCTGCCAGGCGTATGGCCGAGAGTTGAGGATCGATGAGCGCATCGTCTGGCATGGCTGGCAGGCCGAACCGTGGGGGTATGTGCGGGAGCGGATTGGTCCGGTGTCCGCGCTGCTGCTGACGTCAGCCTTCGAGGGATTTGGGATGACACTGGTCGAAGCGATGTCGTATGGGATTTACTGCATCAGCTCCGATTGCCCGTCGGGACCGGCGGATATCATTCGTGAGGGCGTAAACGGCAAGCTGTACGCTCCGGGTGATCTGCGGACTTTCCAAGGGTTGTTGCAGCAGGTAATCGATACTGGTGTGCAGGTCGATCAGGAAGGGATCAAGCGGGCGATCGATGGTTTTTATGTGGATAGATATTATCGAAATTTCAGAGGTTTTTTTGAATCAACTGCCAAGCGTGGTTGAGCCGCTTAATTGCTGCGAATCTCGTATTGGCTGTGCCTGCAAACCTCTTGCTGCGGTGGACAGCAACCCAGTATCCCGCTCATGAGCTAAGCGGTCCTGCGCGCGACGCTCCTCCATTGTTAGCTCTATGCGGATGTGAGCTTCGTTTTGGTATCTTCTCTCCTGCGATTTCTCTATAAAATGGCTGGCAGGCCGTAGCTTCTTCGGGTAAATTTCTGAGGAAAATTAACCCGGTCGATCCTTTTGATTTCTAAGGGATACTTTGGGGCTCGGCGGGGCTTTGAAATAGCGGAGTTTTGTGTGGAAAACGTCAGGCCGTTGGTTTCGATAATCATCCCTGTTTATCGTGTTGAAGAATATATAAGGCGCTGTATCAATTCGGTTGTTGGGCAGACTTATAGGAATGTTGAGGTCATCCTTGTTGATGATGGCTCGCCAGACCGCTGTGGCGAAATTTGTGATGAGTATGCTTTGCAAGATTCCCGAGTACAAGTTGTTCATCAGAAAAATGGTGGGGTGAGTGCGGCGCGTAACATAGCGCTTGATAGGGCTTCGGGTGCTTATGTAATGTTTGTGGATGCGGATGACTATATTGATGCGTCTTTGGTCGAGGTTTTGGTCGATAAGGCGGATGAGTTACAGGCGGAAATACTGTTATTTGACCACTGTGAGGTTAATGCAAAGGGTATAAAGCCATTTTTTAATGACTGGTACCCTGGGATATCAGCTGAAGAGCTGAAGCGTCGGATTGTTCGGGATACGGTCTATAATTCTCCGTGGGGGAAGTTTTTCAGGAAAGAGCTTTGGGGTGATGTCAGATTTCCGGTGGGTCAGCTTTATGAGGATCTTTATGTAATGCCCTCGGTTGTAATTCGGGCAAATAATTTGGCTTATGTGAAACTATCGCAGGTTGGTTATTATTATAATAGGGTTAATGTTGACTCAATTACTGCTGCCGTTAGGGATAGGGGAGCGTTAAACAGGTTTTACAGGGCTTTGGCTGTCGAGGAACACCGAAGGATAGCGGAGCAGATGGGTTGGGCTGATATTGCAGGCTGGGCGGAAGCTAAAGTTGTGCAGGAGATGATTCGATCTCTGTATGCGAACTCGAGGGCTCCGGAGCTTTCTGTTGATAAGCTGAATGTTGTTTTCGATTACCTCGGCACGCATAGAGAGGCTGTCAGAAGTTTAAGTTTGAAATACAGGGTGCTGTTCTGGTCGATTTTTTCATTCCCGTTGCTTGCTAAATTATACGGGCGAGTCCGATTTAAATTTAATTGAATATTTGCTGGTGCTGTTTGGAAGTATTTCCGCAGCTAGCTGCTCTAGGTTGAAGGGAATTTTAGCTTGTGGAGTGATGTATGAAGGTTGGATTCTTGGTTTTGGGGCGGCAAGATGGCAAGGGTGGCTTGGAGAATGTGCTCTTGCATGTGGTGGAGGGTTTGAAAGCTCGGGATATTGAGTCTATTGTTTTTTTTCTACAGCCTTTCAAGGATAGGGGTTATAAAAAAAATTTTGAGAGCTATTATGAGTTTTCGATGCCTCCTATTCTGCGAGATAAAAATTTTTTTCGTCCCAGGGTGCTGTATAACTTGTTTTTGAGGTTGGGGGTTAGAGATATATTAAAAAGGGTTTCTCATTCCTGTGATGCGTTAGTGATCCTTAACGTTGAGCCTGTACTGTATAGGCTTAGAAAAGAGTTTGTACTTTTTAGGGAGGAAAATCCTGCGATCCCTCTATTTTCATGGCCCCATGGTACGCTTTCCATAGATAGTGGTGATGTGGTCTCTGCAGCTTTGGATTTATTCGATGAGCATTTGGCAATTAGCAAAGGGCTCATGACCGAGCTTTCAGTTGGTTTTAACCGGCAGAATGTAACGTTTGTTGGGAATCCTATTCGGGAGGCTCAGCTTATACCGAGGGATGCTCGTAGATTTATTTACGTTGGGCGGACCGATCCGGAGAAGCGGGTATTGGATCTGATCGGAATGCTCGCAGGCCTGAGGGGAGAGTGGACGCTTGATTTGATTGGTGGCTCTATGACAAGAGGGCGAGATGATGAGTTAAAGCGCCTGGTTATAGAGAAAGGGTTGGTAGATAGGGTTAGATTGCATGGCTGGCAGGAGGATCCTTGGAGTTTGGTCGATTCTGCAGGGGTTTTATTGCTTAATTCTAAGTACGAGGGATTTGGCCTGGTTATTGCTGAGGCAATGATGCGGGGGATTCCGTGTGTTTCAAGCAATTGTCCAGTGGGTCCTGCGAGTATTATTAGGGAAGGGGTTAATGGGTGGTTGTTTGAATTGGATGATCAAAGTCGTTGTCTAGGGATTTTGCAGAGTATTCTAGATGGGGAAACCTCTCTGCCTAGTAGAGAGTCGGTAAGAGATTCTGTTGTTGAGTTTTCGGTCGACAGGGTTGTTGATCGCTTTCGAGATGCGCTGCAGGAGGCAAAAAGTTTTTCCGGTCAGAATAAATGACAAGGAGCTGATGGTGGCTTGGTCTTTCGGTGGAAACTCTGCCGTGTCTGCCGTGTCTGCCGTTCATACGGACATATTGCCTCCGCTCGTCGAAATCCAGCCATTCCGGTGGTGGCGAAGTGTTGCTGTGGGGGAGTTCGTTCAAGCGTGCTCGGACGCCCTGTCGCCGAGCCCATGCTAGAATCCGCCCCCTGCCGTCCCGGACCCCTGTGCATGAGCCATTCCGACCCGCGCGCCGCCGGCGCCTCCAGCTTCAGGATCTATCTGCGCCTGCTGGGCTATGTGAAGCCTTATATCGGCTATTTCGCCCTGAGCATCCTGGGCTTCGTGATTTTCGCCTCTGGCCAGCCGATGCTGGCTGGCATCCTCAAGTACTTCGTCGATGGCCTGGCCAACCCGGAAGCCGCGATGTTCCCGGGCGTCCCGCTGCTGCAGGATTTCAAGCTGCTGGAAATCGTGCCGCTGATGATCGTGGTGATTGCCGCGTGGCAGGGCATCGGCTCCTTCCTTGGTAACTACTTCATTTCCAGGGTCTCCCTCGGGCTGGTCCACGACCTGCGGGTCGCGTTGTTCAACAGCCTGCTGGTGCTGCCCAACCGTTATTTCGACGAGCACAACTCGGGTCATCTGATCTCGCGCATCACCTACAACGTGACCATGGTGACCGGCGCGGCCACCGAGGCGATCAAGATCATGATCCGCGAAGGCCTGACAGTGATCTTCCTGTTCGCCTACCTGCTGTGGATGAACTGGAAGCTGACCCTGGTGATGGTGGCCATCCTGCCGGTGATCGGGGTGATCGTTGGCATCGCCGGCAAGAAGTTCCGCAAGCAGAGCAAGCGCATCCAGGTCTCGATGGGCGATGTTACCCATGTGGCCTCGGAAACCATCCAGGGTTACCGCGTGGTGCGCAGTTTCGGCGGCGAGTCGTATGAGTCGCGGCGTTTCCTGGAGGCCAGCGCCAACAATACTCACCGGCAACTGCGCATGACCCGTACCAGTGCCATCTACACGCCGACCTTGCAACTGGTGACCTATAGCGCCATGGCGGCGGTGCTGTTCCTCGTGCTGCTGTTGCGTGGCGAGGCGACGGTGGGCGAGCTGGTCGCCTACATCACCGCTGCTGGCCTGCTGCCCAAGCCGATCCGTCAGCTCTCGGAAATCAGCTCGACCATCCAGAAGGGCCTGGCCGGCGCCGAAAGCATCTTCGAGCAACTGGACGAAGCGCCCGAGCCGGATCGCGGCACCCAGGAGCGCGAGCGGGTGACCGGGCGGCTCGAGGTGCGCAACCTGAACTTCCGCTACCCAGGCAGCGACAAGGCGGTGCTCAGCGACATCAGCTTCACCGCCGAGCCGGGACAGATGGTGGCGCTGGTCGGGCGTTCGGGCAGCGGCAAGTCGACTCTGGCCAACCTGATTCCGCGCTTCTATCAGCACGAGCAGGGGCAGATCCTGCTCGACGGCATGCCGGTCGAGGACTACCGGTTGCGCAATCTGCGCCGCCACATCGCCCTGGTCACCCAGCAGGTCACCCTGTTCAATGGCACCGTCGCCGATAACATCGCCTACGGCGATCTGGCCGGCGCGCCCCGCGAGCAGATTGAGCAGGCCGCCGAGGCGGCCTATGCGCGGGAGTTCATCGATCGTCTGCCGGAGGGCTTCGACACCGACGTCGGCGAAAACGGCGTGCTGCTGTCCGGCGGCCAACGCCAGCGCCTGGCCATCGCCCGGGCGTTGCTGAAGAACGCCCCGGTGCTGATTCTCGATGAAGCGACTTCGGCGCTGGACACCGAGTCCGAGCGGCATATCCAGGCTGCGCTGGATCGGGTGATGAGCGGGCGCACCACGCTGGTGATCGCCCACCGGTTGTCCACCATCGAGAAGGCCGACTTGATCCTGGTGATGGATCAGGGGCGCATCGTCGAGCGTGGCAACCACGCCGAGCTGCTGGCCCAGCAGGGCTATTACGCCCGGTTGCATTCCCACCAGTTCAAGGACGAGGACGCCGAGGCCTGAGTGGCTAGCTGAAGTCCAGCCCCTTGGACTTCAGCCGCTTGCGGATCAGGGCCAGGATGCGGTCGGCTTCGGCGGCAGAGTCGGCATAGCGGTCGAGAAACAGCCGAAAGGGCTCGGGACTCTGCGCGAACTGGGTCAGACGCAGGCCCAGGTTGGCCAGGCTGCGTTCCTGCTGGTGCCGGCGCAGCCATGCTGGGCTGCGCCGGGTGCGGTCATTGTCGAACAGGATCAGACGCCCCTCGTCGGTGAACGCCAGGTTGTACGGCGTACAGTCACCATGCACGAAGCCGGCCCGGTGGAAGCGGCGCAGCTCGTCGGCGGTCGAGGCCAGCACGGCCCGGGTTGCCTCGGCATCCGGCGCGGTATCCAGCCGTTGCGCCAGGTTGGTGCCCAGGCGCTCATAGCTGATGAACAGTTCGGTCGGCCAACCCCAGGATGAACGACGCCGGGCGGCAAGGATCGGCAGCGGACAGACGAAGCCCTCGGCCAGCAGGGCCTGCGAGACACGCAGGATCGCCAGGGCCCGCGAGGGGCGCAGGTACCATTTCAGGTCGCTGACCCAGCGGCGCGGGCCGTGCGCGTCGCCGCCGCTGCGCAGGATCTTCACGTACACCCGTCCCGCCGGGGTTTCGACCCGGCGCACCTGCCGCGAAGGGAAGTCGACCACCGACTCGCCGGGATTCAGCGTCAGCCAGCCATCCACATCCTCCAGCAGCGACTGCCAGCCGTTGGCGATGCGGCCGTGCCAGCCCTGCGAGTGGTAAGGGACATAGAACGTCATGGGTTGGAGGAGGCTCCGGTCAGGTGGGGAATGTGGCCGGTCCGTCAAGCGTAGTCCAGGCCTGCTACGGGCTGAGTGTGCCGCTATGGCCGTTTCCGCGCTGTGTTAGAATCCGCGCATTTTTCGCCTGCCTCCGGAGTGTCCATGCACCTGTCCATGCCCCGTTTTGACCAGGCCGCCGTGCTGGTGGTCGGTGATGTCATGCTCGACCGCTACTGGCATGGCGGCACCTCGCGCATCTCGCCCGAGGCGCCGGTGCCGGTGGTCAAGGTCGAGCACCGAGAAGATCGCCCGGGTGGCGCGGCCAACGTGGCGCTGAACATCGCCGCCCTGGGCGCGCCGGTCCGCCTGGTCGGTGTCACCGGCGAGGACGAGGCGGCCCACTGCCTGGACCAGAGCCTGACGGCCGCCGGCGTGGTCACCTGCTTCCAGCGCATCGGCGACCAGCCGACCATCGTCAAGCTGCGCGTCATCAGTCGCAGCCAGCAGCTACTGCGCATGGACTTCGAGGAACCCTTCAATACCGACACCGCCGCGCTGGCCGCCGAGGTCGAGCGGCAGCTAGCCGGCGTGAAGGTGCTGGTGCTGTCCGACTACGGCAAAGGCGCGCTGCAGAATCACCAGGCACTGATTCAGGCCGCCCGCGCGCGCAACATCCCGGTGCTGGCCGACCCCAAGGGCAAGGATTTCTCCATCTATCGCGGTGCCAGTCTGATCACCCCCAACCTCTCCGAGTTCGAGGCGGTCGTCGGCCACTGCGCGGACGAGGCCGAGCTGGTGGCCAGAGGCAGCCGGCTGATGGCCGAGCTGGAGCTGGGCGCGCTGCTGGTGACCCGCAGCGAGCATGGCGTGACCCTGCTGCGTCCGGATCAGCCGGCGCTGCACCTGCCGGCGCGTGCCCGCGAGGTGTTCGACGTCACCGGCGCCGGCGACACGGTGATCTCCACCCTGGCCGCCGCGCTGGCGGCCGGCGAGGAGCTGCCCCAGGCCACGGCGCTGGCCAACCTGGCGGCCGGCATCGTGGTCGGCAAGCTGGGCACCGCCGCCATCAGCGCACCGGAACTGCGTCGCGCCGTCCAGCGCGAGGCGGGTTCCGAGCGCGGCGTGCTGTCCCTCGACCAGTTGAAGCTGGCCATCGAGGATGCCCGCGCCCAGGGCGAGAAGATCGTCTTCACCAACGGCTGCTTCGACATCCTGCATGCCGGCCATGTGACCTACCTGGAACAGGCCCGCGCCCAGGGCGACCGCCTGATCGTCGCGGTCAACGACGACGCCTCGGTGACCCGCCTCAAGGGGCCGGGCCGCCCGATCAACGCCGTCGACCGGCGCATGGCCGTGCTGGCCGGCCTGGAAGCGGTGGACTGGGTGACCAGCTTCGCCGAGGACACGCCGGAGAACCTGCTGCGCGAGCTGTTGCCGGATGTGCTGGTCAAGGGCGGCGACTATGGCATCGAGGGTGTGGTCGGCGCCGACATCGTCCGCGCCCATGGCGGCGTGGTGAAGGTGCTGGGGCTGGTGGAAAACAGCTCGACCACCGCGATCGTCGAGAAGATTCGCCAGAAGTGATCGCCAGCCTGGAATGCCGGTAGGCTTTCGGGCGGGCCGCAGCCAGAAGCTCGCGGACGAGTCCGCTCCCAGGAGTTCGTGCGGGGGCTTGCTGGCCATTGTGGGAGCGGACTTGTCCGCGCTGCCTTGCCGCGCATGCCGATCCGCCAGCCGCTGCCGGCGCCAGGGTCATAGGCTGCCTCCGGCTCCCTGAGCATCATCCCGGTTCCGCGCCGAATCGGGACGATACCCATGACCACCACGCTCCAGGGCCACGCCCTGGCCCTGCTCAATCGCCTGGCCCGCGCCGACTGGCCGGACCGATTCAAGTTACGCAAACCGCTGGAAGGCCTCCTGCTGCGTGGCAGTCGTGCCGGCTTCCGGCTGGCCACCCGCCGGCCATCCCTCGTGCCCACCCGGCCGCTGCTGAGCGGGCCGGCGGAGCTGTTCGACCTGTCGCTGAGCGAGGAGCAGCAGCTGCTACGCGACCTGCTCGCCCCGTTCGCCGCCGAGGTCATGCGTCCGGCGGCGCTGGAAGCCGATGCTCAGGCTGCCCTTCCCCCGGCGCTGCAGGCGCAGGCAGCCGTCCTCGGGCTGGCGCATTACGGCGTGCCGGAGTCCATGGGCGGGCTGGCCGGTGGCCCCACGGCGCTGACCACGGCCTTGCTGGCCGAGACCCTGGCCCATGGAGATCTGTCCCTGGCCGCCGCCTTGTTGCAGCCGCTGTCGGCGGCCCATTGCCTGCGCCGTTGGAGCAGTGCCGAGCAGCAGCAACGCTGGTTGCCGGCCTTGCTGCAGGAAGATGCACCGCACTATGCCCTGGCCATCAACGAGCCGCAGGTACTGGCCGATCCCGCACGGCCCGCCACCCGCGCGCGCAAGCGCGGCGGGCAGTATCGGCTCGATGGCGAGAAGTGCCTGGTGCTGCAGGGTGGGCACGCCGAGTACCTGATCGTCTCGGCCCAGTGCAGCGACGGCCCGGCGCTGTTCCGGGTGCCGACCGACGCTGACGGGCTCTCGCGCCGGCCGGAGCCCGCCATGGGGCTGAAGGCCTGCGCCACCACCCGCATCCGCCTGCATCGGGTGAAGGTGGAGCGCGATGCCCGGCTTGCCGGGCGCGGCTTCGATCATCGGGCTTTCCTCGATCTGTCCGCCCTCGGCTGGTGCGCCCTGGCAGTGGGCACCTGCCAGGCGGCTCTCGATTACGTAATCACCTACTGCAACGAACGCCACGCCTTCGGTGAGCCAATTAGCCATCGCCAGGGGGTGGCGTTCAGCATCGCCGACCTGGCCATCGAACTGGAGGGTATGCGCCTGATGCTCTGGCGGGCCTGCGCGCGTGCCGACCGGGGGCTGGATTTCCAGGAGCAGGCCTGGCGTGCCCGGCTGTTCTGCGGCGAACACGCCCCGCGCATCGGCAGTGCGGCGGTGCAGCTGCTGGGTGGGCACGGCTTCACCCAGGAACACCCGGTCGAGCGCTGGTACCGGGATCTGCGCGCCGTGGGCGTGCTCAACGGCGCCATGCAGCTCTGAGGATCGGCCATGTATCTGGAAACTCCGCGAAAATTCCGCGCGCTGGTCAACCAGGCGCACCAGGTGGCGGCAAACTACCTGCGTCCGCTGTCGCGCACCTACGACCGCGCCGAGCATGCCTATCCCAAGGAATTGGACATGCTCGCCGCCTTGCTCGACGGCATGAATGCCGCCTCGCCGGATGCCGTGGGAGCGGGCGCGGCGGGCAAGCGTAGCGAGGGCGCTGCCGACGGCGTACGCAATGGCGGCAACCTGTCCGCCTGCCTGGCGGTGATGGAAATGTGCTGGGGCGATGTTGGCCTGCTGCTATCCATGCCGCGCCAGGGGCTGGGCAATGCCGCCATCGCGGCGGTGGCCAACGAGGAACAGCGCCAGCGCTTTGCCCATGTCTGGGCCGCCATGGCCATCACCGAGCCCGGCTGCGGCTCCGACTCGGCGGCGATCCGCACCACGGCGATCCGCGACGGCGACCACTATGTACTCAATGGCGAGAAGATCTTTGTCACCGCCGGCGCGCGGGCCGATGCGGTGGTGGTCTGGGCGACCCTGGAGCGCAGCCAGGGGCGGGCGGCGATCAAGTCCTTCGTGGTGGAAAAGGGTACGCCGGGCATGAGCGTCACCCGGCTGGAGAAGAAGCTCGGTATCAAGGCCTCGGACACCGCGTCGATCAGCTTCCAGGATTGCCGGGTGCCCGCTACCAACTTGCTCGGCAGCCCCGAGATCGATGCGCAGAAGGGCTTTGCCGGGGTGATGGAGACCTTCGACAACACCCGGCCGCTGGTCGCCGCCATGGCGGTGGGACTGGCGCGGGCATCCCTGGATCGCAGCCGCGCGCTGCTGGAACAGGCCGATTGCCGCTTCGATCACCGGCGCCCCCTGCTGGAGCTGAAACACGCCGAGGCCTGCTGGCATCGCTACGAAGCGGAGTGGGAGGCGGCGCGGCTACTCACCCTCAAGGCGGCGTGGATGGCCGATAACCGCCTGCCGAACTCGAAGGACGCCTCGATTGCCAAGGCCAAGGCGGGCCGCATGGTGGGCGAGGTGACCCTTGGCTGCGTGGCGCTGGTGGGTGCGCTGGGCTATGGCGAGGATGAGCTGCTGGAAAAGTGGGCGCGCGACGCGAAGATCCTCGACATCTTCGAGGGCACCCAGCAGATCCAGCAACTGATCATTGCGCGCCGGCTGCTCGGCAAGAGCTCCGCCGAATTGAAGTAGGGCCACGTAGGATCGTTGTTCCTGGCCGCCAGGAGCCTGCGCACGGCGGCCGGAAAGGCGCCGACCGTCCTACGGATCGGCGCCGGGCGTAGGGTAGTCAACGCAGCGCGTTGGCCACCCTGAAGAGCACTGCAACGGTGACCGGCAATGGGCGGCGCCGGCCCTCGCGGCCCAGCCTTAGAACCGATAGATCTCCACGTCGGTGCGGATCGGCTCGACGGTGGGGATCTGCGGTGCCTGCGGCTCGCTCGGGCGTACCTTGCGGGCGGCGACGATCTGCCGCGACAGCGGTTCGATGGCGCCGGCGAGCTGCTCGGCCAGTTGCTGCAGCAACTGGCTCTGGGCGCGGATCTGGTCGGCGGTGCTGCCCTGGTGGGCCGCCTCCAGGCGCACCAGGCGGCTGTCCCGCAGCTTGCCGCTGCGGTCCAGCAGCCGCCACTGGCCCTCCAGCACGGCCGGCTTGTCCGGGCCGGAGTCCAGCCGGGAAATGCTCAGGCGTACCTCGATGTCCGGTTCGAAGCCGGCGGCCGGTTCCAGGGCGACGCGTTGGCCGCTCAGCCGACCGGCCAGGCGTTGCAGCATGACGTTGTCGATGTTGTCGCCCAGGTTGCCGGCCCAGCGGGCGTCCCGGTCGGGCATCAGGGTGCCGTCGAGCTGACGTTGCAGCACGGCATCGCTCTGGTTGAGGTAATCGGCAATGTCCACCGGTTCGAGCAGGACCATCAGCCCGGAGGACTTTTCCTTGAGTGTCGGACTGCCGCTGTCCAGCTGATAGAGCACGGGCGGTCGGCTGATACAACCGCCCACCGTCAACAGCCCCATCACCAGCGACAGCGCCGCAAAGCGCATGTACTTCATCATTCACCCGCAGGCCGCCAAGGGGCGGCCGGATTGGCAGCAGCTGGGCCGGCTGGTTCGCCGGCCCGTGATTCTAATGTGCGGTCAGGTCGCCTCACGCACAGGGCGTGTACGGCGCGCGCCGCTTGGTGCGGCGCATTCTCCCAGCACTACCCTCAGATTTCCACCTGCAGTGCGTCGACCCGCTGGAACCCGCGCGGCAGCTTGTTGCCGCGTCGGCCCCGTTCACCCTGGTAATGGGCCAGATCCTCGCCCTTGAGCGTCAGGGTGCGCTTGCCCGCCTGCAGCACCAGGTTGGCGCCTTCCGGCAGCACGGCCAGCGCGGTGATGTACTCCTCGCGGGACGCCACGCGGTCGGCGGGAATGCTGATCAACTTGTTGCCCTTGCCCTTGGGCAGCTGCGGCAGTTCGGCGATGCGGAACAGCAGCAGACGGCCATCGGTGGTGGCCGCCGCCAACCAGTCCTGCTCGCGATTGGTCAGCGGCAACGGCGGCAGTACCTTGGCGCCAGCCGGCAGGGTGAGCAGCGCCTTGCCGGCCTTGTTCTTGGCCTGCAGGTCGTCGCCCTTGGCCACGAAGCCGTAGCCGGCATCCGAGGCCAGTACATACAGCGCCTCGTCTTCCGGCAGCATCACGCATTCGAAGCTGGCGCCGGGCGGCGGGGTGAGGCGACCGGTGAGCGGCTCGCCCTGGCCGCGTGCGGAGGGCAGCGAGTGGGCGGCCAGCGAATAGCTGCGGCCGCTGCTGTCGATGAACACCGCGTACTGGTTGGAGCGGCCCGGCGCGGCGGACTTGAAGCTGTCGCCGGCCTTGTAGGACAGCCCAGCGGCATCCACCTCGTGGCCCTTGGCGCAACGCACCCAGCCCATTTCGGAGAGCACCACGGTGACCGGCTCGGACGGCAGCAGCTCGGTTTCCGACAGGGCGCGGGCCTCGGCGCGTTCGATGATCGGCGAACGGCGCGCGTCGCCGTAGGTCTCGGCGTCCTCCAGCAGTTCCTTGCGCACCAGCTTCTTCAGCTTGGTCTCGCTGCCCAGCAGGGCCAGTAGCTTGTCGCGTTCCTTGGCCAGCTCGTCCTGCTCGCCACGGATCTTCATTTCCTCCAGACGGGCCAGCTGGCGCAGCTTGGTGTCGAGGATGTAGTCGGTCTGCAGGTCGCTGAGGCCGAAGCGTTCCATCAGCACCGCCTTGGGCTGGTCCTCGCTGCGGATGATGGCAATCACTTCGTCGAGGTTGAGGAAGGCGACCAGCAGGCCTTCCAACAGGTGCAGGCGCTTCTCGACCTTGTCCAGGCGGAACTGCAGGCGGCGGCGCACGGTGCCGATGCGGTAGGTCAGCCATTCGCTCAGCAGGGTGCGCAGGTCCTTGACCTGCGGGCGGCCGTCCAGGCCGATGACGTTCATGTTCACCCGGTAGCTGGATTCCAGCTCCGTGGTGGCGAACAGGTGACGCATCAGGTCTTCCACGTCCACGCGGTTGGAGCGCGGAATGATGACGATGCGGCAGGGGTTCTCGTGGTCCGATTCGTCGCGCAGGTCGGCGACCATCGGCAGCTTCTTGGCCTGCATCTGCGCGGCGATCTGCTCCAGCACCTTGGCGCCGGACACCTGGTGCGGCAGCGCGGTGATCACCACGTCGCCGTCCTCGACCCGGTACACGGCTCGCATACGCACCGAGCCGCGGCCGGTTTCGTACATCTTCAGCAGGTCGGCGCGCGAGCTGATGACCTCGGCCTCGGTGGGGAAGTCCGGGCCGGGCACGTGTTCGCACAGCTGCGCCACCGTGGCGTTCGGCTCGTCGAGCAGGCGCACGCAGGCGGTGGCCACTTCACGCAGGTTGTGCGGCGGCACGTCGGTGGCCATGCCTACGGCGATGCCGGTGGTGCCGTTGAGCAGCAGGTTGGGCAGGCGCGCCGGCAGTACGGCCGGCTCGTCGAGGGTGCCGTCGAAGTTGGGCACCCAGTCGCTGGTGCCCTGGCCCAGTTCGGACAGCAGCACCTCGGAATAGCGCGACAGGCGCGCCTCGGTGTAACGCATGGCGGCGAACGACTTGGGATCGTCCGGCGCGCCCCAGTTGCCCTGGCCGTCCACCAGCGTGTAGCGGTAGCTGAACGGCTGGGCCATCAGCACCATGGCCTCGTAGCAGGCCGAGTCGCCGTGCGGGTGGTACTTGCCGAGCACGTCGCCGACGGTGCGCGCCGACTTCTTGTGCTTGGAATCGGCGTTCAGGCCCAGTTCGCTCATGGCATAGACGATGCGGCGCTGCACCGGCTTGAGGCCGTCGCCGATGTGCGGCAAGGCCCGATCCATGATCACGTACATGGAATAGTTCAGATAGGCCTGTTCGGTGAACTCGGCGAGGGAGCGGCGCTCCACGCCATCCAGGCTGAGGTCGAGGGTTTCGCTCATAGTCGGGCCCTAGTTTGAAAAGTACTGGCGCAGCAGCAGGGTGCCGTCGCGCTGCGTGAATTCGAGTTGGCGCAGGGCGCTCATGCCCAGCAGCACCTGGTCGTTGCCCATGCCCGGCGCGATCAGCGCGCGCACGTCGGTGAGCACGATGTCGCCCAGTTGCAGGCGTTCCAGGCGCGTGCGATTGCCGGTGGCGCGGCCGTTGGCGGTGAGCAGCTCGATGGGCGCGCCGCGCTCCAGGCCGAGTTGCTCGACCAGCGATTCGGGCACAGCCACGTCGGTGGCGCCGGTATCGAGCAGGAACAGCACCGGCTGGCCGTTGATGCGCCCGCTGGCGCGAAAATGGCCCTGACCGTCGCCCTGCAGGCTCACCTCGATATGGTTGGCGCTGTGCAGCGAGGCCGGCGCCGGATTGGGGTTGTAGCGCGATTCCTCCCACTGGGCGAAGAAGCGCGTGGCCAGCAGCATGCCGGCGCCCCAGGCGAGCAGCAGCATGATGCGCCCGAGGCGCTTGCCGGGCGGTGCGCCGCTCATGGCGTCGCCTCCCAGCCGCCTTCCGGCGCGGCGAAGTACCAGAGCAGCGGACGGCGCTCGCCGTCGCCACGCGCCAATTCGCCGTTGTCGATCAGCACCCAGGCGCCCTTGGCGTCCAGCCACAGGCCTTCCGCCACACCGTGCGGTGCACCATAGCGGCGCTGCTCGCCGAGCGTGACATCGGCGAACGACCAGCAGCGCTCGGCCTGCCCGGTATACAGCGAACGGCGGCAGATCTGGTGGGCCATGCGCTCCAGGGTGAACAGGCGTTCCTGATGGAAGGCCAGGTCGCTGAAGTCCAATGGCTGCGGACGGGTCAGGCCGCTCTGTGGCGGTGGCGGCTCGAAGCCGCCCTCGCTGAGCAGCAGGCAGCCGCCGTTGCAATGCCAGTCCGCCTGCTGGCGATGCAGCACCAGCAGACCGCGCCGCTCGCGCTCGGCGGCCAGCCACAGGCGCTGGCTGGCCGGGTCCACGGCGATGCCTTCGAGAAACGCGTTGTGGCGCTGCAGCAGGCCGGCGCCGCGCGCCTGGTCGATCAGCGCCGGCGGCAGCTTCAGCCAGCGGGGCGGGCCGACCGGGGGAATCCGCAGCACACCCAGGCGGCTTTCGCTGAGCAGGTAGCGATTGCCGCTGCCGTCGCAGCTGATGCCCTCGAAATCCAGCATGCCGCCGCGCACCCAGCCGATCAGCAGCTGGCCCTGGCGCAGACCCCAGGGCAGGCCGGAGGGCGGTGGCGGTGGGGCGCTGAAGCGTTCCTCCTCGACGGACCAGCTCTGCTCGCCGGGCACCAGGCGATACAGGCGATCGTCGTCGCGGTCGGAGACCGTCCAGAAACCATCGCCGCACCAGGCCAGCCCGGACAGGTTGCCGTGCGGCACGCCATCGACGGGATGTTCGGCCTGCAGTCGCAGCTGTTCGAGTCCGCCGGCCTGGGCGCCGGTGGCCAGCAGCAGGCCGGCGAGCAGCCAGTCGCGGATCAAGCCACGACCTCGGCCAGGTTGCCCTTGGCTTCCAGCCAGTTCTTGCGGTCGCTGGCGCGCTTCTTGGCCAGCAGCATGTCCATGATTTCGCTGGTCACGGCAAAATCGTCCAGGGTCAGCTGCACCAGGCGCCGGGTGTTGGGGTCCATGGTGGTTTCGCGCAGCTGCGGCGGGTTCATCTCGCCCAGGCCCTTGAAGCGGGTGACCTGCGGCTTGCCGCGGCGCTTCTCGGCGGAGAGGCGTTCAAGGATGCCGTCACGCTCGGCCTCGTCGAGGGCATAGAACACCTCCTTGCCCAGATCGATGCGGTACAGCGGCGGCATCGCCACGTAGACATGCCCGGCCTCCACCAGCGGGCGGAAGTGCTGGACGAACAGCGCGCACAGCAGGGTGGCGATGTGCAGGCCGTCGGAGTCGGCGTCGGCGAGGATGCAGATCTTGCCGTAGCGCAGCTGCGACAGGTCGTCCGAGCCCGGGTCGAGGCCGACGGCCACGGCGATGTTGTGCACTTCCTGGCTGGCCAGCACTTCGCCGCCATCCACTTCCCAGGTGTTGAGGATCTTGCCGCGCAGCGGCAGGATCGCCTGGAACTCCTTGTCGCGCGCCTGCTTGGCGCTGCCGCCGGCGGAGTCACCCTCCACCAGGAACAGTTCGGCGCGCTTCGGATCCTGGCCGGCGCAATCGGCCAGCTTGCCGGGCAGCGCCGGGCCCTGGGTGATCTTCTTGCGCTCGACCTTCTTGCTGGCCTTCAGGCGCCGGCCGGCGTTGCTGATGGCCAGTTCGGCCAGTTGCAGGCCCTGCTCGGGATGGGCGTTGAGCCACAGGCTGAAGGCGTCCTTGACCACCCCGGAGACGAAGGCGGCGGCCTCGCGGGACGACAGGCGTTCCTTGGTCTGCCCGGAGAACTGCGGCTCCTGCATCTTCATCGACAGCACGAAGGCGATGCGCTCCCAGATGTCCTCGGGGGCCAGCTTGACGCCGCGCGGCAGCAGGCTGCGGAACTCGCAGAACTCGCGCATGGCGTCCAGCAGGCCCTGGCGCAGGCCGTTGACGTGGGTGCCGCCCTGCGCGGTGGGGATCAGGTTGACGTAGCTTTCCTGCACCGCGTCGCCGCCTTCGGGCAGCCACAGCAGCGCCCATTCCACGGCTTCGCGTTCGCCGGCCAGGTTGCCGTAGAACGGTTCCTCGGGCAGGCGCAGGAACTCACTGACCGCGTCGCTCAGGTAGGTGCGCAGGCCGTCCTCGTAGCACCATTCGATGCGTTCGCTGGTGTTGCGGTCCTCGAAGACCACCGACAGGCCGGGGCAGAGCACCGCCTTGGCCTTGAGCACGTGCTTGAGGCGGCTGACCGAGAACTTCGCCGAGTCGAAGTACTTGGCATCCGGCCAGAAGTGCACGCTGGTGCCGGTGTTGCGCTTGCCCACCGTGCCGATGATCTCCAGGTCGCTGGCCTTGAAGCCCTCGGCGAAGGTCATGCGGTACTCGTTGCCGTCGCGGCGCACCCGCACCTCCACCTGGGTGGAGAGCGCGTTCACCACGGAAATGCCCACGCCATGCAGGCCGCCGGAGAACTGGTAGTTCTTGTTGGAGAACTTGCCGCCGGCATGCAGCTTGGTGAGGATCAGCTCCACGCCGGGCACACCTTCCTCCGGGTGGATGTCCACCGGCATGCCGCGCCCGTCGTCGATCACCTCCAGCGAGTTGTCGGGGTGCAGGATGACCTGCACCGATTTCGCGTGGCCGGCCAGCGCCTCGTCGACGCTGTTGTCGATGACTTCCTGGGCCAGGTGGTTGGGGCGGGTGGTGTCCGTGTACATGCCCGGGCGCTTGCGCACCGGATCGAGGCCGGAAAGGACTTCAATGGCGTCGGCGTTGTAAGTGGCCATGGGCTCTCTTGTTCGTCAAAGATCGGAAAAGTCGTGGTCGCGCCACAGGCTCGAAGCGAAGCCGGCGAAGGCGAACAGGGCCGGCAGTTGTTGGGAAAACCCCTGATAGCTGTGGTCGCCGCCGGGCTGGATGCGCAGCGCGCAGGCCCGGTACCAGGCCTGGGCCTGGCGGTAGTCGAGGGTCTCGTCGCCGGTCTGCAGCCACACCTGGAAACGTTGCGGGTCCTGCGGCGGGGCGACCTCCAGTTCGGCCAGCGCCTGGATGTGCTCGTGGGTCAGCTGCCAGGTTTCGCCGCTGTACAGGTTCTGCTGCGCGCCCAGGTAGCCGTCGAAGCGCGTGTGGGGCAACACGGCGGGGTTGATCAGCAGGGCCTTCAGCCCGTGGCGCTCGGCCAGGTGCGTGGCGTAGTAGCCGCCCAGCGAGCTGCCGATCAGCAGCGGCGCGCCCAGTTCGGCGATGGCCTGTTCGCACTGTGCGATGGCCAGGCGCGGGTGGTGATGCAGGGCTGGAACCCGCAACTGCTCGGCGATGCCCAGCCGCTCGCAGGCGCGCACCAACTGGCGGGCCTTCTTCGAGGACGGCGAGCTGTTGAAGCCATGCAGATAGAGGAGGCTGGGCATGCGCGCGGTCGATAACGGATGTCTGGTGGGTGGGCAAGGCTAAAGCGCACTGGCACGCGCTGCAAGCCGGGCTCGGTGCTGCCTGTATCGGCCGGACCGTGACGCTCAATAGCCCCGCACGTTGTAATCGATATCGAAGGCGATATCGGCCACCCGAGAGACGCCGGTTTCCAGGCCGCCGTCCGGGTGCAGGCGCAACCAGCGATAGCCCGGCGCCTGGTCGCCGACCTTGAAGTGTTCGCTGCCCGGCGCGAACTGCACGCAGGTGGAGGGCGAGCCCAGCAAACGCACGCCGTTGCGCATGCGGTCGAATTCCTGATGGACGTGTCCCCAGAGCAGGGCGCGCACCTGCGGCCGGCTGTCGAGCACGGCGAACAGCGCCTCGGCATTGTCCAGGCCGATACGATCCATCCAGGCGCAACCGATCGGCACCGGGTGGTGATGCAGGCAGATCAGCGCCGGGCGTTCGGGTTGTTCATCCAGTGCGCGGGCCAGCAGATGCAGCTGGTCATCCAGCAGATGGCCATGCACGGCATCGGGCACGGCGGTATCCAGCAGCACGATGCGCCAGGCACCGCAGTCCGCCACCGGGTCGAGCAGCGCACCGCCCCGGGCCAGCTCGCGCAGCGGATCGTGCAGGTCATGATTGCCCGGGAAGGCGCGCAGCGGCGCGGGAATCCGCGCGGTCATGCCCAGGAAGGTCAGGTAGGAGGCGCGCGAGCCGTCCTGGGACAGGTCGCCAGTGGCCAGCAGCAGGTCGATGTGGGGCTGCTCGGCCAGCACCCGGTCGATGACCAGGGTCAGGCTGTCGGCGGTGTTCATGCCCAGCAGGCGCCCGCCGGGATCGGCGAACAGATGGCTGTCGGTCAGTTGAACCAGCACTACCGGGGTGTCCGATGTGGAATCAGTCAGGCTCGGCAAAGGCGTGCGCTCTCGTGCAAGGGAATCGGGATTATCGAGATGCGCACGGGTACCGGCAAACCCGAAAATCGGAAGTGGTTCACACCATGGGTGGCGAAATCGTTACAGAACCGGCTCCAGTTCATGGCCGAGGGCCTGGCAGTGACTCAGCCATTCCCCGAGGAACAGGTTGAGCTGGGTCTTTTCGTCCGGCTGGTGCATCGCCTCGTTGGGATAGGGATAGCGGCCCAGGAAGCGGCGCGACTCGGCCGCGCCGACGACCTCGGCCATGCGCGCGTCGTGGTACACGCGCACTTCCAGCTGCGGTGCCGGCAGCCAGGGCAGGCCGTTTTCCTGGCGTACGCGCAGGCTGGTGGTGTAGGGGCAGTTCTCCAGCACATCCACCGCCAGTACGCCGAGCAGGTGTTCGCCCTGGCTCAGCGCCACGCGGCGCGCACGCGGGCTGCCGGCGCGCATGTCCGGCAGCAGCTTCATCAGTCGCTGGTAATTGGCTTCGCAGCTGGCCTGCAATTCGCACAGGTCGACCCGATAACGTTCGCGTCCGGTCACCATCAACTCCAGGCGCCCCGCACTTCGTCACGATTGAGCGCCAGCCACTGCAGGGCGATCAGGCTGGCGGCGTTGTCCATCAGGCCGTCCTTGAGGGCCTGCAGGGCGTGCGCGTAGGACAGCACATGCACGCGGATATCCTCGCCTTCCTCGGCCAGGCCATGCACGCCGCCGGCGGCGCTGCTGTCGCAGCGGCCCAGGTACAGGTGCACGCGCTCGTCGGAACCGCCGGGCGAGGGGAAGTACTCGGTGATCGGCCAGAGGCGGTCCAGGGTCAGGTCGGCTTCCTCGATGGCTTCGCGACGCGCCACCTCCTCGGGCTGCTCGCCTTCCTCGATGAGACCGGCCACCAGTTCCAGCAGCCAGGGGCTGGTCTTCTTGTCCAGCGCGCCGACGCGGAACTGTTCGATCAGCACCACCTCGTCGCGCACCGGGTCGTAGGGCAGCACGCACACGGCGTCGTGGCGCACGAACAGCTCACGGCTGATCAGCGGGCCCATCGCACCGGAGAACTGGCGATGGCGCAGCTGCAGGCGGTCGAGACGGTAGAAGCCGCGGAAGCAGTGTTCGCGGCGCACGACTTCGACCGCGTCGGCATCGGCCTTGAAGAAATCGGACATGGGGGTACATCCAGATAAAGGGAAACGCTGACGATCATCCTAGCGTGCCACGGGGCGCGCCGCAGCCACTTTGCCGATGAGCGTTGGCGTGCCAAGCTGAAGCCTCCTCAGCGCCGGTCAAGGGATCTGCCCATGTTCAAGCGTCTTCTGCCCGCCAGTTTCACCCTCTTGAGTGCCTGCCAGCTGCTGCCGTTCGGCGATCAGGCGTCCTATGAACGACAGGCCTGGGAACAACGCCCGGCCGGCTGCCAGGGAGAGGCCTGCCCGCTGGTCAATATCGACACCCTGCATTTCCCCGACGAGCCGGTGCTGAACCGGCTGATCGAGCGGCGCCTGCTGGAAATGACCCGGCTGCATGCCGGCGATCCCTTGCCGGCCTCGCTGCGCGCGTACCAGCACAGCTACCTGCGCAGCGCCGAGCCCGAGCAGACCAGCTACCTGCAGGCGCAGGTGCGCGAGCAGCATGGCGGGCTGATCATCATCGAACTGTCCAGTTACCAGTACACCGGCGGTGCCCACGGCCTGCCCGGGCGCGGCTTCATCATCTACGAGCGGCGCGGCGACCGTGAGCTGCAGCTGGCGGACCTGCTGCTGCCCGGCCAGGAGGCGGCGTTCTGGAAGCTCGCCGCCGAGGCACACCAGCGCTGGCTGGTGGAAAAGGGCCATGCCCAGGACAAGGAATTCGTCGCCTTCTGGCAGTTCCAGCCGACCCGCAACATCGCCCTGCTCAGTGACCGGGTGCTGCTCAAGTACGACGTGTACAGCCTCGCGCCCTATGCCAGTGGCCATCCGGAGCTGAACATTCCCAAGGAGAAGCTGCGCGGCGTTCTGAAACCGCAGTATCTGTAGGGCGATCAGCGTCGGCTGGCTTTTGGCATATACGTAGGAGCGGCTTCAGCCGCGATGGGG
>NZ_DATJCS010000015.1:0-113058 GCF_035497915.1 Pseudomonas sp.
GGGAGAAATAATTGAAGAAGAACGTACTGATCATTGGTGCAGGGGGTGTTGCCAAGGTAGTGGCTCACAAGTGCGCGCAGCACAACGACGAATTGGGTCGTATTGCCATCGCTTCGCGCAGTCTCTCCAAATGTCAGGCCATCATCGACAGCGTCACGGCCAAGGGCAGCCTGAAACAGCCCGCCGAGATCCGGGCCTACGCCCTGAATGCGCTGGATATCGAGGCCACCAAGGCATTGATCCGCGAAACCGAATCGCAGATCGTCATCAATGTTGGCTCCGCCTTCCTCAACATGTCCGTATTGCGCGCCTGTATCGACACCGGCGCGGCCTACCTGGACACCGCGATCCACGAGGACCCGAGCAGGATCTGCGAAACCCCGCCGTGGTACGGCAACTATGAATGGAAGCACCTGGACGAGTGCCGCGAGAAGGGCATCACCGCCATTCTCGGGATCGGTTTCGATCCGGGCGTGGTGAACGCCTGGGCGGCCTTGGCCAACAAGCAGTACTTCGACCGCATCGACTCCATCGACATCCTGGACGTGAATGCCGGCTCGCACGGCAAGTACTTCGCGACCAACTTCGACCCGGAAATCAATTTCCGCGAATTCACCGGTACTGTGTGGAGCTGGCAGAACAGCCAGTGGACGCCGAACAGCATGTTCGAGGTGAAGCGCACCGACGACCTGCCGGTGGTGGGTGAACAGAACCTGTACCTGACCGGCCACGACGAAGTGCACTCGCTGTCCAGGCACCTGAACGTGCCGAACGTGCGCTTCTGGATGAGCTTCGGCGACCACTACATCAATGTGTTCAGCGTGCTGAAGAACCTGGGCCTGCTCTCCGAGCAGCCGGTGCAGACCGCCGAAGGCCTGGAAGTGGTGCCGCTCAAGCTGGTCAAGGCCGTATTGCCCGACCCGGCCTCGCTGGCGCCCGGCTACACCGGCAAGACCTGCATCGCCGACCTGGTGAAGGGCAGCAAGGACGGCCAGCCGCGTGAAGTGCTGATCTACAACGTGGCCGACCACGAGGAAGCCTTCGCCGAAACCGACAGCCAGGGCATCTCCTATACCGCCGGCGTGCCGCCGGTGGCCGCCGCCCGCCTGATCGCCCGTGGCGAGTGGGATGCGCAGCGCATGGTCAACGTGGAAGAGCTGGCCCCCGAGCCGTTCCTCACCCTGCTGGATGCGATGGGGCTGCCGACCCGCATCAAGGACGAGCGCGGCGACCGCGCCTGGAACGAATAAACCTCGCCGATTCACAAATCGCCCGCCTCTTTGGCGGGCGATTTCGTTTCGGGGCAACACCACTCTCCTGTGGGGCCGGGTTTATCCCGGCCGACGGAGGTGGGGTCGACACTCCGCTGGCCGGGATAAAGCCGGCCCTACAAGGGTTCCCCAGCCCTCAATCCCCCTCCGCCACTGCCTGCACATAGGCCAGGTCCGCAGGCAGCGGCTCGCCCTGCCCGGCCGCGACTTGAGCCAGATAGTCTCGCGCCTCCCGCTGCAGCGCCTGCCGCCGTTCAGAGCCTCCCTCAGCCGCCAGCCCCTGCTCGAGCGCGCGAATCTTCAGCAGCGCCTGCGGCTCGGACCAGCCGCCGCCAAATTTTTCCAGCGCCAGCAGATCGTCCAGCGCCGCCGCGTAGCGGCGCGCCTCGAGGTTGGCGCGCACCACCTCCAGCGCCTCGCGGGGATAGGCCTTGAGCGTGGCGCAGATACGGGAGATCTCCGGAGAGATGGCATCCGCCGGGTGGTTCACGCCAAATTCATGCATATAGATGGCGCAGTTGCCGCGCTGCTCGCGCAGGTCGAGGTAGCGGTAGTTGCCAGCCTCCAGCGGCATCTGCTGCGCCGTGATGCGCAGGTGCAGGATCACCGGATTGGCGAAGCCCAGCGCGCGCTCGGCTTCGAGCAGCCTGGCCAGCGCGCCCTGATAATCGCCGGCGGACAAGGCGGTACGGGCTTCCTGGATGTGACTGTCGACCCGATCGGAACGCGAGGCCTGCAGCGGCCCGGCGGCAACCAGACCCAGCAGGAACATGCCAACGATACGCTTCACCATGAGGCCCTCCGGATAATGCACCGAAGGTAGCGCGCGACCCGCAACCACCACAATCGGCGCAAAGGTCGCAGTCCCGGCCACAAAAAAGCCCTCGCAAGGAGGGCTTGATCGGTTCCGCTGGCCGTTACTGCGGCTGGTGGATCGGCGCGTCCGGATACCAGACGTCGATCAGTTCGCCGGCGATGCTGCCAGACAGGTCGCGGTGGCCCTTGAGCCAGGCTTCGACCTGGGCACGCTGCTCGGCGGTCACCGAACCACGGCGACCCAGGCAGACGTAGCCGAATTCATCGGCGCCAATGAAGCCCAGGCCGTTGGCCTCGATGGCCTGGTCAAGGAAATCGTCCATGGCGGCGTTGCGCTCGGCATCGCTGATGCCGTCGCGGTAGTTCAGTTGCACTTCGAAGCCCAGTTCCTGGAATTCGTCGACGCAGAGTTTCTTGCGCAGGCGGCGGGATCTAGCCATGGGGTGTCTCCTCAATAAAGTGGCGGGCACTCTACCGGCTTTAGCGTCGCCCTTGCAAATCCTTCACCTGAGCCGAAACCCAGCAACCATGCGGATTGCCGCCTAGCCGGGCACCCTTGACTGTTAGGGGGTGTCCACAAAACCAGTCAGCTCAGTCTTGATTACTGGACATTGTGGCGGCAACCGTCGCCATGCATGTCCAACTTTTCGGACCCAGTCACCGAGCAAAATCCTTACCCATTGATTTTAAAGGGAATTCTGTATCAGGTATGGAACCTGCTTAGTTCCAACCGCCACCTGCCGATGTTTCGCAGTGTCGATCGCTACGGCCAACCGGGCGTGATCTGCGCTACTGTCCGACCGGTAGCGCTTACAAAAACAACAAGAAGGTACTCAGCATGTCCATGAAGCAACCGTTCTGCCGCCTGACCTTGGGTGCTACCGCCGCGACGCTGCTCGCCAGCAGCCTGCTGACCAGCTCGGCGATGGCCAGCGAGAAGATCCGCTGGCAGGTACCGCTGGCCTTCCCTTCCCACCTTGTCGGCCTGACCACCCCGGTCAAGCACCTCTCCGAGTCACTCAAGACCATCTCGGGCGGCAACATCCAGCTCCGCTACTACGAGCCCGGCGAACTGGTGCCGCCATTCGAGATCATGAATGCGGTGAGCACCGGCAAATACCCGGCCGGCTACACCTGGATCGGCTACGACCAGGGCACCATCCCCGCCCTGCCGCTGTATTCCGGCGCGCCGTTCAACATGGAGCCGCCGGCGCACCTGGCCTGGTACTACCAGGGCGACGGCAAGAAGCTGCTGGAGGAGATCTACGCCGAGCGCAACATCCATCCGATGCTGTGCAGCATCATCGGCCCGGAGGGCGCCGGCTGGTTCGCCAAGCCGATCGAGAAGCTGGACGACTTCGACGGCCTGCGCATCCGCTTCGCCGGCATCGGCGGCAAGGTGCTGGAGAAGCTCGGCGCCTCGGTGACCATGGTGCCCGGCGGGGAGATCTACCAGGCGCTGGAGCGCAAGACCATCGATGCCACCGAGTTCTCGCAACCGGCGGTGGACAAGATGCTGGGCCTGGACCAGATCATCAAGAACTACATCATGCCCGGCTGGCACCAGACCCTCACCACCTCGCACCTGCTGGTCAACAAGGATGTCTGGGACAAGCTCAAGCCGGAAAGCCGCGCGCTCATCGAGATGGGCTGCGAAGCTGCCACCCTCAAGGGCTTCGCCGAGAGCGAGTGGGCCCAGCCGACCGCGCTGCGCGACTATGGCAAGCAGGGCGTGAAGGCCCAGGTGCTGCCCGAGCCGGTACTGCGCGAACTGCAGAAGGTAACCGACGAAGTGCTCGACGAGATGGCCGCCAAGGACGAGATGTTCAAGCGTGTGCTGACCAGCCAGCGCACGTTCATGCAGCATCACTCGATCTGGCACGGCATGGGCTACCTGCCGCGCGACTACTACCAGTACGACTGACGGCTGCGCGCCAGCCGGCGGGCACGGCGACGTGCCCGCTTCTCATCCCCTGTGTCGAGATTTCGAGGTCGCCGTGTCCTTCAAGCCCGTCTCTCCCGATGCGCCAGCGCCCGACGCGCTGCCGTACAACCGTATCTCGCGGCCACTGGATCGCCTGCTGGTGGCCATCGGCGAAGCCAGCGCCTGGCTCTGGCTTGCGGTTCTGCTGGTCGTGCTGGCCAACGTGTTCAGCCGCTTCGCCCTCTCGCGCGGCTCCATTGCGCTGGAGGAGTTGTCCTGGCACCTGTTCGGCGCCGCCCTGATGCTCGCCCTCGCCTACGCCGTGGTGCGCGACGACCATGTGCGCGTCGACGTGCTGCGCGAGCGCTTCAGCCTGCGCAGCCAGGCCTGGATCGAGCTGCTCGCCATCCTGCTGCTGGCCTTGCCGGTGATCGCGCTGATGATCGATGCGCTGATCCCCTACGCCTACCAGGCCTACCTGTACAACGAGCGTTCCCAGGCGCCGAGCGGGCTGCCCTATCGCTTCATCTTCAAGAGCGTGCTGCCGCTGGGGCTGCTGCTCGTGGCGCTGGCCCTGTTCTCCCGGGCGCTGCGTTGCAGCACGCTGCTGTTCAATTTCCCGCGGGCCCTGACGGCCCCCTCGAACGACCGCGACCGCGGCCGTTCGCAGCCCTGATGGAGTCGTCGCAATCATGGGTCTGGAAGAAATCCTCGTCATCGCCATGTTCGCCAGCTTCATGGGCCTGCTGTTGCTCGGCTTCCCGGTCGCCTGGTCGCTGGCGGGCATCGGCCTGCTGTTCGCCGTGCTCGGCTATGTACTGATCGAACAGTTCGACGCCGACCTCTGGTTCACCTGGGACGGCACCATCGGCGTACTGGATGCGCGCATCTACGGCATCGTCGCCAACGAGTTGATGGTGGCGCTGCCGCTGTTCATCTTCATGGGCATCATGCTCGACCGCTCCGGCATCGCCGAACGGCTGATGCACAGCCTGGTCCGCGTCCTCGGCCCGCTGCGCGGCGGCTACGCGGTGACCGTGGTGGTGGTCGGCATCCTGCTCGCCGCCTCCACCGGCATCGTCGGCGCCTCGGTGGCGCTGCTCGGCATGCTGTCACTCGGGCCGATGCTGCAGGCCAACTACAACAAGAGCCTGGCGGTGGGCACCGCCTGTTCGGTGGGTACGCTGGGCATCCTGATTCCGCCGAGCATCATGCTGGTGCTGATGGCCGACCGCCTCGGCACTTCGGAAGCCTCGGTGGGCAAGCTGTTCATGGGCGCGCTGATCCCGGGGATGCTGCTGGCGCTGATGTACGTGCTCTACATCGTGCTCGTCGCCTGGCTGAAGAAGGACTTCGCCCCGGCCCCCGCCAACCGGTCGAAGCTCGATGCCCGCGCGCTGCTCGACGTGTTCCGGGCGGTTGTGCCGCCGCTGGCGCTGATCTTCGC
Source organism: Pseudomonas sp. (assembly GCF_035497915.1). GTDB lineage: Bacteria > Pseudomonadota > Gammaproteobacteria > Pseudomonadales > Pseudomonadaceae > Serpens. The sequence continues at coordinate 5,459 of NZ_DATJCS010000015.1, forward strand.
CGTGCTCGGCTCGATCTTCTTCGGCATCGCCACCACCACCGAGGCCTCGGCGGTCGGTGCGGCCGGCGCGCTGTTGATGGCGGCCGGCGGCCGTCGCCTGAGCCTTTCGGTGCTCAAGGACGCCCTGTACCAGACCAGCCGTACCGCCGCCTTCATCTTCGGCATCTTCATCGGCGCCACGGTGTTTGCCGCCGTGCTGCGCGGCCTGGGCGGTGACGACGTGATCCGCGCCGCGCTGACCGGCCTGCCCTTCGGCCAGACCGGCGTGCTGCTCACCGTGCTGGCGATCACCTTCCTGCTGGGGTTCTTCCTCGACTGGGTGGAGATCACCCTGATCATCCTGCCGCTGGTGGCGCCGGTGCTGTTCTCCATGGGCGTCGACCCGTTGTGGTTCGCCATCCTTTTCGCCCTGTGCCTGCAGACCTCGTTCCTCACCCCGCCGGTGGGCTTCGCCCTCTTCTATATCAAGGGCGTCTGCCCGCCGGGCATCAGCACCCGCGACATCTACCTGGGGGTGGCGCCCTTCATCGTCCTGCAGCTGCTCGGTCTGGCCCTGGTGTTCTACTTCCAGCCACTGGCCACCTGGCTGCCCAACGAAGTGTATGGCGGCCCGTAGGCCTGCTGAGCCGCCTTGCCCGCGCGGCGAGGCGGCTCCCATAATCTCCCCCATCCCTCTGCGGAACCCCTGCTGCCATGGCCATCTCCCGCAACGACCTCGACCAGCACGGTCTGATCGTCGGCGTGTCCCCCGAGCGCTTTCGCGCGGTGGCGATGCCGCTGCTGTTCGACCACCTCAATGCCCAGTGCGAAGGCACCATCGCGGTCAACCGCCAGGCACGCATCGTCTGGATCAACGACAAGTACGCCGAGAAGCTCGGCATCAGCCCGCCGCACAGCGTGCTCGGCAAGGAGGTCGAGGACGTACTGCCGGCCAGCCGCCTGCGCGAGGTAATGGAGAGTGGCCAGCCGAGCATGCTCGACCTGATGGCCTTCGGCAGCGAGCACTTCGTGGTTACCCGCATCCCGCTGCGCGACGAGGACGGCACCCTGGTCGGCGCCCTGGGCTTCGTCCTGCTGGATCGCGCGCACCAGCTCAAACCACTGATGGCCAAGTACAACAGCCTGCAGAACCAGTTGCTGGCCACCCAGAGTGAGCTGGCCAAGGCACGCCGCGCCCGCTACACCATCGCCGGCTTCATCGGTGGCAGCGCCGCCGCCACCGAGGTCAAGCGCCAGGCCCGACGCGCCGCGCAGCTGGACGCCACGGTGCTGCTGCGCGGCGAGACGGGCACCGGCAAGGAACTGCTGGCGCAGGGCATCCACAACCTGTCGCCGCGCGCCAATGGCCCGTTCGTGGCGGTCAATGTCGCCGCAATCTGCTGCGCATCGGCCATGTCCGCCGGGTAGTGACCGACTCGCGTGCCATGGCGGCCTAGCTCGGCAAGCACACCTTCGACGTCGCCGAAGCCGTTGATCACCACCGCGGCACCGGCCGCGGCCAGACGGTGGGCGATGCCCAGACCGATGCCGCTGGTGGCGCCGGTAACCAACGCGATCCTGCCTTTGAGATTCATGGGCCCTCCTGCCAGTGAGGGGCCCGCCGAGGGCCCAGGTGATGAGCGACCTACAGCGAAAGACGTGCCAGATCGCCTGAGTCCAGCCTGGCGGCGCACTGCAGGCCAGGGTTTACGGGGTTTGCCATGGGCTTCGGCGAGGCCCAGCAACATCCTGCCGGGCCTCGCCGGAGGTCTTGTTCTCTGGGCATGTTCAGCGGAAGCGGCGGCCGGCGGGGTCACAGTCCGGTTTTCTGGACATGCTGCGTCAATGCCCAAGTGGCGCCCGGCGGGCGGGTCGCCTGCGCCACTTGCGGCCGGAGCGGCGCGCTACGCCCGTCGGGTGGTAGTCGGGCCGGGAAACCTTTGCCCGCATACTGACCACTAAGTCATATCTGGCCAGCGCATCGGCCAACGGAATTACCGGCCATGAAACGATGGTTGCAGCCGCTGCTGCTGGGTGGCGTGTTCGTGAACCTGCTGACGATTCAAGTGCCCCTCGTGCAGGCGCAGGAGAACCGTGCGCTGCCCGGGGCGGTGGAGCAGGCCCTGCGGCGCAGCAAGCTGGATGGGCAGGCGCTGTCGCTGGTGGCCATCCCGCTCAACGGTGCCGGCCAGACCACCGCCTTCAACGCCGACGTGCCGGTCAACCCCGCCTCCACCATCAAGCTGGTCACCACCTACGCCGCGCTGGAGCTGCTCGGCCCGGCCCACACCTGGACGACCGAGCTGTATGCCGACGGGCCGCTGCGTGACGGTGTGCTGCACGGCAATCTCTACCTCAAGGGCGGCGGCGATCCCAAGCTGAACATGGAGCGCCTCTGGCTGCTGCTGCGCGACCTGCGCAGCCATGGCGTGGAGAGCATCAGCGGCGATCTGGTGCTGGATCGCAGCCATTTCGTGCAGCCGGCCGTGCCGGCGTTCGATGACGACGGCGACGATGCCAACCGCCCCTATCTGGTGGCACCGGATTCCTTGCTGATCAACCTGAATGCCCAGCGCTTCAGCGTGCGCAGCGAAGGCGGCCAGGTGCACGTCAGCGCCGAACCGCCGCTGGACGCGGTACGCATCGACAACCGGGTACGGGCACTGCCGGCCCGCGACAATTGCCCGGCCTGGCCGCAGGTCAGCTATCGGCCGATTCACCAGGGCGATGGCGTGACCCTGGTGGTGACCGGCGAGCTGGCTCAGGGCTGCAAGGCGCACACCTATCTGGCGCTGCTCGATCATCCGCGCTACGCCGCCGGCACGGTGCGCGCCATCTGGCGCGAACTGGGCGGCACCCTGCTCGGCGCCGACCGCATCGACCGCGTGCCGGACGATGCACGCCTGCTGGTACGCGCCGAATCGCCGGATCTGGTGGAAGTCATCCGCGACATCAACAAGTTCAGCAACAACACCATGGCCCGGCAGCTGTTCCTCAGCCTGGGCGCGGAATTTCGCACCCCCCAGGACCGCGACGATGCCGCCGCCGCGCAACGGGTGATCCGCCAGTGGCTCGAACGCAAGGGGCTGCCGGTGGCGCGACTGGTGCTGGAGAACGGTTCGGGCCTGTCGCGCGCCGAGCGGGTCACCGCCCGGGGGCTGGCCAGTCTGCTGCAGTCGGCCTGGCAGAGTCCGTTTGCCGCCGAGTTCATTTCCTCCATGCCTCTGGCGGCGCTGGACGGCACCATGCGTAAACGCCTACAGGACACTGCGGTGGCCGGCAAGGCGCACATCAAGACCGGCACGCTGAACAACGTGCGCGCCATCGCTGGATACAGCCGGGATGTGAATGGCAGCAGCTGGGCAGTGGTGGCCATCCTCAACCATCCGCGTCCCTGGGGCGCCTCGGCGGTGCTGGATCAGGTGCTGCTGTCCATCTACGAACAGCCGCGCGGCCGACAGAGCACCGCGCGGCGCTGACCTCAGCAGGGCGCCAGGCGCACCCGGTCACGGCCGGCGCGCTTGGCCGTGTAGAGCGCGGCATCGGCGCGGCTGAGCAGGTCATCGGCCGTTTCGCCGGCGCGCCACTCGGCCACGCCGAAGCTGGCGGTCACCCGTCCCGCGTCGCCGATCGGTTCGCCGGCGAGCAGTGCGCGCAGCACCTCGGCCAGGGTCGCGGCCTGGGCCAGGTTGGTCTGCGAACAGAGCACGGCGAATTCCTCGCCCCCCAGACGGCAGAGCAGGTCGCTGTGCCGCAGGCGTGCCCCCAGGCGCTGACAGCAGACCTGCAGCACCCGGTCGCCGGTTGCGTGGCCAAACTGGTCGTTGATCTGCTTGAAATGGTCGATATCGAACATCAGCAGGGCCAGTCCGATCTCACGCCGACCCGCCTGGGCAATCGCCAGATCCAGGCGTTCCTGGAAGTAGCGGCGGTTGAACACGCCGGTCAATGAGTCGGTTTCCGAGAGCAGGCGCAGCGCCTGTTCGGTGTCCTTGAGCGGCGTGATGTCGGACAGGAAGCCATGCCAGACGACGCCACCATCGGCGGCCGGCTCCGGCATCGCCTCGCAGCGGAACCAGCGCTGGCCCTGGACCGGCAACAGGCAGCGCAGCTCCGTCTGCCACATGCTCAGGTGCTCGGCGGAGTGCTGCAAGCCGTCGCGCAGGCGCGGGTAATCCTCGGGATGCACATAGCGGAACACCAACTGCGCATCGGCGCGCACCTCGGCCGGATCCAGCTCGTACAGGCCGGCGAGCGCGGTGCTCACGTAGGGCACGCTGAAATGGCCGTCCGCCGCGCGGTGCAGCTGGAAGATGATGCCGGGCACCCGCTGGGTGAGCTTCTGCAGCAGTTGGTCGCGCTCCTCCAGCGCCGCGCGGCTGCGCCGGCGCTCGGTGGCATCGGTGGCGATGCCCAGGTAGCCGACCGGTTGCTCGGACGCGTCGCGAATGCTGGTGGTGATCAGGTCGACGACCAGTTGCCCGCCGTCGCTGCGCACATAGGTCCATTCCTGGCTGGTGCGGCAGTCGGCGGTCATGCACGCCGGGCCGAGGGCCTGGCCGGACTGTGCGGCGCGGCGCTCCAGCTCCTCGGCGAGATACAGGCGCTCGACGGGCTGCCCGAGCATCTGTTCGGCGCGGTAGCCGAGCATGCGTTCGGCGCCGACATTGAAACGCTGGATGGTGCCCTGCAGGTCGGTGGCGATGATCGACACATGGGTGGTGGCCCGCAGCAGCGCATCGAGCTCGGCGAGGGTGCGGTTCAGTTGCAGTTCGGTGTGCTTGCGGCCATCGATGTCGGTATGCACGCCGATCATGCGCAGCGGCAGCGCCTGCGCGTCGCGCAGCACCACCTGACCACGGCTGAGGATCCACTTCCAGCCGCCATCCTTGCGGCGCAGCCGGTATTCGTAGTTCACCGCCTCCGTCTCGCCGCGCATGTGCCGGTCCAGCGCGGCCAGCGCGGCCGCCTGGTCCTGCGGGTGGATGAGCCCGAGCCACTGCTCGTAGCAGCCTTCAATCTCCTCGTCGCGGTAGCCGAGCATGCGCTTCCAGGTTGGCGAGAAGTAGGCCTTTCCGGTCTGGCAGTCCCAGTCCCAGACGCCGTCGCCGGCGCCCTCCAGGGCGAAATGCCAGCGCCGCTCGCTGGTCTGCAGCTCCTCCTGACTGGCCTGCAATTCCTCCTGGCTGGCGCGCAGCTCGGCCGTGCGTCGCGCCACCAGGCGGCGGGTGCGGCGCCGCTCGCCGAGCAGCGAAGCGAACAGACAGGCCGCCAGCAGGCTGGCCAGGCCGCCCAGCAGGAACACCCACAGATCGACCGGGCCGCCATGCGGGTGGGTGAACCCGGACAGCGGTTTCAGGCTGACCGCGTACAGGCGATCGCCCAGCGGCAGGACCCGGCGGTGTTCCAGCGCGCCGACCTCACCGGTCTCGCGGGTGCTGTGCAGCAGCACCGGCTGGCCGGCTTCGCTCAGATCCCACAGCTCGGTGTGCAGCCCTTCGGGGTCGTCTTGCAGCGCCAGGACATCATCCAGCAGCAGCGCGGAGGAGACGAAGCCCAGCAGCTCGCCTTCGCGCAGCACCGGCGCCATCACGATCAGGGCCTGGCCATACGAGGTGATCGACAGCAGGTTCAGCACGGCCGCGGTCAGCCCGGCTCGTTCCCGCGCGCGCAGCAGCAGGCTACGTCGCCCCGGGTCGGTGGCCAGGTCCAGACCCAGCAGGTTCTCGCCCAGGCCGCGCGAATTGATATAGGCAATCGGAAAATATTCGGCGCGTTCGCCGGCACTGCGGGTTTCCCCCTGCGCATCCAGCTCGCGCAGCCCGGGCGCGCCGGTGCGGGCCTGCAGCGCGGCCTCGAAGGCCGAACGCCGGTCCAGCGTCACGCGCGGCATCCAGAGGAAAGCCAGGCTGTCACCCAGCAGCGGTTCGGTCACCGAGGCGAACGCCTCGGCGCCCAGGTCGCCGGCCAGGCGCAGATGGCGGCTGAGGATTTCCGCCTGCTGCTGGCTGGTTTCGAACTGATTGTCGATCCGCGAGATGCGCTCGCTGGCCAGCCGCTGGAAATGCTCTTCGACCTGGAGGCGGCGATTCTGCTCCAGGACATAGGCGGCAATCGCCGACAGGGCCAGACCGATCAGCAGCACCAGCAGAAACACGACGCCCGCGCCGCATATCCGCCGCGCGGGGGGCGGGGCGGAGCAATCGTCGTGCTGTACTGCGTGCATACCAACTTCCTGTCAGCGCACACCTGATCAGCCGTGGCTGATGCGCCAGGCCCGGTGTATGCGGGGATTACGGGCGAAATCCGGATCCAGTGTTTCGCCGCTCACTTCGGCGATGTTGTAGCGTTTTGCCAGCATTTCGTCCAGCTGGAATTTGCGGAAGTTGTTCGAGAAGTACAGGACGCCCCCCGGCGCCAGCCGGGCCATGGCCAGCTCGAGCAGGCGGGCGTGGTCGCGCTGCACATCGAACACCCCTTCCATGCGCTTGGAGTTGGAGAAGGTCGGCGGGTCGATGAAGATCAGGTCGTACTCGCCGCGATCCGCTTCCAGCCAGGCCATCACGTCGCCCTGTTCCAGGCGCTGCTTGTCGGAGAAGCCGTTCAGCGACAGGTTGCGGCGCGCCCAGTCCAGGTAGGTCTTGGACAGGTCGACGCTGGTGGTGCTGCGCGCGCCGCCCTTGGCCGCGTGCACGGTGGCGGTCGCGGTGTAGCAGAACAGGTTGAGGAAGCGCTTGCCGGCCGCCTCGCGCTGGATGCGCAGGCGCATCGGTCGATGGTCGAGGAACAGGCCGGTGTCCAGGTAATCGGTGAGATTGACCAGCAGCTTGACGCCACCCTCACTGACTTCCATGAAGCGCCCCTGCTCGCCCTGGCGCTCGTACTGACGCGTGCCGGTCTGCCGTTCGCGACGCTTGATCACCACGCGTTCGGCGGGAACCCCGAGGGCCACCGGAATCGCCGCCAGGGCGTCGAGCAGGCGGGTCTGGGCCTTTTCCGGGTCGATCGAACGCGGCGGCGCGTATTCCTGCACATGGACCCAGTCGCGGTACAGGTCGATGGCCAGGGCGTACTCGGGCATGTCCGCGTCGTATAGGCGGTAGCATTCCACGCCGGCCTGCCTGGCCCATTTGCCGAGGGTCTTGAGGTTCTTCTGCAGGCGGTTGGCGAACATCTGCCCGCCTTCGGACAGGCGCGCCGGCTCGCTGGCCTGCGGTGCGGCACGGTCTTCGCCGCCCTGGCGATTGCCGGTGACGAACTGGTCGGGACGCACCTGCAACAGCAGCAGCTTGCACGGCAGCGCGCCGTTGAACAGGGCGTACTGCTTGTGGCTGCGAATGCCCATGCGCTTGCCCAGCTCCGGGGCGCCGGCGAAGATCGCCGCCTCCCAGCCCATGCAGGCCTGGCGCAGGCGCTCGCCCAGGTTCTGGTAGAGATACAGCAGACTGGCTTCGTCACCCAGGCGCTCGCCATAGGGCGGATTGCACACCACCAGGCCGGCCTGGCCCTTGTCGGTGCGCGGCTCGAAGGTGGCCAGCTCGCCCTGGTAGATGCGTACCCACTCGCCGAGTCCGGCACGCTCGATGTTGTTGCGCGCCGGCTGGATCAGCCGCGGATCGGCTTCATAGCCACGAATCCACAGCGGCGGCTTGCCCAGGCCGATGCGTGCACGTTCCTCGGCCTCGGCGTGCAGGCGGTTCCACACGGCCGGCACATGGCCCAGCCAGTTGGAAAAGCCCCACTGCTGGCGCTTGAGGTTGGGGGCGACGTCGGCGGCCATCATGCCGGCCTCGACCAGGAAGGTACCCACGCCGCACATCGGGTCGGCCAGTGCGCCGCCCTCGGCGGCGATGCGCGGCCAGCCTGCGCGGATGAGGATCGCGGCGGCCAGGTTCTCCTTGAGCGGCGCGGCACCCTGCTGCAGGCGGTAGCCACGCTGGTGCAGGCTGTGCCCGGACAGGTCGATGGACAGCACCGCCTCGCCCTTGTCCAGGCGCAGGTGCACGCGCAGGTCCGGGTTGTCCTTGTCCACCGACGGGCGCTGGCCGAACTGCGCGCGCAGGCGGTCGACGATGGCGTCCTTGACCTTCAGGGCGCCGAAGTGCGTGTTGTCGATGCCGGCGCCGCGCCCGCTGAACTCGACCGCCAGGCTGCCGGCGGCGTCCAGATGCTCGCTCCAGTCGACCGCCTTGACGCCTTCGTAGAGGGTCTCGGCATTGCTGACCGGGAAGCGCGCCAGCACCAGCAGCACCCGGTTGGCCAGCCGCGACCACAGGCACAGCCGATAGGCGGTTTCCATACCGGCGAAGCCGCGCACCATGGCCACATGTTCGCGGGCCTCTTCCAGCCCCAGTTGCCCGGCCTCCTCCAGCAGCAGGCTTTCCAGGCTCTTGGGGCAGGTCAGTACCAGTTCGTAACGCTCAGACATTCGAAAATCCAGGCCCGCAGGCAATAAAGGCTTCCGCCAGAGAAGCCGAAACAAATTGAAACGACGAGCTGCACAACGGCCGCCGAACAAAATCCGGTTGTGCCACCAGCGCCCAAACCCACCAGGGATACCGCTTTGCCCCGACAAGTGGAGCTGCTTATGGTTCCGTCAGGCGAAATGTTGCCTCGTTATGACAAATCGATCATTCACAGCGCTCGCCCCTTTGGATAGAAACAACCCCAAGGGAGGCGACGCAAGGTTGCCTTTCCTTTGGGGTCGTCACGCCGGCAACGGCCCCTTTCGCGGCCTCGCAACGCGGCCGCCAGTGGGAAATACAGTCAACGATTGAGGGCTATACCCGATGAGAAGACTAAAGCGTGACCCGATGGAACGCGCCTACTTACGCGGTTACCAACATGGTGTTCATGGCAAATCCCAAGAGCTCTGTCCCTTCACCCATCCGACGACTCGTCAGGCCTGGCTCAATGGCTGGCGCGAAGGTCGCGGCGACCACTGGGACGGTCTGACCGGCACCGCCGGCATACATCGACTGAATGAAATGAGAGCGGTCGGCTGAGACCCGGTCTGACGCTCTTCCGCCGCGCCAGGCCCCACACGGATCTGTCGCGGTGACTGCCAAGGGCTCCCACGGGAGCCCTTTCCATTTTCGGGATCAGGTCCGCGGCAGCGCGGCGATGGCATCCACCGCTTCGCGAATCAGCTTCGGGCCCTTGTAGATGAACCCCGAATAGATCTGCACCAGGCTCGCCCCGGCGGCGATCTTCTCGGCCGCGTCGCGCCCTTCGGTGATACCGCCCACGGCGATGATCGGCAGGCGTCCGCCCAGCTCCGCGGCCAGCACCTTGACGGTGTGGGTGCTCTTGTCACGCACCGGCGCGCCGGACAGGCCGCCTGCCTCGTCAGCGTGCAGCAGACCCTCGACGCCTTCGCGGCTCAGCGTGGTGTTGGTGGCAATCACCGCATCCATCCCCGCCTCCACCAGCGCGCGCGCCACCTCGGCGGTCTCCTCGTCGCTCATGTCCGGGGCGATCTTGATTGCCAGCGGCACACGGCGGCCGTATTCGACGGCCAGGTCTTCCTGGCGACGGCGCAGGGCTTCGAGCAGCTGCCGCAGCGAATCACCGAACTGCAGGCTGCGCAGCCCGGGGGTATTCGGCGAGCTGACATTGACCGTGACGTAGCTGGCGTGGGGATAGACCTTTTCCAGGCCGATCAGGTAGTCGTCCACCGCGCGCTCGACCGGGGTGTCGAAGTTCTTGCCGATGTTGATGCCCAGCACGCCACGGTACTTCGCCGCGCGCACCCGCTCGAGCAGGTAGTCGACGCCGTGGTTGTTGAAGCCCATGCGGTTGATGATGGCCTGGGCCTCCGGCAGGCGGAACAGGCGCGGCTTCGGGTTGCCCGGCTGCGGGCGCGGCGTCACGGTGCCGATCTCGATGAAACCGAAACCCAGCTGACCGAGGCCGTCGATGGCATCGCCGTTCTTGTCCAGGCCGGCGGCCAGGCCGACCGGATTGGCGAATTCCAGACCCATGATCTTCACTGGCAGGGCCGCCGGCTTCTTGCACAGCAGACCGTTCAGCCCCAGACGCCCGCCCGCGCCGAGCAGGTCGAGGGACAGTTCGTGAGAGGTTTCCGGAGACAGTCGAAAGAGCAGATCGCGGGCCAGGGAGTACATGGTCGGGCTCGTTGGGTGTTTGGGGCCGCCGAGTATACCCGCTCGGCGAGCGCTTTTGATCCGTCGCGCTCAGCCCAGTCGCTTCACATCCAGCAGCTTGCCATCCGCGCCGACCTCCAGGCGGAAAGTGCCGTGAACGCCCTCGTGGCTCAGGAAGGGCCGCAGGTGGTGGGCCGGCAGGCTGACGCTGCGACCGTCGCGACTGTAGGCCAGTACCCGGTTGGCGCGCCCCTGGTAATAGGCCAGGAATTGATCGGCCGTCAGATGAATATCCAGCACCAGGCTGGGCATGGAGCACCCCCTTGTCAGAACCGCGCGGCAGTTTGCCACATCTGCGACCCAAGTCGCCCTCGCCAGCGAGCGCGCCGCTCTGCCACACTAGCGAGCGCAATTCAGGCCAGGCAGATCAGCAACCTGCCACGCCGATCATCCGTCCGGACCGAGCTGTACGCCATCCCGACGCCGTACTGTTGGAGCCCGTAGCATTGTCATGACCTCGCCCACGCCACCCACCCTCACCAGGCGCCTGTCGTCCCTGGCCGGACAGCTGGGTCTGGGCGGCAAGGCCGCCAGACGCATGCTGGACCGCGCCCGCCAGTTGAACCTGCCGTTCCAGCCGATCCCCCTGCCCACCCTGAGCATCTGGTGGCAGCTCGGCCCGCAACTGGACCGCCTGGTGGATCTGCCGCGCGGCGCCCTGTCCGGTCCGGTGCAGGAAGACAAGGCTGCGGCCCACGCGGTGCTGGCACGCCTGGTCGAGGTGAATCACAGCTATGTGCCGGCCTTCGACCTGCGCGAGATCAGCGGGCTGAGCTGCGCGCCGGGCGATCAGCCGCCGCATTCACGACTGGAAGACCTGGCCGCCACGCCGGCCTGCCGCAGCCTGCGCCTGATCAGCTACAAGGACTTCCTCAAGACCGCCGAACAGGCGCTACCCGCCAAGGGCCAGCCCCTGCGTCTGCGCCAGGCGGAATGGTTCGGCGAGCGGCTGTTCTACGAGGGTGAGCAGGGCGCGACGCTTGCCGCCCTGGTCGCCTATGCCCGTCTGCGCGGCCTGAAACATGAGCTGACCGCGGACATTGCCCACTACCGGCTCAACCCGGTGGTGCTGGCCGAGCTGAACAGCCATTACCACATGCTCGGCATGCCGGCCGAAACCTGGAGCGATCCGGGCTTCATGGGCCTGCTGCTGGACAGCGGACTGCCCTACTCGCGCCTGCTGCTGCAGCGCACTCCTGCGGTACTCGAAGCCCTGCTGCTACCACGCGACGACGAACAGGCCAACGCCCTCGGCGAAGGCCTGCGCCTGGCCGGCGCGCCGGACCTGGTGGAGTTCCTCTACCACCTGCCGACCACCCTGCACATCGATCCGTAAGCGCACCGGACGCCGTGCAAACGGCGGCCAGAAAAGCGCTGACCGCCCTACGCGGCCCTTCAGCCCGAACGCGCAAGATCGGCCAGTTCCCGACTGGCCACCGCATGCAGGGCATAGTCGTTGTCGCCGGCACCGCGCAGCTCGGCGAGGATCGCTGCCCAGCGCTGCGCCAGCGGCTGGCGCTGCTCCAGCCAGCTGTCCAGGCGATGGCGCGGATCGCCCTCCCCGGGGACCGACAGCAGCGACAGGGTGATCGCCCGCTGCTGGCTGTCCAGCTCATCGCGGAACGCCTCGCGCGCCAGCGCCTGCCAGTGGCTGCTCACCGACAGGCGGGTGATGCGCCGCAGATACTCGTCCAGCTCCAGGGCGCTGCCCACCGCGAAGAACGCCCGCGCCACCAGCAGCGGCTCCTGGCCGGTCTGCTCCGCCACTTCGAGGATCGGCAACAGCATGTACAGCTGATCGCTGGCCGCCACCATGCGCGCCAGCAGCTCCGGCACGCCGGCCTCGGCAAAGGCCTGATGGCGCTCCTGCCACTGCTCGCGCGCCGCGCCCTGCAGCAGTTCGTCGAGCTTCAGGCCGAGCGCGGCCACCTGCGGGGCGAAGTGGGCCACGTCGTGGGCGGCGTCCAGGGCCTGGCGGCGACTGCGCAGGAACCAGCGGGTGGCGCGACGTCCCAGACGCATCAGCTCGTCCATCAGCGCCAGCTGGGTGTCCGCACTCACGCCGTAATCCAGCGACTCGATCTGCCGGAACCAGTGCGGCAGGTGGAAGACATCGCGCACGATCACGTAGGCCTCGGCGACCTGGGCGGCGCCCATGCCGGTGGACGAGCACAGCCGCTGCGCGAAGGTGATGCCCATGCGGTCGACCAGATCGTTGGCGATCTGGGTGGCGACAATCTCGCGACGCAGCCGGTGATTGCCCAGCGCTTCGCCGAAGCGCTCCACCAGTTGCTGCGGGAAGGCGCGCTGCATGTCGCGCACCAGGTAGTCGTCATCCGGCACGCTGGACGCCAGCAACGCCTGCTTCAGGTCGATCTTGCTGTAGGAAAGCAGCACCGCCAGCTCGGGGCGGGTCAGCGCGCGCTCGCCCAGCTGCTCGTCGCCGGGCAGGAATTCCAGCGCCCGGTCCAGCCGGCCGCGGCTTTCCAGATCGCTGATCAGCCGGCGGTATTCGCCCATGCGCTCGCGGGCACGGCGTTCGGCCAGCGACAGCGCCTGGGTCTGCCGGTAGTTGCTGCCCAGCACCAGGTGCGCCACATCGTCGGTCATGTCGGCCAGCAACTGGTTGCGCTGCTTGCCGGTCATGTCACCGGCGGCCACCACGCCGTTGAGCAGGATCTTGATGTTCACCTCGTGGTCGGAGCAGTTCACCCCGCCGGCGTTGTCGATGAAATCGGTGTTGCAGGCGCCGCCGTTGAGGCAGTACTCGATGCGTCCCAGCTGGCTCATGCCCAGGTTGCCGCCCTCGCCGATCACCCGCGCGCGCACGTCACGGCCATCGACCCGCAGCGAATCGTTGGCCTTGTCGCCGATCTCGGCATGGCTTTCCGTACTGGCCTTGATGTAGGTGCCGATGCCGCCGTTCCAGAGCAGGTCCACCGGCGCCTTGAGCAGTGCGCTGATCAGCTCGCTGGGCGCCAGCTGTTCGGCCTGGATATCGAAGCGCTCGCGCATCTGCGCGCTGATGGCAATGCTCTTGGCGCTGCGCGGGAACACCCCGCCGCCGGCGGAGATCAGCCCGGCGTCGTAGTCCGCCCAGCTGGATCGCGGCAGCTCGAACAGCCGCTTGCGCTCGGCATAACTGGCGGCCGGGTCAGGATCGGGGTCGACGAAGATGTGCAGATGGTTGAAGGCGGCCAGCAGCCGCACCTGCTCGGAGCGCAGCAGGCCGTTGCCGAACACGTCGCCGCCCATGTCGCCGATGCCGATCACGCTGATCGCCTCGCGCTGCACATCGATGCCGCGCTCGCGGAAATGCCGTTGCACCGACACCCAGGCGCCACGCGCGGTGATGCCCATCTTCTTGTGGTCGTAGCCGGCCGAGCCGCCGGAGGCGAAGGCGTCGCCCAGCCAGAAGCCGTACTGGGCGGCGATGCCGTTGGCGATGTCGGAGAAGCTCGCCGTGCCCTTGTCGGCGGCCACCACCAGGTAGGGGTCGTCGCCGTCATGGCGCACCACCTGCTCCGGCGGCACCACCTGCCCTTCGAGGTAGTTGTCGGTGAGGTCCAGCAGGCCGCTGATGAACAGCTTGTAGCAGGCGATGGCCTCGGCCTGGATCTCGTCGCGGCTGCCGCCGGTCGGCAGCTGGCGGGGTACGAAACCGCCCTTGGCGCCCATCGGCACGATCACCGAGTTCTTCACCTGCTGCGCCTTGACCAGGCCGAGCACCTCGGTGCGGAAGTCTTCCTCGCGATCCGACCAGCGCAGCCCGCCGCGCGCCACCGGGCCGAAACGCAGGTGCACGCCCTCGACGCGCGGCGAATAGACGAAGATCTCGAACAGCGGCACCGGTCGCGGTATCTCGCTGATGGCGCCGGGGCTGAGCTTGACGCTGATATAGGGCTTGCATTGCCCCTCGGCGTCGGTCTGGTAGAAATTGCTGCGCAGCGTGGCGAGGATCGCCTCCAGATAGCGGCGCAGGATGCGGTCCTCGTTGAGCACCGCCACCCGTTCCAGCGCGCCGCGAATGGCTTCCACCAGTCGGCCCTGTTTCTCTTCCAGCGCCTCGGCGGACAGCTTGCGGGCCAGGTAGAAGCGCGTCTTGAACAGGCGCACCAGCTCCACGGCGATATCGGTGTGGTTGTTCAGCGTGGCGGCGATGTAGCCCAGGTCGAAGCCGATGCGGATCTGCTTCAGGTAGCGGCCATAGGCGCGCAGCAGCGCCGCCTCGCGCCAGGTCAGCCCGGCGCCGAGCACCAGGCGGTTGAAGGCGTCGTTCTCGGCGTTGCCGGCGATGACGTTGGCGAACGCCTCCTGGCAGAGGCCGTTGAGGGTCTTCAGGTCGACCACCAGCCCGGCCGGCGGCGCAAAGGTGAAGTCGTGGATCCAGTAGGCGCGGCCGTCACGCTGGCGCAGCCGGTGGGAATACTCGCTCAGCACCCGCAGGCCGAGGTTCTCCAGGATCGGCAGCACGTCGGAGAGCGGCAGCGGCTCGTCGGCGTGGTAGACCTTGCAGCGCAGCTCGTCAGGGCCCAGCCCCGGCGGCTGGTAGAAGCTCATCACCAGGCGCTGTTCCTCGGACAGGCTGCGGATGTGCTGCATGTCCGCCACCGCCGAAAGCGGCTCGAAGCGCTCCCGGTAGCCGGCCGGGAATCCCGGCGCGAAGCGCGCCAGCAGGTCGGTGCCGCGCGCCTCGCCGAAGCGCTCGACCATCAGGCTGGCGAACTCGTCCTGCCAGGAACGGCAGGCGCGGATCACCTCCCGCTCCAGCTCGCGGGCATCGAAGGCCGGCACGCTGCGCGGATCGACGCGCAGGATCAGCTGCACGCGGGCCAGCACCGATTCGGAGAAATAGGTCCAGAACTCGCAGTCGGAGGCATTCAGGCGCTCCATCAGCAGGTTCTGGATCTTCACGCGGATCTCGGTGGAATAGTGATCGCGCGGCACATAGACCAGGCAGTAGACGAAGTGGCCGTAGGGATCCTGGCGCAGGAACAGGCGCAGCTTGTTGCGCTCCTGGATCTGCACGATGGCGATGGCGGTCTCGTACAGCGCATCCACCGGCGTCTGGAACAGCTCGTCGCGCGGCAGCACCTCCAGCACCTGGGCCAGCTCCTTGCCCAGGTGGGCATGCAGATCGAAACCGGAACGTTCGAGGATCGCCTCCACCTTGCGGCGCACGTGGGGAATGCGCGTCACGCTCTCGGTGTACAGCGTCGAGGTGTACAGGCCGACGAAGCGGCATTCGCGGACCACCTGGCCCTGCTCGTCCAGCACGCGCAGCGACACCAGGTCGGGATAGGCCGCGCGGTGCACGTGGCTGGGCTGGGACGCCTTGGCGAAGCTGAGCAGGCACGGCTCGCGCAGGAACGCCAGGGCCGCCGGCTCGATGCTGCGCTGCACATCGCTCAGGCCGCTGCGCAACAGCCGCGACAGGCCCAGCAGCGTGCCCTCGTCGTATTCCACCCGGGCGCCGCGCGCATCCTCGACGACGCAAAATTCCTCGTAGCCCAGGAAGGTGAAGTGATTGTCCAGCAGCCACTGGTAGAAGGCACGCACCTCGGCCACTTCCGGGTGCTGGCCATCACGCTGCGCCAGGTAGTCCAGCAGGCGCCGCACCTGGTCCTGCATGGCGGGGAAGTCGCCCACCGCCAGGCGCACCTCGCCCAGCACCTCACCCAGCAGCTGCTGCAGGTCGCGCAGCTCGGCGGCGCTGGCACAGCGGTCGATCTCCAGGAATATCAGCGCTTCGCTGCGAGCCCCGTCGCCCTGGCCGCCGCGCGGTAGGATGTCCAGCAGCTCGCCGTCCGCCCCGCGTCGCACGCTGAGCACGCTGTTCTGCAAGGTGTGGATGCTGTGCCCGCGCCGGTTGAGCGCCATGCGCACCGAATCCACCAGGAACGGCATGTCCGGATGCAGCACCTGCACCACGCTGTGCGCGGACTGCCAGCCGTGCTGTTCGTAGTCGGGGTTGAACGCCCGCACCACGGGCTCGCCACGGAACGCCTCCAGCAGCCGCCAGGCCGACAGGGTGCTGCCTTCCAGGTCGCTCAGGCGGTTCTGCTGCAGCTCCTCGAGCGGCGCGATGGCGAAGAATTGTTCGGCGAAGCGCATGAGCCGAGGCAGCGCCTCGGGCTCGACATGCCGGGCCAGGGCGTCCTGAAGTTGCTGGTGAAAATCGGCCTTGCCGGATGCACTGAAGAACGTCATGGAGACCCCTGGAGATGTGATCGTCGTTCGATAGTAACGGGCCCGGGTTTCCGTTCAACGGTAGCCCGGCGCACCGGACCCGCCAGCGCGCCCGAACCTCGGCCGGAAATCCGCGCGGAGCCGTGGCCCACCGCAGTTGCGACAGCCCGCCACCCTGCGACGTTTCGCCCCGCCCGGATTTCGCCGACCCGCGACACCCGGCGGAATCCCGCAAAGCCCCGTGTCAGCGCGCCCGAGTTGAATTAAAGTGCCCATCTTGCCGACGAGCCGGCCGAACTCGCCCACCCAGAGACGACCCCGAAATGGAACACCGCGAAGCGCTGCTTGCCCTGCGCCAGTTCATGGCCAGCCGAATCCTCGGCCAGGACCGCCTGATCGACCGCCTGCTGATTGCCCTGCTCGCCGACGGCCACCTGCTGGTGGAAGGCGCGCCCGGTCTGGCCAAGACCCGTGCCATCAAGGAGCTCGGCGAAGGCATCGAGGCCGAGTTCCATCGCATCCAGTTCACCCCCGACCTGTTGCCGGCGGACATCACCGGCACCGAGATCTACCGCCCGGAGACCGGCAGCTTCGTGTTCCAGCAGGGGCCGATCTTCCACAACCTGGTGCTGGCCGACGAAATCAACCGCGCGCCGGCCAAGGTGCAGTCGGCGCTGCTCGAAGCCATGGCCGAGCGCCAGGTGAGCGTCGGTCGCAGCACCTACGCGCTGTCGCCGCTGTTCATGGTGATGGCCACGCAGAACCCCATCGAGCAGGAAGGCACCTACCCGCTGCCGGAAGCCCAGCTCGACCGCTTTCTGATGTACGTGAAGATCGGCTACCCGGACGCCTCGGTGGAGCGGCGCATCCTGCAGCAGGCGCGCGGCGAGGCGCTGAACGGCGTCGCTGCCGGCGCGCACCGGCGCATCAGCCAGCAGGCGATCTTCGCCGCCCGCCAGGAAATCCTCGCCCTGCACATGGCCGACGCCGTGGAGGAATACCTGGTGCAACTGGTCATGGCCACCCGTTTCCCGGCCAAGTTCGACGCCGACCTGGCGGCCTGGCTCAGCTACGGCGCCAGCCCGCGCGGCAGCATCTCGCTGGACCGCTGCGCCCGCGCCCATGCCTGGCTGGCCGGACGCGACTTCGTCAGCCCGGAGGACATCCAGGCGGTGTTCTTCGACGTGCTGCGCCACCGCATCATCCTGTCCTTCGAGGCCGAGGCCTCCGGCATCGACCATGACCAGGTGCTGCAGCGGGTGCTCGACGTGGTAGCGGTGGGCTGATGGACCGCCTGGCTCCCGGCCCCGCCGGCGCCTACACCACCCTGGGCGAGCTGGTGGACATCCGCCACCAGTTGCGCGGCCTGCAGCTGTTCGCCACGCCCTACCGGCGCAGCACGCTGATCGGCCTGCACCGCTCGCGGCTGCGCGGGCGCGGCATCGATTTCGACCAGGTGCGCGTCTACCAGCCCGGCGATGACGTGCGCACCATCGACTGGCGCGTCACCGCGCGCACCCAGCAACCGCACACCAAGCTGTTCCACGAGGAGCGCGAGCGTCCCGTCTACCTGCTGGTCGAGCAGAGCCGGCCGCTGTTCCTGGGCAGCGGCGCGCGCTTCAAGTCGGTGCTCGCCGCCCAGGCCGCCGCGCTGTTCGGCTGGGCCGCGCTGGCGCACAACGACCGCATCGGCGGCCTGGTGTTCGGCAGCGGCGGCGCGCCGGAGGTACGCCCCCGGCGCAGCAAGCAGAGCCTGCTGCAGCTGCTCAGCCGGCTGGTCGACGCCAACCACGCGCTGCACGCCGACATGCCCGGCCCGCAGGGCACCTTCGGCCCGGCCCTGCGCCGCGCCCGCGAAGTACTGCGCCCCGGCAGCCTGCTGGTGGTGATCTGCGACGAGCGCGCGCTGGACGACGCCTCCGAACAGCAACTGGCGCTGCTCGGTCGGCACGTGGAACTGATCCTCGTGCCGCTCTCCGATCCGCTGGATCACGCCCTGCCCGCCGCCGGCCTGCTGCGCTTCGCCGAGGACGGCGCGCAGCTGGAGCTGGACACCTACGACCCCCAGCTGCGCAAGGCCTACCGCGCGCGTGGCGAGGCCCGCCAGCAGCGCTGGCAGCAACTGGCGGACAAGGTGCGCGCGCTGCTGCTGCCGCTGAGCACCCGCCACGCGCTGCTCGATCAGTTGCGCGATTTCCAGAGCGCGCCGCCCGAGGCGCAGCCATGAATCTCCTCGATACCCTGCAGCCGCCCATCGCGCCGCCACCGGTGCCCTGGTGGCCGCCGGCCCCCGGCTGGTGGCTGTTAACCCTGGCACTGTTGCTGGCCGGTCTGGGCCTGCACCTGTTGTACAGACGCCTGCGCCGGCGCCCGCCACGCCCCACCCAGCTCGATCCGTTGCGCCTGGCCGCCCTGCAGGAACTCGACAGCCTAGAAAAACCCTACGGTCGCGAGGCCGGTCCCTGGCTGCAGCAGATCAACGCACTGCTCAAGCGCCTGTGTCTGCAGCGCTACCCGCAGAGCCAGTGCCAGACCCTGAGCGGCCGCGCCTGGCTGGCCTTCCTGGACAGCCGCTGCCCCTCCGCCGGACTGACCCGCTGGATGGTGCTGGTCGAAGGCGCCTACCGGCCGCACTGCCAGCTCGACGACAAGGCGCTGCAGGCCCTGCAGCAGGCCATTGACCTGTGGATCCGCAAGCATGTTTGAGTTCGCCTGGCCGTGGATCGTCCTGCTCGCCCCGCTGCCCTGGCTGCTGCGCGCCCTGCTGCCGCCGGCCGACAGTGGCGAGGCGGTACTCAAGGTGAGCTTT
Source organism: Pseudomonas sp. (assembly GCF_035497915.1). Classification (GTDB taxonomy): domain Bacteria; phylum Pseudomonadota; class Gammaproteobacteria; order Pseudomonadales; family Pseudomonadaceae; genus Serpens. The sequence goes on from NZ_DATJCS010000015.1 coordinate 24,602, forward strand.
CTCGACGAGCTGCAGGACCTCAGCGGCCAGCACGCCCGTGGCGGCAGCCTGCCCGCCTGGCGCCAGCAGCTGCCGTTCATGCTGGTGTGGCTGTGCCTGCTGCTGGCCGCCGCCCGCCCGCAGTGGCTCGGCGAACGCCTGCCGATTCCGGCCAGCGGCCGCGACCTGCTGGTGGCGGTGGATGTGTCCGGCTCCATGGACTACCCGGACATGCAGTGGCAGGACCAGTCGATCAGCCGCCTGGGCCTGGTCCAGCGGCTGTTTGGCGAATTCATCGAACAGCGGCGCGGCGACCGGGTCGGCCTGATCCTGTTCGGCAGCCAGGCCTACCTGCAGGCCCCGCTGACCTTTGACCGGCGCACCGTGCGCACCTGGCTGGAGGAGGCCCGCGTGGGCATCGCCGGGCCGAACACCGCCATCGGCGACGCCATCGGCCTGGCGGTCAAGCGCCTGCGCGACCAACCGGCGCAAAGCCGCGTGCTGGTGTTGATCACCGACGGCGCCAACACCGGCGGCACGCTGGCGCCGCTGACCGCCGCGCAACTGGCGGCGGACAACGACGTGACCCTCTACACCATCGGCATCGGCGCCCTGCCCGGCCAGGGTCGCGGGCTGGGCGTATTCGCCCTGGCCCCGGGACTGGACCTGGACGAACCCGGCCTGCAGGCGATGGCCGACCTGACCGGCGGGCAATATTTCCGCGCCCATTCCAGCGCGGCCCTGCAGGACATCGGCCAGACACTCGACCGCCTGCAGCCGGTGACCCAACAGAGCCTGCCGGCGCGCCTTACCCGCGAGCTGTATGCCTGGCCGCTGGCGGCCGCGCTGCTGTTCAGCCTGCTGCTGGTGCTGCGGGTGATCCGGCCCCAGGGCATGGCGCCCTACTGGCTACGGAGATCGCGCCCATGACCGAGCTCTGGCCGACCCTGCTGCGCCCCGCCTGGCTATTGCTGCTGGTGCCCAGCGCCTGGCTGCTGTGGAACCTGTGGCGCCGCGAACGGCGCAGCGCGCGCTGGCAACTGCTGCTGCCGCGTCCCTTCCACGCGCTACTGCTGTCCGGCACTGACGGCCGGGGCAGCCGCCTGCCCTGGCTGGCCCTCGGCCTGGCCTGGCTGCTGGCGCTGCTGGCCCTGCTCGGGCCGAGCTGGCAGCGCATGGAGCAGGCCTCGACGAGCCGGGGCGACGCCCTGGTGGCGATCCTCGACCTGACCCCGCGCATGCTGGCCAGCGACCTGTCGCCGTCGCGCCTGGAACAGGCGCGACGCACGCTGGTCGATCTGCTGGAGGCGCGGCGCGGTGCGCAGACCGGCATCATCGTCTACGCCGGCAGCGCCCATGTGCTGGTGCCGCTCTCCGATGACCTGGCCACCGCGCTGAACCTGCTCGGCGCGCTCAAGCCGTCCATCATGCCGGAGCCCGGGCAGCGCGCCGACCTGGCGGTGGCCCGTGCCCTGGAACTGCTGGAGCAGGCCGGCCAGGGCAGCGGGCGCCTGTTGCTGCTGACCAGCGGTCTGAGCGACACGGAACAGGCCGCCATCGCCGCGTTGCCCCGCGATGGCGACCGCCTGGACGTGCTCGGCGTGGGCACCGCGCGCGGCGCACCCATCGTGCTGGAGGACGGCAGCTTCCTGAAGGACGCCCAGGGCGCCATTGTGCTGCCGCGCCTGGACGCCGCCAGCCACCAGCGCTTCGCCCAGCAGGTGGGCGGCGCCTACCAGCCGCTGCGTCCGGACAGCGCCGACTTGCGCGCTCTCGGCCTGCTGGCAGCCGCGACCAGCGAAGAGGAACACGGCCAGGCACTGCCCCTGGAGCACTGGGTGGACCAGGGCTACTGGCTGCTGCTGCCGCTGTTGCTGCTCGCCGCCTGCGCCGGCCGGCGCGGCTGGCTGTTCTGCCTGCCGCTGCTGCTGTTCATGCCGGTGCCCGGCTACGCCGCCGACACCCTGTGGCTGCGCGCCGACCAGCAGGGCCAGCGCCTGCTGGACGCGGGCCAGCCGGAGGACGCCGCCAGGGTGTTTGCCGATCCCCAGCGCCAGGGCTACGCCCTGTACCTGGCCGGTCAGTACGCCGAGGCTGCCGAGCGCTTCGCCCAGGGCGACCAGGCGGCCGACCACTACAATCGCGGCAACGCCCTGGCCCTGGCCGATCAACTGGAGGCGGCGCTGCAGGCCTACGACCAGGCGCTGGAGCGCGACCCGCAGCTGGAACAGGCCCGCCACAATCGCCAGCAGGTGGAGGAACTGCTGCGCCAGCGGCAGGCCGAACGCGAGCGGCAGCAGGCGCAGGAACCGCCCTCCCGGGAAGCGCCAAGCGGCCAGGCGTCACCGATTGCCGGCGGCGCGGGCGAGCAGCCGACGGACGCCGAGGCCGAGCCGGGCGAGGCGCAATCGGGCGAGCCGAGCCCGCCCCGCGAAGCCACGGCTGCGGGCGGACAGGGCAGCGCGGGCAGCGACGGCGACCCCGCAGCCGCCACCGCCACGCAGGCGCCGCTGGATCGCGAGCGCCGCCAGGCCCTGGAACAATGGCTGCGCCAGATTCCCGATGACCCCGCCGAACTGCTGCGCCGCAAGTTTCGCCTCGAACAGCAACAGCGACAGGAAACCCCGTGATGATGCGAACCCTCGGTCTGCTCTGCCTTCTTTTGCTCAGCGGCGTGGCCCGTGGCAATGAGCTGCTGGCCAGCGTGGACCGCCAGCAGGTGGCCGAAGGCGACAGTGTCGAGCTGACCCTGGAGCTGTCCGGCCTGTCGCTGACCGGCCAGCCCGACCTGACCCCGCTGCTGCCGCTGTTCGAGGTGCTGGACAGCCGCCAGGTCAACCGGGTGGTCCGCGATGGACAGGGCACCCGCAACAGCACGCGCTGGATCCTCACCCTGCTGCCGCGGCGCACCGGCTACGTGGTGATTCCGCCGCTGCGGGTCGGCGAGGCGGTGTCCGCGCCCATCACCCTGCAGGTCAGCGAGGCCAGCACGCCGAGCGCAGCGGGCGTGCCGGTGTTCATCGATGCCAGCCTCGACCGCGACAACCTCTATGTGCAGGCCCAGGCGGTGCTGACCCTGCGCATCTACCATTCCGTGTCGCTGTTCGACGACAGCACCCTGACCCCGCTGCAGACCCCCGAAGCACGCATCGAGCAGCTCGGCAAGCCGCGCACCTACGAGACGCGCATCAACGGCGTGCGCCACGGCGTCATCGAGGTGCGCTACGCCATCCACCCGCTGCGCAGCGGCGAGCTGGAACTGCCCGCCCAGGTGTTCAGCGCCACCCTGGTGGAGCGCAACGACCCGGACACCTTCAACCCCTTCGGGCCGCGCACCGGCCGCAGCGTGCAGGTCAGCTCGCCGGTGATTCCACTGCAGGTCAGGCCGATTCCCGCCGAGTATCCGGCCGACACACCCTGGCTGCCGGCGACCGCGCTGACCCTGGAAGAGCACTGGAGCGAGGCGAGCGAGCCGCTCACCGTCGGCGACTCGCTGACCCGCAGCCTGACCCTGCGCGCCGAGGGCCTGGCCGGTACCCAGCTGCCGCCGCTGCCGCTCGCCGAGGTGCCGGGTCTGCGGCGCTATCCCGACCAGCCGAAGCTGGAGAGCCGCATCGGCGAAACCGGGCTGACCGGCGTGCGCGAACAGCGCGAGGCGCTGGTGCCGACCCAGGCCGGCGAGCTGGAGATCCCGGCGCTGGAAGTCGTCTGGTGGAACCTGACCAGCGATCGCCTGGAGCGCGCCACGCTGCCGGCGCGCCGCCTCGCCGTGCAGGCCGACCCGCTGCTGGAAACCCCGCCGACCTCCGGCGACGCCGCCGGCTCCACCGCGCGGCTGTGGCCTTGGCAGCTGAGCACCGCCCTGCTGGGTCTGACCAGCCTGCTCGGTTTCGGCCTGTGGTGGCATGCCCGCCGCCAGCCGGCGATTCCGCGCAGCCTGCCGGTCGCCGCGAACCCGCGCAGCCTGCTCGACGAACTCAAGCGCGCCTGCCAGGCCAACGATCCGCAGGCCACCCGCCAGGCGCTGGATGCCTGGGCCCGCGCGCTGCCGGAAACCCTGGCGGAAATGGCCGCCCGCTGCGTGCCGCTGTCCGACGCGCTGGATGGTCTGAATGGCGTGCTGTATGGCGAAAGCGGCCAGCAATGGGATGGCCAGCAGTTGTGGCTGGCCATCCGCGACCTGCCGCCCCGACCGGACGGCACGCCCGCCAGCAACGGCAACGGCGGACTGCCACCCCTGTATCCCCGATGACCCTGCCGGCGCCCGCGCCCCGGCGATGATGGAGAACGTTCCGTGACCCCTGACGACGCCCTTTGGGCACAAATGTGCGAGGCCGACGGCCTGGACCCGGCCAAGCGCCTGCAGGCCCGCCAGCAGGTGCTGGACAGCGCCGAGGCCTGCGATTGCACCCTGTACCGCTCCGCCGAGGACGATGACCCGGATACCGAGGAGGAAGACCTCGGAGATGCGCGCATCCGCTTCGAGGGTGCCTTCCAGGCGCCGGCCCACTGGGGCGAGGCCGAGCTGGAGGACTTCTTCGGCGACGAGGACCCCGAGCAGTTCGTCACCGCGCTCATCGAGTGCTGCGCCGCGCCCAGCACCGCGCAGTTCTTCACCCCCGAGCCGGGCGACTATGTGGCCGTGATGAACGAACGCGGCCAGGTGACCATGTACTACCTGTACGCCTGCCACGAGGATGACGCCGGCCGCCATTGCGTGCTGATCCATGATGACGAGGCGCTGCTGTAAGGACTTCGTCGTCTGTTGCGGCTTTGCGGGGCTTCGTCCGGCTTCTGTAGGAGCGGCTTCAGCCGCGATGCTTTTGATGCGACCCACCAGAAGCTCGCGACTGAAGTCGCTCCTACGGGTTCGGTGCGACGGTCCGCGGGTTTTCAGAAAAAGAGAGGTTAATCACCCATGTCCAAGATCATCTTCATCACCGGCGCCACCTCCGGCTTTGGCCGCGCCGCGGCGCGCCGTTTCGCCGCCGCTGGCTGGTCGCTGATCCTCACCGGCCGCCGCGTCGAACGTCTGCAGGCGCTGCAGGAAGAACTCGGCGCACAGGTGCCGGTGCATATCGCTGCGTTGGACGTGCGCGACGCCGAGGCGGTGCAGGCTGTGGTCGCGGCCCTGCCGGCCGCCTTCCGCCCGGTGCGTGTGCTGCTCAACAACGCCGGCCTGGCCCTGGCGCCGCAGGCGGCGCAGAACGTGGACCTGGCCGACTGGCACACCATGATCGACACCAACGTGAAGGGCCTGGTCAACGTCACCCATGCGCTGCTGCCGAGCCTGATCGACACCGGCGCGGGCGCCAGCATCATCAATATCGGTTCCACCGCCGGCCAGTGGCCCTACCCCGGCAGCCACGTGTATGGCGCCACCAAGGCGTTCGTCGAGCAGTTCAGCTACAACCTGCGCTGCGACCTGCAGGGCACCGGCGTGCGGGTCACCGACATTGCTCCGGGCATGGCGGAAACCGAGTTCACCCTGGTGCGCACCAAGGGCGACCAGGCGGCCTCCGACCGCCTGTACAACACCACCACGCCGCTGACCGCCGAGGACATCGCCGAGCAGATCTTCTACGTGGCCAACCTGCCGGACCGCATCAACATCAACTTCCTGGAAGTGATGCCCACCCGCCAAGCCTGGGCGGGGTTTGCCGTCGACCGCGATTGAAACGACGGGGCGGGCAATCCCACTGCCCGCCCCGCCGAGTCAGGCCGCGCGGAACTGGCCGACGCTGCTCTGCAACTGATCGGACAGCGTGCCCAGCCGCCCGGCGGTCTGGTGGTTGCTGGCCACCGCCTCGTCGTTCTCGCCGGTCATGCGCGCGATCAGCCCCACCTGCCGGGCGATTTCCCCGGACGCCATGCTCTGCTCCCTGAGGGCATGGGAAATTTCCGCCACCCGCGACACCACCTGCTCGGCGGCCTCGCTGATCTGCGCCATGGCCTCGCCGGCGCGGCGCGCCCGGCCGACGCCTTCGCCGACCCGCTCCACGCCCTGCTCCATGCTGGTCACCGCGCCGTGGATGCCGTCCTGGATGGAACGCACCATGTCGGCGATTTCCCGCGCCGATTCGGCAGTGCGCTCGGACAACTGGCGCACCTCGTCGGCGACCACGGCGAAACCACGGCCCTTGTCGCCGGCGCGCGCCGCCTCGATGGCCGCGTTGAGCGCCAGCAGGTTGGTCTGCGAGGCGATGTTGCCGATCACGTCGACGATGCTGGCGATCTGGCCCGAGCGCTCGCCGAGCGCGTCGATGGTGCGCGCCGAATGCGCCACCGAATCGGCGATGCCGCCGATCTCGCCGACCACCGAGGCGACGATCTCGCCACCCTGGCGCGACAGCTGGCCCGAGCGGCTGGCCAGTTCGTCGGCGCTGGCGGCGTTGCGGCTGATGTCCTCGATGCTGACGGTCATCTGCTCCACTGCCGCCGCCATGCTGGACGCCGCATCGTTCTGCTGCTGGGTCGCCACGCGGATCTGCCCGGAGGCGGCGGCCAACTGGTGCGCGGCGTCCGCCACCTGATCCGAATGGCCCTTGATACCGCCAATCAGCTGGGCCATGGACTCGGCCATGTGATTGAAGCTGCCCGCCACCCGCGCCAACTCGTCCTGCGCCTCCAGGCGGATGCGCACCGTCAGGTCGCCGGAAGCCAGCCGTTCGCTGCCCTCGCGCAGGCGGATGACGCTGCCCAGCACCGACCAGTAGGCGCCGGTCGCCAGGTAGCCCACCACCACCAGCAGCCCGAGGAACAGCGCCAGGTTGCGCAGCAGCTCGCTGCGCGCCTGGGCGCTGCGCTCGGCCAGCAGGTGGTCCAGCTGGGGCAGCAGCACCTCGAACATCTGCCGGTAGCCTTCGTCGATGGTCTCGGTGGCCAGGCGATAGAAGGCCTGGCTACTCATCCGCCGCTCATCCTGATAGACCAGGCCGTGCACCACCCTTTCGATCTCCGCGCCGCGCTCGCGCAGGCGGGTCAGCGAACCTTGCAGACGGCTGCCCAGATCGGGATGCAGGCTGACCACCTTGTCCAGGCTGTCCTGCATGTCGCGCAGGCCGGTGGCGATCTCGTCGACCCGTACCAGCAGCATGCCGCGATCCTCGGGCGTCGACTCGCCCCGCGCCAGCACCCCGGAGCCCAGCGCGCGCAGGCGCCCGAAGCGCTCGAGCAGGAACGGCAAACGTTCGACCGCCACCGCCTTGAGGAAATAGGTGTGCGCCTCGGGATCGAAGGTCAGCCCGTGGTCATCGGCAATGCGTGCCTGCAGGCGCAGCAACTCATCCACCAGCGCGCCGTGACTGGCGAAACTCTGCTCCTGGCTCGCACCGCGCAGGCCGTCGACGATGCGCTGCCAGTCTGCGCGGGCTCGCGCCAGAGCGCTGCGCTGGGCCGGCGCGAGCCGCTCCTCCAGTTGCGCCAGACCGGTGCCCAGATCGCGCTGCACCTCGCGCAGCGGCGCCTCGGCGTCACGGTCGCCACCCAGCAGACGGGCCGACAGGCCGCGCTGCTGCTGCGCCAGGCGCACCAGCTCGGAAACCGGCCGGGCCAGCGCGGCGGCGTGCTGTTCCTGCTCGGCGCGCTCGATGGTCGCCTGCTGCTGCCGGGCGATGCCCCACAGCATGGCGGCCAGCGCCAGCAGCATCAGCAGCCCCATGGCCAGAAACTTGAGGGGGTAGTTCAGGCGATTCATCAGGGCCTCGGCGGGCCGGAACAGTCTTCTCATCGCACGATCTCACGGCCTGGCAATTCGCTCGCCTCCCCCGAATTACCAAGCTGGCTAATAAAGTACGGGAAGGTGGCGAAAAGCTATCGGCTGGCCGGAGGCGGCTCCATGATGAGGATCAAGGACGGAAAAAAGGCGCCAGAAAAGCGCTAAAGAACTGTGGGGCCGGGTTTACCCCGGCCGATGAGGGTGGGAGCGATACCCAGGCGCGCCCTGCCGCTCCGCTGGCCGGCGTAAAGCCGGCCCTACAGGAGACGTGCAGCGGCCGGCAAAGAACCTGTGGGGCCGGACCTGCCCGGCCGGGTTTATCCCGGCCGACGGGGGTGGGAGCAATACCCGGGCGGGGGATGCCGCTCCGCTGGCCGGCGTAAAGCCGGCCCTACAGGGGACGTGCCTGCCAGGCCGTAGGGTGGACACCGCTTTTCTTGTCCACCACTCACACTGGCGTCGCGGCCCTCCGGCGGCCAGAAACACGCTGACCGCCCTAGGCGCCGTGCAAACAAAAAGGCCGCTCCGGTTGCCCGGGGCGGCCTTTGTGCAACCAGCGCCGTGCTTACGCCAGGCTCTTGCTCACCACCTCATAGACATCCGGCGACAGCTCGCCGCTGGCCAGGATGCGCTCCAGCTCGCCGCGCATCAGCGCCTGGCGGGCCGGGGCGAACTTGCGCCAGCGGGTCAGCGGCGCCAGCTGGCGGGCGGCGATCTGCGGGTTGAAGCCGTTCAGCGCGATCACCTGGTCGGCCAGGAAGCGGTAGCCGCTGCCATCCAGGGCATGGAAGTTCACGTGGTTCTGGTTGGCGAAGGCGCCAATCAGCGAGCGCACCTTGTTGGGGTTCTTCAGGGTAAACGCCGGGTGCGCCATCAGCGCCTTGACCCGTTCCAGGCCGCCGGGCAGCGGACTGCCGGCCTGCACGCTGAACCACTGGTCCATGACCAGCGGGTTGTCCTTGAAGTGCTCGGCAAACTTGGCCAGCGCGGAGGCCTTCTCCGCCTCGAACGGCGAATTGATCAGCACCGCCAGCGCCTGCAGGCGCTCGGTCATGTTGTCGCTGTGCTCGTACTGCTCCAGGCAGGCGGCCAGCACTTCCTCGCGGCCCGACTCCATCAGGTAGCTCAGGGCGATGTTCTGCAGGCTGCGTCGGGCGATCTGCCCGGCTTCGGCCACATACGGGGTCTGCCGGGACTGCTCGCGGTTGGCCTGGTAGCGCGCCCACAGTGGCTCGTACAGCGCCTCGGCGATCTGCTGGCGCACGAACTCGCGGGCGGCGTGGATGGCGTCCACATCGGCCTCGTCGCTGATTTCGGCCAGGTAGGCCTCGCTCGGCAGGCTGAGCATTTCGGCGACCATGGCCTGATCCAGCTGCTCGTTTTCCAGCAGCGTGCGCAGCGCGGCGATCAGGCGCTGATCCAGCACCATGGCCTCGTCGCGCTGCCGCTGGCCGACCAGCTCCTGCAGCACCTGTACGGCCAGTTGCTGGCCGGCTTCCCAGCGGTTGAAGCCGTCGGAATCGTGCTGCATGAGGAACATCAGCTGGTCGCGGCTGTACGGGAAGCTCAGCTTCACCGGTGCGGAGAAGCCACGCAGCAGCGAGGGCAGCGGCTTCTCCACCACGTTGACGAAGGTGAACGACTGCTGCGCCTCGGTCACCGACAGCACACGGTTGCTGCCCTGGGCGGCGGCTTCGCCGGCCAGTTGCAGCGGCAGGTCGTTGCCCTGCGCGTCCAGCAGGCCCAGGGCGACCGGAATCACGAAGGGCTGCTTGTCCGCCTGACCCGGGGTCGCCGGGCAGCTCTGGGCGAAGGTCAGGGTGTAGGTCTTGGCGGCGGCGTCGTAGGCCTCGCTGACCTGCAGGCGCGGCGTGCCGGCCTGGCTGTACCAGCGCTTGAACTGGGTCAGGTCGATACCGCTGGCGTCTTCCATGGCCTTGATGAAGTCGTCGCAGGTCACCGCCTGGCCGTCGTGGCGCTGGAAGTACAGGTCCGAACCCTTGCGGAAGGCGTCGACGCCCAGCAGGGTGTGGATCATGCGCAGCACTTCGGCGCCCTTCTCGTACACGGTCAGGGTGTAGAAGTTGGAGATTTCCATGTAGGCGTCCGGGCGCACCGGGTGGGCCATGGGGCCGGCGTCCTCGGCGAACTGGTGCGTGCGCAGGTAGGCCACATCCTCGATGCGCTTGACGGTGCGCGAGTTCATGTCGGCGCTGAACTCGGCGTCGCGGAACACGGTGAAGCCTTCCTTGAGCGACAGCTGGAACCAGTCGCGGCAGGTCACGCGGTTGCCGGACCAGTTGTGGAAGTACTCGTGGGCGACGATGGCTTCGATGCGCTGGTGGGCGGCGTCGGTGGCGGTCTCGGCGCGGGCCAGCACCGCGCTGGAGTTGAAGATGTTGAGGCCCTTGTTCTCCATGGCGCCCATGTTGAAGTCGTTGACCGCGACGATCATGAAGATGTCCAGGTCGTATTCGCGGCCGTAGACCTCCTCGTCCCAGCGCATGGACTTCTTCAGGCTGTCCATGGCGTGCTGGCACTTGTCGATGTTTTCCGGCTCGACATAGATGCGCAGGGCCACGTCACGGGCGCTCATCGTGGTGAAGCTGTCCTCGATGCACCACAGGTCACCGGCCACCAGGGCGAACAGGTAGGCCGGCTTCTTGAACGGATCCTGCCAGGTGGCCCAGTGACGGCCATCTTCGCCGTCGCCGGCGGCGATCGGGTTGCCGTTGGAAAGCAGCACCGGGTAGCGCTGCTTGTCGGCGCTGACCGTGGTGGTGAAGCTGCTCATCACGTCCGGACGGTCGAGGTAGTAGGTGATCTTGCGGAAGCCCTCGGCCTCGCACTGGGTGCAGAACATCGTGCCTGATTTGTACAGGCCTTCCAGCGCAGTGTTGCTTTCCGGATGGATGCGTACCGTGCTGTCCAGGGTGAAGCTGGCGCCGTCCGGCTGCAGGGTCAGGCTGCCCGGGGTGAGCTGATAATCGCCGGCGCCCAGTTCGCGGTCGTTGAGGCTCAGGCTGAGCAGCTCCAGGTCCTGGCCGTGCAGCACCAGGGCGGGAAGGCCCTCGCCCGCCTGCGGGTTGCGACGCATCACCAGCTGGGCATGCACCAGCGAGTGGTCTTCGTACAGCTCGAAGGTCAGGGTGGTCTCGTCGATCAGATAGTCGGGAACCTGATAGTCCTTGAGGTAGATGGTGTTCGGCTGTTCGGTACGCATGGAAACCTCAATTGTGTTCGCGAAACCGCCGGCGCCGGCGGGCTACGCGCAGCTGGCGGCGACGTTGTAGGCGGTGAACTTGCGGATGTTGATCACGCCGGTATCCAGAATCAGGTATTGACCCTTGATGCCCTGCAAGGTGCCTTCCACCACGGGAGTCTTCTCCAGGTCGTGGGTGACGATCTTGCTCGGGTACGCCTCGACGGGATAGCGGATGGTCTGCACCTGGGCATCCGGCACGGTCTGGATCGCCTGCAGGCCGAAGCGCTGTTGCAGGTGGCCGATGCCATCGGCGCACGCCTCGAACACCTGATCGCGGATGCCCGGCAGATCCAGCTGTTCGGCGTCGCCCTTGAGCAGCGCGCGCCAGTTGGTCTTGTCCGGCACCTGGCTGCGCAGCAGGTCTTCCACCAGGCCGGACTGCTGCCGGGTGGCCACGCGCAGGATCGGCAGCGCCTGGGTGGCGCCCTGGTCCAGCCAGCGAGTCGGCAGCTGGGTGGCGCGGGTGATGCCGACCTTGATGCCCGAGGAGTTGGCCAGGTAGACCACGTGATCGGTCATGCAGAAGCGGGTGCCCCACTCGGGATCGCGGCAGGTGCCCAGTTCGTGATGGCACTTCTCCGGGCTGACGATGCACAGGTCGCACTGCGGCAGCTTCTTGAAGCAGGGGTAGCAGTAGCCCTGGCTGAAGCTCTTGTTGGTCTTGCGACCGCAATGACTGCAGTGGATGGCGCCCAGGTACTCCAGGCGCAGGGTCTTGCCGATCAGCGGATTGACCGGCACCTGCAGCTCGCCGAGGCGAAAGGCGTACTGCACCGGGGCATCCAGGCGCACGGCCATCTTGTCCAGCGCGCCGCGTCCGAGCTCCTGCATCAGTGGCGGGTTCCGGCGGCCGGGGCGAACAGCTCGTTCTCGGCGGCGGCCTTCTTGCTCTTCGAGCCGCATTCCTGGCCATTCATGAAGCCGGTGTGCTCTTCCTCGGGCAGGTTCTTCAGCTCCCAGGCGATCATCGCGCCCAGGCAGGTTTCCTTCTGCTCCTGGGTCAGCTTGCGGCCATCCGGCCACTTGCCCAGCTCCACGGCCTGCTTGAGGTTCTGGTAGATCTCGGGGGTGATGTTTTCGATGGCTTCGATAAAGGACGACATGGCCGGCTCCGGAAAAGTGAAACGCCGGCCATTCTAGCGGGGCGGGAGGATTAAGGGAAAAGCCGGGAACGCGCGGCTGTTCCCTGTGGGGCCGACTTTATGCCGGCCAGCGGAGCTGGATACCACGCGTCTGCGAGGTTCCCACCCCGGTCGGCCGGGATAAACCCGGCCCCACAAGGTTAGGGCCATGCCAGGGTGTCGACCCTTCTCTCAGCGCCTGCGCGCCAGCCAGCCGCCCAGCACGCCGGTGGCGCAGCCGATCAACAGGCCGCCGACGTGGGCGGCGTTGGCGATGGAGCCCAGGCCCAGGGCGGTGACCAGGCCGGACAGGCACACCAGCAGCCAGATCAGCATCAGCCCCACCACGCCCGGCGGCAGCCGGTAGGCGGCGTTGGGGGCGAGTTTCTGGTAAAGCCAGCAGTGTCCGAGCAGGCCGTAGAGCACCCCGGATAGGCCGCCGAAGATGCCCACCCCACCGAAGGCGTACTGCGCCAGGTTGGAGACCAGGGCGAACAGCAGGGTAAAGCCCAGCAGCCCCAACCAGCCCTGGCGCGCCTCGACCCGCCGGCCCAGCTCCCAGTACCAGAGGCTGTTCATGGCCAGGTGCAGCCAGCCGAAGTGCACCAGCATCGGGGAGAACAACCGCCACCACTGACCGCTGTCGAGGGTATGTTCGACCGACGCGAAGTACAGGTATTCCTCGGTGATGCCGTAGTCGGTGAAGCTGAACCAGCGGATGGTCTCCAGGTTCTCGCCGCCCCAGGTGATGGCGAACACCACCAGGGTCACCAGCAGCATCAGCGCGGTCAGCGGCGCCTCGCGCAGGCTGCCGAAGCGGCGCCCTGGCGCAGAAACGACGTCGCCCTCGATGGGCGCATCGGGGTCGCCCTGCGGATACCGCGCGTACAGCTCGCGCACTTGCGCGGCCAGTGTTTCCGGCACCCAGAGCACCTGCTGACCGCTTTCCTCGCTGACCCGGCAAGGCACGCCCATCCGTTTCAGCAGCGCCAGGAAGCCGCTGAGATCGGCCTCCAGCGGCAGGCGCAGCACCACCACGGCGCTCATCGCGGCGCCTCCGAGCGATCCACCTCGACCCACACGAACTTGTCGGCCTGCAGGCGGTGTTCACCGTCGAAGCGGTAGGCCACCAGGCGGCCCTCCAGCACGGCGCTGTAGTCCAGGCAGGCCAGGTTGTGGCGAATCGGCGCCGGGCGGCCGTCGCGCCAGTAATGGCCGACGAACAGCGGCGGCTCGTCCGGCCCGTAGCGCAGCAGCTCGCGCTTCTGTGGCGGGGTCAGCGGCGTGGCGGCGACATGATCGGGCAGCGGCTCGGGCTGGAACACGATGTCGCCGTAGGTCTGCGGATCCTCTTCCCAGAACTTGGTGCGGAAGAAGGTACGCGGAAAGCCTTCGCGGCTGGTCAGCACCACACCCTCCGGCAGACGCATGTCCAGGCCGCGCAGCAGCCGGTTGAAGGCCTGGGCGGCGAAACTCTCCGGACGCCCGGCGGCGCGCACGAAGGCGCGGTCGACGCGCCCTTCGGGGAAATGCACGCGCAGCATGTCGATCAGCGCGCTGTCCCAGCAGGCATGCACCAGGCGGAAGGCGCCGGCGTCGATGAACAGCGGCAGGTCCTGAAACCAGTCGAGGAAGGCCTGCCACTCGGCGGGATACGCCTCGAACTGCCGATGGGTTTCCTGCAGCAGGATGGCGTGGCGGCGGATGTGTTCGCGCACGAACAGCCGACCGCTGCCGGGCGGCGCCGGGGTGGCCCAGCCCAGCGCGCTGAATTCGTGGTTGCCCATGATGCACAGCGCCTGCCCGGCCTCGACCATGTCACGCACGATGTGCAGCGCCTCGCGAATGTGCGGGCCCCGGTCGATGATGTCGCCCAGAAACAGCGCCATGCGCCGCGGATGCCGCCAGACGCCGTCCTGCCGGCGATAGCCGAGGCGTTCGAGCAGCTGTTCCAGGGCTTCGGCGCAGCCATGGACATCACCGATGATGTCGTAGCCGCGCGCGGGATCGAACTGCATCACTCGCCACCACCACCCAGACGGCTGCCCCAGCCCAGTTTGGTACGACAGATCTCGTAGTAGTTGTGATCCAGCGGATGGATCAGGCGCAGCTTCTGCGGCTTCTTGGAAATGGTCACCGTGTCGCCCGGGGCGCAGGTGAAGTGGTTCTGGCCGTCGCAGGACACCTGCGGGTAAATCTGCATATTCGGCGACACCACGACCTTCAGCTCACTGTTGCCGTCCACCACGATGGGCCGGCTGGACAGCGTGTGCGGGTACATGGGCACCACCACGATGGCGTCCAGCTTGGGATGCATGATCGGTCCCCCGGCCGACAGCGCGTAGGCGGTGGAACCGGTGGGCGTGGCGATGATCAGGCCGTCGGACTTCTGGCTGCTGACGAACTGGCCGTCGATGTACAGCTCGAACTCGATCATCCGCGTCGATTTGCCCGGGTGCAGCACCACATCGTTGAGCGCATCGCCCTGGGCGATGGGCACGGCGTTGCGACGCATCTCGGCTTCCAGCAGGAAGCGGCTTTCCACGGTGTACTGGCCGTCCAGCACCTCGGCGACCTTCTCCTCCAGATCGTCCGGGCGGATGTCGGTGAGGAACCCCAGGTTGCCCCGGTTGACCCCCAGCACCGGCACCTTGTAGCGGGCCAGGGCGCGCGCCGCGCCAAGCATGCTGCCATCGCCCCCGACCACCACCACCAGGTCGCAGACCTCGCCCAGGTTCCGGCGCGAGCAGACCTGCTGGCCGTGACCAGGCAGCACCTCGGCGATCTCCTCCTCGAGGATCACGTTGAGGTGGCGGTCGAGCAGAAAGCGCTTGAGCCGGCGGATGGTATCCAGGACCTGGGAGCTGCCCAGGCGGCCGATGATGCCGATATTACGAAACTGCTCCATGGGACTCCTGTTCGCCGCGCGCCAAAGTGGCGGCAATTATGGGCGAAAGCGACTGCCAGGGGCAGTCCTTGTCATTCGCCGGGCACAGCGCAACTATGCTCGACACCATGCACCCCTTCCTCGACCTTACCGACCTGCTGCCCCGCCTGCGCCAGCCCGTGGTCCGCGACCTGGCCTGGACGCTGCTGTCGCCGCCGTTGCTGGAGCACAGCGAATGGCCGCAGCGCCACCCGCTGGCCGGCAGCGGCTGGGCGCGTCAACCGGGCCGGCTGGCCGACTGGCTGCTGCGCCTCGACGAACAGCCCGAGCCGCTGCTGGAGTGGCTGGCGCGCGGGCCGCTGCGCCGCCTGGGCCTGTACTACGAGCGGCTCTGGCAGTTCGCCCTGCAGGCGGCGCCCGGCGTTTTGCTGCTGGCCTGCAATCTGCCGATCCGCCTGGGCGGCCGCACCCTGGGCGAGCTGGATCTGCTGCTGCGCGACGACGACGGCGTTCACCACCTGGAACTGGCGGTCAAGCTCTACCTCGGCCCGCGCCAGGGCGACGGCCGTGACGCAGCCCAGTGGCTGGGCCCGGGCAGCGAAGACCGCCTGGACCGCAAGCTGGACCATCTGGCCCGGCACCAGTTGCCGCTGTCCAGCAGCCGCCACGGCAAGCTGGCGCTGGCCGACCTGCGCCCCGACGACGTACAGGCCGAGTTCTGGCTGGGCGGCTATCTCTTCTACCCCTGGCCGGACGGCTGCGCCGCGCCGGCGGGCGCCCACCCGCTGCACTGCCGGGGAAACTGGCTGACACGGGAGCGCTTCGTCGCCTTGCGCGCGGACAGCGCGCCCGGGCCCTGGCAGCCGCTGCCGCGGCAGGCCTGGCTGGCCACTGCGCAACTGCCGCATGGCGAAGTCTGGACGGCGGAACGCTTCGACGACTGGCTGGAACAGTTGCCCCGAACGGCCCCGGCACAACTGCTGGTGCGCCTGCAGGAAACGCATACGGGCGTCTGGGAGGAAGCGGAACGGGTCTTTCTGATGCCCGACGCCTGGCCGGCTATCGGCCAGGGCGAGCCGTGACTCAGGCGTATTCCTGATGGCCGTGCTTGGAGCCGACCAGACGGCCGGCGGACAGCGACATCATCAGCAGGGCGATACGCTCGTGCATGATCAGGGTGTGGGTGTTGCCGGTATCGACCATGTGCTTGCGCAGGGCCTCGCGCACCTTGGGTGCGCCGGTGACGTCGATGATCACGTCCACGCGCTCGCCCAGTTCGGCCAGCTCCATGAAATTGTCGGTGACCGGCACGCCGAACTCGCGGGCCAGCACGATGCCGGGCATGGACAGGTCCAGGTCGGCCACGCCCACCACGGTGACGAACGGCGAAGTCAGCATCTGCTTGAGCAGCGGAGTGCCGGTCTCACCGGCGCCGATGACGGCAATACGAAAACCTTGTTGCATGAGTAAGACAACCCTCGATTAGTGACGATGTCACTGTGCCGCCATGCGCTGGCACCCGGATTGACTTGCATCAAGCCGCTTGCTGCGCACCCCTGCGACCAAAGGTCAGTGGCGCCAGCCCTGCAGCCCGCCGGTGTGTACGAAGATCAGTCGCGTGCCGGCGGCAACCGCGCCGGCGCAGACCTGCTCGCGCAGCGCCAGCAGCGCCTTGGCGGTGTACAGCGGTTCGAGCGGCAGGCCGGTCGCGTCCTCGGTGTCGCGCATGAAGGCCAGCAGCTCATCGTCCACTCGCGCGAATCCGCCCCGGCTGGCCGAATGCAGTCGATAGGCGCCCGGCGCCAGGCCCAGCTCCGCCAGGCGCCGCGGCACGCCATGATCCTCGGGCACCGCCAGCGCGCCATGCACCGGACGCTGCCCCGCCTCGCCCAGCGCCAGCCCGGCCAGGGTGGTGCCGGTACCGGCGGCCAGCCACCAGCCGTGGTAGTCGTCCCAACCCAGCGCCGGCAGTTGCCGGCGCGCCAGCTCGACCAGCTCGATGCAGCCCTGCGCGCCGGGCAGATCACCGCCACCTTCCGGCACCGGGTGCAGATCGGGGTAGCGCTGCCGCCAGGCGTCCCAGAAATCGTCCCTATGTCGCGCCCGGTAGCCGCCGTAGCCGAGCCAGTGCAGGCGCATGCCGAACGCTTCGAGATCGCGCACCGTCGGTGTGTCGCAGGGATCGCCGCGCAGCAGGCCAACGGTGGCGAAACCGAAGCGTGCGCCGGCGGCCGCCACGGCGTGCAGGTGATTGGAATGCGCGCCGCCGAGGGTCATCACCCCGGCCCTTCCTGCGGCGACGGCGTCGCGCAGATGGGGCTTGAGCTTGTACCACTTGTTGCCGGAAATCTGCGGGTCGATCAGGTCCAGGCGCAGTACCGCCAGGTCGATGCCGGCCGGGGTCAGCCAGTCGAGTTCGAGACGCTGCAGGGGCGGTTCGGGGGACCAGTCGGGGAGGATGAGCATGGGGGCGACAGACTAGGGTTTGGGAAAGGGGCCGTCCAGTCGTCTCGCCCTCTCTCCCCAGCCCTCTCCCACAAGGGGAGAGGGCGCTGCCCTAGCCCGCCGCCCGCGCCGCGCGCACCTTGGCCTGGTGCCGCGCGCAGCAGCTGCTTTCGCCGCGTACGAAGCGGCTCGGCGTATCGATGCGGTCGATGGGCATGGCGCAGCGTTCGCCGCTGGGCAGGCGGGCGCTGCAGGTCGGCTGCTGATAGTGGGCCAGCCAGTCGCGATAGTGTTCCGGGGACACCAGGCACTTGGCCGCCACAAACGCTTCGGGATCGTCCTGGTAGCGACCGATCTCCGCCAGCGGGATGGTCAGGTGGCCGGTGCCCGGGTGGTAGACCACGAACATCACGCCCAGCCCGGCCAGGCGCTCGATGCCGCGCAGCTGGTTCTGGCGCAGGCGCTCCACCTCCGCCTGCTGGCGGACCTCCCGCTCGCGGTGCGCCTCCAGCTCGGCCTGCAGCGCCGCCAGGCGCTGCTGCTGCTCGGCCACCACCGCGGCGATGCGCGCTTGCATTTCCAGCTCGAACTGATCCCGCAGCAGCTCGGTCTCGCTGCGCCCGTCGCGCTCTGCCGAGCGCAACTGCTGGACGAAATCCTCGCGGGCTTGCTGGAACTGATCGGCCTGGCTCTGCTGCTGCACCTTCAGATCGACATTCAACTGTTCCTGACGAGCCAGCACCTGCTGCTGGGTCTCGAACTGCTCGAGCAGCGCCTTCTCGCGCTGCTCGGCTTCCAGGCGCAGGCGGGCGAACTGTTCCTCGTACTGCTGGGTCAGGCTCTGCAGGCGCAGACGCTGCTGGCGGATCAGTTGCGCGGTCTTGTGGCGATGCTGCAGATCCATCGTGCGGGCCAGCCGCTTGGCCATGCTCTTGGCCACTTCCGGCGCGACCCGGTTGCCGGTCTCGCTTTTCGCGGGCAGCTCCTCGTCGGCCAGGATGCCCAGGTTGTTGCGCCGCGCCGCATCGCGCAGCAGCAGCAACTCGTTGCGCCCGGGCTTGAGACTCGGGTCCCACAGGTGCATCTGATGCCAGGCCACCGGACAGCGACTGCGGCAGGCGATGCGAATGGCACCGCCGCCCAGGTCGGGGCCGGGCGCGCCCTGCTCGGCGAGATGGCGCAGCGGGATGTTCCAGCCCGTGTCGGCGCGGCCGGTTTCGTCGAAATCGATGAGAAAAAAGGCCACCGCGCGGATGTGCAGGCGGGGCGTGATCAGCACGTAGGCGGCGGGGATCTGCTGGTCGGCGAAATCCACCAGACTGACCACCCCGTCCAGCACCGCTTCGAATTCCGCCAGGTGCATCTCCTTGCAGATGGCACCGGCGCGGAAGAACATCACCGCTTCGACCTGCTGAGGCTTGGCCTGCAGACTCATGCTTACCCCCTGAAACCAACGAACCCCGCACCAGGCGGGGTTCGCAGTCTAGGAAAAGCCTCGGCCGGGCAGCGTGATGCCGTTGGCAACCCACCCGCCACAGCGGACGCGCCGCGACGGGCGGCGCGTCCGACAGGCTTACAGCTCGGCGGCCAGGCGCGAGCCCTGGTTGATGGCGCGCTTGGCGTCCAGCTCGCTGGCGACATCGGCGCCACCGATCAGGTGCACGCGCTGGCCGGCGGCGACCAGGCCGTCGTGCAGCTCGCGCAGCGGCTCCTGGCCGGCGCAGACGATCACCGTGTCCACCGGCAGCAGCTGCGACTCACCACCGGCGATGCTGACATGCAGGCCAGCGTCGTCGATCTTCAGGTACTCGACGCAATTGAGCATCTGCACGTTCTTGTTCTTCAGGCCCGTGCGGTGGATCCAGCCGGTGGTCTTGCCCAGGCCGTCGCCCACCTTGCTCTTCTTGCGCTGCAGCAGGAACACCTCGCGGGCCGCCGCGTGCGGTTGCGCCTTGATGCCGGCCACGCCACCACGGGCCTCCAGGCCCAGGTCGATGCCCCACTCCTTCCAGAAGGCCTCGCGGTCCAGGCTGGTGGAAGCGCCATCGTGGGTGATGAACTCGGAGACGTCGAAGCCGATGCCGCCGGCGCCGATCACCGCCACGCGCTGGCCGACCGGCTTGCGCTCGAGGATGGCGTCCAGGTAGCCGATCACCTTTTCATGCTCGATGCCGGGAATCGCCGGGGTGCGCGGCACGATGCCGGTGGCCAGGATAATCTCGTCGAAGCCACCCTTGGCCAGCTCGTCGGCGCTGACGCGGGTGTTCAGGCGCACATCCACGCCGGTGTTTTCCAGGCGATTGCGGAAGAAGCGCAGGGTTTCGTGGAACTCTTCCTTGCCCGGTACGCGCTTGGCGACGTTGAACTGGCCACCGATCTCGCTGCCGGCGTCGAACAGGGTCACGCGATGGCCACGTTCGGCCGCCACGCACGCGGCGGACAGGCCGGCCGGGCCGGCGCCGACCACGGCGATCTTCTTGCCTTGAGCGACCGGGATGTAGTTCAGCTCGGTCTCGTGGCAGGCGCGCGGGTTGACCAGGCAACTGGTCAGCTTGCCGCCGAAGGTGTGGTCCAGGCAGGCCTGGTTGCAGCCGATGCAGGTGTTGATCTCGTCGGCGCGACCTTCGGCCGCCTTGTTGACGAATTCCGGGTCGGCCAGGAACGGGCGCGCCATGGACACCATGTCGGCGTCGCCCTCGGCCAGCACCTGCTCGGCCACCTCCGGGGTGTTGATGCGGTTGGTGGTGATCAGCGGGATCTGCACCTCGCCCTTGAGCTTGGCGGTGACCTTGGTGAAGGCCGCGCGCGGCACCTTGGTGGCGATGGTCGGGATGCGCGCCTCGTGCCAGCCGATGCCGGTATTGATGATCGTCGCGCCAGCGGCTTCGATGGCCTTGGCCAGGGTGACGATCTCGTCCCAGACGCTGCCGCCTTCGATCAGATCAAGCATCGACAGGCGATAGATGATGATGAAATTCGGGCCGACCGCCTCGCGCACGCGGCGCACGATCTCCACCGGCAGGCGCATGCGGTTCTCATAGCTGCCGCCCCAACGGTCGGTGCGCTGGTTGGTGTGGGCCGCCAGGAACTGGTTGATGAAGTAGCCTTCCGAACCCATGATCTCGACGCCGTCGTACTCGGCCTGCTGGGCCAGACGCGCGCAATTCACGAAGTCGCCGATCTGCTTCTCGATGCCCTCCTCGTCCAGCTCGCGCGGCTTGAACGGGTTGATCGGCGCCTGGATGGCGCTCGGCGCCACCTGCTTGGGGCTGTAGGCGTAGCGGCCGGCATGCAGGATCTGCATGCAGATCTTGCCGCCCGCCTCGTGCACGGCCTGGGTGACGATGCGGTGCTTCTCGGCTTCTTCCGGAGTGCTCAGCTTGGCGGCGCCGGCGTATACCGCGCCCTCCTCGTTCGGACCGATGCCACCGGTGACCATCAGGCCCACGCCGCCGCGAGCGCGCTCGGCGAAATAGGCCGCCATGCGCTCGAAGCCGTTGGGTTTCTCCTCCAGACCGGTGTGCATGGAGCCCATCAGGGTGCGGTTCTTCAGGGTGGTGAAGCCCAGGTCCAGCGGGGCGAGGAGGTGCGGGTAGCGAGCGGTCATGGCGATCCTTCCGGCAGGTTCACGGGTGCTTGGCCGGCATTCGTCGACGCGGCCTGTTATGGAGCCAGACGATAGTCAGCCGGACGGCGGCCCTCAATGATCGAAACTGACAACTTACTGATCGAGCCGCACAGCCAAGCTTGGCAATCTCGGTGCCGCCACCTACCCTGTGCAGCATGAAACGTACCCTGCTGATTTCCGCCGCCCTACTGCTGCTCGCCGGTGCCGGCCTGCTGATCTTTCTCGACTGGGCCAAGGAACGCCCGACCATCCATTACCTGTCCGACCTGCGCACCCAGGTGATCAGCCCGCCACCGCCGTCCGTGCGCCACGGCAACCTGCTGACCATCCGTCCGCAGCTGTTCCCGTTCGATTACCAGAGTCCGACGCACCTGCGCCTGGTGCTGGCCGCCGCGCTCGACGCCGCCCGCGACGCCGGCCTGCTGAACGCGCAGACCCTGGTGGTGCTGCCCGACCACATCGGCACCTGGCTGCTGGCCACCGGCGAAAAGCCGGAGTTCTACCGCGCCCGCGACCGCCTGGAAGTGCGCAACTGGCTGCTGCTGGGCAACCCGCTGCTGGCCATGAACGTGCTGTTGCGCAACCTGGACGCCAACCGCCTCGACGAAGCCCTGCTGCGCATGAAGGCCGAGCAGATGGCCGCCGATTACCAGAGCCTGTTCGGCGGCCTGGCCAGGGAGTACGGCGTGACCCTGCAGGCCGGCTCCATCCTGCTGCCCGAACCGCGCGTCGACGACGACGGCCAGCTGCACAGCGGCAGCGGGCCGCTGTGGAACCTCAGCCTGGTGTTCGGACCGGATGGCCGGATCACCGGCGAGCCGTTCCTGCAGGACTGGCCCTGGACCTCGGTACGCATCCCCACGCAACGGGTGACGGTTGCCGACCAGCAGTACCTGATCGAGCGCGACTGGCTCCCCGGCTGGCCGCAGAGCCGTGTGCAGCTGCCCAACGGACGCACCAGCCCGCCGCTGTTCCTGCGCGGCCGACTCAGTTGGCCGATCGGCGGCGTGCCGCGCGGCGTCGCCCTGACCCCGGCCCAGGCACCGCAGCTCAGCAGCCTGCCCGGCACGCACCTGCTCAACCAGTGGATCGAGCCGTGAAGGCACCGCGCGTGCGCCTGGGCGACCTCTCGGTGGGCAGCGTGCTGAGCCTGGCTGCTGCCCTGCGCGAGCGTGGCCACGACCCGGATCCCCTGCTCGCCCAGTACGACCTGGACCCGGCGCGCCTGGCCGAACCCCGGGCGCGGCTGTCGATTCCCCGCTACATGCGCCTCGGCCATGCCGCCATGCAGCTGAGCGGCGACCCGGCGCTGGGCCTTGAGATGGGCCGTCTCAGCCATATCGCCCAGGTCGGCCTGACCGGTGTCACCGCCGCCCAGGCGCCCACGGTGCGCGAGGCGGCGCGCACGCTGATCCGTTTCGAACCGCTGTACGCCGCCAACTATCGGGGGCAGTCAAGCTTCGCGGAAGACGCCGACGGCGCCTGGCTGAACTTCTATTCGATCAGCCCCTACAACGCCTACAACCGCTTCGTGGTCGACGCGCTGCTGGCCGGCTGGCTGCACCAGCTCGGCGCCCTGGCCGGCCGGCCGCTGGCGGCGCAGCGGGTGGAGATCGAGTTCCCCGCCCCGGACTATGCCGGGCGCTACGCCGAGGTGTTCGGCGGTCCGGTGGAATTCGCCACCGGCCACAATCGCCTGCGCCTGGATCGTGAAGCGCTGGCATTGCGCAATCCCGCCCATTGTCCGAGCACCTGGCACCAGTTGCTGGAACTGTGCGAGGCCGAGCTGGCCCAGCTGACCCGCACCCGCAGCCTGCGCGAGCGCATCACCCAGTTGCTCGGCCCGCTGCTGCACGGTCGCGAGCCGGACCTGGAGGAAATCGCCCGCCGCCTGCAGCTGCCCAGCTGGACCCTGCGCCGCAAGCTGGCCGAGGAAGGCACGCGCTTTCGCGACATCCTCAACGACACCCGCCGCGACCTGGCGATGACCTATATCCGCGACACCGAGCTCTCCTTCGGCGAGATCGCCTACCTGCTCGGCTTCGCCTCGGCCGAAGCCTTCCAGCGCGCCTTCAAGCGCTGGAGCGCGCAGACCCCCGGCGAATTTCGCCGCGCGACGCGAACCGGGTAGGTACGACGACCGCTGTGCGTTGCGCCATGCCGCACGCGACGTCGGTCAAGCGGCACGAAGCCGAGCTACGCCATTCCCCGCGTTTCCGGCTCATCGTCGGAGCGCCCAATGCTCGCCGGCGTCTCGACCAGCAGCTCTTCCGGCACTTCCTCGATACGCGGGTCGAGCGCCGCCGCCATCGGGCTCAATGTATCCGGCATCGGCACGTGACTGAGCGGCGCCTCGTCGACACGATGGCGCCCGGTAACACGCTTGGGCTGCACCCAGAAGATCAGCGCCAGGGCGTAGATCGACACCAGCATGTAGAACATCCCCGGCCCGAAGCGATGCATCATCAGGCCGGCCAGCAGCGGCCCGAGGCAGGCGCCCACACCATAGGTGGTCAGCAGCATGGCCGATAGCGCCACCCGCCGCGACTGCTCGACATGGTCATTGCCCAGCGCCACCGCCAGCGGATACAGGGTGAACAGCAGCATGCCCGTCACGAAGCCATTGGCCAGCAACAACCAGTACGGCAGGCTGAACAGCCCCCAGAGAGGAATGGCGGTCAGGCACAGCAAAATGGAATTGCCCCGGATCAGCCAGCTGCGATCCACGCGATCGGACAGCCATCCCAGCGGCCACTGCGCACAGAAACCGGCGACGATGCACATGGCCACGAACAGACTGGCCTGCGAGGTATCCAGGCCATTGCGACTGGCATACACCGGCGCCAGGCCATAGAAGGCGCCGACCATCAGCCCGGCGACGAAGATGCTGCCCAGTGCCTGCGGCACCCGCTTGCAAAAGAAGCCGATTTCCAGCGGGGCCGCCACCAGCTTGGCCGGGTGCACACGCCGCGTGACTGCCAGCGGAATCAAGCACGAGGCGAAACAGATCGCCACCAGCACCAGCGGCTTGAAATCCAGTGACGGAATCATTGCCAACAGCCCCTGGCCGACGACCAGCCCCAGGTCCACAGCCACCATGTAGCCTGCGAAGACCTTGCCGCGCATGTGGCTTTCCGCCTGCTCGTTGAGCCAGCTCTCGATGACCATGTACTGGTTCATCATCACCGCGCCCATGACGAAACGCAGCAGCAGCCAGACCTCCAACCGCTCCACCAGCACGTGCAGCAGTACGATCACCGTGGCCAGCCCGGCGCAGGCCACATAGGAGCGAATATGGCCGACGCTGGCGATCAGCCGGTGACCGAACTTGCCGCCACACACCAAGCCGAAATAGTAAGCCGCCATCAACCCGCCGACCCAGGCATCGCCTGCGCCCTCCTCCGTCAGGCGCAGGCCCATGTAGGTGCTGAACAGCCCTGAACCGGCGAGCATGAGCAGGGTGGCGGCATACAACGCCGGAAAGGTAACGAGCGGGCTGAACATGGCGACTCTCTGGCAGGACGGCGACAGGCACAGTCCAGCGAACAACGGTACAACGGCGGCCCGGCAGCCCCATCCGGAGCCGCCGAAAGCGCGCATTATCCATCACGGTGGACTATCTCGCCATGAATGCAGGGCGCCGACCGCACCGCCGGTTCGTGCCTTGCCCCGTGCAAAGCAGGCTCCGGCACGGGCGGGATGGCCGGCTCCCGACGACGTGACGACTCCCGTCCTCCCCGGCACAATGCTGCCCCATGAACGACTTCCACCCCGCCTGCTGCGCACCGCTGCGCGAGCACTGGCCGCTACCCATCCCCATGCCCGGCGCGCATCTGGTCAGCACGATGTTCCAGGCCGACCAGTTGCAACCCGGCGACTTCGTCAGTTGCGCCATCCCCGGCGTGCCCGGCGCCGCCAAGCGCCAGTGCGAATACCTGGCCGGACGCCTGTGCGCACGCCAGGCCCTGCACGGCCTCACCGGCCAGCCGGGCGTCCCGGCCGTCGGCGAGGACCGCGCGCCGCGCTGGCCCGCCGGCGTGGTCGGTTCGATCACCCACAGCCACGGCCAGGCCGCCGCGCTGGTCGCCAGCACCGCGCACTGGCGCGGCCTGGGCATCGATCTGGAGCGCCTGCTGAGTGCCGAACGCAGCCAGCGCCTGCGTGGGGAAATCCTCACCGCCGGCGAGCACCAGCGGCTCGAACAGCTGGAGCCGGCGCTGCACGCCTGGCTGACAACCCTGACCTTCTCGGCCAAGGAAAGCCTGTTCAAGGCGCTGTATCCCCTGGTCGGCCAGCGCTTCTATTTCCAGGACGCGGAACTGCTCGACTGGGACCCGGCCGGCCGCCTGCGCCTGGGCCTGCTGCGCGACCTGGGCGACGAATGGCGGGTAGGCGCACAGCTGGAGGGCCAGTTCGGGATGCTGGGCGAACAGCTGCTGACAGTCGTGGCCACGCCGGCCAGCCCGGGCTAGAGCCTAGCGATACACCGGATGGCGCCGGCATAGCGCCATCACCTGTTCCCCTACCTGACGAACCACCGTCTCGCTGTCGCCGGATTCCAGCGCATCCAGCACGTCACACAGCCAGCCCGCCAACTGCTCGCACTCCGGCACGCCGAACCCACGGGTGGTCACCGCCGGGGTGCCGATCCGCAGCCCCGAGGTCACGAACGGCGAGCGCGGGTCGTTGGGCACCGAATTCTTGTTGGCGGTGATGCAGGCATGGCTCAGGGCGGCATCGGCGTCCTTGCCGGTGTAAGGCCGGTCGGACAGGTCGATCAGCATCATGTGGTTGTCCGTCCCGCCGGAGACGATCCGGAAACCCCGCCGCTGCAGCACCGCGGCCATGGCCCGGGCGTTGTTCACCACCTGCCGCTGATAGGTCTTGAACCCCGGCGACAGCGCTTCCTTGAAGGCCACGGCCTTGGCGGCGATCAGGTGCATCAACGGGCCGCCCTGAACACCCGGAAAGACCGCCGAATCGAGCTTCTTGTAGAACGTATCGTCCTGCCCCTTGGACAGGATCAGGCCACCCCGTGGGCCGCGCAGCGTCTTGTGGGTGGTGCTGGTCACCACATGGGCGTGCGACAGCGGGTTCGGGTACTCGCCGGCCGCCACCAGGCCGGCGACATGGGCCATGTCGACCCAGAACAGCGCGCCCACCCGGTTGGCGATGTCGCGCATGCGCGCCCAGTCCATGTGCCGGGAATAGGCGGAAAATCCGCCGATCAGCAGCTTCGGACGGGTTTGCAGGGCGATGCGCTCCATCTCGTCGTAGTCGATCAAACCCGTGTGTGGGTCGAGTCCGTAGGGAACGATCCGGTAATGGCGCCCGGAGAAGTTCACCGGGTTGCCGTGGGTCAGGTGCCCACCCTGGGCCAGGTTCATGCCCATCACCGTGTCGCCGGGACTGAGCAAGGCCAGGAACACGGCGGCGTTGGCCTGGGAACCGGCATGCGGCTGGACGTTGGCGTAGTCGCAGTCGAACAGGGCCTTGGCCCGCGCGATGGCCAGGCGCTCGGCCACGTCGACATGCTCGCAGCCGCTGTAGTAGCGCCGGCCCGGATAGCCTTCGGCGTACTTGTTGGTGAGCACCGAACTCTGGATCGCCATCACCAGCGGACTGGCATAGTTCTCGGAGGCGATCAGTTCGGCGTGGTCTTCCTGACGGACTTCCTCGTCATGGATGGCCGCGGACAGCTCGGGATCAAAATCGGCAAGGGTCAGGGATGCGTCGTACATAAGGGAACCTGTGGGTTGGAAAATCGGGGGACTGCTAGGCAAGAAGCCGGATGACGCGCGCGGCAATGTCGTCGATCTGCGCGGCGTCGCAGATCAAGGGCGGTAGCAGCCGCAGGGTGGTGCCGCGGGTCACGGTGATCAGCAGGCGCTGTTCCTCCAGTGCCCGGCCAACCAGCTCGGGGCACTGGCGATCCAGCTCGATCCCGACCATCAGGCCCTGGCCACGGATCGCCAGCACCTCGGGACAGGCGCTCAGCCCCTCCCGCAGGGCCGCCAGCAGCCGGCGACCGAGGGTGGCGGCTCGCTGCGGGAGCTGCTCGCGCGCCAGGATGTCGAGTACCGTGCAGGCCACCCGGCAGGCCAGCGGATTGCCACCGAAGGTGGAGGCATGCTGGCCGGGGGAAAACAGTTCCGCCGCCCGACCACGGGCCAGGCAGGCGCCGATCGGCAGGCCGTTACCCAGCGCCTTGGCCAGGGTGATGACGTCGGGCACGATGCCCGCCTGCTGGAAGCCGAACCAGGTGCCGGTGCGGCCCAGGCCGGTCTGCACTTCGTCGACCATCATCAGCCAGTCGTGCTCGTCGCACAGTTGCCGCAGTGCCTGCAGATAGCCGGCGGACGCGGCACGCACCCCGCCTTCGCCCTGCACCGGCTCGACCAGCACCGCAACGATGCCCGGGAATTGCCGCGCCGCTTCCCGCAGCGCCTCGATGTCGTCGTAGGGCACCCGCACGAAGCCCGGCATCAGTGGCTCGAAGCCGCGCTGCGCGGCCGGGTTGCCGGTGGCCGCCAGGGTTGCCAGGCTGCGGCCATGGAAGCTGTTCTCCATGACCAGCACCTGGGGATCCGTAACCCTCCGGGCACTGGCGTGCAGGCGGGCCAGCTTGAGCGCCGCCTCATTGGCCTCGGCCCCCGAGTTGCAGAAGAACGCACGCTGCATGCCCGACAAGGCGCACAGGCGCTCAGCCAGTCGCTCCTGCCATTCGATGCGGAACAGGTTGGAGGTATGCAGCAGTTGGCCGGCCTGATCGGCGATCACGGCGGCAATTTCGGGATGGGCGTGACCGAGGCTGGTCACCGCCACGCCGGCGATCGCGTCCAGGTACTCGATGCCCTGCGTGTCCCACAGGCGCGCGCCCTGGCCGCGACTGAACGAAACGGGCTGGCGTGCGTAGGTCGGCATGAGATACGCGGATGAGGGGGTCATGGCATTCCTTCGTGAGGTCGTGGGCAAAGGTTCAGGATGGCGTGATCGTGCTATTCGCTGGCCGTCGGCCAGTAGTGGCTGTCCGGCAGGGCGCGGGCACCGAAGATGGCCTGGCCGACCCGCACCACGGTCGCGCCTTCTTCGATGGCGATTTCGAAATCCCCGGACATGCCCATGGACAGCTCCTCCAGGCCGACACCGGCCGGTGCGTCCTGGCGCAGGCGCTCCCGCAGCTCGCGCAGCCGCACGAAACAGGGACGCACACGGGCCGCGTCGGCGGAGAACAGCGCCAGGGTCATCAGGCCGCGCACCCGCAGCGCGGAGAACGCCGGCAGCGCGCGCAGGAAGTCGGCCACCGCGTCAGGCGCCAGGCCGTACTTGCTGGCCTCGCCGGAGGTATTCACCTGGACGAACACGTCCAGCCGCCGACCCTCGATCTGCAGGCGCCGGTCCAGGGCCTCGGCCAGCCGCAGGCTGTCCAGCGCCTGGAACTCGGCGGCGAAGCGCGCGACCTGCCTGGCCTTGTTGGTTTGCAGGTGGCCGATCACCGACCATTGCAGGTCGCTCAGGTCGGCCATGGCTTCCCATTTGCGCTGCGCTTCCTGCACCTTGTTCTCGCCCAGAAAGCGGCAGCCGGCGGCGTAGGCCAGGCGCAGGTGCGCCTCATCGAAGGTCTTGCTCACCGGCAGCAGGCGCACCCCCGCCGGATCGCGCCCGACCCGCCGGCAGGCGTCGGCGATGCGCTGGCGCACAGCGGCCAGGTTGCGCTGGAAGTCCTCGACGCTGTTGGCCTGCGGGTAACGGCCATGCTGTTCGTGCAGACGCGGCATCAGTGGGTCCCTCCCGCATTGGCGACCGGTTGGCCGGCCGGCGTGCGGCGCGGCAAACGGCCATTGAGCACGGCGAATGCCGCCAGCCCGATCACCAGCCCCCAGAACGCCCCGCCGATCCCGAACAGGCTGATATCGGCGGCGGCGGCCAGGAAGGTGATCAGCGCGGCTTCGCGGGATTTGGCGTCGGCCATGGCGCTGGCCAGGCTGCCGCCGAGGGTGCCGAGCAGGGCGAGCCCGGCCAGGGTGGTGATGAACGTCGCCGGGAAGGCCATGAACAGTGCGGCCAGGGTGACGCCGAAGACCCCGACGAGGATGTAGCAGACCCCTGCGGCGACACCGGCGATCCAGCGCTTGGCGGGTTCTTCGTGGGCTTCCCTGCCGGTGCAGATGGCCGCGGTGATCGCGGCGAGGTTGAACGCGTGCGAGCCGAACGGCGCCATGAGCAGCGAGCCCAGCCCGGTGACGGTGACAATCGGGTTGGCGCTGGTGCGAAAGCCATCGTTGCGCAGCACCAACATGCCGGGCATGTACTGGCCGGTCAGGGTGATCAGGAACAGCGGCAGCGCCACGCTGAGCAGGGCGTTCAGCGAGAACGCGGGCGGGGTGAACACCGGTGCCGCGAGCCGCAGCTCCAGCCCGGACAGGTCCACCCGTCCCTGGACCAGCAGGAAGGCCAGGCCGAGCAGCAGAATCCCCACCACCGCGTAGCGCGCGCTCAGGCGCTTGAGCACGACGTAGGCGCCAATCAGCAGCGCGGCCAGCAGCGGGTCGACGCTCACGCCCGCGAAGGCGCCGATGCCGAACTGCAGCAGGATACCCGCCAGCAACCCCGCGGCCACGCCCGGCGGGATCAGGCGGATGACCTTCTCGAAATAGCCGGACACGCCCAGCAGCACGAAGGCGGCGGCCGAGACCAGGTAGGCGCCGACCGCCTCGGCATAGGGCGTCGTCGCCAGGGCGACGACCAGGAATGCCGCCGCCGGGGTCGACCAGGCGGTGATGATCGGCTCGCGGAACCGCCAACTGAGCAACAGCCCGCTCAGCCCCACGCCAATCGATACCGACCATACCCAGGAAGCCGTCAGCTCAGGACTCAGCCCCGCCACCCGGGCCGCCTGAAACACCAGAATGAAGGTACCGCCATAGTTGACGATCACCGAGACCAGCCCGGCGACGATCGGATGGACGAGATCGCGGAGGCGAACCGCGGATGGGGAGGCTGTGGACGACATGGCTTCAGGTGGCTCCTGGCAACACGAGGCTGGAATTGGCGGCTGATTTATAGCGCGGCAATGGTCCGCAGAACCCGTACACTTTCCATCAGATAACCAGACCACTTTCCCGTCTGGAGCTGCCGCCGGGGTACGTCGAGAAATTCCTTCGGCGGTGAGCGCAACCACGGATAAACTGGCCCGCTTCCGCCGGCCGGTTTTTTTGTTCAGGGCAGACCACTTCGTGAAAACCTTCGAGCTCGAAACGCTCAAGATGCGGCTCAACGATGCCGAGCTTCAGCGCCTGGATCTGCATCAGCGCATTCAGCGCGCCCTGCGCGCGCTGATCCTCGACGGCGCCCTGGCCCCGGGCCTGAAGCTGCCGGCCACCCGCTCGCTGGCCACCTCGCTGGGGGTGGCGCGCGACACGGTCGAAAACGCCTATGTGCAACTGCATCGTGATGGTTTCATCGTGCGACGCGAGGGCTCGGGCAGCTACGTGGCCGAGGCGGTAGGCAACGAACTGCAGGGGGTCGCGCGTCAGCGCCCGAGGCCACGGGAAGCCCGGCGCACCGAGACGGCGGCGGCGGAAGCCGGCCTGAGCCGGCGCGGCCGCATGATTCTCGACAGCGGCGGCGTCAGCGATCAGCAGGTGGTCAAGGCGTTTGCCACCGGCCTGCCGGAAACCCGCACCTTCCCCATCGATGTCTGGCTACGTCTGCAGCGCCAGGCCATGAAGGACCACCGGGCCAGTGTCCTGCTGCATGGCGATCCGCAGGGCGCCGAGCCGCTGCGCAAGGCCATCGCCACCTACCTGAATCTGGAACGCGGCGCCGCATGCACCCCGGAGCAGATCCTGGTACTCAGCAGTACCCGCCAGGCGCTGTTCCTGTGCGCACAGCTGCTGGTCGATGCCGGCAAGCCGATCCTGCTGGAAAACCCCGGCTACTACGGCGCCCGGAAAGCTTTCGAAAGCGCCGAGGCCAGGGTCGTGCCCATCGATGTCGATGCGCTGGGCATTCGCACCGACCTGCTGCGCGCGGATCGCAGCGGCGCCAACTGCGTCTATGTGACGCCCTCCCACCAGTACCCCACCGGGGCGACCCTGCCACTGGCGCGCCGGCTCGAGCTGATCAACTGGGCGGCGGAAAACGGCAGGTGGATCATCGAGGACGACTATGACAGCGAGTTCCACTACGACGGCTTGCCGACCGCCTGTGTGCAGGGCCTGGACAAGTACCAGCGCACCCTCTACGTGGGTACGTTCAGCAAGACACTCTCTCCGGGCCTGCGCCTGGGTTACATGGTGTTGCCCCAGCCCCTGGTAAAAGCGTTCACCCATGCGCGCAGCATCATGGACGGACACACCCCGCAAATCCTTCAGCTGACCCTGGCGCGCTTCATGGAAGACGGCCACTACAACGCCCATGTGCGGGCCATGCGCAAACTGTACGCGGGACGTCGGGCCAGCATGTTCGATGCCATCGGCAGGCATCTGAGCGGTATCGCCACCGCCATGCGACCTCCGGGCGGCTTGCAGATGCCTTGCCTGCTGGACGAGGGCTGGTCGGAAGAAAGGACCATCCGCCTGGCTGCCAATGCCGGCGTACAGTTGCCCGGGCTCAGTCGACTGTATGCCGGGGAGGAACGAAAACAGGGTTGGCTGCTGGGTTACTCATCCCTGACCGCCATGGAAATCGAAGCCGCCATGCTGCGCCTGGCCAAGGCACTGCGCAGCAAATAGGCCCTGCGGCGCGACTCCCTGCGACATTGCTGCGCCTGCAATCAGTGGACACCGTAATGGCCAAACAGTAGCGTTCGCCGGCCACCCCCAGTCCACCCTCAGGTAGTGAAATGAAATCGAGCCTCGCGAAACCCCTGCTGTTTTTGTGCGCGCTGCTGTTCGCCGGTCCTGGCGTGGCCGGCTGCGGCGAGATGCAGGGCATGTGCCTGGTGATCAGCGGGGACGAGGAAACCGAGCGGGCGTGCGGCGTAACCGTATGCGCCAATGTCCATTCGTACTGGGCGCAGTGGGACATCGGCGGCGGCGAAAGTGCGGTCAGCGTGAGCGCCACCGAGGACACGTCCTCGATCAGCCTGGACGGTGAGCCCGGCTTTCCCGTGCCGCAATCCATCGTGCAAGACGGCCTGACCTGCTACAGCACGCAGAACCTGGCAAAGATCTACTGCGCGAAAGATATCCCGATGTAGGGCGGGCCGATCCGTCTCGATACGACGGATCGCGGCCCGTGCGCCAGCGTCAGAACAGCGCCTTGAATGCGAAGACCAGCAGCACGATCGGCACGACCAGAATCAGCAGCCCCAGCAGTGTGGTTCCCAGGGCGCGCCATGCGGAGAAACCCTGTACCTGGCCAAGGCTCTTGAGCAGCAGCACCAACGCCCAGCACCCCAGCACCGCCTCGGCGACCTTGAATGACAGGAAGAGCAATGGGCTGGCGGCAACACTGGGTGCCGAGTGGCTGAACAGCTCGGTGCCAAAAATCAGCAGCTCGGGAATCCACAGCAACAGCGACCAGGCAATCGGCACCATCGACCAGGCAAGCGCCATGCCGATCGCCCCTCTCGATGCGCGGCCTCCCAGCCATTTGCCTGTCCAGCCCAGAATGATCGACCCGAGATAAAGCATGAGGGGGCCGAAAATGACACTGGTCACCAGGGCCATCACCAGGATCAACGGCAACGGCGAGGTATCCCCCAGGCCTTTGCTGCTCGCTCGGTTCAGCGCATCGGAAAGAGCGGCCAGGGTGGGGAGCAGCACGACGCTTCGCCCGGGGTCGTGCTCGACGAGCCATTGAACGGTCGAGCGCGGCTTCGTCCACATAGATAGCCAGGGATTGAGCACTGTTGTTTCTGCCATGTCGTCGTCCGTTCAGTTCAGCGGGTACGACCGATACGGCGACAGTCGACAGGGCGGACTTAAGGAAACCGCGCCGGCATTCGCGTCACCACGCGGGAGCGATCGCCTTTCACACGCGAAACGCCAGCTCGAAGGTCGTCCAACCCTCCGCGCTGTGGCAGCGGATCTGTCCCCGGTGTGCCTCGACGATCGAGCGGGTGATGGCCAGTCCCAGGCCGGCGTTGCCGGGGTGGCCCTCGCGGCGGGCCGGATCGACGCGGTAGAAGCGGTCGAACAGGCGCTCCAGGTGCTCGGCGGCGATGGTGCCGCCGGGGTTGGCCAGCGACAGGCGCACCGCGTGTTCGGTCTGCTGCAGGCTCAGGCGAATGCTGGCGCCGTCCGGCGTGTAGCGCAGCGCGTTGGACAGCAGGTTGGATAGCGCCCGACGCAGCATCAGCACGTCGCCCTGCAGGGTGGCCTCGCCGCTCAGTTCGAAACGGATACCGCGTTCCTCCGCGGACAACCCGTAGAAATCCAGCAGGCTGGCGCACAGTTCGTGCAGCGCCACCGGCCGCTGCTCGGGAATAATCAGCCCGTTGTCGGCTTTGGCCAGGAACAGCATGTCGTCGATCATCCGCGCCATGCGCTGCAGCTCTTCCAGGTTGGAGTGCAGGTTCTCCTGATAGTCCTCGACGTTGCGGGCGCGGGTCAGCACCACTTCGGTATGGGTGAGCAGGTTGCTCACCGGGGTGCGCAGTTCGTGGGCGATGTCCGCCGAGAAGTTCGACAGGCGCACGAAGGAGTCCTCCAGGCGCGCCAGCATGGCGTTGAACGCCTGCACCAGCGCGCGCAGCTCGGCCGGCACCTCCTGTTCGATGCGCTCCTCCAGCGAACGGGCCGACACCGAGGCGATCACCTCGGTCACCTGGCGCAGCGGGCGCAGGCCACTGCGCACCAGCAACCAGCCCAGCAGCACGCTGAGCAGCGCCGCCAGCCCCAGCCCCGCCCACAGCCAGCCGGCCAACTGGTGGGAGAACACCTGATGGGTGGTGACATCCAGCATCAGCTGGATGCTCACGGGCCGCTCATCCACCATGACGTTCCTTTCCAGTCCCCGCCAGGCGCGCCCCTCGTACCGCCATTCACCGGAGCCCGCCCCGAACGGGGCCGCGCCCCGCTCCGGCGTGGCGAACAGCAGGCGCCCGTCCTCCAGGATCCGCGCCTGCAGATCGGCCTGGCCGCTGAACAGCGCGCGCAGCTGCCCGTCGCGGCTCGCCGGCGGCGCCTCGCGCAGCAGGCGTTCGGCAGCGGCAGCGGCGACGCTCAGGGTCTGCTGGTCCAGCTCGTCGAAATGGTGCTGGCTGAGGTGGTTGAAGAAAAACCCCGAGCCCGCCAGCACCCCGGCCACCGCCAGCATGAACAGCAGGCTCAGCCGCGCGGTGAGCGACAGGCGCCTCATGACGGCTCGGGCTCGTCGAGCATGTAGCCCATGCCGCGCGCGGTGTGGATCAGCTTGGGCTCGAAGTCGTCGTCGATCTTGGCGCGCAGCCGGCGGATGGCCACCTCGATCACGTTGGTGTCGCTGTCGAAGTTCATGTCCCAGACCTGCGAGGCGATCAGCGACTTGGGCAGCACCTCGCCGCGCCGGCGCAGCAGCAGTTCCAGCAGGGCGAACTCCTTGGCGGTCAGGTCGATGCGCCGCCCGGCGCGCACCGCGCGGCGCTTGAGCAGGTCGACCTCCAGGTCGGCGATGCGCAGGTGGGTGGCCACCGCCGCCTGGTTGCCACGGCGCAGCAGGCTGCGCACCCGGGCCAGCAGCTCGGAGAAGGCAAAGGGCTTGACCAGATAATCGTCGGCGCCCAGTTCCAGGCCCTTGACCCGGTCCTCGACCCGATCGCGCGCGGTAAGGAACAGCACCGGCATGTCCTGGCCGGCGGCGCGCACCCGGCGCAGCACTTCCCAGCCATCCAGGCCGGGCAGCATCACATCGAGGATCAGCAGGTCGTAGGGCTCGCTCAGCACCTGCTGCACGGCCTCCGTGCCGCTGGTCACGCGGTCGACGCTGAAGCCGGCCTCGCCGAGGCCCTGCTGCAGGTAGGTGCCGGTTTTCGGTTCGTCTTCGGCGACCAGGAGTTTCATGGACAACACCCCACGGGGAACAGACGCGGGCAGTGTGCAGCGCCGGAACGACGCTGACCACAAGCTGACAGAAAAGTAATCCCGGGCTCAGCCTGATGTCAGCCATCCCGCGCTAGGGTGCGGACAACCCTAGAAGGAACACCGCCATGCCAAGCCTGCCGGCCTCGTCACACCCAGCACCGCCCGCAGCACCGGACCGCGACCCGGTCTGCGGCATGACGGTCAAGCCCGACAGTCCCTACCAGGCCCAGCATGCGGGCCAGCGCCTGCGCTTCTGCAGCCAGCACTGCCTGGAGCGCTTCGGCGCCGAGCCGCACAAGTACCTGTCCGCCCAGCACACTGATCATGCGCCGGCCGCGGCCGCGCCCGACGCAGGGGCGGCCGCCGCGGCAGTGGCCGCCACGGCAGCGGCCGCCGCCGAATACACCTGTCCGATGCACCCGGAAATCCGCCAGGTCGGCCCCGGCACCTGTCCGCTATGCGGCATGGCGCTGGAGCCGGTCATGCCGGAACTGGAAGAAGAGGAAAACCCGGAGCTCAGGGACTTCACCCGGCGCTTCTGGTGGACCCTGCCGTTGACCGTGATCGTCACCGCGCTGGCCATGGGCGGGCATGCCCTGAACCTGTTCCATGGCGCCGCGCAGAACTGGGTCGAGCTCGCATTGAGCACCCCGGTGGTGCTCTGGGCCGGCTGGCCGTTCTTCGTGCGCGGCGTGCGCTCGGTGATCCGGCGCAGCCCGAACATGTGGACGCTGATCGGCCTGGGCACCGCCGCCGCCTACCTGTACAGCCTGGTCGCCACCCTGGCGCCCGGCGTGTTCCCTGCCGACTTCATGCAGGACGGGCGCATCGGCGTGTACTTCGAAGCGGCGGCGGTGATCATCTCGCTGACCCTGCTCGGCCAGATCCTCGAACTCAAGGCGCGCTCGCAGACCTCGGCGGCGATCCGCTCGCTGCTCGGCCTGGCGCCCAAGACCGCGCGGCGCATCAATGCCGACGGCAGCGAAGAAGACATCCCGCTCAGCCACGTGCACAGCGGCGACACCCTGCGCGTGCGACCGGGCGAGAAGGTGCCGGTCGACGGCCGGGTGCTGGACGGTGAAAGCGCGGTGGACGAGTCGATGCTGACCGGCGAGCCGCTGCCGATCATGAAGCGCGCCGGCGACAGCCTGATCGGCGCCACCCTGAACACCCACGGCAGCCTGGTGATGCAGGCGCAGAAGGTCGGCAGCGCGACCGTGCTCGCGCAGATCGTGCAGATGGTCGCCCAGGCCCAGCGCTCCAAGGCGCCGATGCAGCGGCTGGCCGACGTCATCGCCGGCTGGTTTGTGCTGGTGGTGATCGGCATCGCCGTGCTCACGCTGCTCGGCTGGGGCCTGTGGGGGCCGGAACCGAGCTGGGTGTTCGGCCTGATCAACGCGGTGGCGGTGCTGATCATCGCCTGCCCGTGCGCCCTGGGGCTGGCCACGCCGATGTCGGTGATGGTCGCCACCGGCAAGGCGGCGAGCAGCGGCGTGCTGTTCCGCGATGCCGGCGCCATCGAGAACCTGCGCAAGATCGACACGCTGATCGTCGACAAGACCGGCACCCTGACCGAAGGCCGCCCCGCGTTCCACAGCGTGGAGGCGGCGCCCGGTTTCGTGGCGGACGAGGTGCTGCGGCTGGCCGCCAGCCTGGATCAGGGCAGCGAGCATCCGCTGGCCCACGCCATCGTCGATCAGGCCCGCGCCCAGGGCCTGGCGCTGAGCACGCCCGAGACGTTCGAATCGGCCTCCGGCATCGGCGTGCGCGGGCAGGTCGAGGGCCGCCGCCTGCAGTTGGGCAACACCGCGCTGCTGACCGATGCCGGCGTGGATGTCGGCCCGCTGCAGGCCAGCGCCGAACGGTTGCGCGGCGACGGGGTGAGCATCATGTACCTGGCGGTGGATGGCACGCTGGCCGGGCTGCTGGCGGTCGCCGATCCGCTCAAGCCGACCTCGAAACTGGCGGTCGAGCGTCTGCAGGCCGACGGCGTGCGGGTGATCATGGCGACCGGTGACGGCCTGACCACCGCCCGGGCGGTGGCCCGCGAGCTGGGCATCGAGGAGGTGCACGGCGAGGTCAAGCCGCAGGACAAGGAGCGCCTGGCCGCGCTCCTGCAACAGCAGGGTCACCGCGTGGCCATGGCCGGCGACGGCATCAACGACGCCCCGGCCCTGGCGCGCGCCGACATCGGTATCGCCATGGGCACCGGCACCGACGTGGCGATGAACAGCGCCCAGGTCACGCTGGTCAAGGGCGACCTGCTCGGCATCCTGCGCGCGCGCAGCCTGTCGGTGGCCACCGTGCGCAACATGCACCAGAACCTGACCTTCGCCTTCCTCTACAACGCGCTGGGCATTCCGCTGGCCGCCGGCCTGCTCTACCCGCTGACCGGCCATCTGCTGTCGCCAATGATCGCCGCGCTGGCGATGAGCCTGAGTTCGGCCTCGGTGGTGTTCAACGCGCTGCGCCTGCGCAAGGTGTCCATCGACTGATTGTTTATCCGCGGCCCCGCCGCAATACGAATCCCACGACGTTCCCAACGGAGAAGTTCCATGCACCCCACCCTGCGTATCGCCACCCTCGCCACCCTGCTGCTCGGCGGCGCCGCCCAGGCGGCCGAAACCCTGGCCATCGACGTGCACCGCGACGCCAATTGCGGCTGCTGCAAGGACTGGATCGCCTACCTGAAGGACAACGGCTTCGCGGTGCGTGACCACGTCGAACGCGACATGGGCGCGGTCAAGCAGGCGCTGGGCGTGCAGCCGCGCCTGGGCTCCTGCCACACCGGCGTGATCGACGGCCAGTTCGTCGAAGGCCACGTACCGGTGGCGCAGATCCTCGAACTGCGCAAGCGCCCCGACCTGCTCGGCATCGCGGTGCCGGGCATGCCGGCGGGCTCGCCGGGCATGGACTACGGCCAGGCCCGCCAGGCGTATCAAGTGATCGGCCTGACCCGCTCCGGCCAGGACGAGGTGCTGGCCAACTACCCGGCGGACAAGGCCCCGCGCCGCTGAGCTGACGAAAACGTAACCGGCGCTTCAGCCTGCCGTCAGTAGCGCGACGGTAGGCTGGGCGCTGTTCGCAACATCAAAGGAAACCGCTCATGCAATCCCGCCTGTTCGCCCTGGCTCTGACCAGCGCCCTGTTCGCCGGCGCGCCCGTGATGGCCGCCACCGTGTATGTCGCCAACGAAGGCGCCGGCAGCCTGACCATCATTGACGAGGACGCCGCCTCCACCCGCACGATTGCCTTGGAGGTGCTGCCGCACAACCTGGATCTCACGCCCGACGGCAAGTCCCTGCTGATTGTCGGCATGCCCGCTGGCCACGGAAGCCACGGCAATCATGACGAAGGCGGTCGGCTGCTGATGCTGGATGCGCTGAATCCCGCCGCCTCACCCACCACCGTTGCCGTGGGCGGTCATCCGGCCCATGTGGTGCCCGATGCCAGCGGCAAATGGGCGTTCATCACCGATGCGGACAGCCATGCGGTGCTGGTCGTCGACCTGGCCGCCCGGCGCGTGGTGCACCGCATCCCGGTCGGCCGTTACCCCCACGGCCTGCGCCTGTCCCCGGACGGCCGCAGCCTGGCGGTGGCCAACCGCGACAGCGGCGATGTCAGCCTGATCGACGTGCAACGCCGCGCAGAAGTCGCACGCATCGCGGTCGGCAGCCAACCGGTGCAGGTGGCCTTCGCCCCCGACGGCCAGCGCCTGTTCGTCTCGCTCAGCGGCGAGAACGCCGTGGCGGCGGTGGACGTACGGCGCCGCACGCTGCTTGACCGCTACCCGGTCGGCCCCGGTCCCATCCAGTTGTCCGTCTCGCCCGATGGCCAGCAGTTGATCGTGGCCAATCAGGGCAGCGCACAGGCGCCCGGGCACAACCTGTCGATCCTGGATGCCGCCAGCGGCCGGCTCCTGGCCAGCCCCGAAGTCGGCAAGGGCGCCCACGGCGTGTCCATCGCAGACGGCACGCGCGCCTACATCAGCAATGCCTTCGACGCCAGCGTGTCGGTGGTCGACCTGAACAGCCATCGGGAACTGACCCGCTACCCGACCGCCGCCGGCCCCAACGGCATTGTGGCGCGCTGAGCTCGCGCATCTTTTTGACTCATAGGGATATCCACCTCGCATGCATTCCACACCTTCCCGACGCACCTTGCTCAAGGGCCTGGCCGCCGGCGGCGCATTCGCCGGCCTGGGCCTGTGGCGCCCGCCGGTCTGGGCGCTGACCAGCCCCGGCCAGCCGACCGTGCTGGCCGGCACCGAATTCGACCTGACCATCGACGCGCTAGACGTCGACTTCACCGGCAGGCGGCGCACCGCCATGGCCATCAACGGCTCGATTCCCGGGCCACTGCTGCGCTGGCGCGAAGGCGACACCGTCACCCTGCGCGTGCGCAACCGCCTGCCGGTGGACACCTCGATCCACTGGCACGGCATCCTGCTGCCGGCCAACATGGACGGCGTACCGGGCTTCAGCTTCGCCGGCATCGCACCGGACGGCCTGTACGAATACCGCTTCAGGGTGAAGCAGCACGGCACCTACTGGTACCACAGCCATTCCGGCTTCCAGGAGCAGCTCGGCGTGTACGGCCCGCTGATCATCGAACCACGGCAGCCCGAGCCCCACCGCTACGAACGCGACTATGTGGTGATGTTCTCCGACTGGACCGACGAGAACCCCGCGCGGGTGCTGGCCAAGCTGAAGAAGCAGTCCGACTACTACAACGAGCATCGCCGCACCGTGGGCGACTTCATCCGCGACGCTGCCGACCACGGCTGGAGCGCAACGCTGAGTGACCGCTGGGCCTGGGCACGGATGAACATGAGCCCCACGGACCTGGCCGACGTGAGCGGCGCGACCTACAGCTACCTGCTCAACGGCCGCACGCCGGCAAATCCCTGGAGCGGCCTGTTCAAGCCGGGCGAGCGCATCCGCCTGCGGCTGATCAACGGCTCGGCCATGAGCTACCTGGACTTCCGCATCCCCGGCCTGAAGCTCACCGTGATCGCCGCCGACGGCCAGCCGGTCGAGCCGGTGCAGGTCGACGAACTGCGCCTGGCGGTGGCGGAAACCTACGACGTGCTGGTCGAACCCGGCGACCAACCGGCCTACAGCCTGTTCGCCCAGGCCATGGACCGCAGCGGCTATGCCTGCGGCACGCTGGCGGTGCGCGACGGCCTGCGCGCGCCGGTGCCGGCGGTAGACCCGCGCCCGGTGCTGAGCATGGAAGACATGGGCCACGGCGAGCATGGGGCGCACGGCCAGACGGACAGCGCGATCAATCATGCGGCCATGGGCGACATGGATCACGGCTCGATGGCCGGCATGGATCACGGCGCCATGGCTCAGACGGCGATGCCCCTGCAGCAGCATCCAGCCAGCGAAGCCGGCAACCCGCTGCTCGACATGCAGACCCTGCAGCCGGTGGCCAAGCTGGCCGATCCGGGCATCGGCCTGCGCGACAACGGGCGCCGGGTGCTGACCTACGCCGACCTGCGCAGCCGCTTCGCCGACCCGGACGGCCGGCAACCGAGCCGCACGCTGGAGCTGCACCTGACCGGCCACATGGAGCGCTTCGCCTGGTCCATCGACGGCGTGGCATTCGCCCATGCCGAGCCGATCCGCCTGAAATACGGCGAGCGCGTGCGCATCGTGCTGGTCAACGACACCATGATGCATCACCCCATCCACCTGCACGGCCTGTGGAGCGATCTGGAGGACGAACAGGGCAACTTCCTGGTGCGCAAGCACACCATCGACATGCCGCCCGGTTCGCGGCGCAGCTACCGCGTCACCGCCGACGCGCTGGGCCGCTGGGCCTTCCACTGCCACCTGTTGATGCACATGGACCTCGGCATGTTCCGTGAAGTCCGCGTGGAAGAATGAGGAAGTTGATGATGAACCCCCGCAGCACATCCTTTGCCGCCTCGCTGGCGGTCGGCCTGCTGCTCGCCGCGCAGGCGCCGCAGGCCCTGGCACAAGGCGCGCACGATGGCCACCATCCGCCGAGCGCGCCGTCACCCAGTGCCGACGACCATCGCCACCAGCACGCGCCAACGTACGGCGCCGGCCGCACACCGCTCCCGGTGCCAAGCGCCGCCGACCGCGCCGCCGCCTTCCCCGACCTGCCGCCGCATGCCATGCACGCCGGCGGGACGAACTTCCTGCTACTCACCGACCAGCTGGAATGGCGGGATGCCGATGACGGCAACGCCCTGGCCTGGGACATCGACGGCTGGATCGGCGGCGACATCAACCGCCTGGCGCTGCGCTCGGAAGGCGAGCGCGTCGATGGCCACACCGAGGAAGCCGAACTGCAGTTGCTGTGGAGCCACGCCATCGGCCCCTGGTGGGAAAGCGTGCTCGGCGTGCGCCAGGACTTCAAGCCGGGCTCACCGCAGACCTGGGCGGTAGCCGGGCTCCAGGGCATGCCGTTGTACGGCCTGGAAACCGAAG
The DNA here is from genome assembly GCF_035497915.1 of Pseudomonas sp. Taxonomy (GTDB): domain Bacteria; phylum Pseudomonadota; class Gammaproteobacteria; order Pseudomonadales; family Pseudomonadaceae; genus Serpens. The sequence continues at coordinate 66,117 of NZ_DATJCS010000015.1, forward strand.
TCAGCGCGTTCTTCGGCGAAGGCGGCCAGACCGGCCTGCGCCTGGCCGCCGACTACGACATCCTGCTGACCAACCGGCTGATCCTGCAGCCGGCCGTGGAGCTCAACCTGCACGGCCGCAACGACGCGGCACGCGGCGTCGGCGCGGGCTTCAGCGATGCGGAGGCCGGCCTGCGGCTGCGCTACGAGATGACCCGGCAATTCGCCCCCTACCTGGGCGTGAGCTGGCAGCGCGCCTATGGCAATACGGCCGATTATCTGCGCCGCGCGGGAGAAGATCGCGAGGAAACCGTCGTGGTCGCCGGGGTCCGCTTCTGGTTTTGAGACCCGTGGCCGGCATTGGCCAAGGGGTGTTTGGCCGCGCGCCAGGGCGCAAAGTTCCGCGCTTTGTAAGGAGTCCATAAATAGTTGGTAAAGCCGTGCAGCTCGTCGGCCGAGGGCTTGTTTCGGCACCTTCCGGCAGCGAGCATCGCCCCGTCATTTTTTTGAGGCGACACCTGATGAAGAAGCATGCCCCGATTATTTTTCTGACCCTCGGCCTGCTCAGTAGCGGCAGCGCCTTTGCCGGCAAGGACACCGAAGCAGCCGTCGGTGGAGCGCTGGGCGGGGTGATGGGCAGCGTGGTCGGCGGACATCTTGGCGGTAGCACAGGCGCGGCGATCGGCGCGGGGGTCGGTGGCGCTGCCGGCAGCGCGGTCGGCGCCGACCGACGCAATCGCACCGAAGCCGCTGTCGGCGGTGGCCTGGGTGCGGCCGGCGGCAATGTGCTGGGTCAGCAGGTCGGCGGTACCAATGGCGGCCTGCTGGGTGCCGCCGTGGGTGGCGCCGCCGGCGGCGCGCTGGGCAATGCGTACGGCGGCGATGATGATCGACGCGATTACCGGGGCGACCGTCGCCATGCGCGCCACGATCACAAGCACAAGCGCGGCCGGGGCCATTACAAGGAACAGTGGCACCACAAGTACCGCTGAGTCATTCCCCTCTCCCCGGCCGGGTGAGAGGGGATAACACCTCTGCCCCAAAACAGGGAGCGCGACGGGCGCTTCGCCCCACCAGGGATCATTCGTCCAGCCCGTCGCGCCTGCCCTCATTCGCCGCCAAACCGCTCTGCATCGGGCATTGCCGCACGTCATTCCGTCGCTGGCACGCTCCCTGCTAACTCCCAGGCAGGGTCAGCGAAGACCCCGTTATTCAGGTGATCCGGGCAACGGCGCTCGGCCAACACCACCCCACACAGAATCACCAGGCAAAGGCGCCTGGAGCTTTCAACGGCTCCAGGCGCCTTTTTGCGTTTCGGCCGGCGGGAAAACCGGCCGGCAAGGCAGAGGAAGGACACATGAACACGACAGTCAGGGTCGTCATCATCGGCAACGGCATGGTGGGTCATCACTGCGTGGCCCGTCTGGCCGAGCAGGGTGCGCTCGAGCGCTTTCAGGTGCGGGTGTTCGGCGAAGAGCGCCAGCGCGCCTACGACCGTGTGCACCTGTCCGAATACTTCGGCGGCCGCGATGCCGAGTCGCTGGCCCTGTGCGAGCCGGACTTCTATGCCCGCCATGGCGTGCACCTGCACCTGGGCGAAGCGGTGATCGACATCGACCGCGCCAGCAAGCAGGTGATCACCTCACAGGGCCGCTACGCCTACGACCACCTGGTGCTGGCCTCCGGCTCCTTCCCCTTCGTGCCGCCGATTCCGGGCGCCGAAGGCCATTCCCGGCTGGTGTACCGTACCCTGGAGGATCTGGACGCCATCCGGCTCGCCGCCCAGGGCGCCCGCCGCGGCGTGGTGGTTGGTGGCGGCCTGCTCGGCCTGGAAGCGGCCAACGCGCTGAAGTCGCTGGGCCTGGAAGCCCATGTGGTGGAATTCGCGCCGCGCCTGATGCCGGTGCAGCTGGACGAACTGGGTGGCGACGCGCTCAAGGCGCGCATCGAGGCCCTCGGCGTCGGCGTGCACCTGTCCCGCGCCACCGAGGCCATCGTCGCCGGCAGCCAGTACCGCTACCGCATGGACTTCAAGGACGGCGACAGCCTGGAAACCGACCTGATCGTGTTCTCCGCCGGCATCCGTCCGCAGGACGCCCTGGCCCGCGCCACCGGCCTGGAACTGGGCCCGCGCGGCGGCGTGGCGGTGGACGACCTGTGCCGCAGCAGCGATCCTGCCATCTACGCCATCGGCGAATGCGCAGCCTGGAACGGCAGCGTGTTCGGCCTGGTGGCGCCGGGCTACAGCATGGCGCGCACCGTGGCCGACCAACTCGCTGGCCTCGACGCCACGCCGTTCACCGGCGCCGACATGTCCACCAAGCTCAAGCTGCTCGGCGTGGATGTCGGCTCCATCGGCGACGCCCATGCCGCCACACCCGGCGCGCGCAGCTACCGCTTCATCGACGAGGCCAGCGCCAGCTACCGGCGCCTGGTGGTCTCCGCCGACGGAAAGCGCGTGCTCGGTGCGGTGCTGGTCGGTGACAACAGTTACTACGACACCTTGCTGCAGTACGCGCAAAACGGCATCAAGCTGCCCGACGACCCGGCCAGCCTGATCCTGCCGGTCTCGGATGGCGCGCCGGCGCTGGGTGCCGATGCCCTGCCCGACACCGCCACCATCTGCTCCTGCCACAACGTCACCAAGGGCGCGGTGTGCTGCCAGGTGGACGCCGGCATCACCGACCTGGGTGAGCTGAAAAGCGCCACCAAGGCGGCCACCGGCTGTGGCGGCTGCGCCAGCCTGCTCAAGCAGGTGTTCGAACACGAGTTGAGCGCCCGCGGCGTGGCGGTGGACAAGAGCCTCTGCGAGCACTTCGCCTACACCCGCCAGGAGCTGTACGACATCGTCCGCGTCGAAGGCATCGAGCGCTTCGACGAGCTGCTGGCCCGCCACGGCAAGGGCGAGTTGGGCTGCGACATCTGCAAGCCGGCGGTGGGCTCGATCCTCGCCTCCTGCTGGAACCGGCCGATCCAGGATCCGGCGCTGGTGCCGCTGCAGGACACCAACGACACCTTCATGGCCAACATGCAGAAGAACGGCACCTACTCGGTGGTGCCGCGCGTGCCCGGCGGCGAGATCACTCCGGAAGGGCTGATCGCCATCGGCCAGGTGGCGAAGAAGTACGACCTGTACACCAAGATCACCGGCGGCCAGCGCATCGACCTGTTCGGCGCGCAACTGCACCAGTTGCCGGACATCTGGGCCGAGCTGATCGAGGCCGGCTTCGAGACCGGCCACGCCTACGGCAAGTCGCTGCGCACGGTGAAATCCTGCGTGGGCAGCACCTGGTGCCGCTACGGCGTGCAGGACAGCGTCGGCATGGCCCTGACCCTGGAGAACCGCTACAAGGGCCTGCGCGCGCCGCACAAGATCAAGTTCGGCGTCTCCGGCTGCACCCGCGAATGCGCCGAGGCGCAGAGCAAGGACATCGGCGTGATCGCCACCGAAAAGGGCTGGAACCTGTACATCTGCGGCAACGGCGGCATGCGTCCGCGCCACGCCGAGCTGTTCGCCACCGACCTGGACGACGCCGGCCTGATCCGCACCATCGACCGCGTGCTGATGTTGTACATCCGCACCGCCGACAAGCTGCAGCGCACCTCGGTGTGGCGCGAAAGCCTGGACGGCGGCCTGGACTACCTCAAGGCGGTGATCCTCGACGACAGCCTGGGCCTCGGCGCCGAGCTGGAGCGCCAGATGCAGCTCGTGGTGGACCGCTACGAATGCGAATGGGCCAACGCCCTGAAGGATCCGGAAAAGCTCAAGCGCTTCCGCACCTTCGTCAACGACCACCGCGACGACCCGGACATCCACTTCGTGCGCGAGCGCGGCCAGCGCCGCCCGGCGCGCGCATCCGAACTTTCCCTGATTCCCGCCGAGGAGGTGCTCCAATGAACATGTATGCCCCGCTTCATGCCGAAACCGCGCTGCAGTGGCGCGCCCTGTGCAGCCGCCGCGACCTGGTGGCCCACTCCGGCGTTGTCGCCTGGCTGGAAGGCACCCAGGTGGCGCTGTTCCACTTGCCCGGTGACCAGGTCTACGCCGTCGAGAACCGCGACCCCAGGTCCGGCGCCAACGTGATCGGCCGCGGCATCGTCGGCTCCCTCAAGGGCCAGACGGTGGTCGCCGCCCCCCTCTACAAGCAGCACTTCCGGCTGGACGACGGCCTGTGCCTGGAGGACCCGCAGCAACGCCTGCGGGTCTGGCCGGCGCGGCTGAACGGCGACGCCGTGGAAATCGCCCTGGGCTGAAGGGTCCTGGGCTGATGTCTCGCGAATTCAACCAACAGGAATGACCGTCATGTCCTATATCGTGCCCGCCGAATTCGTCACCAAGATGGTCGACGCCGGCGAATCCAAGATCCACATGTCCACCCGCGACACCCTGATCCGCGCCTTCATGGCCGGCGCCATCCTCGCCCTGGCGGCGGTGTTCGCCGTGACCATCACCGTGCAGACCGGCTCCGCGCTGGTCGGCGCCATGCTCTTCCCGGTCGGCTTCGTGATGCTCTACCTGATGGGCTTCGACCTGCTCACCGGGGTGTTCATGCTCACCCCGCTGGCGCTGCTCGACCGCCGCCCCGGCGTCACCGTCGGCGGCATCCTGCGCAACTGGGGACTGGTGTTCCTCGGCAACTTCGCCGGCGCGCTGACCGTGGCCTTCATGATGGTGTTCGTCTTCACCTACGGCTTCTCCACCGAGCCGGGCGAAGTGGCGCAGAAGCTCTCGCACATCGGCGAGGCGCGCACCCTGGGCTACGCCCAGTACGGTGCGGCCGGCTGGGCGACCATCTTCCTGCGCGGCGTGCTGTGCAACTGGATGGTGTCGATGGGCGTGGTCGGCGCGATGATCTCCACCACCGTCGGTGGCAAGGCGATCGCCATGTGGATGCCGATCATGCTGTTCTTCTACATGGGCTTCGAGCACTCGGTGGTGAACATGTTTCTGTTCCCGGCCGGACTGATGATGGGCGGCGACTTCTCGATCATGGACTACATGCTCTGGAACGAAATCCCCACCGCACTGGGCAACCTGGTCGGCGGCCTGGCCTTCACCGGCCTGACCCTGTATGCCACCCATGTGCGTACGGCGCCGAAGCGGGCGGTGCTTTGAGGCATCCGGGGCCGCGTACAGCCGTTCCCCCCTCTCCCTTGACGGGAGAGGGGCCGGGGGAGAGGGTGAAATGCCCGCCCCCTCTCCCTAACCCTCTCCCACGAGGGGAGAGGGGACAAACAGCATCAGTGCTCGCCCCAAACTCCTGTATCCACGAATCCTCCATGCCCAACACCCTTGCGGTAACAGTCGGCCAGTTCTCCGACAAGGGCCGCAAACCCCTCAACCAGGACTTCCACGGCCTGCGCCTACCCGAGCCGGAGCAGCAATCCAGCAAGGGCATCGCCCTGGCCATCGCCGACGGCATCAGCAGCAGCAAGGTCAGCCACATCGCCAGCGAAACGGCGGTGAAGAGCTTTCTGGAAGACTACTTCTGCACGCCGGACGCCTGGTCGGTGAAGCAGTCCGGCCAGCGCGTGCTGGTGGCCACCAACGCCTGGCTGCATGCGCAGACGCGGCGCGGCCCGTACCGCTACGAGCGCGAGCGCGGACACGTCTGCACCTTCAGCGCGCTGGTGCTCAAGTCCACCACCGCGCACCTGTTCCATGTCGGCGATGCGCGCCTTTACCGGCTGCGCAACGGCCAGCTGGAGCCGCTTACCGAGGAGCACCGGGTCTGGCTGTCGCCGGAGCAGAGCTGCCTGAGCCGCGCCCTGGGCATCAATCCGCATCTGGAAATCGACTACCGCACCCTGCCCCTGCAGGTCGGCGACCTGTTCCTGTTGCTCACCGATGGCGTGCACGAATGGCTGAGCGAGGCGGCGCTGCTCGCCCTGATCGATGGCCACGGCGAGGACCTGGACGCCACCGCGCGCCGCCTGGTGCTGGAAGCCCACGCCCGGGGCAGCCCCGACAACCTCACCGCCCAGTTGGTGCGCATCGACGCGCTGCCTGACGGCGAGGCCGGGGAAGTCCAGCGCCAGCTCGAAGAACTGGCCCTGCCGCCGCTGCTGGAACCGCCGGTGCGCTTCGAGGGCTACCGCATCCTGCGCGAACTGCATGCCAGCAGCCGCAGCCATGTATACCTGGCCGAGGACGAGCAGAGCGGCGAACGGCTGGTGCTGAAGACCCCGTCCCTGGACCTGCGCCACGACCGTGCCTATCTGGAACGCCTGCTGCTGGAGGAATGGATCGCCCGCCGCATGCACAGCGTGCATGTGGTGCGCGCGCCGGCGACAAGCCGGCCGCGCCAGTACCTGTACAGCGTGACGGAGTACGTCGAGGGCCAGACCCTGGCCCAGTGGATGACCGATCATCCGCAGCCCTCGCTGGAGCAGGTGCGCGACCTGCTGGAACAGATCGCCCGCGGCCTGCGCGCCTTCCACCGCCTGGAAATGCTGCACCGCGACCTGCGGCCGGAGAACATCCTGATCGACGCCGGCGGCACCCTGAAGCTGATCGACTTCGGTTCGGCGCAGGTCACCGGACTGGCCGAGGGCGGCATGGACCCAAACAACCCGGTGCCCGGCGCGCTGGCCTACACCGCGCCGGAATACTTTCTGGGCGAAGGTGGCGGCGTGCGCTCGGACCTGTTCTCGCTGGGCGTGATCGCCTACCGGCTGCTGGGCGGCGACCTGCCCTACGGCGCCGAGGTGTCTCGCGCCCGCACTCGCACCGCCCAGCTGCGCCTGCGCTACCGCCCGCTATGGCGCGAGGATCGCGCCCTGCCGGCCTGGGTCGATGACGTGCTGCGCAAGGCCGTGCACCCCAACCCGGCGCGGCGCTATGGCGAACTGTCGGAATTCCTCCACGACCTGCGCCAGCCGCCGCCGGAACTGCTGCACCGCGCCAAAGCACCGCTGCTGCAGCGCCATCCGCTGCGCTTCTGGCAGACGCTGGCGTGGGTGCAGATGGCGGTACTGGTCGTGTTGCTGTTGCGCTAACACCAGGCCCAGCGACTTAACTGGGCCTTGGCTACCCTACGGAGCGGCGCGGTTCCGCCTGTCAGTGTCGGCTGCCGCCCCGATAACATATTTGTTAGCATGCCGCCGTCGATGAACTACACCATCACCTATTACAGCGAAAAGATTCAGGACGAGGTGCTTGCGCTGCCCGCCGGCTTACGCGGTCGCTACTTCGCGCTGACTGATCGCATGGAACTGTACGGTCCCCATTTGGGCGATCCGCACAGCAAATCCTTCGGTGATGGCTTGTTCGAGCTACGCCTGAAGGCAGCAGAAGGCATTGCGCGGGTGTTCTATTGCACGCTGATCAACCAGCGCATCGTGGTGCTGCACAGCTTCGTGAAAAAGACCGACAAGACGCCCGTCAAGGAGCGGCGGCTGGCCGAAATGCGCATGAAAGAGGTAAAGAAACATGCTGACTCACGCTGAACTCAAGGCCAAGGCTCTGGAAGATCCCGAGGCCCGCGCCGAATACGAACGTCTCAACCGCGAGGAATTCGCCCTGCTGGACGAGATGCTGGCCGCACGCCGCGCCGCCGGGCTGACCCAGGCGCAGGTGGCCGAGCGCATGGGCACCAAGGCGCCGGCCGTGGCCCGACTGGAGAACGCCCTCGCCTCCGGCAAGCACTCCCCCAGCCTGGACACGCTGCGCAAGTATGCAGCCGCGCTGGGCAAGCGGGTCGAGGTGCACCTCGTTTAAGTGCGCCCCGCACCACGGGTGCGCAGTGCGGGAGCGCCCGATTACGCTTCGTCAATCAGCCTGGTCACAGCAACCGATCGAGCAACACGGTCGTCATCCCCGCCGCCGCCAGGCACACCAACGCGCTTATCAGCGCCCGCCTGCGCAGATGACGGATCGCGCCCTCCTTGCCGCGGCTGGAAAGAACGAACGGCTGCGCCTCGCCGGGTTTGGCCAGGCGGTGCCAGTCAGGTTGCCGGGCGGCCTGGCGATGGCGCTGCTCGGCCTCCAGGCGGGCCGCCAGCTGGACCAGCCGCCACTCCTCGTCGTCCAGCCGACCGTTGCCGTCGGCGTCGAACCGGCGCAGCAGGCCGGTGAAATCCGCTTTCCATTCACGCACCACCGCGCCCCGGGCCTGTTCCCCGTCGAGGGACTGGCTGGCCGGGCTTTCTGTCTGGAATTCGCCGATGGCATACAGGTACTCGCCCACGTGCAGGCGTTCCTCGGTATAGCGATACCGGCCGCCGAACAGCCCGTCCAGCAGCCCGTAGGAGGCATCGCGCAACGGGTGGCGCAACCCGCCCTCCCACACCTGGCGCGTCGCCGGATACACCTGCGCGCCGCGCGGATCGATCAGGCATTCGCCGGTGCTGTCGGCCAGGCGCAGCCAGGCCTCGCTGCGACCGCTCTCCAACGTCTGCCAGCGGCGCGACCTGCCGGTCGTCCTATAGCGCTCGATCTCGTAGCGCCACCACAGGCACGGCTGGCCGGTGAGTGGCCCGAACTGCATCTGCTCCGCGGACTGGAGCAGGCCGGCCAGCTCCCCATATCCCTGTGCGGCAGAGCGGATCTTCGAGCTGGGCGTGTCCTGCAGATGGCGCGCCTGCGACCAGCAGCGCACGCTGTTCCAGCCGCCGGCCGCACAGGCGACGACCGCCCCGGCGAACAGCGCCAGCGTATGCACGACATTCATCGCCCGGTCCTCAGCCGAACAGCACCTTGAGGTCCACGTCGGCCTTTTCCGCCTCGCTGAACTGCAACAGGGTCGCGGCGGCGAAGCCGAAGAAACGCGCCAGCAGCACATCCGGGAACTGCTCGATGCGCACGTTGTTCAGATTGACGGCTTCGTTGTACAGCTCGCGACGGTCGGCGATGCCGTTCTCCAGGGTGCTGATGCGCTGCTGCAGATGGCGGAAGCTCTCGTCGGCCTTCAGCTGCGGATAATTCTCGGCCAGCGCGAACAGCTGACCCAGCCCGGCGCGCAAGCCGCTTTCGGCCCGGCCCAGCGCCTGCACGTCATGCCGCTCGCGGGCGCTGGCCACCGCGTTACGCGCCTCGATCACCCGTTCCAGCGTGGCGCGTTCGTACTGCATGTACTGCTTGCAGGTCTCCACCAGCTTGGGCAGCTCTTCATGGCGCTGGCGCAGCAACACGTCGATGTTCGCCCAGGCCTTGCCCACCCCATGCTTCAGGCGCACCAGGCCGTTGTACAGCCCCACCGCATAGGCCACGGCGAAGAACACCACGACCAGAACCACCGCCACCGTCAGACTCGGACTCATGCAACCCCCGCAATGTCGTTGCGCGAAAAGGACTCGGAGTCTATGGCCAGAGACAGATCGGCGGGTTGATCGGCCCCGCATTCGCGCGTTGCCGCCACGCCTGCGGCGAGACCCCGCTCCAGCGCCGGAAGGCCCGCGAGAACGCGGTTTCGTCGCCATAGCCCAGGTGCAGCGCCAGCTCGGTGATCGACTGGCCCGACTGGCGCAGCTGCTGGCAGGCTTCCTGGTAGCGCACCCGGTCGAGCAGGGCGCGGAAGCTGACCCCGCGCGCCTGCAGGGTTTTCTGCAGCACACGCGGGTGCTGGCCGAGCAGGCGGGCGGCCACCGGCAGGCTGGCTTCGCCGGTGGTGAGGATCGACTGCAGCACGTAGCACAGCTGCGCCACCGGATCCTCGGCGATGTCCGCCTGGCCGGCGAACTCGGCCAGCAGGTGCGAACGCAACGGGGCGGCCTGGGCCAGCGGGCGACGGCTCACCAGCCCGCGGTCGGTGATGAAGGCGTTGCGCGCCTGGCCGAAGCGCACCTCACAGCCGAAGAACGCCTCGTAGTGCGGCAACGACCCGCGCGCCTCGTGGCGAATCTCCAGCCGCCTCGGCCGCCAGGCCTCACCGAACAGACTGCCCAGGCTGCGGTGCACCACCCCCAGCCCCAGTTCCAGCAGCTGGCGCGTGTCGATGTGCTCGCGCAGCGTCAGGCTGTAGCGCACCTCCAGGGCATCGCCCTGCTCCGCCGTCGCCAGTTCGATGCCCTGGGCGTGCAGGTGCACGTAGTTGCGGGTCAGGCGCAGTACCTCGGGAAAGCTTTCCGCCTGAGCGAGCAACAGACCGAACGGACCGAGGATCAGGTAATCGTGTCGGCGGCTCAGGTGCAGGCCGAACAGCGGATTGCCGGAGCGCTCGGCGGCCAGGGCCAGCGCCTGGCCGAAGCGTGCGTAGGGCACGTACAGGTCGCGGCGCTGCAGCACCTCGGGGTCCAGGGCGCAGCGTTCGAGCAGGGGGAGCGGGTCGAGGCCGTTGGCGCGGCACAGCGCTTCGAAACCGATGAACACCGCGCTGCGGGCGATCTGGGTCATGGCGGTCCTCGTTCGCAAAATGTCAGGCCGGGCCGCGCCAAGGCTGCCTATGCTCGCCCGCAAAAACAAGAACTACGCCGAGGACACATGAGCGACTCCCTGCACCACGCCGATACCCTGGTGATCGGCGCCGGCCTGGCTGGCATCGTCACCGCGCTGGAACTGCTCGACCAGGGGCAGCGCGTCACCCTGCTGGACGCCGGCCCGCGCGCGGCCTGCGGCGGCCAGGCCAACGAGGCGTTCGGCGGCCTGCTGCTCAGCGAGACCCCGGAGCAGAAGCGCAACGGCATTGAGGACTCGCCCACGCTGTTCCTCGCCGACTGGCTGCGCGCCGCGCAGTTCGCGCCGGACGCGCAATGGGGCCCGCGCTGGGCCGAGGACTACGTGGCGCGCAATCGCGTGGAGATCTATGACTGGCTGCGCGGTCAGGGCATCAGCTTCTTCCCTGCCGTGCAGTGGGTGGAGCGAGGCAACCAGGGCGACGGCAATTCCGTGCCGCGCTACCACGTGGCCTGGGGCTGCGGGCGCGGGCTGGTCGGCACGCTGGCCGCGCGACTGTTCGCCCACCCGCGCCGTTATCTGCTGGACCTGCTCTTCGAGCACCGTGTGGACGGCCTGGAACGCCACAACGGCGCGGTCAGGGGCTGTCACGGGCACAATCCGCAGGGCGCGTTTCGCGTGCAGGCCGAACAGGTGGTGGTGTGCACCGGCGGCATCGGCGGCGACCTCGCCCGGGTGCGCCAGCACTGGGACACGGCGCTGTACGGCCCCTGCCCCGACAACCTGCTCAGCGGCACCCCGCCGTGCGCCGACGGCGCCCTGCACGATCAGGTGCGGGCCGTGGGCGGCCAGGTGGTCAACCTGCAGCAGATGTGGAACTACGCCGCCGGCATCGCCCATCCCGAACCCGAATACCCCAACCACGGGCTGAGCCTGATTCCGCCGCGTTCGGCGCTGTGGCTGGATGCCTATGGGCGGCGCATCGGCCCGCAGCCGCTGGTCACCGGATTCGACACCCATGATCTGTGCAAGCGCGTCGGCCGGCTGCCCGGCCAGTACAGCTGGCAGCTGATGAACTGGCGCATCGCGATCAAGGAAATGGCCATCTCCGGCACGGATACCAACCCGCTGTTCCGCGACCGCAAGCTGATCAGGCTGATCTGGCAGACCCTCACCGGCAACAAGGAGCTGGTGAACTGGATGCTGGAGCGCTGCCCGGACGTGGTGCGCGGCAACACGCTGGAAGAACTGGCCGAGCGCATGAACGCCCTCGGCCCGCTGCCGGTCGACCTGGCCGGCATGCGTGCCGATGTGCAGGCCTACGACGCCATGCTCGAACGCGGGCTGGCGCTGCACAACGACGACCAGCTGCGCCGCCTGGCCCAGTTGCGCCAATGGCGCAGCGATCGCTTGCGCACCTGCAAGAACCAGCCAATCCTCGATGCCAAGGCCGGCCCGCTGATCGCCATCCGTGAGCGCATCATCAGCCGCAAGAGCATGGGCGGCATGCTCACCGACCTGCAGTCGCGGGTGCTCGACGCGAAAGGCCAGCCCGTTCCCGGACTGTACGCGGCCGGCGAGGCGGCGGGCTTCGGGGGCGGCGGGATCAGTGGCATTCGTTCGCTGGAGGGGACGTTCCTCAGCAATTGCGTGTTCAACGGCCGCCGCGCGGCACAGGCGATTGCGCGGGGGTGATGAAAAACTTTTTTTGTAGGAGCGGCTTCAGCCGCGATAACCCGGCAGGCTGCCCACCCGATCGCGGCTGAAGCCGCTCCTACAACAGCTCTGAACAACAACGATCAACAAGGAGCAGGACATGAAGAAGACCGGCGCGGCACTGGCGCGTTTCGCCCTGGAGCAGTTGGGCGCGCGTTTCACCTTCGGCATTCCCGGCGTGCACAACACCGAGCTGTATGACGAACTGAACGCCTCGGAGAAGATTCAGCCGGTGCTGGTCACCCACGAATGTGGCGCGGCGTTCATGGCCGATGCGGTGAGCCGCACCAGCGACAGCATCGGCACGCTGGTGATCGTGCCGGCGGCCGGCGTCACCCACGCGGCCAGCGGCATCGGCGAGGCCGGGCTGGACGGCATTCCGATGCTGATCATTTCCGGCGGCATCCACAGCGACAGCCCCTACCGCTACCAGTTGCACGACATCGACCAGCATGCCCTGCTCAAGCCGATCACCAAGGCCACGTTCCGCATCGGCAGTCATGCCGAGGTGATTCCCACCCTGTACGAGGCCTACCGCATCGCCACCGGCGGCGAGCCGGGACCGGTGTTCGTCGAGCTGCCGTACAACATCGGCAACTTCCTCGGCGAGGTGGACGAGATGCCGGCCTTCCAGCAAGCCATCGCCGCCCCGCAAGAGAACGCCGACGCCATCCGCGAGGCGGCGCGCCTGCTGGTCAGCGCCAAGCGTCCGGGGCTGTTCCTCGGCTGGGGCGCCGTCGGTGCGCAGGCCGAGCTGGTGCGCCTGGCCGAGCTGCTGGATGCGCCGGCCTGCACCACCCTGCAGGGCCTGAGTGCGTTCCCTGGCAATCATCCGCTGCACGTGGGCATGGGCTTCGGCGATTACGCCGTGCCGGCGGCCGCCAACGCCTTCGACGGCTGCGACTGCCTGCTGGCGGTGGGCACGCGCTTTTCGGAAATTCCCACCGGCAGCTACAGCATGCCGGTGCCGGACTGCCTGATTCACGCCGACATCAACCCGGAGGTGTTCAACGCCAACTTCCCCGCCCGGATGACCCTGCAGGGCGATGCCGCGCAGCTCATTCCGGCGCTGCTGCGCGAAGTGGAAGCGCTGCAACCGGCCGCGCGCAGCGGCATGGCCGAGCGCATCCGCGCCGACAAGGCGGCCTATCACCAGGAATGGCTCAAGCACGACAGCCAGGGCCGGGTGAATCCGGCGCATTTCTTCGGCGAACTGCGCAGCCAGCTGGGCGACGAGGCCATCGTGGTCGCCGACGACGGCAACCACACCTTCCTGATCGCCGAGCTGATGCCGATCCACGGCCCGCGCCGTTACCTGTCGCCCAGCGACTTCAACGCCATGGGCTACTGCATCCCGGCGACCATCGGCGCCAAGCTGGCCAATCCGGACAAGGCCGTGGTGGGCGTGGTGGGCGACGGCGCGCTGCGCATGACCGGCCTGGAACTGCTCACCGCCAGCCAGCTCAAGCTGGGCGTGCCACTGTTCGTGTTCAACGACGGCGAGCTGTCGCAGATCGCCCAGGCCCAGGAGATTCCCTATAACCGCAAGACCTGCACCGTGCTGCAGCCGCTGAACGTCAGGGCGCTGGCCGAAGCGACCGGGGCCGCCTTCGTGGCCATCGACGGCAACGAGGGCTGCGCCGAGGGCATCCGCCAGGCGCTGGAGCTGGCCGCGCAGCACCGCCCGGTGCTGGTGGATGTGCGCGTCGATTATTCCAAGCGCACCCGCTTCACCCAGGGGGTGGTCAAGGCCACCCTCAAGCGCTTCACGCCACGGGACAAGGTACGGGTGATCGGGCGCGCGCTGTGGCGCCGGGTGACCGGCTGATCAGGAACGCCGGCTGCGGAACAGTGCCTGGTGCTCCCGACACTGCTTCGCCGCCAGCAGGAACACGCCGTGGCCACCGTTCTCGAAGTCCAGCCAGGTGAAGTCCACTTCCGGGTAGAGGGCTTCGACATGCACCTGGCTGTTGCCGACTTCCACCACCAGGATGCCCTGCTCGGTGAGGTGGTCGGCGGCTTCGGCCAGCATGCGCCGCACCAGGTCCAGGCCGTCGTCGCCACAGGCCAGGCCCAGGGCCGGCTCGTGGTGGTACTCGTCCGGCATGTCGGCGAAGTCTTCGGCGTCCACATAGGGCGGATTGGAAACGATCAGGTCGAAGCGCTGGCCGGGCAGGCCGTCGAAACCATCGCCCTGCACGGTGTAGACGCGCTCTTCCAGACCATGCCGCTCGATGTTGCAGTTGGCCACTTCCAGCGCCTCGAAGGACAGGTCGCCGAGCACCACTTCCGCGTCGGGGAAGGCATAGGCGCAGGCGATGCCGATGCAGCCCGAGCCGGTGCACAGGTCGAGGATGCGCGCCGGCTCGGCCGGCAGCCAGGGCGCGAAACGCTGGCTGATCAGTTCGGCAATCGGCGAGCGTGGCACCAGCACGCGCTCGTCCACCTTGAACGGCAGGCCGCAGAACCAGGCCTCGCCGAGCAGGTAGGCGGTCGGCACGCGTTCGCTGACGCGGCGCTCGATCAAGCTGCCGAGCAGGTCGCGCTCGTGATCCTCCAGCCGACAGTCCAGGTAGGCGTCGGTCATTTCATACGGCAGATGCAGGGCACCCAGCACCAGCATGCGGGCCTCGTCCCAGGCGTTATCGGCTCCATGCCCGAAATAGATCTCCTCAGCCTGGAATCGGCTGACCGCCCAGCGAATGTAATCACGCAAGGTACGAAGGCGGGTGGGCAGAACGGACACTGTGTAATCTCTCCGGGGCAAATTGCGCGGCAGTTTATCCCATGCGCGAACCGTCCGTCCCGCGCAAACGGCCAAGCGCCATCATTTTGATGCTGGAAAAACGTCGTAGACGATTCACAAGCGCGCCCACTGCCGCTACATTGCCGTCCTCGCTTGCCAGGAGATAGTCATGTCCCAGCCGCTTTCCATGCTCAAACTCTACGGTCGCGCCTACGCGCCGGCCACGCTGGGCAATGCCACCCTGCTGATCATCGACCCGCAGATGGAATACCGCATGGGCACGCTGGCCCTGCCGGGACTGGCACCGGCACTGGAACAGATCGGCGAACTGCTGACTGCCGCCCGCGCGCAGAAGCGCCCCATCATTTTCGTACGTCACCTGGGCATTCCCGGCGGCCTGCTCGATCCCCAGGGGACGCGTGGCCACTTCCTGCCCGAGCTGGCGCCGCAACCCGGCGAAACCGTGGTGGAAAAACGTCAGCCGAACGCCTTCTGCGGCACCGACCTGAACGACCGGCTGATGGCCCACGGGCATCTGGACCTGATCGTCTGCGGCTTCATGACCCATTCGAGCATCAGCAGCACCGTGCGCGCCGCCAAGGACTACGGCTTCCGCTGCACCCTGGTGGATGCCGCCATCGCTACCCGTGACATTCCGCTGGGCGATGGCACCCTGGCGGCCGCCGACCTGCACCGCATGGAAATGGCCGCCCTGGCCGACAACTTCGCCGTGGTCGTGCCCAAGGCCCGCGACGTGCTTTGAATCGCCCCGTGCGAACCTGCGTGACCGTCACCGGTCACAGTTCGGTTGGCTGCACGGTGCGACAGCATGAAACGCGACCCCTTCCTCTCCTCCCCCTCCCGAACACCGCGCCGTTGGAGCTGGCGGCTGGGCGGCATCGCCGGCGCGCTGGGCGCCACCCTCGGCGTGCTACTGATGTTGGCCGGCATCGCCGGCCTGCTGGGCCGGCCGCCCGCCCTGGGCGAACTCAACGACTCGCCCGGCGAGGGCTGGCAACTGCTTGTGGCGGGTATCGTGCTGCTGGCGGCGGGCATCTTCATCTGGCGCCTGTGCCGGCAACGGCTGCGCATCCGCACCGATCTGGGTCTTTCGCCACACCTGAGAAACAAGCGCGAGTAAACTAGCGGCCCTCAGGAGGTCGCATGAACCAAGACGACGATTTTTCCCTCTTCAGCCAGGCCGTGCGCGGCGTGCGCCGCATCCAGGACGATCGCGCCGAGACCGGCAAGCCGCGCGCCGACCGGCAGCAACTGGTCAGTCGCCGGCAGAATGCCACCCAGCGCAGCGAAGGCATCCGCGTGGACGGCCTGTCCGACCAGTTCGTCATCGACGTGGGCGCCGAGGACGAACTGCACTGGGCGCGCGATGGCGTGCAGGAAGGCCAGATGCGCAAGCTCAAGGCCGGGCAGATCGCCTTCGAGGGCAGCCTCGACCTGCACGGCATGACAGTGGAGAAGGCCCGCGAGACGCTCTGGGAGTTCCTCGCCGAGGCCGCGAAGCTGGAGGTGCGCTGCGTGCGCGTCACCCACGGCAAGGCCGCGCGCCTGGACGGCAAGCGCCCGCTGATCAAGAGCCACGTCAACACCTGGCTGCGCCAGCACCCCCAGGTGCTCGGCTTCAGCTCCTGCCTGCCGCGCCACGGCGGCACCGGCGCCCTTTACGTTCTGCTCAAACGCACCATGCTGGATGGACGCGACGAATGACGCTCCGGCTTGCAGCCTGACGCTCGCATCCCTACCCTGCGCGCCTTGCGCTTATTTCCATGCCGCTTAGGTAATCCCATGTCACTGGAAAAAAACTACAGCTCGATCCTCGAACAACTCGGCGAGGATGTCGCCCGCGAAGGCCTGCGTGATACGCCCAAGCGCGCCGCCAAGGCCATGCAGTTTCTCTGCCGTGGCTACGAGCAGACGCTGGAAGAAGTCACCAACGGCGCGCTGTTCAGCTCCGACAACAGCGAAATGGTGCTGGTGAAGAACGTCGAGCTGTATTCGCTGTGCGAACACCACATGCTGCCCTTCATCGGCAAGGCCCACGTGGCCTACATGCCCAACGGCAAGGTGCTGGGCCTGTCCAAGGTGGCGCGCATCGTCGACATGTACGCCCGCCGCCTGCAGATCCAGGAAAACCTCACCCGGCAGATCGCCGAGGCCATCGAGAAGGTCACCGGCGCCGCCGGCGTGGCGGTGGTCATCGAGGCCCAGCACATGTGCATGATGATGCGCGGCGTGGAGAAGCAGAACTCCTCGATGGTCACCTCGGTGATGCTCGGCCAGTTCCGCAGCAATGCCGCCACGCGCAGCGAATTTCTCAGCCTGATTCGCTGAGTTTCCCTGCGGGGTCGGCCAAGGGGGCTTCGCGACGGAAGTCGCAGCCCCTTGCAGAGTGCTTGCTAGAGCCCTTGAGGCTGTGATTAAGTCCGACGGACCGACTATCGACCAGACAGTCGTCAGCCTCATCGCCCCCTTAAGGAAAAATGAAATTCGCTCCCAACCCGGCGGGTGCGAAACCGGACTGACATGGCTGCATCACTTCTGATTCGCCACGCCCTGCTAGGCCTGCTGCTGGCCCTCTGCGCCGGCTGCGGCCACCTGTTCTATTTCCCCGAACCCGGCCTGCGCGGCACCCCCGCGCAGATCGGCGTGCCCTACGAGGACGTGCATCTGCAGTCCGCCGACGGCACCCGCCTGCACGGCTGGTTCCTGCCGGCCAGGAACCAGCCCCGTCGCGGGCTGATCTACTTCCTGCATGGCAACGCCGAGAACATCAGCACCCACTACGTGGCCACAAGCTGGCTGAACCGCTATGGCTGGGACCTGTTTCTCATCGATTACCGGGGCTTCGGCCTGTCCGAAGGCGCGCCGCACATCCCCGGCGTCAATCAGGATGCCCGCGCCGGCCTCGACTGGGCCGTGGCCCGGGCACGACAGGACCAGCTGCCGCTGGTGGTGTTCGGCCAGAGCCTGGGCGGCGCCACCGCCGCCACCGTGGTCGCCCACAGCCAGCCCGGCGAAGTGCAGGCCCTGGTGCTGGACAGCGCCTTCTCCGGCTATCGGCTGATCGCCCGGGAAAAGCTCGGCGAAGTGTGGCTGACCTCTCCGCTGCGCTATCCGCTGGCCTGGACCGTTCGCGACGACTTCAGCCCGGATCGCTACCTGCATCAACGCCCGCCGATGCCGCTGCTGATCCTGCACGGCTGCGCCGACCTCACCGTACCCTGCAGCCACGGCGAACGGCTCTACCGCACCGCCACCCCGCCGGTCTGGCTGTGGCTGGATCCGCAGCGCCGTCACGGCGAAATGCTCTACACCCGCCACTGGCGCGAGCAACTGGTGAAGTGGCTGGAGGAGCAGGTGCCCGCGCCCTGAACCAGTCGGGCGATGGCCTGTCTCTGATCAATAGCGGCAGCGGCAGACTGCCGGCAGACGGAGACCCATCGCATGGATGCCCTGGACCTCACTCTCGGCTGGCTCGCCTTGCTGGCCGCTGCGCTGTGGCTGACCTCGCTGTATGTGCTGGCGCGCACCTTCCCGCTTGAACCCTCCGCCGACCCGCGCCTGACGACGCGCCGCCAGGGCCTGTTGCTGGCGATTGCGGCCTGCAGCCTGCTGCCGGCGCCGGTCTTCCTCGGCGACAGCGTGCTGCGCCCCGAAGCGGCGGTGCTGGTGACGCTCGGCACGCTGGCCGCCGCATGGCTCGGCTACCGAGCCCTGTGCGATGCCCTGTATCGCCGCCCACTGCCGCTGGCTTTCGTGCTGTACGGACTGTTCGGCTACGCCGTATGGGGCTACCACCAGCTGTTCGACGCCAGCGGCGCCTACCTGCACAGCGGCGCGTTGCTGGTCACGCTGATGGCGAGCAACCTGCACGGCCTGGCCCGCGCCACCCAGCCCTCCGCCGCGCGCGCCGCCGTGTGCGAGCAGCACAATCACTACCTGACCCTGCCCCTGCTGTTCACCCTGCTCTGCGCCCACGCCCCCGCCCTGCTGGGCAACCCCTACGCCTGGCAGTTGCTGCTGCTGATCGGCGGCCTGCTGGCACTCATCTGGTATGGACTGGAACAGGCGCTGGCGCCGCGATGGGCGCTGTCCTGCGCCCTGGGCGTGCTGGCGCTGTATGTCGCCATGCCGGACGGCCTGCAGCGCGAAGCCCGCGCCAGACCCGCCACACCTCAGTTTGCTGAAGCCCTGGAACATGCCGTCCCGGCGCCCGAGCCGCTGGATACGCACCGGGAATTCGCCCTGGTGCAGCGCATCATCCAGGACCGCTGTCTGGAGTGCCATTCCCGCACCCCAAGCAACCCGATCTTTCAGGCCACCCCGCTGGTGCCGACCTTCGATACGCCGGAGCAGATCCGCGCCTGGAAGCGCGCCATCCATGACCAGGCCGTGGCCAGCCAGAACATGCCGCTGGCCAACCTGACCCAGATGAGCCAGGCGGAACGGGATCTGCTGGGGTTGTGGATCGAAAAGGGGGGGAGGATCGAGTAGCGGACAATCCGCCAGCTGGCATGACACGGCCTGCTGTAGTAGCGTTTCGCCACGCACCTACACCACCCGAAAGCCAAGATGAACACGCAGAAGAATTACGGAAGCTATCACCTACACGAGCTCGAGCGAGCGCTGGCCAATATCAACGAACAGGAAAATGCCGAAGAAGCCAGACTCATCCGCGAATACATCGCCAAGGGCGGCTATCAATACCCGGCCCATCTGACGGCCCGAGCAGTATTTATCAGCGCCCCGTTCAAATGGACACTCGTTGCGGTCCTCTCCTTTCTGCTGCTCGCCAATCTCGTTTCGCTTTTGACCGGCACGCTGATTGCCCTGATTCCCATGGCCATACAGGGAATCCTGCTGTTCATGATCTTCACCCGCCACAAGAACATAGGCGCCATGCTCAAGATCTGGACATTTCTGCTCACCATCGCAGGCGCAATCAATTTCTACATCACGCTTCAGGACGCCTACTACACCGCCTTCGAAGCGGCTACGCAGCTGATACTGCCTGCAATCAGCCTGACACTGCTCATCCTGTCCAGCAGGTACATTGCATTGACGTCGGACGAAGACACTTCTGGCGATGGAGCGTAGAACGCACTCGGCGTGACCAGTCTGGACTGTCAGTTGGCGCCTGACCCGGGCGCCATCTCTACCTAGTAGAAATACCAGCGCAGTTGCAACTGCACTTCCGTTTCCGGCGAGGACCATTGGCTGAATTCGCGTTGCGCACTCATTCTGAGCCCGAGATTTTCACTCAACTCCAGCTGCTGGCTAAGGCTGAGGCGCCGGCGCACTTCACCGTTATGGAAATAGTCACCCTGGGCCTCGAGCAACAAATTGCCACCCGCATGGCGCCAGAGCAGACCGGTATCGAAGCCGGCTGCCGGGCTGAGCGCTGCGGAAAAGTCACGATTGTGTTCAAGGCGCGCGGTCCCTATGGCAAAACCGAGCAGTCCTTCGCCAATGTCCCAGGAGACTCCCCCTCCTCCGTTCAGATGGCCTACCAGGCGTTCTTCTCCATCTATCCCGAGCACCCGTTCGACGCCGGCTGCCACTTGCCAGGACCACGGCTTGAGCAGGCGGGTTCGCGGCGTCAGCGAGCGGATGCTGACGACGTCAAACTGCTGAATCTGCCAGTGATTGCCCTCGTACTGGCGCAACCTCAAATCCCCCAACTCGATCTGCGCCCCGCGCGGAAAACCGTCGAGGTTGTCGAGCAGGTCGTGATAGGTCATGCGCAGGCCGTATTCGGCGAAGGCACGATCACCGCGATTGCCGACCGCAAACTGCAAGGCACGCGACCGATGGCTGTCTTCGGGCAACAGCGGCCGCTGGACGTCCAGGCGTGGCGGCGGGTTGCGGTTGATCGCCTGTAACAGGCGATAACTGCGCTCGGCGCTGGCGGCATCACGCTCGGCGCCTGTCTTCTGGTAACGCAGCAGACGGTAGGCGCCATCCTGAATCAGGGCGCGACGTTCGGCCGGCAGGGCCAGATACTCGCCATCCTGCAGCGCGGTGTCATCCTCAGCCAGGCGTTGTACCCAGCCCTGCTCGCGGCCATCCAGCGGTGCGACACGCGCCAGAAGCTCATGCTCACGGGAAGGTCGATAATCGATGCGCTCGATCAGCCCGGCGTCCTTCACCGCCCGCACGGTGTCGGCAGGGATGGCGGTCAGGGGGAATTGATCGGTCAGCTCAAGCCCCGGTCGGGCAATTTCCAGCAGCTCGAGCAACCGGTAGGAGCAGTTTTCGTCGAAGAAGAAATAATCGAACTGAATCTGACGCAGCTCCCACACATGCTCCAGCATGCGCCCGGTTTCCTCCGCGGTAAGGCTCAGGCGGTACTCCCACAGGTCGCGGTTTTCCAGGCGACTGTACTCACTGATTTTCTCGCGATAGGGCATCAGCGAGAACAATCCGGGGTAGCCACCCATCAGCCCCTTCCAGGCATACAGGATGCTGTTGTCCATGCCCTCGATAAAGGCACCGAAGTTAATTGCAGAACTCAGCAGTGGACTGCCTTCGCGGTCGATATCCTCGGGGTCGATGCGCAGCAAGGTATGGCCGAACATCGACGAAGGGCTATTCAGGTAGGCCGCCGGAAACACCAGCACGGTGCTGTGCGGCGCGATGTCGTTGTACCAGGAATCGAATTCCGGGCAATTCACCTTCGGCAAATCGTCCAGTGACAACTGGTCGCGCAGCCAGCGTGTACGGGCCGGATAGATGCATTGCGGATGGCGGTCACCGAGTGCGGGGTCGCGGTATAAGGCCGGGACAGTCGCTTTCAACTCGGCGAGCGGGTCCTTCTCGCCATGCTCGGCAAGGAAATAATCATCATCGTCGACATAGCTGCGCCAGCCCAGCGTGCCGCTCTCGTAGTGACCCAGGGACAACCAGAACGGCTCATTGGCCAAGGCCTGCAAACGGTCGGGGGCTATGTGCGGGGCAGCCTGCGACAGGCTACAAGCGCCGCTCAACAGAAGGGGAAGCAAGCGTCGAAGCATGAAAAGCCAATAGCGGGAGGAGCACATGAATATGCCCGCCGTGGCGGGCATACAGAAAGAGTCGGGCGTCCCGAAGAACGCCCGCAGCCTTGTTAGGCCTTGTCGGCGTACTGAGCCAGACGTGCGTCTTTCTTCAGCACTGCCAGGGTAGCGGCATGAACCTGCTCGGCAGTGACGTCAGCCGAGCTGAAGATTTCATTGAAATGGCTGTGGGTCACAGCGGAGAAGTGGGCACGGTCTTCCGGCTGCACACCCAGCACAACGGCGTAGGTGGTCAGCGCTTCGCCTTCACCCTTGGCCATGTCTTCGGACAGCTCGTTCATCATGCCGCCCAGCGCCAGCAGCGACTTGCCGCCGTAGGTCAGGGTGCCGTCAGCGGAGCAGCCGTTGGTGCCGGAGGTCAGGCCGAAGGTGGCGTTGCCGGAAGTGCCGTTAATGGAGGAAGCCAGAATGTGCGACGGCAGGCCGCTCTGACCTTGGAACAACATGTTGCCCCAGCCGCAGTTCGGGCCACCCGGCGCTTCAGCAAATGCGTTCAGCGAGGCGGCAGAAATCAGGGTAGCGAGCAGAATCCGTTTCATGGTTATTTCTCTTCTTCAAGGGCATCGATAAATGTCGGCTAATCCGACACGGGTTACAGCTTTCGGCAATCACCCTAGAGCTGTCAAGGCACATAAGTGCTGATTGAAACTTGAACTCGGAACCTCCAGAGGCGCCTGACCCGGATCAAATAACCTTCAGCTTTGACACCCTGCGTCGAGTACAGGGCCTAAAAGTGTGAACTGGATCACCTTTAACGTGATGCTACGGTCCACTTTGGTACGAACGCTTACGGTTTGACGATCAAACGCAGGCAACTATCTGTCCTGCAGCGCTGCTTTGCCGCAGACGCGGCATTGCCAATGTCGCAGGCCCAGCCCGGTGCTCCGAGGTTGGAGGGCGCCTCGAAGCATGAGCGACATTCTGGCGCGCTAGTCGCCGGAGTCGCGGTGACAAAAAACACCAGATCTGGCTCGCCGGGGGCGTGGCGTCGTGCAATCGATAGCGGAGCCGCGCGCCATGCACCAATCGCCGAACGAGCATTTCCAGCCGGGTATTTTCCCCCTGACCAAGGACATGATGCGGACTGCGCTCGCCGACGCTGAGAGGTATCCACCATGCTGAACCCCTCCCTTGCCCCTATTGGTCTAGACCCCATAGTTAGCGCGAGCATCAAGCAATTCTTGGCTGATCATCTCGTACTCTGGCATAGGGAGTGGAGAAAACAGGTGCTGCACCACTTTTGCGTATACCTCTGCCAACTCTAATAATCGCGCCCCGCTCGCAAGGGCGTCGCTGCGGGATCGCCTGACAACAGGGACGCCATTTTCATGAAACCGAATATAATTCGCGGCGATACTCGGATCTATGTGTGCACCCTCACTGAGCTCACCATAAATTCGCCCCGCATCAGGATATAGGCTCTTGAAAGAACCAACGCACTTAGTTGGGTTCAAGTAAAACACACTCTCGTCTCCGATACGGGCAGCAGCACACGACCACGCCATTTGTTCCAATATGAGGCGCACGACCGCCTCCGTTTCAAAAATGTAGTTCTTGCGTACTAAGCCATAAGCAGCCTTGAATGTTGCCTCAAGTCGGCACAGCGCCGACTTTGCACAAATCTGGCCTATTAGAGCCCCTGGATCTACCCTTTCAAGTGCTGATGCAATCGCATCAACCTGAGCAGCCATCTGCCGAAGGGCGAGAATCTGAGGCGACGTTTCGCGTGCGTGTGGTCGAAATCGTTCCCACAGATGCTCGTAACGGCGAAGAACATGGTCAACAGACTTGTTACCGAACATATGGGCGACCATTGCCGCCCATATTAGTTTTCGAAGACCATCCGATGTCTTGTGAGGTACGGCGGCACTTATGGTGTTTAGCGCTAGAACATCGTAGTCATCGAGATCACGAGTTGACGTGAGGACTCGGATTTCGATATCGACTTCTTCAGTCACTATGGAGGCATCCTCTCTGGTCTAACGATTAAGCTAACAGGCGAGCAAAGCGCAGCGTTTGCGAGCCCAGTGAGCGAAGCGAATAAGCATATTTCACATTAGGGGACAGATTTATTTGCCGGCCTGCCTCACACCGCTCAGGAGTCCCAAACTTTCGTCCACCGGCGCCCAACGCCCTACCACCTCTGCCACCCAATCCATGAACACCCGCAGCCTCGCGCTCACATGCCGGTTCTGCGCAAAGGCCACATACAGCGGCATCGGCTCGACCTGCCAGTCCTCGAACAGCGGCACCAGCTCGCCCCGCTCCAGGTGCGACTTGGCCATGTAGTCGGGGAGCCAGAGCACGCCCAGCCCGGCGAGTCCAGCGGCCAGGTAGGCGTTGCCGTCGTCGACGGCCAGCGCATGGCGGCCGCGCACGTGGAGGCGCTCAGCGCCGCGCTGCAGGGCGTAGGGCTGGACCTTGCCGGTGCGCGCCCAGAGAAAGCCGACGATGCGGTGGTGGCTGTCTTCCAGTTCGTGTGGGTGTTCGGGGACGCCGGCGCGCTGCAGGTAGCTCGGCGCCGCGTAGGCCCGCAGGCGCAGGCTGCCGATGCGGCGCGCCACCAGGGACTGGTCGGCCAGTTCGCCGCCGCGGATCACGCAGTCCACATGCTCGCCGATCAAATCCACCACCCGGTCGCTGACGCCCATGTCCAGCTGGATGTCCGGATAGCGGGCATGGAAGTCGGCCAGCGCCGGGATCAGCATCAGCCGCGCCAGCGGGCTGGGCACATCCACCCGCAGGCGCCCGCGCGGCTGTGCGGCGGCGCCGGTCAGGCTGGCCTCCGCTTCCTCCAGGTCGGCCAGCAGGCGTACCACGCGCTCGTAATAGGCGGCGCCGTCGGGCGTCAGGCCGACCCGGCGCGTGGTGCGGTTGAGCAGCTTCACGCGCAGGCGGGTTTCCAGTTGCTGCACCAGCTGGGTCACGCTGCTTTTGCTCAGGTGCAGGGTATCGGCCGCCTTGGTGAAGCTGCCCACCTGGACCACGCAGGCAAACGCCCGCATCGCCTCGAACCGGTCCATGCTCGCTCCGATTGTTTGGATTATGAAAACAGTGCGGACGGATTTTGCGCGTTTATCCACCCCGCTGGCGACTCTAAAGTGGCGACCATGATTTCGGGTCAAGCGACCCCTTGAGGAGGCCTTATGGCACAGCGTGATGTGGTGTTTCCCCGCGGACGTCAGGCGTTGTACGAGCGCAACCGGTATTCGCCGGCCATTCGTTCCAACGGGTTCCTGTTCGTTTCGGGGCAGGTCGGCAGCCGGGAAGACGGCTCGCCCGAACCGGACCTGGAGGCCCAGGCACGACTGGCGTTCGACAACCTGAACGCCGTGCTGGCGGCGGCCGACTGCACGTTCGCGGACGTGGTGGACGTGACCCTGTTCGTGGTCGATCCGGAATCCCGGCTCGACACGCTCATGACGGTACTGCCGGACTACTGGGGCGAAGCGCCGTATCCGACGCTGACCGGCGTCGGCGTGACCTGGCTGTCGGGCTTTGCCTTCGAGATCAAGGTGGTCGCCCGCCTGCCTGAGGGTGATGTACAACGCTGAAGCCAGCCGGCGCCGCTACTTCTCGAGCCCAATCGCCCCTAGCCGGCGGCGGTTCAATCAGGTGCGGAGGCATATTTGCAGCGGTCGGGCGGAGTTGTCGCTGCGCATGTAGCGCGGTGCGATCAGCGCCGCCTGACCGGCGGATTGCGGAAAGATCAGTGAGGGCTGGCGGTAGGTCGGATGATGATCTCGCTGGTATCCACATCCGCCGGTTGCGCAATGGCGAACCGGATGGCGCGGGCAATCGACTCGGGGCTGATGGCCACCTTGCGGAACGCCTTCATCTCCTCGCGCCCGCGCTCATCGGAAATGGTTTCCGCCAGCTCGGACTCCGTAACGCCGGGGCAGATGGTCGTGACACGAATGTCCGCATGCTCCTGGCGCAGGCCTTCCGAAATAGCCCATACGGCGTACTTGGTCGCGCAGTACACTGCCGCCGTCGGCGAAACCGCATGGGCACCGATGGAGGCGATGTTGATCACCTGGCCCGATGCCTGGGCCGTCATGACCGGCAGTACGGCGGCGATGCCGTGCAGCACACCCCGGAAGTTGACGTCGATCATGCGGTCCCACTCCTCGACCTTCAACGCCGCGAGGGGGGACAGCGGCATGATGCCGGCGTTGTTGATGATCACATCGACCCGGCCGAATCGCGCAACCGCATATTCAACGAACGCCTCCATGTCCTCCCGGCTCGTCACATCGAGCGGACGGGCTTCGGCGGTGCCACCGGCGGCACGAATGTCTGCGACGACGCCCTCGAGGCGATCGGTTCGCCGGGCGCCCAGCAGCACGGTTGAGCCGCTTTCTGCCAGCAGGCGTGCCGTGGCTTCGCCGATGCCGCTGCTGGCACCGGTCACCAGCACCACCTTGTTTGCTACGCCGTTCATGGACGTTTCCTCCGTCTGGATAAATGACGACTCCCGGCTCAACGCGGAATGCGATGCCGGCAGCACAGGCCACACGGTACGGTCCGTCTTTCGTCAAGAGAATTCCCTAACGGGTAACTACAGCGGTTAGTATTGCTAACCAATGGAAACCGATCTCAAACTGCTTCGCCTCTTCCTTGCCGTGGCAGAGGCCCACAACTTCCGCGCGGCCGCCGACCACATGGGCGTCACGCGCTCGGCCGTCAGCCAAGGGATTCGTCGCTTGGAGGATGGTCTGGGTATCGCCCTGGTCCAGCGTTCGACCCGCCATGTGCGGCTGACCGAGGCCGGCGAACGCCTGTACCGGCAGGTCGCCGGACCGCTGTCGATGATTGACTCCGCCCTGGAAGACACGGTCGCCGATGGCCCGCCGCGGGGCCTGTTGCGCGTGGCCGTCACCTCCATTGCCGAGCGCTTTTTGTCCGGCCCTTTGATCGCCTCGTTCGCCGAGGCCTATCCCGGCGTGACGCTGGATATCACGGTGACCGACGATGAAGCGGACATCGTCGGCGCAGGCTTCGATGCGGGCGTCCGCCTGGGCGAAGTCATCGAGCAGGATATGGTGGCCATTCCCATCACCGGGCCGCAGCGCCAGGTGGTCGTCGCCACGCCCGATTACCTGACCCGGCACGGAACCCCAATGCACCCGCGCGAACTGGTTGCGCACCGCTGCATCGGCTGGCGACCGGCCCCGGGCGTAGCGCCATACCGCTGGGAATTCACCGAAAACGGCCGCGACTTCGACGTGGCTGTCGAGCCACAAATCACCACTAACGACATGCTGTTGATGGTGCGCACCGCCCTGGCGAGCGGCGGCATTACCATCGGCATGGAAGAAACCTTTCGCCCCTACATCGTGCGCGGCGAGCTGGTGCCGTTGCTGGAGGCCTATTTGCCGCCGTTTCCCGGCTTCTACCTGTATTACCCCAGCCGCCATAACCAGCCACCGAAACTGCGCGCGCTGGTGGAGCATGTACGAGCGCTCAAGGGGCGGGAGGAATAAGAGCGCACATTGGATGCGTTCAGGCTGACGGGAACGGCCTGGCGGGCGGTGTCGCGAGCGTGATGAGGTTGCCGTCCGGATCGCGACCAGCGATCTCGTTACTGGTTGAAAGCATCAAGCCACCCTGGGCGAAGAACTCCCACTGCACCAACGTATCCATCGGCCGATGATCCGGGCTGCGACCCAGCAGTTTCGAGTACCAGTCTTCGGCCGCCACCAGGTCTGCAGTGAGCAATGCGGTGTAAGTCTTCTGCAGGTCCGGTAGACCTTCTCCCCAAAGGGCTAGCCACCTCAACCGCCGCCGATCTGGTTGCACAGCTCGCTGGTCAATCACTCCCCGCCCCTGCTGTCGGATGCTCGTTACGTTCCCTCTGCCAACGGAGCTTCCCCATGCCCATCCACGCCTACGGCGCCTACTCCGGCACCCAGCCTCTCGAACCCATGCAGATCACCCGTCGCACACCCGGCGCCCATGATGTGCAGATCGACATCCTGTTCTGTGGCATCTGCCATTCGGACCTGCATCAGGTGCGCTCCGAGTGGGCCGGCACGCGGTTTCCCTGTGTGCCGGGCCATGAAATCGTCGGCCGCGTGAGTGCGGTCGGCCCGCAGGTGTCGCGCTACCAGGTGGGTGATCTGGTGGGGGTCGGCTGCATCGTCGACAGCTGCCAGCACTGCGAGGATTGCGAGGCCGGGCTGGAGAACTATTGCAACGACATGGTCGGCACCTACAACTCGCTCAGCGAAGACGAACCCGGCTGGACGCTCGGCGGCTACTCGCAACAGGTCGTGGTGCATGAGCGCTATGTGCTGCGTATTCGTCATCCCGAAGACCAATTGGCCGCCGTGGCGCCGCTGCTGTGTGCCGGCATTACCACCTATTCGCCGCTACGGCACTGGAAGGTCGGGCCGGGCCAGAAGGTCGGGGTGGTCGGCATCGGCGGGCTGGGCCATATGGGCATCAAGCTGGCCCACGCCATGGGTGCGCATGTGGTGGCCTTCACCACCTCGGAGTCCAAGCACGAGGCGGCGAAGCAGCTGGGCGCCGATGAGGTGGTGGTGTCGCGTAACGCGGATGAGATGGCAGCCCACGCGCTGAGCTTCGATCTCATCCTCAACACCGTCGCCGCCTCGCACGATCTGGACGCCTTTCTGGTGCTGCTCAAGCGCGACGGGGTGATGTGTCTGGTCGGCGCGCCGGCCACGCCGCACCCGGCGCCGAACGTATTCAACCTGATCATGAAGCGCCGTTCCATTGCCGGCACGCTGATCGGCGGCATTCCGGAAACCCAGGAGATGCTGGATTTCTGTGCCGAGCGCGGGATCGTCGCGGATATCGAAATGGTGCGGGCCGAGCAGATCAACGAGGCCTACGAGCGCATGTTGCGCGGCGATGTGAAGTACCGCTTCGTGATCGATATCGGCACGCTGGCGGGCTGACCGACGAAACCGGGCAGCCATCGTCCGCAGGACGCCGAGGACGAACCACCGCTGGACCGCGCTGTCTCCACGCTTATCGCGATGAACACAAGGAGGACATCATGGCCATCCCCTACCGCCGCCTGGAGAAGCAAAATGCCGCCGTGCTGCTGGTCGATCACCAGACCGGCCTGCTTTCCCTGGTGCGCGACATCGAACCGGATACGTTCGTGAACAACGTGTTGGCGCTGGCCGATCTGGCCCGTTACTTCGAGCTGCCGACCCTCCTGACCACCAGTTTCGAGAACGGCCCCAACGGGCCGCTTCTGCCCGAGCTGAAGGAACGTTTTCCCGATGCCCCGTACATTGCCCGGCCTGGGCAGATCAACGCCTGGGACAACGAGGACTTCGTCGCCGCGGTGAAGGCCACCGGCCGGCAGCAGTTGATCATCGCCGGCGTGGTCACCGAGGTGTGCGTGGCCTTTCCGGCCCTGGCGGCCATCGAGGAGGGTTTCGAGGTGTTCGTGGTCACCGATGCCTCCGGCACCTTCAACGCCCTGACCCGGGATTCGGCCTGGGGGCGCATGAGTGCCGCAGGGGTGCAACTGATGAGCTGGTTCGGCGTGGCCTGCGAGCTGCACCGCGATTGGCGCAACGACGTCGAGGGCCTGGGCAGCCTGTTCGCCAAGCATATTCCCGACTATCGCAACCTGATGGTCAGCTACGCGCAACACGCGAAATAGCGGGCCTGCGGAGGCGCGCATGACGCCTGTCGAACCTTTCTTCCGCACCGCCGGCGACGGCTGCGGAGTGCTCTGCTTCCACGCCAATGCGAGCAGCTCGAGCCAGTGGCGCAGCCTCATGGAGCGGCTGTCTGGGGATTACCGGGTATTCGCGCCGGACAGCTACGGCGCCGGCAAGACGCCGCACTGGGGTGGCGGCCGGCTGCTGACCCTGGCCGACGAGGTCGACCTGATCGAACCGCTGCTGCTGCGCGCCCGGCCGCCGTTGGTGCTGGTGGGCCACTCCTATGGCGGCGCCATTGCCCTGCTCGCCGCGCTGCGTCATTCCCAGAAGGTGCGCGCCCTGGCGCTGTACGAGCCGACGCTGTTTTCCCTGCTCGACGCCGAGTCGCCGCCACCCAATGCCGCCGATGGCATCCGCAGCACCGTCACCACCGCCACCCGCGCGCTGGAGGCCAACGACCCGAGCGCTGCCGCCGAGTGCTTCATCGATTACTGGATGGAACCCGGCGCGTGGCAACAGATCCCGAAGGAGCGCAGGCCGGCCATCCTGGCCAGCATCGTCAATATTCCGCACTGGGCCCATGCGCTGACCCGGGACCCCACCCCGCTGGAGGCCTTCCACCGCCTGGACATGCCGGTGCTGTACATGACCGGCCAGCGCTCACCCGCCTCGTCACTGGCCGTGGCCCGCCTGCTGGCCGGCGCCCTGCCCGACGTGCGCCGGGTCGACTTTCCCGGGCTCGGGCACATGGGCCCGGTCACCGATCCGGAGCCGGTCAACGCCGAGATCGAGCGGTTTCTGGCGAGCCTCACGCGCCATTAACGACGGCGCTACACGCCCCGCTCGTTGTTCCAGATCAGCACGTGCAGTTGCGGCAGCACCCGGGGCCGGTACCAGCGATCGGCGGCGATGCGCTCAACCAGCCAGCGCAGTTGCGCGTTGAGGGCCTGGATATCGGCCTCCCGCTCGGGTTGCTCGGGCGTGGCCGGCGTCGGATTGCAGGGCTGCAAAAAGAGCGGCAGATCGGGGTAATCGGCGGCCAGGGCTCTGGCCCACTGGTAATCCGCCTCGTCAGCGATCACCAGCTTGAGACTGACCCGGGTATCGGCCCCGACGGCGGCCAGGCAGGCGTCGAAGCGCTCCTTGCGAAACGGCATGCCCGAGGACGGCGGCTTGGGGCTGAGGGTCAGGTAATCGAGCGCGCCGAACCACGGCTGAGTCTTGCTGCCCTGGGTTTCCATGGCGAAGCGGTGGCCTTGCCGGTGGCCGCGCTGCAGCAGCGTTTCCAGCGGTTGCAAGGCGGGGTTGCCGCCGGACAGGGTGACCAGAATCGGCTCGCCACCGCTCAGCCGGTTGACCTCGGCGAGGATCATCTCGGCGTCCATGGCCTGCCAGTCGGCGCGGAACACCGGGTCCACCGCGTAGCGGGTGTCGCACCAGCTACAGCGGAAATCGCAACCGCCGGTGCGCACGAACACCGTGGGCATGCCGATCAGCGCGCCCTCGCCCTGGATGGTCGGGCCGAAGATCTCGCTGATGGCGATCACGGCCGGTACTCCGCCCAGGTCTTGGGCGTCTCCGACACCGACACCGCGCTCACCTCGGACCAGCGGGCGCGGGCCCAGTCGTACAGGTGGCGGGCCAGGCGTTCGGCGGTGGTGCATGCGTCACCCAGCACCTCGTTGAGGTGGCGGTGGTCGAGGGTGTCGTCGATGTAGTCCTTGAACGCCTTCAGTTCCAGGTAGTCGCGCACGAAGCCGTAATGATCGAGCCGCTCGCTCTTGAGCTCGATCACCACCACATAGTTGTGGCCGTGCAGGCGGGCGCAGGGATGGCCGTCGGGCATCTGCTTGAGCTGGTGGGAGGCGGAAAAGTGAAATTCTTTCCTTATCGTGTACATGCGTTGACCCTCGCCACCGCTTCGCGCCAGTACTGCGGATCCTGGTAGGGCGTGGGGTCGGGCACGCCGGCCAGCGCCATGGCCTCGATGCGCTCCACGCAGGTGCCGCAGCGACCGCAGTGGATCTCGCCGCCCTCGTAGCACGACCAGGTATCGACCACCGGCACGGCGAAGCGCGCCGCGTCACGGGCGATCTCGGTCTTGTCGGCGTTCACGTAGGGCGCCAGCAGTGCCACCTCGGCCACACCGTCCAGCGCCCGGGCCTGCATCTCGCCGAACAGGCGGATGAAGTCGGGGCGGCAGTCGGGGTAGATGAAGTGGTCGCCGCCGTGCACGGCCAGGGCCACGGTATCCAGCCCGCGCGAGGCGGCCACGCCGAAGGCGATGGTGAGCATGATGGCGTTGCGGTTGGGCACCACCGTCACCTTCATGGTCTCTTCGCTGTAGTGCCCGTGGGGGACGGCGATGTCATCGGTGAGGGCGGAGCCGGAGAGCTGGCGGCCGATCTGGCCGATGTCCATCACCAGATGGGGCACGGCCAGCCGCTGGGCGGCCAGGCGGGCGGCGTCGATTTCCTTACGGTGGCGCTGACCGTAGTCGAAGGTCAGCAGGGCGCCGAGGGATTGCTCCGCCGCCAGCCGATAGGCCAGGGTCACGGAGTCGAATCCGCCGGAGCAGATCAACAGAGCATTCATCATGGGTGTCCTTGTTTTGTCCGGGTAGGCTGCGACCGGTAACGCGGCGGCCATTGTAACGGCCGGTCTCGGCTTGTCCATGCTGGCGCAGGATTGCCGGCGGCCATGCGTACGATTAAGCTACGCTCCGTATACATTTCATATACGGAGCGCTTCATGGGAATCGTCAAAATCTCCGACGGCATGCACGAGAACCTGCGCACCGCCAGCGTTGCGCTCAGCCGGTCGATCAACGCCCAGGCCGAGCACTGGATGCGCCTGGGGATGCTCGCCGAGCTGTATCCGGACCTGGATTACCGCGAGTTGTCCCGCCTGCTGATTCGCGCCGAGCAGCAGGGCGGACTGGATATCGGGCGCTTGTGCGCGCTGCCGGCGGAGCCACCGCTGCCGCACGCGGCGGGAGAAAACTGATGAGCCGGCGCATTCCCCTGCACTCGCCGCAGGAAATCGCCTGCGCCCGCGAGGCCGGCCGGCTGGCCGCCGAGGTGCTGGCGATGATCGCGCCCCACGTGCAGGCCGGCGTCAGCACGGTCGAACTGGATGCGCTGTGCCACGAGTACATCGTCAACGTGCAGCGCTGCATTCCCGCCAACCTGGGCTACCACGGCTACCCGAAGACCATCCTCACCTCCGTCAACCAGGTGGTCTGCCACGGTATTCCGTCCGCCCAGGTGCTGCGCGACGGCGACATCGTCAATATCGACGTGGCGGTGATCCGCGATGGCTGGTACGGCGACACCAGCCGCATGTTCTTCGTCGGCGAGCCCGACGCTGCGGCGCGCCAACTGGTGGAAGCCACCCACGAAGCCCTGTGGGCCGGCATTCGCGCGGTGCGGCCGGGCGCCACGCTGGGCGATGTCGGCCACGCCATCCAGCGCGTGGCCGAGCGCGACGGCTACGGTCTGGTGCGCGAGTACTGCGGCCATGGCATCGGCCGCGTCTACCACGATGACCCGCAGGTGCTGCACTTCGGCACCCCCGGCAGCGGTGTGCGCCTGCAGCCGGGCATGATCTTCACCATCGAGCCGATGCTGAATGCCGGGAAACGCCAGGTGCGCAGCCTCGCTGACGGCTGGACGGTGGTCACCCGCGACAACTCCCTCTCCGCGCAATGGGAGCACATGGTCGCGGTCACCGACGACGGTTTCGAGGTGCTTACGCAGTGGCCGGACGCCGGCGACGCCTCCCCTTCCCTGGCCCGGCATATGGCAGTCGAAGCTGAGTAACGCTGCGCTCAGACCGCCACCGCCTGACGCTGCGCGATGGCCGGCGCCAGCAGGAAGTCCAGCACCGCGTCGCGGGTCTCCAGGCCGGCGCGCTTGTGTTCGATATCGATGAAATGCCCGGCCCTGGCCACGCGGTGGAAGTCGCAGTGGCGCGCATGCTGGGCGAACAGGCGGGCGTCCTGGGGAGTGGTGTACTCGTCCCATTCGCCGTTGAGAAACAGCAGGGGAACGTCGATGGCATCGGCCTGGCTGACGCAGGAGCGCCCTTCGTGGTGCAGCACGGTGTCGACATGGAACTTCATCTGCGCGTACTCGTAGAGTTCCAGCGAACGGATGTGCCGGTGGTTGTAGCGCTGGTACAGCGACGGCAGGTGCTTGCCGATGGTGCCGTTGACCAGCGCGGCAATGCCGTCGCGGTCGCCGGCGCCGAGCACCTGGGAGCCGCGTTCCAGGTAGTCGAGCATGGCGCCGTTGATCACCGGCGAGAACGAATAGATCGCCGCCTTGCGCAGGTGCCGAGGGCGGCGCGCCAGCGCCTTGAGACTGGCGATGCCGCCCCAGGAGAACGACAGCAGGTGGTCGGCTTTGAAGTGCTCGATCAGCCCGACGATGATGTCTGCCTCATCCTCGCGACTGAGCAGCCGCTGGTGGTGGTTGTGGCGCCGCGAGTGGCCGGCATACGGCAGGTCGAACAGCACGACGTTGAAATGCGGCTGCAGGTAGCGGGTGGTCTGGGCGAAGGACGCCAGGGTGGAGAGCGAGCCATTGACCAGCAGGATGGTGCCCGCAGGCGTCTTTGCCCGGTGCAGCTCCGTGTAGATCCGGTGAGTTCCTTGAATATCCAGTACAGCGATTTCCGCTTTCATCCTGGCGTGCCTCCTTGATGGCAACTGTCGAGATTCCTGTTTCATCCGGCATGCCTCGCCCCTCGCGCGCAGGTTCCAGGTTGCGCACGATTCGGCAGGCATAAGCAAAAAAGGCCCCCCGGCGACCAAAGACGAACTGGCCGGCTGGCTGATGGACGGGGCATGTGTGGCGGGAGTTCCCGCGCGTGGCGTGTCGCGCCTCGACCCGAGGCGGGCACCGCTCGCTCTTGTTAGCGCACCCAGTGAAGCAGCGGTGTATGACGGCAACAAGTTAGGCCCGGGGAAATCGCTTTCATCCGCCCAACGGTCGTCGGGCCTGCGACATGCGTCCGCCTGCCTAGTAGTCCTCGAACATGCCCTGCGCCTGCCAGAGCAGCTGGAACACCCCCCCGGCCCTGCGCAGTTCATCCGGCGGGCCGTCCTCGACCAGCTCGCCGGCCTGCAGCACCAGAATGCGGTCGAAGCGCGCCACGGTGGACAGGCGGTGCGCCACGGCCAGCACGGTGCGGCCCTGCATGAGGTCGTCCAGCGCCAGCTGGATCTGCGCCTCGGATTCGGAGTCGAGCGCCGAGGTGGCTTCGTCGAGAATCAGGATGGGGGCGTTCTTCAGAAACGCGCGGGCGATACCCAGGCGCTGACGCTGCCCGCCGGAGAGCCTGCCGCCGCGCTCGCCGACCACCGTGTCGTAGCCCTTCGGCAGCGCGCGGATGAATTCGTCGCAATAGGCATGCCGGGCCGCATCGATGATCTGCGCCTCGGTGGCGTTGGGCTGCCCGTAGGCAATATTCTCGTAGATGGTGCGGTTGAACAGCGCCGGCTCCTGGGGCACCACGGCGATCTGCTTGCGCAGGCTGTCCTGGCTGACCGAGCGGATGTCGCGATCGTCGATGAGGATCACCCCGGTGCGCACGTCGTCCAGACGCTGCACCAGCTTGATGAGCGTCGATTTGCCCGCCCCGGACGGGCCGACGATGCCGACCCGCTGCCCTGCCGGAATGTCCACGAACAGGTGTTTGATGGCGCTGCGCCCATCGGCGTAGGTGTAACTGACGTCGACGAAGCGAATGCTGCCGTGGCTTTCGTCCAGCTGCACCGAGGTATCGCTCAGCGCGTGAGGCTGGACGATGATGCGCAGGGTATCGGCGATTACCCCGAGCTGCTGCGAGGTGTCCACCAGCGCCAGGGCCAGGTCCCGCGAGCCGTGCAAGATGCGGAAGGTCAGTGCGCTGACCATCACCACGTCGCCCGGGGTGATCTGCCCCTGCTGCCATTGCAGGATGGCCCAGCCGAGCATGCCACCGGCCATGATCGACAGGCAGAAGTCGTGGAACACCCGGGCGTTTTCCAGGTAGATCCAGCTGTGCCGATGGGCCTTGGCCTCGCGGCCGATGGCCGCCTCCAGCCGGCGCCGTTCCCGCTCCCGCGCGGAGAAGGCCTTGATCGACCAGACGTTGGACACCATGTCGACGATCTCGCCGCTCACCTTGGCGGACTGGGCAGCGTACTCGATGTGCCGGCTGCGCCCGCGAATGCCCATGCGGGTGATCAGCGTGGCGACGATCAGCACACTGACGATCAGCGCAAAGCCCATGGTCAGCTGCACGGTGAACAGCACGATGACCGCGCCGACGAAGTCGATGCACGGCGGGATGATCTTCCAGGCCAGCCCGCCATAGATGCCGCCGGCCGCGCCGCCGGCCGAGGAAATCCGGTTGGCCAGCGAGCCGGCGAAATGCTGCGAGAAGTAGCGCATCGGGTGGCCGGTGAGGTGGTTGAACAGGTCGATGCGCAGGTCGGCGCCGCTGCTCACCACCGTGCGGCAGCCCAGGTAGCCGGCCGAGCGCCAGAGCAGGTTTTCCACCACGATCAGGAAGATGAACAGGAAGAACGGCGGCCAGACGCGGCCGGCTTCGCGGCCCAGGGCCATGGCGTCGACCAGCAGTTTCATCCCGTACTGCACCGCCACCGCGCAACTGGCGGCACCGACGATGAGTCCAAACAGCGTGCCGAAATGCCAGGGGCGCCGCCGCACGTAGCGCCACAGGAACGGGACCGGCTGGTCCGGCAGGGAGTTGCCGCCGGGCGGCCTAGTGTCCATTGCCGTGTCCGCTCATGGCCACGGGTGAGGCGAAGCGCGCCTGGAACACCCGCATTTCCACATGCAACGGGTGGAACGGCGCGCGGGTGCCCGCGTGGTCGGCATAGCCGAAGGCCCCGGTGGCGCAGTAGCGGTCATCGTTCCAGCCGGGATAGTCGAGCATCGGATACCAGCACACCCCGTGCAGCGGCAAGCCTCGCTGCAGCGCCAGGGCCACCTGGTCGCCGATGTAGCGCAGCCAGGGCACGCGCTTGGCGAACTCGCCGCCGGTCTCGGCCAGCAGCAGCGGACGCCCGTAGCGCTGGTGCACTTCGCTGAGCATGCCCACCAGCGGCCGGTAGCGCGGATCGTCCCGTTCGAGCTTGGTGCCGCCGTCCAGGTACCACTGGTTCTGCGGGTAGAAGTTGACGCCCATGATGTCCAGGTACTCCTCGCGCCCGCCGAGGCCCGGCCAGCGTCGGCCGGTGAGCAGGTCCCAGGCGTCGAACTGCGACTGGCGGTACGCCTCGGCGGCCTCGATTTCGTCCACGCGGTGCGTGCGGGAGATGACGTTGATCAGCGGATCGCACTGCACGAAGCGCGCCTGCGGCGTCACCGCGCGAATCGCCTCGATGGCGGCGATGCTGGCGCGCACCAGTTGCTGCTTGAGTTCCTCACCCCGGTTGCGCGCGCAGGGATTGAAATAGGCCTCGGCCCCGCCCGCCCAGCTCCAGAAGGAGATCTCGTTGATCGGCGAAAAGAACGGCGTCTCGATGCCCTCCTCGCCCATCAGCCGGGCGACGGCCGCCGCGAAGCGCTCGAAGCGCTCGACGAACGCCGGGCGCCAGATGTCGAGGTCGTCGGGGTAGCCGTAATGGCAGAGGTCCCAGATCACCTGCAGGTTGCAGGATCGCGAGGCGCGCAGCACGGGCAGGAAGCTGCTCCAGTCGTAATGGCCGGGCTGGCGCTCGATCAGGTGCCAGCGCAGGCCGTCGCGCACGCAGCGAATGCCCAGCGGCGCAAGCTGGCGATAATCCTGCTCGGCAAAGCGCGCATGACCGGTCGATTCGAGCAGGTCCAGGCGCCGGCCATCGTTGCGCCGGTGACTGGAGCATTCGTAGCCCGCCATCAGGAAGCTCGCGAAGAGGCGCGTCGACACGGCGGCGTCTCCCCTGCCCTCAGCCCGACTCGGCTTCATGGCTTTCCACGGCGACGCCCGCCTCCCGGGCGATGCGCTGGTAGAGGGCCAGCGCCTGCCCGACCACCTGGTCCATGTTGTAGTACTTGTAGGTGCCCAGCCGGCCCAGGAAGGTGACCCCCGGCGTCGCCTCCGCCAGCGCCTGGTAGCGCCGATACAGCGCGGCGTTCTCCGGGCGCGGCACCGGGTAGTAGGGATCACCATCGGCGCAGGGGTATTCGTAGCTGATGCTGGTGCACGGGTGCGGCTGGCCGGTGAGGTGCTTGTACTCGGTGATGCGCGTGAAGGGCACGTCCGGGGCCGGGTAGTTGACCACCGCCACCGGCTGAAACACCGGCTGCTCCAGCGTCTGGTGCTCGAAGCGCAGCGAACGGTACGGCAGGCGGCCGAAGCGGTAGTCGAAGTACTCGTCGATCGGCCCGCAGTACACCAGGTGCCGGTAGGCGATGCGCCTGCGCACCGCCTTGAAGTCGGTGCCCAGCAGCAGGTCGATGCGCGGATGGTCGAGCATGCGTTCGAACAGGCGCGTGTAGCCGTGCAACGGCATCATCTGGAAGCGGTCGGTGAAGTAGCGGTCATCCTCGTTGGTGCGTGTGGGCACCCGCGAGGTGACCGACTTGTCTAGCTCCGAGGGGTCCAGCCCCCACTGCTTGCGGGTGTAGCCGCGAAAGAACTTCTCGTACAGCTCGCGGCCGATCTGGTTGATCACCACGTCCTCGGAGGTGCGGATCGTCGCCACCGGCTCGGCGCGCCGGGCGAGGAATTCCGCGGCCTGCTGTTCATCCATGGCCAGCCCGTACAGGGTGTTCAGCGTGGTCAGGTTGATGGGGATCGGCACCAGATGCTCGTCCACCCGCGCCAGCACCCGGTGCTCGTAGGGCCGCCATTCGGTGAAGCGCGACAGGTAGTCGACGATGCGCTGGGCATTGGTGTGGAAGATGTGCGGCCCGTAGCGGTGGACCCGCACGCCGGCGGCGTCCAGATGGTCGTAGGCGTTGCCGCCGATGTGTTCGCGCCGGTCCAGCACCAGCACCTGCTTGCCCAGCCCCGCCGCCAGGCGCTCGGCCAGCACGCTGCCGGCGAAGCCGGCGCCAACGATCAGGTAGTCGTAGACGCGCCCGTCGCCGGCCGCATCCAGGCTCAGCGCAGGCATTCGATCCGCTCCCGGATGGTGGCGCAGGTCTTGTCCCAGGACATGCCGTCCAGCACCTGGTCGGCGAGGCGTTCGACCGCCTCCGGAGCGATGCGCAGCGCCGCCTCGATGGCCTCGATGAAGCCCTGCGGTGTCGCGGCGATGCTGACCACGCCGCTGTCGCCGTAACCCTTGATCACGTCGCGAATCGGCGTGGACACCACCGGCCGGCCGCCGGCGAGGTACTCGGGGGTCTTGGTGGGGCTGATGAAACGGGTCGACTCGTTCAGCGCGAAGGGCATCAGCGCCACGTCCCAGCCCGACAGGTAGCTCGGCAGCTCGCCGTAGGGCTTGGCGCCCAGGTAGTGGATGTTGGGCAGGCGCGGCAGCGTGGCCGGATCGATCTTCACCACCGGCCCGACCAGCACGATGTTCCAGTCGGGCCGCTGCGCCGCCAGTTCGCTGAGCAGCTGGATGTCGAAGCGCTCATCGATGACGCCGAAGAAACCCAGCCGCGGCCCCGGGATAGCGGCCTGATCGGCAGGCTCCGGCAAGGGCTGCCGGGCGGCGGCGAAATGCGCGACATCCACACTGCTGGGCACGGCGTGGATGTTGGCGTGGTGCCGGCGCTTGGCCTCCCACAGGCTGTGGCCGCCGGTGAACACCACATCGGCGCGGGTCATCAGCCGGCGTTCCATGTCCACCAGCGCGGGCGGGGCGTGGCGAAACGCCGAGAGCTCGTCCATGCAGTCGAAGATCACCACCTGCCCTTGCAGGTGCCCGGTGAAGGCCAGGCTCATCGGGGTGAAGTACCAGAGCAGCAGCTCGGCCGCCTGCCGCTTCGCCAGGTAGCCATCGAGCAGCTCGCGCTGGGCGCGGATCGCCTGTGTCTCGTGCATGCCGGCGGGCAGTTGGGGCACCAGAAGCGTCACCCCCGGGGCGGCGGCATGGCTTTCCAGCCGAGGCGCCGCGTGCCCCTCGAAGATCGGTTCCTCGAAAAACAGCACGTCGTAGTCCGCCGCCAGGCGCGACATCAGGTGCTGGGGACGCTGGTAGACGAAGCCCCAGCGCAGGTGCGACAGGCACAGCAGCGTGGCCCGCGGGCGGGCCGCACGCAGCGGTTCGCGGTTCAACGGGGACAGGCGGGGCGGTTCGAGCGGCTCTTCTCGATTCATGCGGGCTACCTTTGATGGCATCAAACGAATGAATGCCGGCTCCCCGGGCGATGCTGCCCGGATACCGCACGCCAGCCTTGCTTGGAGGAAGCCGCCACGCGCCCCGTTCAAGGCCGCGCGATGAACTGCATGGAGGGCCGCTGGCCGCGACCCGGTTTCCGGCGCAACCGCTCGCCCGGCGAGCTCGCCAAGGCGCGACGACACCGAATGGCTGTG
This sequence comes from Pseudomonas sp., assembly GCF_035497915.1. Taxonomy (GTDB): domain Bacteria; phylum Pseudomonadota; class Gammaproteobacteria; order Pseudomonadales; family Pseudomonadaceae; genus Serpens. Next base: position 106,100 of record NZ_DATJCS010000015.1, read on the forward strand.
AAAAGGAAAAAAGGGGGACAGATTTCAAATCTGTCCCCCTTTGAGCCAAGCGGCGGCCTTATAGCGCAGCGGAAAAGCCGCCCGGTGCAAGCCCGCTTGGGCTGGAGCAAATTCGAGTGACTTGTTATGCGCCTGTTTGCTCGTTAGGCAATGTTGCCTGACCTACTTGTCATTGCTTATGCATCAGTAAGACAGGTTGCCCGAGACGAAACACCCTTCTCCTGGTAGACGGCACGAATAGTGATGAATTCGTGCTCCACGCGCATGAATGCATCGACGATATCCGGGTCGAAATGGCGGCCCCGATCCGACAGGATGATCTCCGCAGCCTTTTCGTGACTCATGGGGTCCTTGTAGCAGCGCTTGGAAGTCAATGCATCGTAGACATCGCCCAGCGCCAGGATGCGCGCTGCAAGGGGGATACTTTCTCCCGCCAGGCCGTAGGGGTAGCCGCTGCCGTCCCACTTTTCATGGTGAGACTCGGCGATTTCGATACCCATCTGAATGAAGCTGTTGCCCGGATGCTGCGCGTTCACGGCCCGCAATGTTTCCGCGCCAAGCAGCGCGTGGGTACGCATCAGTTTCCATTCCTCGTCGGTCAGCTTCCCCGGCTTTTGCAGCACCATGTCCGGCACGCCGACCTTGCCGATATCGTGCAAAGGGCTGGCGCCGTGAATGTCGTCCACAAAGCGGCTGTCGATCTGCGTGGCATATCTGTCCGTCTTACTCAGGTCTAGGGCCAGCACACGGCAATATTCCCGCATGCGCTCCAGATGCTGGCCCGTTTCCGGGTCGCGCGACTCGGCCAGTTTGGACATGGCGAAGATGGTCGCAATCTGGGCCGAAGACAGTGCCTTCACCTGCTGGCGGACTTGCTCTTCCAGGAGCCCGTTATGCGCCTCGATACGCTGCTGGTAGTGCCGCTCGGTATCGTGGGCACGCTTCCTTTCAAGGCAGGCATTGATGCGCGCCTGGAGCAGGACGGGGTTGAATGGCTTGGGCAGGTAGTCTTCAGCGCCCAGTTCGATACAGCGCACCACGCTGTCCATTTCGCTCAGGGCGGTGATCATGATGATCGGGATATGACGCAGTTTCTGGTCCGCCTTCACGGCTTCCAGGACCTGATACCCGTTCATTACCGGCATCATGATATCGAGCAGGACGAGGTCGAAGTCGGCGCCTTGCAACTGGCTGAGGGCGTCATGGCCGTCCACCGCCAAGGTAACGTGGTAGCCATTCTTCTTCAGGCGCCGGTAAAGAAGATCGCGATTGAGCTCGGTGTCATCCACCACGAGGATGGTGGGTTTCTTCGCACTGATATCGTCAGCGTCCATGCTTCATCCGTTCTCGAAATTGTGTCAGTCGACAGGCCTCACTGAGGCCCCTCGCAGGCGTCCAGCAAGGCGGCGATCTTGCCGACGAGGCGGGTAAACTCCACGGGCTTGGTGTCGTATTCGTCGCAGCCCGCTGCCAGGGTCTTTTCCCGGTCACCCGTCATGGCATGTGCCGTGAGAGCAATGACCGGAGTCGCGGCAGTTTCTGCATTGGCCTTGATGCGCCGGGTCGCTTCCCAGCCGTCGAGCACCGGCATGTTCATGTCCATGATGATGAGATCCGGCTTCTCGGCGAGCGCCACGCGGATTCCCTGTTCGCCGTCGGCAGCATGCACCACCTGAAAACCGCGGCGCTCCAGACGTCGGGACAGCATGTCCCGGTTCATCTCGTTGTCTTCCACCAGCAGGATTTTCTTCATTATCGGGTCTCGCTCAGGTCGGAGCGCTTGCTGCCGCCGGCATGCCTGTCACGCACCAGATCGCGCAAGCTGTTCACCAGGTCGTCGCGCCGATAGGCCCCCTTCTGCAAGGTACGTTCGACACGGCTGTTGAGAAACTGCCGATCTTCGAGGCTGAGGTCCTTCGCGGTTACCACCACCACCGGAATGTCGTCGCAGTCCTGGCGCTTGGCCAGTTCGTCGAGGAACTGGAAGCCATCCATCTCGGGCATCATGAGGTCCAGCAGAATCAGTTCGGGGCGGCGCCTGGTGACGCACTCCAATGCTTCCCGACCATTGCTTGCCAGAACCGCGTGCCAGCCTTCCTTTTCCAGCATGCGCTGGGTCATTTCCCGGGTCATGGCATCGTCCTCCACCAGGAGCACGAAATGCTCGGCATGCTTAGGGCAGTAGCGCTCGATAACACTGAGCAGGCGCGACCGGTCGAACGGTTTGACCAGATAATCCGTTGCGCCCAGCGTGTAGGCCAGGTTGCGATCCTCGACGATGGTGACCATGACCACGGGAATCTCCGCCAGCTCAGGATCCTGCTTCAGGGCGGAAAGCACGGCCCAGCCATCCATGCTGGGCATCATTACGTCCAGGGTAATGACACTGGGTCGCAACTTGCGGGCCAATGCGAGGCCCTCGGCCCCGCTATTGGCGAAGACGACCTTGTACCCCTCCTCGCCCAGCGACTTTCCGATGATGTCGCATACCGCAGGGTCATCGTCGATCACCAGCACGAGGGAATTATCGGTGGTGCGCGATTGACCCGCGGAATCGGTGGGCGGGGCGGCGCTGGCGGTTTGCTCGGCCACTGTCGCAGGCAACCGTACGATGAAGGTGGTGCCCTTGCCGGGCGTACTCTTTACATCGATGGTGCCGCCCATCATGTTGCAGAATCGCTGGGTGATGGTCAGACCGAGTCCCGTACCGCCATATTTCCGGGTCGTCGAGGCATCCGCCTGGGTAAACGCCTGAAACAGGCGCCCGAGCTGCTCCTCGGTCATGCCGATGCCGCTGTCCGTAACGCTGAACACCAGCGATTCCTGCCGTTGCCTGCTTTCCCGCGCAACGCTGATGGCGATCTCGCCCTGCTCGGTAAACTTGCTGGCGTTGGACAACAGGTTGAACAACATCTGTCGCACCTTGGTCATGTCGGCGCGCATCTCGCCGACGTTTTCCGGCAACTGAATCGACAGGCGGTTGGCGTTCTTCTCGACCAGCGGGCGAATGGTGGTGCAGACATCCTGCACCATCGAACTGACGTCGAACGTCTCCAGATAGAGTTCCATCTTGCCGGCTTCGATCTTGGAGAGGTCCAGAATGTCGTTGATCAATCCCAGAAGATGCTTGCCGGCGGATTGAATCTTCTGCAGGTCGGCCACAAAAGTTTCCTCGCCCATGTCCTGCGCCTCTTCGCTGAGCATCTCGCTATAGCCAATGATGGCGTTCAAGGGAGTGCGCAACTCGTGGCTCATGTTCGCAAGGAAAATGCTCTTGGAGCGGTTGGCCTGTTCCGCCGTCTCCTGGGCACGGTTGGCCTCGTTGATCATGCGGTGGAGTTCCTGGTTCACCCGTTCCAGCTCGTGGGTGCGTGCCTCCACGCTGCGCTGCAAGGTGATGTTGCGCTCGAAGAGGGAATAGGCGCCGCCCGTATCGTTGACGCTGCGCTCCACGCGCTCCATGAGGACTTTGGTGATTTTTTTTTGTGCCGCCAGTTCTTTTTCCAGGCGGGCGATGCGCTCATCGGCAGTCATGTTTCAGCTCCCCAGGGCCAGGCCAGTCAGGGTCTGGTTCACATGAATACCGTTGTATTGCTCACCATAGGTGCTAAAGCCGATGAACTTCGCCCCGCCGAGTGCGTCAGGCGCCAGTTGGGTGAGGTTTTTCTGCTGCAGTTCCAGGCGGCGCAGGATGCAGTCGCAGCCCAGCACCAGCTCGAGGTTGGGTACCTCCCGGCGCACTTTTTCCAGGTGCTGCTGAAGGTTGTCCAGCAAGGCATGTCCCTTGGCGACGGTGAGCACCAGGCCGGTGTCGATGGCGCAGTAAAAGGTCAGGCTGCCGTCCGGGTTGGCCTTCTGGATGGAGCGGACGAAGTATTCCCCACCGATTCGGAGCATGACCGGATAGGCCGCAAAGATCTGCGGCGTCAGCTCCGTTACCTCCAGGCCCACGGCTCTGGCGTACTCTTCGGCGGCGGGGCCACCATTGATCTCCATCACGGTCCGGGTCGCGCAATCGCTCTCGGTGATCACCAGCCGGGTTTCCGTCGTTTCAAAGTGCTGAGTCTGAAACGTCTCGAACGGCAAGGTGGTCTCGAACAGCGTGAAGATCGCGGCGTTCTTCAGAAAACGCCCGTTCCAGTACACGAATGTTTCACCGAAATTGAGATCGTCGCCGGCCGAGCCGCCAATGATGGAGACGCCTCTCAACTGGCTATGGAGGGAAGCGGTAACCTGCTCCTCCAGCATCGACATGCCATCCACCAGCAACAGGCCAAACATCTTGCCGGGGTCGAAATCGTCGGCCAGGTTGAGGGAACCGCGCAGATCGCGGGCCAGGATTTCGGCCTCTTCCAGACCGAAGTTATCCAGCGGATGGATCAGGCGCGGATGAATATGCAGCTCGTCCGAGGCCAGGCTCACCCCGACGACCCCACCCTCGATATAGCCCAGCTCGGACGTGATCTCGCCCGCTGTGGTGCAGCCGATGACCGGACAGGTCAAGCGCTCTTGCAAGGTCGCGCTGAAAACATCGAGATCGTAGCGGGGGGAGCAGAAGAAAATGACCAGATTGGCGTCAGCCTGCTCCAGCCGCTCCGCCAGTTCTGTTGCAGCCTGGCGTGAGTCTGTCGCGGTGGAATGGGCCTTCTTGACGCGCAAGCGTTGTTGTTCCTGCATGGTTCTCTCCTTGTGCTCCACGGGGATTCGCCCATAGCACTATTGCGCTGGGTTTATTGGCAATAGCGTAGCCACCGTACCAAGCATCTCTTTGTCGGGCTGACAGAGTTAACCGGAGAATGTTGTATTTACGCAGGGCAAACTGGCAAGCCCGCAATGAGCGACAATTTAACGCACCCATGCACGGCGCATCTGCCTGGCGATGCTCGGGCACAAGCTTGCACAAGCGATACGGCGGACCCGTTGCCAGCGCCGATGATTTCGGATGAGAAAGCAAACTTACGGTGACCAAACCAGCTTCCATATTCTGCATTCCGACCAGAAATAAATACCGCCTCGCCGCGCTAACAGGCACGCGACATAGTCTGCGGAGCGGCAAGCTTTTTTCGCGCTTCCGGATTCAGCAACGAATTATGCGTCTACATTGCCAAAAACAGTCGAATGCGCATTCCCAATGTTACTCGTCCGTTAGAACTTCGTTCGTAACATTGTCAACTACAACAGGACTGTCAAAGTACGTAATTGAAGGAGCCGTGCCGTACTTCTCCTGTACAAAATTCTTCCAGCTCTCGGTGTAAACCGCCTCTGCGTCAGCACGAGAGCGCCAGAGATAGACTCCGCCAGCAGTACGCCCATCTTCCGACAAGATATAGGACTTGCGAAAAAGGCCCAATACGCCCTGATACTTTGGAGCCGTACTCAGGAAAATGCTTCACGCTTCCTCTCGCGTAATCGGCTTTGGCAACTGGAACGTCGTGATAGCGGTGATCATTTTAACTCTCCTTCCGTTGTAAATATCGTCAAAGACGCATAACACCGCAGTAGCAACGCGTAGGCAGTCCGGTGGAGGCCATGCTTTGGCCGGTCCTGTAATCTGCATAACGCCATTTTTTAGCGGCGCCAATGTAGCATAGCGAAATGGGCGTCCGGTGGCCCGGGACGTACAACAACTACTGGTTAAGTATCTTTGCGATCATACACCCTGGCTCAGCATGAGGTGTAAAGGGTACATGGCGTAAACCATCAAAGCAGTTAGCGCGAGACTGGCGGCCGCAAGTTTCCCCAAGTGCTGCCTACGCGACCCCCGAACTAGAGCAACTACCACAATAATGGTGGTCGTATCGGCACGACGATCCAGTAGCTACCGAGCGAGAATGCGAAGGACGACCATGCTGGTACTTCACCGTAGAAAGACCGGAAAAACCTCTCAAACTCCGGCACGGCCGGAGTTTCCCGCCAATACCATGTAATTATCGATTGCAGCGCAACAGAAAGGAAAACTAGCAGGGTGAAAGATATTCTCATGGATCCTTCCAATAAACGATTAAGCTAACGGGCAGGCAAAGCACAGCTTTTGCGTTGAGCGAAGCGAACGGTGTTGAGCGCATTGCTATACGCTGAATTGGCGTAGAGCGGCCATTAGCAAGGTGGCAAACACGAAAATTCCTACGCAGCATACGTAAGCCTCATTTTTTGATCCGCTTAGCCACTCGCGCTTTGGATATTTTCCAAGGGTAGCTGCTTTCACAAAAGGCCAACCTATAGCGTAAAAGAAGGTTCCCATTAGTAGGTCGGCTACTACGTTGCCTAGGAAGCGGAGGATTAGGCTGAATATCTCGTCCATGTAGCTCCAGCGTATAGCGTTGAGTTAAGCCGACCGCTTTATCGGGTCGACTTGAATGAATGGTTAAGCTTCTTGAAGAAACAATTTTCAAGCCAGAGAGACATAAGCCGATTCGACTCTCGCATTATCATCATGGCACTTATCAGGAACATACAGCCTAATCTGGCTATCAATCACTATAAGGTCAGAGCCGTGCTCCAAATAGCATACGCCAAGCTCATTAAGAAGAGCGCATAAATCGGTACACCTGTAGCAAAACACCTGAAGACTTTTGTAGATTAGCGTGGCGGACGCAGGAAATAACTCCACCCCTTTGATCAGCTCATTACTAGCGTAATAGACGTGCACGCCAATCTCATCGTATGCATCGGTCGTGTTCTTAGAGAACTCCGTCTTCCGAAACTCAACAAAATCCCCACCAAGTACGGAGCGTACTCTTTTCCTTGTCATACCTTGGCTTAATGGGCCGATTCGCCCTTCAGAGAACTCGAACTCCATACGAAAGACCCAGACTACTTAATCGGGATAGGGAGACGCCTCACGGCGCCTCTCCTCCCACACCACCGTGCATACGGGTCACGTACACGGCGGTTCGATGAATATATTCCTGCCGCACCGCAATGGCCGGCAGCCCCAAGTTCGTGAAGTACCGCACTGG